>DIEM01000058.1 GCA_002418625.1 Firmicutes bacterium UBA5774
GGGCAATGTCCGGGAACTGGAAAATGTCATCGAACGGCTCATCGTCGTCAGTGAAGGGGACGTCATCGAAGTAGCGGACCTGCCGGAAATAATTACGTCAGGCGAAAGATGCGGCCAGTCCGGCGTACTAGACAGCAGCAAGGACCGCATCGAGGAACGTATCATTCGGTCGGCCATTTCGGATCACTCCGGCAATGTGACACTTGCGGCGGAATCCCTAGGCATTTCGCGACGAACGATCTACAGGAAAATGCATAAATACGGCATATTGTCATGAGTGCCGGCACACTGTGCCGAATTTGGCACAGTGAAAATGGCAGATGCAATGAAATCCGTTGAAAAAACAGGCGCCCAGTCTGCTTTTCCATTCTGGCATGCTCTTTGCTCATAATACTTTCGTCCATTATTATTATCGATTTAATCGAAAATAGAAACAGGGAGGAAATATTATGGAATTCAATACTGGAAGCACCGGCTTCATGCTGATCGCCACAAGCCTTGTCATGCTCATGACGCCGGGACTGGCGTTTTTCTATGGCGGGCTGGTCGGCAGGAAAAATGTCATAACAATCATGATGCAGAGCTTTGTATCGATGGGCATCACCACGATCATGTGGTACACCGTCGGATATTCGCTCTGCTTTAGCGGAGATGTGGGAGGGATCATCGGAAACCTCGACATGGCGTTCCTGAGAGGTGTATCCATCACCGATGTGCTGTCGCCTACCAACAATGTACCGCTGCTGGTTTTTGTCGCCTACCAGATGATGTTCGCCATCATCACGCCGGCGCTGATCACGGGAGCTTTTGCGGACAGGGTCAAGTTTAAGGCCTATATCCTGTTCCAGATCGCCTGGCTTTTATTCGTCTACTTCCCGTTTGCCCATATGGTATGGGGAGGCGGCATCCTAGCGCAGTGGGGCGTTCTGGATTTCGCGGGCGGCATCGTTGTTCACGCCACAGCGGGAATGGCAGCACTGGCGTCGGTCTTCTTTGTCGGAAAGCGCCACTGTAAGCCCAGCGAGCCGCATAATGTGCCTTTGATCGCCATGGGAACGGCTCTGCTTTGGTTTGGCTGGTACGGTTTCAACGCCGGCAGCGAACTCAGGGTCGACAGCATCACGGCGCTGGCCTTCATCAATACGGACATCGCGGCGTCCTTCGCGGCCATCACCTGGCTGGCCATCGAGTGGATCCAGACCGGAAAGCCTAGATTCATCGGCCTGCTGACCGGCGCAGTCGCCGGACTGGCAACCATCACGCCGGCGGCTGGCTTCATCAGCACGGACAAGGCCGTCATCGTCGGCATACTTGCCGGAATGATTTGCTATTTTGCCGTTAAACTTAAGAATACTCTTCAATGGGATGACGCCCTTGATGTCTGGGGCGTCCACGGCGTCGGAGGGATTCTCGGCGTGGCTTGCCTCGGGATATTCGGCAGCACGGCGGTCAATGGAGCCGGAGCTGACGGGCTTTTATTCGGTGGAACGACGTTCTTCCTCGTCGAAGTCGGCGCGGTCATTCTAGCGGCCGCCTATGCATTCGTATTCTCCTATCTCCTGCTGAAGCTGATCAATGTCATCACGCCGGTCCGAGTCGACGACACGGATCAGGATTTCGGACTCGACAATGCGATCCATGGAGAACAGGCTTACTATTTCAACTGATTTACATTAGATCCTTGGCCGGCCGGTTGGCCGGCCTTTTCATAATTTATTTGAATGCAAAAGCAGACTTTTTTGATATAATGATACCAAACCGGAAAGGAAGGTATTCAAATATATGGAAGATCAACATACAATGGCGGATTTCATGGACGAAATTGAAAAGTCTATGAGAAGGGTCCATAAAGGAGACATATTGAACGGAACGATCATAGCCGTCAATGCCGAAGAGATCCTGGTCAATATCAACCACACTTCGGATGGCATCGTCAGGAAAGAGGAAATGGCCGAGGGCTACGACTATAAGGCAGGAGACGCGATATCGGTCATGGTCTCGGATCCGCATGACAACGAAGGCAATGTGGTGCTATCCCATAAAAGCGCCGAGGAAATCGTGGGCTGGGAGGAACTGGAGGAGGCTTTTGCTCAAAAGAAGAAAATCAGTGTAAAGATTACGGATGTGGTCAAAGGCGGCGTCTCGGCATCCTATCGAAATGTCAGATGCTTTATTCCGGGCTCGCTTTTATCCTATCGATTTGTCGAGGATATGGGCTCCTATGTCGGAAAGGAACTCGAGGTTGTCGTCGAGGATTTCGACAAAGAAAAGAAAAGGGCGGTCCTTTCGAGAAAGGTTATTGAGGTCGTTGAAAGGCAAGCCATGATGAAGCAGTTGATGGATCAGCTGCAGACCGGCGAGATGAGGCAGGGCGTTGTGACCAAATTGATGAAATTCGGCGCATTTGTTGACTTGGGTGGCGTGGAAGGACTCATATATTTGGACGATCTCGCGTGGCATCGCGTCAATGACCCTTCGGAAATTCTCACGGTAGGGGACAGGGTCACTGTTTTTGTTGCGAATATCGACAAAAAGAATGGTAAAATCAGCCTGGTGCTTAAAAAAGTTGAGGAGGATCCGTGGAAAGGGATCGGAGCTCATTATAAGGCCGATGACCTTGTTGACGGCACTGTTGTCCGGCTTGTCGATTTCGGAGCCTTTGTTGAAATAGAGCCTGGAATAGAAGGCCTTGTTCATTTGTCTGAAATTTCTTCGGAGCACATCCGAAAGCCCTCCGATATTGTAAAGGTCGGGGACAGGATCAAGGCGATCATATTGAATATTGACGAGCAAGACAAAAGAATCAGCTTGAGCATGAAAGAAGCGGAGGGGAAGACTCAGGACGCTTTTGAATCGGTTCAAGATGAGCAAGGTACGACCCTGGGCGATTTGTTTGGAGATAAATTCAAGGATTTCTTTAAAGAATAGACGTCTGATTTGAAAATTCAGGTACAGCGCCGGTCACTTAACGCCGGCTTGAAAATTCATTTCATCATTTTCCGCTGTAGCCGTTGCGGTATGGATATTATGATTGACAAACCATTGTCAAGTGGGTATATTTAAAATAATTAAATCAAAAGCAATGACGGAGTGAGTAGGCTCCGACGGGTTTTGTCCGTCACAGGGAAGCATATGAGCGTATGTTTGTTAATGGGCGGCACAGCGAATGGTTTTCAAGCCTTCGTCCCTTTGCGGAACGAAGGCTTTTTTATATCAATCAAGATTACTGGAGGAAAAGGCGATGATGACAGGCGATATGGTGGAAATTCGCTGGCACGGCCGAGGCGGACAGGGAGCCAAGATGGCTTGCCTGCTGCTGGCGGAGGTGGCCGGTCTGGAAGGAAAATTCGTACAGGGATTCCCGGAGTATGGCCCGGAACGCATGGGCGCTCCCATTACGGCTTATAACCGTATCTGCGACAAGCGCAGCTCGATCCATTCCAACATTTATTACCCAAATTATGTGGTCGTTCTGGATGAGAGCCTGCTGGACAGCGTTGACGTTGCCGGAGGGCTCAAGGAGGGAGGGGCGATCATCGTCAACACGTCCGCCTCTCCGGGTGATATACGCCCGCGGCTTCGGGGCTGGACCGGAAAAGTCTGCACCATCGATGCCCGCCGCATCTCGGAAGAGATCCTCGGCAGAAACTTTCCGAACACCCCTTTATTGGCCGCGGTGGTCAAGGTCAGCGGCGTTTTGGACACCGGGCGGTTTTTGGCGGATATAGAGGAATCCTTTAAACATAAATTTGCCGGCAACATGCAGGTGATCGAAGGAAATATGGCGACGCTTAGAAAATCCATGGAGGAGGTGCAGGAAGGATGATATATGCGAAGGATATCAACGAACAGACTCCTTTGGAGGATCTGACGCCCGGCGGGGAGATTTACGAGGCGGGGACGGCTCGGGCCTTCGATACCGGAACCTGGAGGACCGACACACCTGTTTTTTTCGCGGAGGCTTGCAAGCACTGCATGCTTTGCGTGCCGTTCTGCCCTGATTCCGCCATTCCGGTAAAAGACGGAAAACGTCTGGAATTTGACTATATGCACTGCAAAGGCTGCGGCATCTGTGAGAACGTCTGCCCCTTCTCCGCTATTAAAATGGTGACCGGAGGTGAAGCGAAATGAGCATTTGTTTTTCAGGAAACCAGGCAGTTGCTTATGCCATGAAACAGATCGATCCTGACGTGATGGGAGCGTTTCCGATCACGCCGTCGACGGAGATCCCCGAGCATTTCGCCGAGTACGTGGCCAACGGCGAGGTCAATACTGAATATGTGACCGTGGAATCCGAGCATAGCTCGATGTCCGTTTGCATCGCGGCGGAAGCGGCCGGAGCCAGAGCCGTCTGCGCCACATCGTCCTGCGGACTGGCATTGATGTATGAGCTTTTGTACGTCGCCGCATCCTGCCGCCTGCCGATTGCGCTGGCCTGCGTCAACCGCGCTCTGTCGGGCCCGATCAATATCAATAATGATCATTCCGACTCCATGGGCGCCAGAGATACCGGGTGGATCCAGCTCTATGCCGAAAATAATCAGGAGGCCTACGATAATTTTCTTATGGCCATGCCCATAGGCGAGACCCCGAACGTGCGCCTGCCGGTGATGACCTGCATGGATGGCTTCATAACAAGCCATGCCGTGGAGAATATCGAACTTTTGGAAACGGAAGCCGTGCGCAGGTTTATCGGAGAGTATTCGCCCGAAAACTATCTGCTGAAAAAAGAAAACCCTCTGGCGGTCGGGCCTTATGATATCAGCTCCTATTACATGGAGCACAAGGTCATGGAGGCTGAGGCGATGAAAGCGGCCAAGGCTCGAATATTGGAGGTGTCAGCGGAGTTCGAAAAGATTTCAGGACGGCGCTACGGCCTGTTTGAAGAATACAGGATGGAGGATGCGGAGCTTGCGCTTGTGATGATCGGATCAAGCGCCGGAACTGCCAAGGCAGCTGTCGACAAGCTGCGGGCGGATGGCGTCAAGGCTGGGATCGTTAAGATCCGGGTGTTCCGGCCTTTCCCGGGCGAGGAGCTGGCCGGGGTGCTGGCCAATACCGCGGCAGTAGCCGTCATGGACAAGTCCGAAGGCTTTTCGGCTAACGGAGGCCCTCTGTTTGCCGAGACCCGCAGCGCTTTGTACGATCTTCAGAAGCGGCCGCATCTGATCGATATCGTTTATGGTCTTGGCGGCCGCGACTTGAAGACTGAGGATGTCGAGAAAGTGTTCGGCCGGCTGGCGAATATCGCAGCGACCGGTGAAACAGGGCCGGTATATGTCCACATGGGCCAGAGACAGAGGAGGGCACAAGATGAACACAGTATATGATCTGAAAAGAGAAGTTGAAAAGCCGGTTCGACTCACCGGAGGCCACAGGCTCTGCGCCGGCTGCGGAGCCGGGATCGTTGTTTCAGGAGTCCTGCGCGCTCTGGATACCGAGGACAGGGCTGTGGTGGTCAATGCCACCAGCTGCCTGGAGGTTTCAACCTTCATGTATCCGTACACCGCCTATATGGACAGCTATATTCATTCAGCTTTTGAAAATTCAGCGGCGACCTGCTCCGGTGTGGAAGCGGCATACAACGCCTTGAAGCGCCGCGGCAAGGTGGATGGCACCGTCAAATTCATTACCTTTGCAGGCGACGGCGGAACCTATGATATAGGATTCCAATCGCTTTCGGGCGCTATGGAGCGCGGCCACGACATGGTCTATGTCTGTTATGACAATGAGGCATATATGAACACCGGCATTCAGCGTTCATCTTCAACGCCCCGTTTCGCCAGAACGACGACCACGGCTGTCGGCTCCGCTCAAAATGGCAAAATACAGGGCAAAAAGGATCTGACAGAGATTCTCGTGGCCCACAATATCCCGTATGTGGCGCAGACTGCCCCGATAGGAAATTTGAAGGACCTGCACACCAAGTCGTATAAAGCCATTTATACCAAAGGCCCCTGTTTCTTGAACGTCCTGTCCCCATGTCCGCGCGGCTGGGTCTATCCAATGGGCAAGCTTGCAGAGATCACGAAGCTCGCGGTGGACACCTGTGTCTGGCCTCTATATGAAGTCGAAGAAGGGGTGTGGCGCATAAGCTATATGCCTAAGAAGAAGCTGCCGGTGGAAGATTTTCTCCGTGCGCAAGGCAGATTCAGCCATATGTTCCAGAAGGGCAACGAATGGATGATCGAAGAAGCCCAGCAGTATGTGGATCTGAAATGGGAACGCCTGCTGGAGCGCGCCGGCGTTTAAAATTCTGCTGAGATTGCGAACAAATCAATAAAATATGGTATGATTACTGTTAACAAGGAGGTTATGCCTGTGGAATCGACGATATTTACAAATGAGGTCATTTTATCCTGGCTCCGGTATTATGCACAGAATGCTGAGATCGATCTGTCAAAGCTGAAGATACTGGACATCACGGGAAAAAACAAGAACCTGATCCCTGCGATAATGAACAACCATGCAGTACTGGTCTTCACGGACGCCGGACATCCCGATATTTTTTATGATATGTGGAATGCGGAGCTTGGCGATTGCGACATCTGGTACAACGAGGGCTCTGATCCTTCCGGGGAGATCGAGCACAACAAGCTCTCGGACATGATCGACCGAGGGATCAATGCCTCGGCAGCCATGCTCATCCTGAATCCCAATGCCGCGTCGAATTATCCGGTAGGCATGGACAACAGCCGCTTTTCCAGTGGCTCTGTGCATTATGTGTGCCAGGAAGTCCGGGCTGTCATCATGAATAAACTGGATATCGGAGAGCAGGATAACCTATGCATCATATCGGGCGAGAGCATCGCGGTGGAGGCGGCCATGATCGCCGCTGAGGGCAGCATCATTGCCGTGGAATATGACGGCAGGGACAGGGACACCATGAAAGAGAATGTCGAGAAATTCGGCCTCAGCAATGTCACGATCGCTGAATCGCTCGAGGATGGCATCCTGGATATGCTTCCGCCACCGGATGTCGCTTTTATTGTGGCTTCCCCGAGGATCAGCCGAGAAATTAATTGCCTGCTGGCAATCAATCCCGTGATGGACTTTGTGATCTACACATTGGATTTCGAAATCCTGATGTCTCTTCCCGAACTGTTCAGGGAGAACGGCCTCGAGCGCACGGAGGCGATACACATAGAGGTATCCAGGGTCAACAGCAAAAACATGATGGAGCCGTTCCCGGCTCCGTGGCTGATTTCCGCCAAAAGCGCCAGGGGCCTGTTATAATGCGGCGGTTCTGATATTGCCGGCAGATGAGAAGTCAAGTGCATATGCGGAACTAATCTGCGCCACAGATGCATAAGAACCGTGTATGATTCGGATCATTCCAGAATCATGCGCGGTTTTTAATTGGAGCATACTGGATCCGTCGTTGCTAATAATTTGCAGAAGAATTGGCACGATATTTGCATTATAATTTAGAGAAAAATAAAGAAACGCATGTCTAAAATAAATTTAAAATATTGAAGAGGAGAAGGGAAAGTGTTTTATAAGAATATTGCATTTTACATATCGGTTATTATCGTGCTGTTTTTCATTTGCAATTTAGCGGAAAAAGAACTGATGAACTGATGAACTGGAAATCAAGTTTTGCGCCAAACAGGAGACGTGGTATAATATCATTGTGAAAAAAATTCAGATGACCATGGAACAACCGGATTTGAAATCAAATCTGTCCGTTACCACTCGAATTATCACTGATGAGGTGCATAGGAAATGCCGGAATTTGATTCATTCACATGGGTGTCGATTTTTGCGCTGAGCGCTATGGCGGTAAACAGTATAGGGATTTGGGTCATATATAAGAACAAGGTTTGGGCGGACGATCACAAAGAATACTTCATGTGCTTCGCTGCCGGTGTTCTAATAGCGTCACCTTTGATCATGGCTTTTCCGGAGGCCCTGGGGAAAAACGACCAGGCGGGCCTGGCTGCATTGGCAGGCTTCATATTTATGTTTTTCAGCAACAAACTGATAAAGTACAAGACAAAACAGAGCGAGCTGGCCTTTGGCATAACGGCGATCGAGGGCATAGGGATCCATTCTTTTATAGACGGGATCATATATTCCGTCACATTCAGCGTCAGCACTTTCGTTGGAATACTCGCGGGGACGGGATTGGTCGTCCATGAATTTGCTGAGGGTGTCATTACCTTTTCAGTTTTGATAAAAGCAGGACTTGGCGAAAAGAAGGCGGCCTTCATCGCATTCCTCGTCGCTGCGCTGACGACCCCGGTCGGGGCGTTTGTGACTTATCCGGTCGTCAGCAAACTCGACGATTCGATTCTGGGACTGGCTCTCGGCGGAGTCGTCGGCGTTCTGGTCTATATTTCCGCATCCCATCTCTTGCCTGAGGCCCGCGAATATGAAAAAAGACACTCGTATTTGTCTTTTTTGCTCGGTATCGCTTTATCTTTGTTCATTATGCTCAGTAAGCAGTAATATTTTTTCATAATGTAGGTAAATACTTCTCTGCTGTCGAAATCGAGGTAGAATCATGGAAGAGTGCAATGTTTTGCTGAAAAAGTTATGCGAGCTTCTTGAAATAGAATGTCCTGAAAAGATCGATCAGTATGCCTTTACTGCCCTGCAAGAAAAAATTTTAAAAATGAAGCAGGAAAACGATATGCTGAATCTGGCTCTGGACAATTGCGCCGACAATTTCCATGTGAGCGATGGCGAAGGGAAGATTCTGCGGGTCAATCGCGCATTTGAGAGACGTTGCAAGGTCTCTCGTGAATTCGTCGAGGGAAAGACTACTTATGACATGGAAAGGCTGGGCGTTTATCGGCCTTCGATGTCGCCGATCGCCATTAAGGAGAAGCGTCAAATCACGTTTATACAAAAGCTTTCGGTCGGAGAGGTAATCAGCACGAGCACACCGATTTTGGATGAAGAAGGCAATGTAAAATATGTCGTCAGCAATGCGCGTTCGATCAGCGAACTGCAGTTGCTTGATAAATATTACAGGGATCGTTCGAAATTGACAAGTGAAGTGGATTCAACCGCTACTGATATCGTGTCCGGTTGTTTTTTGATGGAATCCCTCAAGGAACTTGCAAGTCATGTAGCCAAAGCGGATTCCAGCGTTCTGATTACCGGTGAAACGGGAAGCGGGAAAAGTATGCTTGCACGATATATTCATGAAAACGGCAACAGGCGCATCGGAAAGTTTGTCGAAATCAATTGTGCGGCGATCCCGGAAAGCCTCATCGAGGCGGAGCTTTTCGGCTATTCTGCCGGAGCATTCACCGGAGCAAAGGTGGGAGGAAAACGCGGGCTTATCGAATTGGCTGATGGCGGGACATTGTTTCTTGATGAGATCGGCGACATGCCGTTGTCGATCCAGGCAAAGCTGCTGAATGTGCTGCAGAGTCATGTCATTACAAGGGTTGGAGGCGAAGAACCCACGTCAGTCAACATCCGGCTTATTGCTGCGACTAATAGTGATCTGACGAAGATGATCGAAGAAGGACGTTTCCGCAAGGAGTTATATTATCGGATCAATGTTGTGCCGCTCTTTATACCGCCACTACGCAGCAGAAGCGAGGATCTGGATCTTCTAATCGAGCATTTCCAGAAGAAATTCTGCGACGAGTACAAGACAGACGTCATTATAAGTAAAGACGCTATGGAAAAAATGCGGAACTATGTTTGGCCGGGCAATATCCGAGAGCTCGAAAACCTGATCGAAAGATTGGTTGTGACGGATCGCAAGGGCATTATCGAGGTCAGCGACCTCCCTAATACCTTGCTCATTATGACAAATCGGCCGGAAGAGGATATAGTCGTTAATAAAATCATGTCTCTTAAGGAAGCGGTCGAGGAAGTTGAGAAGCAGCTGATCGATGCCGCTTATAAAAAGTACAAGAGCAGCTATAAGGTGGCGGATGCGTTAAATATAAGTCAATCAGCGGTCATGCGCAGGATCCATAAGCAGAGATGAAGTATAAATCAATAAATTATCGATTTAATCAAACCGAAATCGACTCCATGAGTCGATTTCGGTTTTTTTTCGATTATACGTTTAGATTTCAATATAGATCTGCTGTTATAACATTTATATTCGAATCGACTTCGATTCGATACCTTATCTTTTCGGGCTGGGATCATTGAAAATGATAGCGAAAAAACTGGCACGCGCATTGCTATTATATATTGTTAATGAATTCAACAATCAATGAAAGGAGTTACGATCATGACTAATGAATGTAAAGCGACATTGCCGTCCCTTGTGGAAATCAAAGTGACAAAGTCCGAATGCCCAGCCATGCCGGCAGGAGATGTGTTGATTTTAGAGGGCCCGTCGATCAATTACGAGAAGTCTGGGTCGGTGTGCCTGACAGCTTTGAATGCCATTTACCCGTGGGTCATGCTGACCCGTTTCGGCGTCAAGACTTCAGTGCTCGATTACGATGAGCAGCAGGACTGTTATCATGCCATCTGTCCATGCGGTATCGTCGGGTTCGATATTAGAAACATAACCATCTGATGGGGTTATGAAAATGAAATTTTTTATTCGGAATCAAGTTCCGGGAAAGGGGGGCACGGAATGAAGTGATGATGACAGTATATCTGGCAATCATACTTAAGCTGGAAGTTTTAAAGGTAAGAATTTGAAAAGTATAAGCTTATGTTTTGGTCTCTTTATTATGAAAGGAGTAACAAATGTCAGTAATCACTTATACGATCATTGCGACCATACTGCTGGCTGTTGTATTCATTCTGATCGGTATATGGTTCAAAAGGTTTGTCGTGTCCTCGGAGGACTTTCTGATCGCAGGCAGGAAGGCACCATTCTGGCTGCTTGCATCCGCTTATCTGGGCGGCTTTGTAGGTGGTTCGAGCGTTGCGGGTTATGTCAGCCTTGGTTATACGAACGGGATCTCCGGAATGTGGACGTCCCTGTTTGTTGTAACCGGTTGCGTTGTTTTCATCCTCACATTTGCGCGCCGGCTCAATCTGTTCGGCAGGAAATACGGCGCGATAACGATCGCGGATTTCGTGTGCGCCAGGTATGGGGAATCACTGCGGCTGCCGGTGTCTATCATCGGGTTTTTAAGGCCGGGCGTCATTACCGGCATGCAATTCCTTGCGATTGCCATCGTTGCAAATGTCATGTTTGGCCTGGATATTAAAGTAGGCGTATTTGTTGGCGCCATCATTATGCTGCTCTATCTTGTCACGGCTGGTCAATACTCCGCGCTGATCAACCAGTGGCTCCAGTCTCTGCTCCAGTCGGTCGGCATTTTGTTCTTCATGCTGATTGCCCTGAAGGTGATCGGCGGCCCGGGCGAGGTCGTCGCAGACATGTTCAATGTGCTCGAGCCGGCACTTGTGACGATGTGGTCAGTTAATACGACGATGTTTACGGTCTGGATGATCACCTTCGGCATATTCTATCTGGTTGACCCGTGGATCTATATGTGGGCGTATATGGCTGAATCGCCCAAGACGAGCTCGAACGGCATGCTGGCCGTGCTTGCAGGATCTTATTTCAACGTTCTTCCATTCATTGCCGGCATGATCGTCTTTGCGGCGGCGGTGCTTGGGTATCTGACCGTACCGGAAGGCCTCAGCGGAGACGCTCTTTATGCATGGTTTACGATTAACTATGCTGGCAAGGCTGTCGGCGTCATGATTCTGACGGGACTGATCATGACAATCGTCTCATGCGGTTCATCCTTCGCGATGAATGGCGTGACCTTGCTGACACGGGATATCTATAACAGAGTCATCAACAAGAATGCGACTGACAAACAGATATTGTTCGCCAGCAGAATGTCCCTGGCCGTCGTCGTAGCCATAGGCATCGCCTGCGCCAACTGGCTGCCGATCCTCGTGCCTCTCTGGTCCTTGGGCCAGGCTATTGTAATCTCAGGGCTCTTCATGCCGGTCATGTGTGCATGGTTTTGGAGGCGGTCAACGACTGCCGGCGCATTCTGGTCATGCCTTCTTGGCGGAGCGGCGTCGTTTGCATGGGCTTGCTATGCCTGGATCAATGTAGGCAGCCCCGGTGGCCTGATGCATGGATTGCATGCGTGCCATATCGGGCTTGCCGTCAATATCCCGCTGATGATCATTATCAGCCTTGCCACGAAGCCCGAGTATGAAAAAGCAGATATAACAAGCTATAAATTGCTTGGAGAAGAGCTCAAGACCAGCAATCTGATTCCGGATAAAGTGACAAGACCCGGCGTGTTCGGATGGCTGGGAGCCGATACCGGCGCATGGAAAATCTTCTGGGTTTGCGTATTTAGCGTATTTGCCGCACATTATGTCATGTCATTCATGTTCCAGGTTCAGGCTGTAGCCCTTGCCCTGATTTGGGTTGGCATTGTCGTCAGCGGCATCATGATCCTACAGCTGGGCATCATGGGAACGAGAGATGCTTTGGTGATGGTCAGGATCGGAAGCCATAAAAAGTGATCGAAGCCATAGTTGTGCAGAGCATCCGTGTTTCACCGGAATAGCGGAATGGCTCAGAAAAGTATTGCATTATGCGCGGGGCAGAGGGATCTGCCCCGCACGATAAAAAGATGAAAAGGATGGCAAGACCGGCTTGAAAGTCGGATGATATATGGGAAGGAAAGCGAGGTTTGATATGGATAACCGGGATATAAAGAATAATATTGGCGCTTGGATCGAAAGTAATAAGCAGGAATTTTATGATATAGCGGATTTCATATGGGAAAACCCGGAGCTTGGACTTGAGGAATACGAAGCTTGTGATAGATTGACAGGTATTATGGCCAAGAATGGATTCAAGATCCAGAAAGGGCTGGCTGGTATGCCGACAGCTTTCGTGGCGACCTTTGGAAATAAGGGTCCTGTTATGGGAATAAACGCGGAGTATGACTGTCTGCCTGGATTGTCGCAGGATTATCGCTGCAGCGTCAAGACACCCCTGGTCGAAGGAGCGCCAGGCCAGGGATGCGGCCATAATTTATTAGGAACGGCCGCGGTGCTTGGAGCGATCGCTGTGCGTTATGCTCTTGAAAAGAACGGGATCGATGCGACAATCAAGGTGTTTGGAACACCGGCGGAAGAGCAGTGCCTTGGGAAAGCTTTCATGGGAAGAGCCGGTTTATATGAAGACGTCGACTTTTTCCTGGATTGGCATCCCTGGTTCTATAACCGTGCTGATTATGACAGATGCAATGCATATTTCAATATCAAATACCACTATAAGGGAAGAACCGCTCATGGGAATTCGCCCTGGAATGGAAGAAGTGCGCTGGATGCGGCGATTCTCAGCGCTCATGCGATCGAGATGCTTCGTGAGCATTACGAGCCGGCAGCGGCAGATGCGGCAAACACGATCAATTATAATTTTCCGGACATCGGTCCCGAATTCCCGAGCGTGGTGCCCGACAAGACAACGATGTGGGTCGTTGGCCGCTTCGCGACTTCGAATATGATGAGCGACATAATCGAGCGCTTGGACAAATGTGCTGAAGCAGGTGCGTTGGCCACCGGCACTACAGTTGAAAAGCAGATGCTTACGGCGACACATGAGAAAATTCCTAACAAGACGCTTGCTGAAATCGTTCATAAAAATTTCGAGGAAATTGGAGCTCCGAAATTCTCGAAGGAAGAGCATGATTTTGTGAAGGAAATGCAGAAATCAATGGGCTTTGATGAAACAGGACTGGACGAGACAATCAAGGAATTCGGCGAAAGCGGAACAGCCCTGTGTGACACGTCGGAATTCAGTTGGAATGCACCTTATGCGACATTCTGGATGACGATGGCGCCGGCGGGAGGATGGCATAACTGGATGGTCACGGCATGTGCAAGGGGGAGCATAGGAAAGAAGGCCGTGGACAATGCCGCGAAGGTCATGGCCGGATCGGCAATCGACATCATCACGACGCCGGGTATCATCGACAACGCGAAGGAGGAACTCAAGGACAGGCTTGCCGGCAGGACCTACAAATGCCTTATACCGGATGGAACAGATCCGCCGCTCGGGCTGAACAAGGAAACAATGGATAAATATAAAAATAAGTAGGCTGCGGGAATAATAAGCCGTACGGGGTGGCGTTTGCGAATCGTGTATTTTTGGAAGGAGTAGACTAATGGATCTGAATTGCCCAGACTTAATAATGGTAAACGGAAAAGTCCTGACAATGGAAGCCGACGGAAGGGAAGGAACTGCCGTCGCAGTGACTGGTGAAAAAATCAGTTTTATTGGAGCCGATGCTGAGGCAAGAAGGCTCGCGGGCACCAAAACAAAAATCATTGATCTGAAAGGGCGCCTGCTGATGCCTGGATTTATAGAAAGCCACATGCATCCGCTTATGTATGCCCACAATCTGCTGGGAGTCGATTGTGGAGGGGATACTACAAGGTCACTTGCAAAGGTACTGGAGGTGCTTGCGGAAAAGGTCGCCGGCACGCCTAAAGGAGAATGGATCAAAGGCTTTGGGTGGGATGACAGCAAATTCGAGGAGAAAAGAAATCCAACGCGCTGGGATCTCGATAAAGTATCTCCGAATCATCCTGTCGTGCTGATGCGCACGTGCGTTCATGTAGTCGTTGCGAACAGCATGGCGCTGAAGCTGGGCAATATCGATAAATACACGAATGATCCGGACGGCGGCCATATTCAAAAGGATCCTGATACGGGAGAGCCGACCGGCATCCTTCAGGAAAGGGCGATGGAAATGCTGCCTGATCTGCGCTATACCTTCGACCAGTTGAAAGGCGGCATGGAGACGGCGCTACAGATACTGGCACGGAGAGGCGTGACCTCTATTGGCGACATGTCAGCACAGCAGACCGGCTTCAGGATCTATCAACAACTCAATAAGGAGAATAAGCTGACAGCTCGGGTCCGTCTGTGGCCCGTCGCTCAGAAGACGATCCTCGGCGACGCGATGCTGGATCAAATCTATGACTGTGGCATCGAAAGTGGATTCGGCAATGAAATGATCAGCATACAGGGCGTTAAATATGTGCTGGACGGCAGCATTTCAGGAAAGACGGCTGCTGTAACGGAGCCGTACTATAAGGAAACCTCTGCGAACGGGATTATTTATTGCAGCGATGAGTCAGATATGCTGGAAAGTATTCGCAAGGCATTCCGGGGCGGTCTCAGGGTTTCGATCCACGCGATCGGAGACCGGGCTATCGAATTCGCGCTGAATATAATCGAAAAAGCGGGAGAAGGGCTTGATTTGGCAGGCATGCGCAATCGGATAGAGCATTGCATACTGCCGACAAGCGATCAACTGTTGAAAGTCAAGCGGTTGGGCTTGGTTGTCGGATCCTCTGTCGGCTTTCTTTATCCGCTCGGAGAAGGATATCTGAATGCCCTCGGTCCGGAACGCGTGAAAAGCGCCATACCACAGAAATCCTATGAAGAGATCGGGATCATCGCACCGGCGAACACAGATTGTCCGGTCTGTGATCTTAATCCGATGCTGGCGATTTATGGCATGGTTGAGCGCAGGAGCTTTGCCGGCAATTCCCTTGGTGATGCACAGCGCGTCGGGATAATGGAGGCATTGAAGGCCTACACGACATATCCCGCTTATAGCACTTTCGAGGAGGACAAGCTTGGTTCGATAAAGGAGGGAAAACTGGCGGATCTGGCAGTGCTCGAGAAGGATATCAGAAATTTGTCGCCTGAGGAAATTAAGGATTTGAAAGTCGCCTTGACAATTGTGAACGGAAGAATCGTCTGGAATGACGGCCTGCTATGATCGGATAGAATGTTTGGCAGAGGGGGATCTATTGATAACGGCCTGTTACGGTCGCCTTCGGTGGATCCTCGACTGTTGCCGGCGCTGTTAAAGGATGCGCGTGACAGCCGGCATTATTATCATGGAGGATAACAAGAGAAAAGGAGAATAAAAGAGATGCAATTAAACGATGTAAATCTGACAGTTGAAGACGTCGTCGCCATTACAAAAAAATATATGATCGAGACGTATGAGCGGTTTCCTTTCGTAGCTACCCGGGCTAAAGATATGTATCTCTATGATCATGAAGGAAACGCCTATCTGGATTTCTATGGAGGCATAGCCGTCAACAATGCAGGCAGCTGCAACGAGAAAGTCGTCACAGCTGTTCGGGATCAGGTGGCCGACATCATGCACACGTTCAATTACCCTTATACTATACCGCAGGCTATTCTTGCAAGACTCATATGCGAGACGATCAAAATGGACAAGATTTTCTTCCAAAACTCAGGCACAGAAGCCAATGAAGCGATGATCAAGACAGCAAGAAAATACGGTATAGAGAATTATAGCCCTGAACGTTATCATATCGTCACAGCGCTTGCCAGCTTCCATGGCAGGACATATGGCGGCCTGTCGGCTACAGGCCAGCCTGATAACGCATGCCAGACGGGATTCAAGCCGATACTCCCCGGATTTACCTATGCGAGATTCAACGATCTTGAAGCATTCAAAGCCGCCTGTACGGAAAAAACCATTGCGATCATGATCGAGCCCTGTCAGGGCGAGGGCGGCGTTTGGCCTGCAACACAGGAATTTATGACTGGTTTGCGGAAATTTTGCGATGAAAAAGGTATGCTGCTGCTGCTGGACGAGATACAGACAGGGTGGTGCCGTACCGGCAAGGTCATGGATTATATGAATTATGGCATCAAACCGGACATGGTCACGATGGCGAAGGGAATGGGCGGCGGAATGCCGATCGGCGCGATGTGCTGCACGGAAAAAGTGTCGTCAGCGATGACGCTTGGATCCCACGGCAGCACATATGCAGGCAATCCGGTTTGCTGTGCGGCCGCTTATGCGCAGATCAGCGAGCTGCTTGACCGGGATCTCGCAGCCAATGCAGCTGAGGTCGGCGACTATTTTGCGGCAAAGCTGGCGGATATGCCACATGTCAAAGACGTGCGCCATGCGGGACTTCTTGTAGGTGTCGAGTTCGATGCGCCTCATGCTCCTCGCATAAAGCATGGGTGTACGGACAGAAAAATGCTGGTCACGGCGATCGGGCAAAATATAATTCGGATGGTTCCACCGCTGATAGTAAGCAGCAAAGACTGCGACACCGCCTGTGACATACTTAAAGTCTCGATCGAAGAGGCATATAAAGCATAGTGAGGGGGAAAGGGCATGCGTCTGACACAAAAGGAAATGGAGCGGCTTGTGTTCTTCGGGATAGCCGAAGTGTCACGCCGGCGATGGAAAAGACGGTTGAAACTCAATTATATTGAAGCAGGAGCGGTCATATGCGATGAACTTCTTGAAAGGGCGAGGGAGGGTGGCTGTACAGTGCCGCAGCTGGTAGAACTCGGCGGCAGCATCATTTCTCTTGAGGATGTCATGGAAGGGACGGCTCAACTCCTGCCGGTACTGCAGCTGGAGGCGTTGTTTCCGGATGGGAATAAGCTGATAACGATCAATAATCCCATACGTCTTGGAACAAGGGCGGAGACCGTCCGGGAGCTGGTTTCGTTTCCGGATAGGAAGGAGGCAATGCTGTGATCGAGCAAAAGATTGGTCAGTTTATATTGCTGGATGAGCCGGTCATGATAAACGAAAATCGGAAGAGTTGTGAGATCGTGGTTGCGAATAACGGTGAGAGAACTATACAGATCGGGTCCCACTTCCATTTTTTTGAAGTTAACAAGGCCCTGACCTTCAACCGGGAGCTAGCGTTTTGCATGCATCTCGACATTCCTTCCGGAACAGCTGTCCGCTTTTCTCCGGGACAGGTGCGAACTGTCAGGCTGGTGGAATATGGGGGCAGCAGAATGATAGTCGGATTCAATGGGCTGACGAACGGATGCGCCGATGATGACGGAATTCGGACAAAAGCATTTGAAAAAGCCCGCAAGCTTGGATTTATAAAGGAGGGACTCTGATGGGCAGTCCGCTGGAACGGCAAGAATACTTTAAACTATACGGGCCGACGGAAGGCGATAGGATGGCCTTGGCTGATACAGGTCTGGTCATCGAGATCGAAAAGGATCTTTGCGCCGGCAACTATGGCGATGAATGTGTTTCAGGCGGCGGAAAGTGCGCGCGGGACGGCATGGGACTCATGTCTGGAGCTGCCCCGCAGGACGGGGCCTTGGATGTCGTTTTGACTAACATGATATTGATGGATCCGGTGATCGGTATTGTGAAAGGTGACCTTGGCATAAGGGGCGGCCGAATCGTTGGAATCGGCAAGGCGGGCAACCCCAACACAATGGATATTACGCCGGGACTGATCGTTTCAGCGGCAACGGAAATCATATCCGGAGGGAACGGTCTGATTGCAACGCCGGGAGGTGTCGACTGCCATATACATTTTCAGGGGCCGGATCAGGCGTGGGAGTGTCTGGCCAACGGCGTAACCACAATGATCGGCGGTGGATCCGGCGCAAAAACCCTATCCGTTGAGACGACGATCTCCGGGTTGAAGCCCATGATCGAAGCCCATGAAGCCATCCCGGTAAACGTGGGATTTCTGGGGAGAGGAGCATCCTGCCTGCCGGGCGTTATAGAGCAGTCCGTATGTTCAGGCGCCATCGGCATCAAACTGCATGAAGACTGGGGATGTACGCCGGAAACGATACGGGCGGCGCTGGAGGTAGCTGACAAATATGGCTGTCAGGTTCAGATACATACAGATACATTGAATGAAGCAGGCAATGTGGAGGATACTCTGGAAGCAATCGATGGAAGGACGATTCACGCTTATCATGTCGAGGGGGCAGGCGGAGGCCATGCGCCCGATATTCTCGAATTATGTTCGTATGAAAACGTGATCCCGTCTTCGACAAATCCGACAAATCCCTATACCATCAATACAGTTGCAGAGCATCTGGACATGATTATTACGGTGCATCACTTGAATAGAGATCTGAAGGAGGATGTTGAATTTGCCAAGAGCCGTATTCGGTCTACGACTATTGGTGCAGAGGATATCCTTCTGGACATGGGCGCCATCAGTATTATGAGTGCCGACTCACAAGGCATGGGCCGTGCTGGCGAAACGGTCCTGCGTACGTGGCAGCTGGCGTCGAAAATGAAGCAGCAGCGCGGGCCGCTGCCTGCCGAAAAGGATGGCAGCGACAACCAGCGAGTGTTGCGATATCTGGCGAAATACACCGTAAATCCGGCTATTGCCCTGGGAATTGACGATCACGTCGGTTCTTTAAAACCAGGATCTTTAGCGGATATCGTCATTTGGAAAAAGGAATTTTTCGGAGCCAAGCCTGAATTCGTACTAAAGCAGGGCTTTATGGTGATGAGTGCGATCGGCGATCCCAATGCCAGTACTAAGGCGTCGGAGCCCATGATTTACCGGAGGCAGTTTGGCGCATACGGAGGAGCTGTCAACGATCTTTGCCGGATATTCGTGTGCCAGGCAGCTCTCGATGAAGGGCTGGAAGATCATATTCCGACATCGCGGGGGAAATTCTTGTCCGTCAGGAATACGCGGAACCTTCGGAAAAGGGATATGGTTCGAAATGGCATATGCCCTGAGGTACATGTCGATAAAAAGACTTATGATGTTACGATCGATGGCGTAAAGGCGGAATGCGCCCCTTGGGACAGGCTTCCCTTGGCTCAGAAGTATTATTTCCGTTAATGAGGGTGTATTCGGTTGACACGTAACTGTTGATGTCGAAAAACCAGGATGGATAAGAGGAGGAAGTCAATGAAGATCAATGAAAATAGAATGAAGGAGCGAATGGATGCGATCAACAGTATCGCGGTGACACCGGAAGGCGGAATGATGCGTCTGGCTCTCTCAGATCAGGATAAGGAAGCCAGAGATTTGCTGGCGATCTGGATGCGAGAGGCCGGTATGAGCGTCGAGGTCGATGATCTTGGCTCTATGTATGGCATTTTGCAGGGTGCTGATGGAGATGCGCTGCCAGTCAGTGTTGGCTCCCACCTGGATACTCAGCCAAATGGCGGCAAATACGACGGGCTATTCGGAGTCATGGCCGGGCTGGAAGCCATTTGTGCTATAAAAGATGCGGGCATCAAGACAAAAAGCCCGCTGATGCTTATCAATTGGACAAATGAAGAGGGTGCGCGCTTTGTGCCTCCTATGCTGGCGAGTGGCGTTGCTGCGGGAAATTTCGATGCGGAATGGGTCAAGGGGCTGGAAGACAAAGAGGGATTCAGGTATGGTGACGAGCTTGAAAGGATCGGGTATGCGGGAAGCAGCGAAAACAGATTTGCAAAGGCAAAATACTATATTGAGCCTCATATCGAGCAGGGACCCGTTCTGGACGCGGAAGGGCTAAATTTTGGGATCGTGACCGGCGCCCTCGGAATAACAGGGTTGAACGTCCGTATCTGTGGCGAGGCGAATCATGCAGGAACGACTCCGATGAGACTTAGGAAGGATGCTATGATGGCTGCAGCGGATTCGATGATGCAGATCAGTGATTATATAATCAATTATGGGGATCCGGCCGTCGTCACGTTTGGGATCGTAAGCACGTCCCCAGGCAGCAAGAATATTATTCCAAGCCTGGTATATTTCAGCGTCGATATGCGCTATCATACCGATTCCGGTTTGACAGCCATCGAGGATACGATCAGGACGATTATCAAGACAGTATGTGAAATCCATGGCGTCACTGTGGAAATTGAACGATACTGGCGTGCTGATCCGGTGCAGTTCGACGGGCGTGTCGTGGATGCCATCGCTGCAGCGGCTGAAACTCATAAGCTAAAGTTCGGGAGAATCATTTCGGGAGCGGGTCATGATGCGGTATTTATTAGTAAGATAGTACCAACAGGCATGTTATTCGTTCCCAGTATCGGAGGCATGAGCCATTGTCCGCAGGAAAACACGCGATGGGAAGATATTGCCGCAGGGACGGAAGTGCTTGCGGATGTTATTTTTGAGCTGGATAAATGAAGGAATAGGCGATTGGTCTTGATCGTGGCACATTTTTTGCTTAATGATATGCTTATCATCGAAAAACCGGCAGATCGCCGGTAGTGACTGCGTTTTTATCCTAGGCAAATCATTGAAGAAGAGGTGAATGGATCATGATTATGAGAGAGTACAGAAGAAAATGTGTTTCGGCGGATACGGCCGCCAAAGCGATAAAAAGCGGCGACTGGGTAGAGTTTGCCTGGGGGGCCAGCTATGCGGGCTTGATCGGCGAAGCGATCAACCGCAGAAGGGAAGAGCTCCATGATGTCAATATGCGCGGAGGCGTCGTTTTAAAGCCGCTGCCGTTCATTGAGGAAGACCCCGAGGGCCGCCATTTCACATGGAACAGCATGCATATGAGCGGGTACGAGCGTAAGCTCGCCCAGCGCAATCTTGCGTATTACATCCCGATCAAATATTCCGAGGTGCCGCGATACATGCTTGAAAACTGCCGCACAGACGTCGCGGCCATTCAGGTCGCGCCGATGGATGAATATGGCTATTTCAATTTCGGCGTCACGATATCCCACTATGCGGCAGCGGTCGAAAAAGCCCGCACTGTAATCGTCGAGGTCAATGAGGACATGCCGAGGGTCCATGGCGGATATGGCCATACTGTACACATTTCCAAGGTCGACTATATCGTGGAAGCAGGGCACTGCGGGCTTCCAGAGCTGCCTTCGGCTGCACCGTCCGAGATAGACAAGAAAATCGCGGCTTTTATCCTGCCGGAGATCCACGACGGATCGTGTATACAGCTTGGGATCGGCGGTATGCCCAACGCACTCGGAAAAATGATCGCAGACTCTGACTTGAAGGATCTGGGCGTCCATACGGAAATGCTCGTGGATGGATTCGTCGATATGGTGGAGGCCGGCAAGGTGACCGGAATGCGCAAGAACATAGACCGCGGAAGAATGGCGTATTCCTTCGCGGCCGGCACCAAGAAGCTATATGACTTTATGCAGGACAACTCGATGGTGGCAGCATATCCCGTCGATTATACCAACCATCCGTTTATCTCCGCACAGATCGACAAACTGATGTCCATCAACAGCGCTGTGGAGATCGACTTGTCCGGACAGGTGTGTTCCGAAAGTGCAGGAGCCTATATTATCAGCGGCTCCGGCGGCCAGCTGGATTTTGTGGAGGGAGCCTACAATTCCAAGGGAGGCAAGAGCTTCATATGCCTGCCGTCCACATACACGGACAAGAAAGGGGCCATTCACTCCAGGATCAAGGGCATGATGACCCATGGCTCGGTTATTACCGATACCAGGGCCGGTGTGCATTATGTCGTCACGGAATACGGCAAGGTCAACCTCAAGGGAATGTCGTCCTGGCAGCGTGCTGAAGCATTGATTTCGATCGCCCATCCCGATTTCAGGGATGAGCTTGTCGAGCAGGCGAAGCATCTTAGGATCTGGCGCAGGAAGAGCTAGACGAGGGATCATGCCCGGCTTTGGCCGCTGAAAAAGATAATCGATGAAAAGCGAATATCTATGAAAAGAAAAATGGAGACCAATATAAATGAAGATCGCCCTGACTGCCGGATGAAAAAGGCAGTCGGGGCGATTTGGCGCCAAGACTGTATGAACGGAGGCTCAAACATCGATGCCGAAGCGATTGTACTGAACAGTGTATAGAAGCATACAAGGGAACCGTACAGTTGTATGCCTAACCGTACAGTTTTATAAAATTTTCAGCTATTCGATGATGAAATCATCCTTCCTGAGGTGGCCGTCTAATGATCATGCAAAATAAATTTCTGATCAAAAGCCCTGAAATCAAGGCTTTGGTAAAATGCCCCCGGCGGATCGGCCTTGATAAATTATAATAAGCATTCCCGCTTAAAAGTGGCACACTTCTTGCGACATACAAGAAATAGAAATTTAATTTGAACACTATGCAGCCTCGATATCCGAGAATAGGCAGTTTGATTATTTTAAAAGGAGGCGAGACGGGCACGGAGCGAATGTAATACGGGGGAGGTATTTGAAATGAGGAAACTAGTTAGCCCGACGACCGGAACGATCGTGAAAATCAATGTGGAAGTTGGCCAGGAGATCGCAGAAGGCGATGATGTACTGATCATCAAGGCCGTGGATCATAAAGCCGCTTCATATGGCCAGGCGGCACCGAACGCGAAAGATCGCGATGAGCATGAAGAATTCTCGCGGCATCACAATTTATATGAATACTCCTGCAACGAGTCGCTTGATCTGCTTGCGAAACTGATCAGCGACTGCCAGGAGGGTCAAAAGGAAGTCTCTGCATGAAGTCATTGTTCTTACGATGTGTAAGTCAATATAATCCGGATAGCACCAAGCGCCGGGAAACATATTCATAATTTAGGGAGGAAATGGAAATGGCAGAATTATTAAGCCCGGTAGCCGGGAAGATCCAGGAAATCAACATTAAGGTGGGGCAAATGATCACTGAGGATGATGAGGCATTCATCATCGAAGCGATGAAAATGGAAAACGTCGTTTACGGCGAAGCCGGCGTTGTGAAAGAGATATTTGTGAACATAGGCGACAAGGTCGAAGAGGACGCGGTCCTGGCAGTGGTCGAGTAAGAAGGCATCAGCAATGATCAATAACACATTTTAAGGAGGTCCGTCGATGGATTTTGGATTGACAGAAGAACAAAGAATGGTGCAGGAAATGGCGCGCAATTTCGCTGAAAAGGAAATTGCCCCTTTCATTGAAGAGGACGAGGAAAATCATTACTACCGCAGGGAGATCCTGAGCAAGATGGGCGAGCTCGGCCTTCTGGGCTGGAGCATACCGGAGGAATACGGCGGAAACGGCATGGGCTGGATGGAAGCCGTGACGGCGCTTTATGAAATAGCCAAGGTGCATACGTCCTGGAGACTCAGCATCAGCGGCAACTGCTGGGGCCCGGCGATGACCATCAACGAGTGGGGAACGGAAGAGCAGAAGCAGAAATTTATCCCCGATCTTGTCAGCGGCGCGGCTGTCGGAAGCTTTGCGCTGACGGAGGCCAACTCGGGCTCCGATGTCGGCAGCATGAAGACCTTCG
>DIEM01000048.1 GCA_002418625.1 Firmicutes bacterium UBA5774
GCAGTATTCCGGCGCCGCCGTTGGCCTTCTGCAGCAGGGAGGCGCCGATCTGGACCGACATTCTTCCGGCTACTTCGCTCATTGGAGCCAGAAGCGGAAGGCTCTTGTTCGGCAGCTCGATGGTTTCATAAGCGATGCCCTTGACCCTTGACTTCAGGAGCGCTTCGGTCAGCTCCGGATTTGGGGCCAGATGCAGATAGGTGAAGAGCGTCTGGCCTTCCTCGAACAGGTGGTATTCTTCCGGCAGCGGTTCTTTGACCTTGATGATCATGTCCGCTTCATCGAATAATTTGATTTTTGACGTATAAACATGCGCTCCCGAATTTGTATATTCCTCATCCGTAAAACCGCTTCCCAGTCCGGCATGGCTCTCTATGAGGACCTTGTGGCCCCTGTTTATAAGCGTTTTCGCGCCGCCCGGCGTCAGAGCGATTCTGTTTTCGTTGTTTTTGACTTCTTTTGGTACACCGATGATCATTTTTGATTCCTCCATCATTTAAGCATTGATAAACATTAATTATTTTGTCGGGCTGGGACTGACGCTGTATAGATTCTTAAGGGTCGACAGGACGACGTTGGTCTGGGTTTTTTTGATGCCAGGGACGCTTTTGATACGGTTCATCATGTGTTCCAGCGTCTGGGTGTTCCTCGTCGTGATCTTGAGCGCATAATCGTAGTCGCCTGTAATGTAGTGGCATTCCAGGATCTCGCCCTCTCCCTGGATGAATTTGATGAATTCCTGTGTATGCTCGGGATTCTCAAGGCTTATGTTCATTATGACGGAAAGCTCCTTGCCGAGAAATTCCGGGTCCAGGATGATCGTATAATTTTTAATGACCTTTGAGGCTTCGAGTTTTTTGAGCCTCTCGCTGACGGCAGATAAAGAAAGGTTTACTTTTCTGCTGATTTCCGATACTGATACTCTGGCATTTTCCTGAAGCAGCTCAAGAATTTTCACATCTATGGAGTCCATTGCAACACCGCCTTATATTTTTTCTAAATTATAGCATTATACAAGAATAATTACAACATATTTGCAAAAATATCTATAATATTGCCTGTAAAAATGGGAATATGTAAAATAATATAGCGAATATGCCCGAAATAATCGCCGAACAGAAGAATGTTTTGCGATTTGCGAAAAATAACGAAAGAATTTCATATTCATAAAATACCGTATAATTTCCGGTGTTTCCCCGGTTATGCGACGAATTAAAAAAATATGCAGCATGTGTAAAAAAGTGGTATAATACGAACAATTGAACAAGGAGGACGGACCAATGTCGGAAAATAATAATTTCATTCATAACATCATAGAAAAGGATCTTGAGAACCAGACCTACGGCGGACGGGTCTATACCAGATTCCCTCCGGAGCCGAACGGTTATTTACATATCGGACATGCGAAATCGATCTGCCTGAATTTTACGACGGCCCAGAAATACAACGGCAAGTGCAATCTTCGGTTCGACGACACGAACCCAATCAAGGAGGATACGGAATATGTCGAATCCATCGAGGCCGATGTCAGATGGCTTGGCTTTGAATGGGACGAACTGCTTTTTGCTTCTGATTATTTCGGACGCATGTATGAGTGCGCGATCAAGCTGATAGAAAAGGGAAAGGCATATGTTTGCGACCTGTCCGCGGACGAGATCAGGGAGCACCGCGGAACGCTCACCATGAGCGGAAAGGAAAGTGCTTTCAGGGACAGGAGCGTTTCGGAAAATCTTGAGCTGTTCGAAAAGATGAAGCAGGGCAAATTCGCCGACGGCGAAAAGGTCCTGCGCGCGAAGATAGACATGGCGTCTCCGAACATCAATATGAGGGATCCGGTTTTATATAGGATCAGCCACACGGATCACCACAACACAGGCGATAAATGGTGCATCTATCCGATGTATGATTATGCCCACCCGATCGAGGATGCGATCGAACGGATCACCCATTCCATCTGCACCCTGGAATTCGAGGATCACAGGCCGCTTTACGACTGGGTGCTCAGGGAGCTCGAGTGGGAGCAGCCGCCCCAGCAGATCGAGTTCGCACGGCTCAATCTGACCAATACGGTCATGAGCAAGCGCTATCTGAAGGCGCTGGTCGATCAGGGCGATGTGGAAGGCTGGGATGATCCGAGGATGCCGACGATCGTCGGGCTTAAAAGGAGAGGCTATACACCAGAAGCCATACGGGATTTCTGCGAGCGCATCGGCGTCGCCAAATCCAACAGCACCGTGGATATAGCGCTGCTTGAGCACTGCATCCGTGAAGACCTCAAAGACAAAGTCGAGAGCCGCATGGTCGTTATGGATCCGATCAAGGTCGTCATCACGAATTACCCGGAAGACAGGACCGAAACGGTCGAGATCGAAAACAGCAAGGAAGATGAAACAAAAGGGACAAGAGCCGTTCCGTTTTCCAATACGCTTTATGTAGACAGGGGAGATTTCATGGAAGAGCCGGTCAAGGGCTATTTCAGGCTTTTCCCGGGCAACGAGGTGCGATTCAAGGGCGCCTACTTCATCAGGTGCGAGGAAATCGTCAAGGATAGTGCAGGCAATATCGCGGAGCTGCGCTGCTCCTATGACCCTGAGACGAGGAGCGGAAGCGGCTTCGACGGCAGAAAGGTCAAGGGGACCATACATTGGGTGGATGCCAAAAGTGCGGTGCCCGTGAAGGTCAGGGCTTACGGGCATCTGATGATCGAAGACGGCAGCGGCAACAATGTCCTAAATCCATTGTCGGTAAAAGTGTATGACGCGTTCGCCGAGCCTTGCGTCGCCGGGGCTGCTGCCGGTGAGCGATTCCAGTTCTTCAGGCACGGTTATTATATCGCCGACGAAGTGCTGACGACGGATGACAACAAGGTATTCAACAGGATCGTAGACCTGAAAAGCTCCTGGAAGAAATGAACCGATGCTGATCGATATAAGGAAAATATAAATTGAACAATTCGGAGATCATCACCCTGATCATGGCAGCTATCATCGCAGGTGTTCTGGCAGCCGGTTTCTTGGCCGGCTATTCGGTCATTTTTGTCTTCAACAGAATGCCTGCCGCCTGGCTGTCGGATTACGGCGAGGAGCCGGACGCGTCGCTTTACGGCGAAAGGCTGTCGGTCCGGCCGTACGGCATGATCCTCAGCGTCGTCTTCGTCCTATTGTTTACATTTTTGATCATGCAGTACGACAGCGCCGCCTACAGTGTCATCGGCATGCTGGGGCTCTGGCTGCTGATGCTGATCGGGATCGCCGACCACAAATGCATGATCATCCCGGACCAGCTTGTCATCGCCCTCGCAGCGGTCGGCGCCGTCCTCGCCGTCCTGGAGCTTCTCGTTTTCGGTTCCGGCGGCATGGCGGAAATCGCCGTGCGGCCGCCGTATTTCCATCCTGTCTGGTATTCTCCTTTTGCCGGCGCGCTGATCGGCGGCGGATCCATCTGGCTGATCGGCATGATCGGCTCCATACTGACGAAGCAGGAGGCCATGGGCTTCGGAGATGTGAAGCTTCTGGCAGCCGCAGGCTTCATGTGCGGTATCCGCGGCATTCTGGTGATCCTGGCGCTAACGGTGCTTCTGAGCGGCGTCTGGTTCATGTTGCTCATACTGGCAAAGAAAATCCGCAGGGGCGATCATAAGCCTCTCGGCCCTTATATCGCCGCGTCCTGCGGACTTTACACCGTATTTTACACAAAGGTCAACATGCTCGTTGACATGTATCTGGGACTTTACGTGATCTGAAAGAATGTCGGCGCCGGCCGAAGTATACATCCGGCTTACAGATATTCCGTCACCTTTGGCAATATCCCGTTCATATAGGCTATGGCTGTGCCAAAGTTTGTGATCGGGACATTTTGATTTTTTGACCGCATGATCCTGGACATCATCTGCTTTCGGTTGAACATGCAGGCGCCGCAGTGGATGACGAGACTGTATTTCGTAAGATCCTCGGAAAAATCCATGCCGGCCTTGGCCGTGATCACAAGATCCTTTCCGGTGAATTTCCTGAGCCAGTCCGGAAGCTTTTCCCTGGCGATATCGCCCTGCAGCGCATGATGGGTGCAGGCTTCGGCAATCAGCACGTGATCGCCGTCTTTCAGTGTGCTGATGGCGCCGGAGCCGTCTACCAGGGCGGAAAGGTCGCCTTTATACCTGGCCATCAGTATCGAAAAGGAAGTCAGTGGTACTTGCCCGGGCAGGATCGCATTGACACGGTCGAAGACCTGGCTGTCGGTAATGACCAGATCCGGCAGGTCCTTCAGCTTGGACAGCATGTCTTCGAGCTGATCCGCCGTGGCCGTCAGAAGCAGGCCCTTGTGGTCCAGCACATCGCGCATGACCTGGACCTGCGGCAGGATCAGCCGCCCCTTTGGCGCCTGAATGTCCTGGGGCGCCACAAGGAGCACCGTGTCCCCCGGCTTGAACAGGTCGCCGCAGATGCTCTGCTTTTCATAAAATGGCACATTATCGATCAGCAGCTGCTTTAGAGCCTCGATGGAAGGCCGGTCGTGGATGCTGGTCTTGATGAAGGGTATTTCAAAATCCGTTTTCAGCATTTCCAGCCGCTGCTCCGCGTCATTTCCGGCACTGTCCGACTTGTTCAGCACACCGATGACCGGTATGCCGGACTCCTTCAGAAGCAGAAGCCATTCCTGCTCCGCCGACAGATCCAGAGGCGGCTCCAGGTCTGCCGCAAAAACAAGGAGGGCGATATCGGTCCGGCCGATGACTTCCCTGGTCTTTGAGACGCGAAGGCCGCCGAGCTCTCCCACATCGTCGATGCCTGCTGTATCTATGATGACCACCGGCCCGATAGGCAGCAGCTCCATGGCTTTATATACAGGATCGGCCGTCGTTCCGGCAAAAGGGGAGACCAGAGCGATGCTCTGCCCGGTCAGGGCATTGATCAGGCTTGATTTTCCGGCGTTTCGCCTGCCAAAGATGGCTATATGCAGCCTGTTTGCGTTAGGGGTATTTTGCATGGGGCACCTCCGTGATTATTTCGGTGATTTTCGATCAAAGATAAAGATCTCTCGTACCGCTCTCGATCTTTTCAAGCTGCTCCCGGGTAAGTGTTCTGACCTGCTCGGAATTGATGTCCGCCAGGGATTTTTTGATCACCGCGGCGCCTTTTTCCCGGAGCTCGTCATCGGCGTAATCCATGAGGAATTCCTTGAAGGTCATTAACGCGTTCGGGAGGCAGACATTATGTATCTGCCCCGATTTGGCCAGCCGCATGAAGCGGTCCCCGGTGCGGCCTTTTCTGTAGCAGGCCGTGCAGTAGCTCGGGACATGGTCGGTATCGCAAAGCTCCTTGAGGATCTCGACGGGTGAGCGATGGTCCTCCACCTCGAACTGCTTTGTTTCCTCGACCGGTCCTTTCGGATCTTCATATTCGTGGACATAGCCGCCGACGCCTGTGCAGGAGCCCGCGCTGATCTGGGATACGCCGGCTTCAATGACCTTGCTTCGGAATTCTCCGCCTTCACGGGTCGAAAGAATAATGCCGGTATAGGGAACTGACAGGCGTATTATTGCAACGATCTTTATGAATTCCTCATCCGTCACCATATGGGGGTAATCGGACAGATCCATGCCGTCGGCCGGCTTCAGCCGGGGAACGGATATCGTATGGGGGCCGACGCCGAAGACTTCCTCAAGATGCTCTTTATGCATCATCATGCCGATGGTGTCGTATTTGTAATCATACAGACCATAGAGCACACCGAAGCCCACGTCGTCTATGCCGCCCTCCATAGCTCTGTCCATGGCAGTCGCGTGATACTCGTAGTCATGCTTGGGTCCTTTAGGATGCTGCCGCTCATAGGTCTCCTTATGGTAAGTTTCCTGAAAGAGGATATATGTGCCGATGCCCGCTTCCTTCAATTTCCGATAATTCTCGACAGTCGTGGCGGCGATATTGATATTGGCGCGCCTGATGCTGCCGTTTTCAAAGTGCAGGGAATAAATCGTCTTCATGGATTCGAGAATGAACTCGATCGGACAGTTGACCGGATCCTCGCCGGCCTCCAAAGCCAGCCTTTTGTGGCCCAGGCTCTGAAGCACGCGCACCTCCTGCGCGAGCTCCTCCATGGTGACTTTCTTGCGTGCCATGTTCTCGTTGCATTCTTTATAGCCGCAGTAGGCGCACTGGTTGACGCAGTAATTGCTGAGATAGAGAGGCGCGAAAATGACGATCCGCTTGCCGTATATTTTTTCCTTGATTTCACCGGCGGCCGCCATGAAACGATCGACCAGATCCCGGTCCGTCACATGAAGAAGGATCGCCGTCTCTTCCAGGGACAGACCTTGTGCGGCCCTTGCCTTTTCGATGATGGAAAGCACGAGCGGTCTGTCGTTTGCTTTTGCCGCAGCGCTTGCCAGGATTTCCCTTATCTTTTTATCATTGATGAATTCCGTCGCTTTTTTCGTTTTGATTGCTGTCATTTTCATACTCCTTTACGTGGAAATCACGATCCTTGATCAGGTGATTCCCTCATTTGGCGGGACAGGCCGGTCGTCCGGTCCGTCGTCAGTCCCTCGGATGCGATGAAGGCTTCCAGGTCCATGCGTTCTTCTTTGACCGATCTGTCTGCGATCTGCGCATTTGGGTATATTTCATATAATTTTCTGTAGGCGTAGGGCTCGACCTTTTTCATGATGACATTGGCTCCGGCTTTCAGCGAGCTGTATCTTTCGGAACTCCCGACCTCGACGGATGTCGTCGAGGGCAGATGGATCGCTTTCATGAGCAGTCTGCTGATGGCTATGCAGCGGATGGCGTCCGTCGCAGCGCCGGCCGGTGCATCAGCCAGCGGTGTATCGGGGTGGGCGATATAGATTCCGATACCGGCCATCTCGACTCTTAATTCCTGAAGCAGAAGGATATCCCTCGCGAGAGATTCCCGCGTCTGTCCGGGAAGCCCGACCATGAAGCCGCTTCCTGTTTCGTAGCCGATCTCGGCCAATTGCCGGAGACATTCCAGTCTGCGGCGAAAAGATGAATGGGGATGGAGGCTGTTGTACAATGCCTCATCCGAGGTCTCGTGCTTCAGCAGATATCTGTCCGCGCCGTCGCGGTGCCATTGCTTATACGCTTCATAAGACCGCTCTCCGACGCTCAGGGTGACGGATACTTCGCCGAGCTGTTTGATGCGCCTGATGATATCGGATAGCTTGTCTGTGTCATAATGAAGATCCTCGCCGGATTGCAGGACCATCGAACGATAGCCGGCCGCATAGGCTTCGCCCGCATAACGGACAATATCATCCGGAGTGAAGCGATAACGCTGAAGCGAACGGTTTCCGCAATGCAGTCCGCAATAAGCGCAGGAGCAGCGGCAATGATTCGAGAATTCGATGATTCCTCTGAGGATCACCTTGTTGTCGAATCGCTCACGCTTGATTTTGTCCGCAGCGGCAAACAGTTCTTCGGGCCGTTCGTCGACAAGCAGCGCCAGCAGCTCCTCTTCACTGGCCGTTGAAGTCCTTATGATCCGTTCGATAATGGCGGTGGTGCTGTTCATGATGGACTCCGATGCCTTTCTAAGCCTTGGCCAGGGCGGATTTGACCTGTACGCCGCTTAATTTTCCGAGCTTGCCTGTCATTGCGCTGACCTGGTCGGAGGTGCCGTCCACGATCAGCGATATGACGCAGACGCCCCTCTGAGGATAGGGGATGCCGATCCTTCCGACGATGAGGCCGGCATGGACGTGAAGGATCCTGTTCACTTCTTCGGATTTGTCATTATCCTCGATAATGATGCCGATCACGCCGATCCGCGAATCCGTCTCTTTTTCCATAAATTGAGTCTCCTTTCGAATTTCACATTGGCAGTCCAAGCTTTCAATAAAAAAAGCCACGGCAGAACCGAAGCTTAATGATCAATAAACTTTTGCGCTGCCCTATTGCTCAGATCTGCAGACGTTCTGCGGCATCCTTGCAACACGGTGATACAACTATTAAATTATCGTCTTGCGTCCGATCCGGCAGAGATGATGGCCACCGGGTCCGATCAATATTAATCATACAATAATTCTGTTAAAAAATAAACAAAAATTTGCGCAAGAACGCAAATTTTTATAACCCTGAAACCCAGCCTTATTTTCGGATGCGGTTGTCCCAGCGCTTGTAGAGCGTATTTGGCACGCCGACGGCGGTCAACGCCTTGCCGACGATTTCGTTGATGATATCGCCCAGGGATTCGGGATGGCTGTAGAACGATGGGGATGGCGGAAGGATCACGGCGCCGGCCTGAGTGAGCCGGAGCATGTTTTCAAGATGGATGGCGTTCAGCGGCGTTTCCCTCGGGATCAGCACGAGCTTCCGGCGCTCTTTCAGGCAGATGTCGGCGGCCCGCACGATCAGGTTGCCGCCTGTTCCGGAGGCGATCTGCCCCAAGGTTCCCATGGCGCAGGGCGCGATGATCATGCCGTCCACTTCAAAGCTGCCGGTTGCCAGCACAGAGAAAAAATTGCCCGGCTCTTCGATATGGACCATGCCTGTCTCGATACGGTCCAGCTTCTCCACCAATGCGGAAAAATCAGCCGCAAGCTCACGCTCCATGAACCTTCTGCCGGTGTCGGTCACGACCAGATACACTTCGTGGTCCGCCTTGAGCAGCTCGACGGCTATACGGAAACCGAATATGCAGCCCGAGGCGCCTGTTATGCCAACGATATATTTTCCCATTTGATCCACCTTCCTGCTGCAGAAAAATACAAATCCATAATTTGCAGATTTCTGCTATTTCTGACGGTCGTAAATGCGGTCCAGCATGCTCGTCAGTTCTTTCTTTTTATAGTCATTCTCCAGCGTCATGATCAATTTCATCGCCTTGGCCCGGTATTTTCCCGCGAGTACCTTTGTGTGGGCGACGCCGCCCAATTCGCGTATTTTGAGGATAGCCGTGTCGAATGAGTCCTCCTGGGGCAGGCTGGCTGACAACAGCTTTTTCAGGGCAGGCTCCTTCCTTGCCGCATAGATGAAAGGCAATGTGATGATACCCTCCCTGAGATCTTTCCCGATCGGTTTTTCCACTGTCGAAAATTCTCCGTCATAATCCAGGCAGTCGTCGATGAGCTGGAAAATGATGCCGAAATAACCGCCGATGCGTCCGTATATTTTAGCTTTGTCGTGGGGCATATCCGATGAACGGGCCCCGGTATACATGGACAAGGCAAAAAGGGACGCGGTTTTGCCTCCGATGATCCTGAGATAATTCTTAAGATCCAGGTCGAAATCAAAATTATGCTCGTTTTGACGGATCTCGCCGAGGCACAGCAAGCCTATGACTTTGGAAAAGTCAGAGATCTTGTCGATGTAATCCGAACTTGCGCGGCTCGAATAGGCTTCGGAGATCAGCGAGAAACAAAGGCAAAACAGATAATCCCCAGCCATGACGGCGTTTTTTTTGCCGAATTTGCTTTGCAGGCTCGGCAGGCCGCGCCTGGTGTCCGAATCGTCGATGATGTCGTCGTGAACGAGGCTGGCCAGATGCAGGAGCTCGATAGCCGCGGCGATCTTGACGGCAGTATCCTCCGCCATGCCGTCGGCATCGCAGGAGGAGAGCACTGTGAGCGAACCGCGGATATTCTTTCCCTGCGACATAGCAAGGCTGTCCATCATGCTGGACAGGATCTTCGGCGTTTGGGCCAGCGCTTCGGCAATCTTGCCGCGGACAGCTTCCGCGGCCGTTTCATATGAAATTTTGTTTCCGTCGTTGTTCATCCGCACTATCGTCCTTACTATCTTATACACTAATCATGATTTTTTTCAAGGGTTTCATTAAATAATGTCCCAGGATCCCGATCAGGATCCCTGTGATCATGCCTGAAATGATCAGGGCCGGCATGTAAAGCATGATCTTGACATTGGCTATGATAACGGAGGCCATAAGGATCTGTCCGATGTTGTGAAATACGCCTACCGCCATGCTGACACCAACGATGCTGAACCAGCCGGTCCGCTTGAGCAGATACATGACAAGAAAACTCAAAAGTCCTCCGGCCATGCTGTAGGCCATTCCGAAAACGCCGCTGAACAGCATGCCTCCGGCGAATATCCTGAATACATTAATACCGAAGGCGAATTTGGCGCCAAGGGTATAGAGTGCCAAAATGACGATCAGATTGGCCAATCCGAGCTTGACGCCTGGAATTCCAACGTCGAGCGGAAGCATTCTTTCAATATAGGAAAATATCAGGGCTAAAGCGGCAAAAATGCTGCAGAATGAAATTTTATTAGCCAATTCGGAGCCTCGACTTTCAATTTAGGATGAAAAGGAGTCCGGTCCGTCGTCTTGAGGTCCCGTCAGCTCGATGACGACTTTGTTCGGCAGGCATACGATGGACTGGCTCGTTCTGCTGATCCAGCCCTGCCGGATGCATAATCTGTCCGGACAATCGGCGTCGATGATCGAAACTTGGCCATCCTTGATACAGACCGTATTGAAATGACCGTTCGATTCGACTTGTATGATCCGGTCCGTGTCAAGATCGTAGGTGCCGTATTCTGTTCCGTCGACTGTGATCCGAACCGCCGCGCCGGCGCCTCCGCCATATATCAGCAGTACGCTTGACAGTATTCCTGCCGCCAGTATGATGGCGGCAAGGATGATGTCGGCTTTTCTAATCATTGTACAAGTACCATTTCCTGACAAATTTCACCTTCTGCCACCTCTTTTTCAAATACGGAAGAACATAGTAGTCGAGGCCAAGCACGCTTCCGCCGCCAACCAGCACCGCGATGCCGGCGAAGAACATCCACCAGGTATCCATATACAGGCCGGTCGTTGTCACAAACATAAGCTGCAGGATCAATGACATGCCCGCCGACAGGAATGTGAACAGCCCGCCGATCAGGGACAGTCCGATCAATATCTCCAGCAGGACAATTACTGTCTGGAAGAACATTTGGGTGCCATCGCTGCTCAGGATGAAACTGCTTGTCATCCAATCCACAAGGCTCATCTGTATTTTGACCGCCACATCGCCTGCGCTGACAAGTATGATGTGGATCAGGTC
>DIEM01000045.1 GCA_002418625.1 Firmicutes bacterium UBA5774
GGCAGCATGACGTCCAGCACAATGAGATCCAGCGGTGTGGATCTGACGGTTTTTAAGGCGTCCCGTCCTGTGGACGCCGAAAAGACGGCGTATTTTTCCTCGTTCAGATAAAGCTTTATGAAATCAATGATTTCGGGCTCGTCATCGACGATCAGGATGTGTTCGCCTGCCATAGCTTCTCCTTGAAAACCCGCCGCTGCCGGTAACTATGGCCGACGAGCCGCTTTACTGCGCCGCCGTAAGATCCAGCGGCATTGATATGATGAATTTCGTTCCTTTTCCAGGAGCGCTTTCCGCGCGTATCGCTGCGTGGTGCTTCGCGAGGATCTCTGATACGATGGCCAGGCCGAGGCCGCTGCCGTCGGCCGGGTTGTCCGGGACCTTGTAGAAACGCTCGAAGATATGATGAAGATCGGCTTCTTGAATGCCGATGCCGGTGTCCTCCACTTCGATCTGCAGCGTTTCTTTATTTTTCAGAAGGCATCGCAATGTCACGCGTCCGTCCGGAGGTGAATTTTTGATTGCGTTATAAACAAGATTATAAAGGACTTGCTCCATCCTTTCAATATCCACGATCAATTCCGGTTTATCGGCACCGAGCCGGGGATCGACAAAGGAATCGAAATTCAGGGAAGATTGCCGCACATCTTCGCCAAGCCGGTTGAAAGCATCCGTGAAAAAACCGGCGGCGCCGACGAGCGAGAAATTGAAGGAAAACTGATTATTCTCCAATTGTGAAAGCTGGAACAGATCGCTTATAAGACGCTCCATCAGTACGGTTTTGTTTCTGATATTCAGAAGATATTTCTCCGTGCCTTCTCCGGGAGGGATCTTGCCGTCCAGTATGGCTTCTATATTGCCGCGCATCGTCGTGATCGGCGTCTTGAGTTCATGGGAGATCGCGGAAAGAAGCGCCTGGCGCTCCAACTCGGAATGCCGGCTCGCCTCCGTCATCAATTTCTTTTCCGTCACATCGCGAATGACGCCTTCCAGACCAAAGACATTGCCGGCGGAATCGTATACGAGTGTGGAATATTCCTCGACCCAGAGGTAATGGCCGTCTTTGTGCCGATAGCGCAGCGTTACCGCGTCCTTTGGAGACAGGCTTGGGTTCAGTGTCAAATCGTATAGCGGCTTGTCGTCGGGATGGACGATCTCGTCCAGCAAATACGGATTCGCATAGAATTCATCCGGCTTATACCCGATGATTTTTTCGGAGTTCGGGCTGACGTATTCGAAATATTGAATTGAATCATAGAGGCAGAGGTAGATCAGGTCCTGCGAATTTTCTGTTAAAAGCCGGAAGATCTGCTCGTTTTTGATCAGGCGGAGCCTGTTTTTTTGTAGAAAGATCAGGAAAAGGCAGGCATTCAGTGCGATGATCAGAAGGATCTCGATAATATATCCGGACGGGGTGATCGTAAAATCCGGATTCAGGTAGAAATAATAGGACCGATGGATGCCCCAGATGAGAAAGACGATGCCCGTAACGGTCTTTTCGAGACCCTCGATATCCCAGTTCTGCAGGAACTGGATGCCTGTATAGATCGCGATGAGGCTGAACGACAGGGACAGCGGCAGGATCATGATCAAATAGGAGGTGCCGAGAATGGCGCTGCCAACACCCCACAGCAGATTGGCCGCCATAAGATAGATCCAGTTTCGCGACAGATCCTTATCCAAAAAAGAATATGTGCCGGCAAGCAGCAGCAGGACGCTGATGGAGTAGATGAACTGCTGCGCGATGATCATATAAAGGATCGGCACACTGCCGAAAAGGATCACCTCGATCAGAAGGCCGATACCATAAAGGATCCAGCTGGCTCCCCAATATCCGATATATTTCTCGTGTGTCTTTTTAAAAATGTACAGGAAAATAAGCGCGAAGGTAAATACTGATACATTCAGGATGATCATTGAATAAAAGATCCAAAACATTGAAATATCGAGCCTCCTTCGCATTGCGGCACAAATTCCCCACAGGGGCGGCAGGCCGTTCGTAAATAAATTATAACATTTAAAGGCGATAATAAAGAATAATAAAAAAATTTTATCGGTTTTTGATGTTTTGATTATCAAACTTTAATGATCGGCTGTTATGATTGTCATAATAAATTGGGGACGGAGGCGGGATGCTTGAGAAATAAATGGAAAATCAGCAGCAGGATCATGGTGGCCATAATGGTCTGCTCCGCAACCTTAGGTGCCGTCATCGGCAGCATCACACTATATCAGGCGGGACGGCTCGTTGAGAAAAATACCTATGACAATCTTCGCCTGGCGGCGGAATCCTATGCCAATGAGTTCAGCAAGACGACTGTGAGCGTTGAAAGTGTGCTGGATTCCTATCTGTCGGCGATCAGCGCCACATTCAGCGCCGAACAGGCCAGAAATGAGCAGGACGCTTATGTTGCCGAGTATCAGGATGACATACTTCTTCCATTGACACAGCAATACGCCGTGAACACATCAGGCATCCTCGGGATATACTTCGATGTGGATCCTTCTGTTACGCCGGGACTGGGCCCCGACGACCGTGTGTATGGAGCCTGGTATCTCGATAAATACAAGAGCGGCAAGGTCGTTCGCGAGCATCTCGAATTCAAAAGGAATTTTTTCCAGGGCAATACTGAGATGGCCTGGTACTTCGCGCCCGTTGATAAGGGAGAGGGCGTCTGGAGCAAACCATACAAGGATATTTATACGGGGTACTATATGATTTCCTATAACAAACCGCTGTACATGGAAGGAGCCTTCATAGGCGTTGCCGGTATCGATATCGTTTTTGAGGATATCATCAAGCTGATCAATAAGGTCGCCATGTTCGATACGGGCTTCGCCTATCTGCTTGATCCGGATTATGATATCATCGCCCATCCCACTGTCAACTACCTTGACGGGGAGCGGGCTGTGAAGATAACGGATGTGGACGCGGATTACGGTCTTCTGGTCGCGGCCTCGAAAGGCAACCAGTCCGGGACTTTCGAGATGGGCGGCAAGTACAACAAGAAGGTATTGAGCTACGCCAGGATGAGCAATGATTACATCGTGATCATCGAGGTCCAGTCGAGTGAAATTCTGGAAGAGCTTAACAGGACCAGGGCCGTCGTGGACGCGGTCATTCTCGCGGGCATCATCCTCGCGGCCGTCATTGCCTACTTCCTTGGGAAATATATTTCGAAGCCGGTGGACATACTGGAGCGTGAAATCGCAAAAATGATGCATTTCGATTTCACAGCCGCCTCCCGCAAACTGCCGCCCGTCGATGCTGCCGTCACGGAACGCCGCCGTGATCCGGTCGTCGTCTCCGAACTGGACAAGCTCAGGGAGTCTGTCAATCATTCAGTTGTGATGATCAGAAATAATGCCAACATCATCAATATTCAAAAGGAAGAACTCGAACATATCGCTGAGGAATTTGAGAGGATCGTAGGGAGGTTCGAATTGCTGATCGGAAACAGTGAACTGTTTGCCGGCACGGCAGAGGAAAGCCTGAGGCTTCAAAAGGCGATGCTCGATCAGCTCAGAGAAATAGCGGAAAGGCTGGCGAAGGCCAATGACAGCAGTTTGAGGATCATCGATCTATATAAGACGGATTGACTTATCGGTAAATCAAAGCGTAGACCATGTATAAATTATTATTTAAATATAATCACAGGAGGAGATCATCAATGAACAAAGGGAAAGTAACGATTGGAATGACGCAGCATGCTTGCGTCCCGGACAGGGATGCAAACAGGAAGAAGGCGGCGGACCTGATCCGCGAAGCGGCAGCCAAGGGCGCGAAGGTCATCTGCACACAGGAGCTGTTTGCCGGTCAGTATTTTTGCCAGATCATCGACTATACCAAATATGACTGGGCTGAACCGATCCCGGGGCCGACGACAAATATGATGCAGGCTCTCGCAAAGGAGCTTGATGTGGTCATAGTCTGCTGCTTCTATGAGTATGCGATGGATGGAGTCTATTACAACAGCGCCGTGGTTTTCGACGCGGACGGAACCAATCTGGGCGTCTACAGAAAGCATCATATTCCGGAAGGACCCCAGTATCTTGAGAAATACTATTTCACACCCGGCGATTCGGAGTATAAGGTATTTAAGTCAAAATATGGCACCTTCGGCGTCCTGATCTGCTGGGACGAGTGGTTCCCGGAACCATCGAGGATATTGGCGCTGAAGGGCGCGGATTTTGTATTCTATCCTTCGGCAATCGGATCGGAGCCTGACAATCCGGATCTCGACACTTCCCAGACTTGGGTCGATGGCGTGAAAGCCCATGGGATCCACAATAATTTCTATATTTGTGCGGTCAATAGGGTCGGGCGCGAGGATGCCGTTGACGGAAGCGGTTTCATGGATTTCTACGGCAGAAGCTTTGTCAGTGACCCTTGGGGCAATGTCATGACGGAAGGCAGCCGCGATAAGGAAGAAGTCATCATTGCGGAGCTTGACCTTGATGAGATTAAAAGGGCACGTGATATTCTTCAATTCCACCGCGACAGAAGAGTCGACAGCTACCAGGAGATCCTGAAACTGTCGATCAGTGAGTAATACAGCGTATCGCTGTAGATACGGAAAGGAGCAGACATGAAAAAAGCGGATTTGATACTGGCCGGAAATGCTGTATTCACAGGGCTGGTCGACACGGCCGGGCCCGGATGGGTCGCTGTGTCGGGCAATCGCATAATGGCGGCCGGAAGCCTTGAAGAGGGCTATGAGGATCTGGTCGGCCCGGATACAAAGGTTCGCAAATATGGCGATGAGCTGATTATGCCATCCTTCTATGACAGCCACACACATCTGGTGTTGGCGGGCATGTACAAGACCTTTGTGAATCTGGGCGCCGCGAAATCCGAGGACGAAGCGGCGAAGATGGTCCGGGATTTTGCGGCAACCATCCCCGATGATGAGTGGATCATCGGATTCAACTGGTACCATGTGTTCTGGGATGACAAGACACTGCCGACAAAAGCATCGCTGGACCGTTACATCCCTGACAGGCCTGTGTTCCTGGTCAATGCGGAAGCCCACGGCGCGTGGGTCAACAGCAAGGCTCTTGAAATCGCCGGTGTGGACAGCGGAACGCCTGATCCAATGTATGGAGAGATCGCCAAGCTGGACAGCGGAGAGCCATCGGGGTTTCTTTATGAATCGGCCCTCGGCCTCGTGGGCGTCAAGGCTTTGAAGTTCACGGTCGAGCAGGAAATGGTATTTCTGAGGAATTACATGAAGAGCGCCGCCAAGCTTGGAATCACGGCCACGAACGACATGCAGCCCTATTTCGGTGTCAATATGGGGAACTACGAGGCTATACGCGCACTGGAGAAGAACGGCGAGCTGACGGTCCGGATCCATTCCGCTCCCGATCTGCTGTCGGATCTCGATGAAGCGGTCAAATGGCGCGAGGAGTATAATACGGAGAAGCACAAGGTCACGCTGCTCAAGCAGTTCCTGGATGGCGTTCCGACGACCTATACCGCATTGATGGTCGAGGAATACAGCGACAAGCCGGGCGATACCGGAACACAGCTCAGCGACATCGACGCCATAGCGAAACAGGTCGAGGAGGCTCACAGACTCGGGTTCTCCGTCAGGCTGCATGCCTGCGGGGACAGGGCCGTCCGCATCGGTCTCGACTGCTTTGAAAGCGCTATTAAAAAATATGGAAAGAATGAAGCAAGACATGCCATCGAGCATGTGGAATGCATCCAGCCGAATGACGTTCCAAGGTTCAGGGAGCTGGGCGTCATCCCGTCGATGCAGCCGGAGCATATCGCGCTGACCCAGGAATTTGACGAGAATCCATATTTGGTTCGCCTCGGGCCTGAGCGATCGAAGCGTACATGGATGCTGAAGACGATGCTCGATACGGCCGGTGTTCTGTCGATCGGCTCTGACTGTCCCGTTGTTGACAATGATCCCTTCCTCGAAATATACCGGGCCGTGACAAGGCTTCATAACGACGGAAAGCCTGAAGGCGGATGGAATCCCGAGGAGAAGCTGACAATGGCGGAGATACTGAAATCCTATACCTATGGTTCTGCTTATGGCACACACAGGGAAAACGAGCTTGGAACGCTGGAGGCCGGAAAACTCGCTGATATCGTTGTTCTGGACCGAAATCTTTTCGAGACGCCGGCTGAGCAGATACGCGATACGAGGGTCTGCCTGACAGTAATGGACGGCGATGTTATTTTTGAAAATAAATCAATTTAACAAGGAGGAAATCAAATGGAACACTATGGACTTTTAAGCCTGATACCCGCGGCTACCGTCATCATTCTTGCACTTGTAACACGAAGAACACTGGAGCCTCTGATTATCGGGGCGGTTGTCGGATTCTTCATTCTGGCGGGACCGACCGGATTTTTCGGAGCGACCATCGACGCCGTCTATACGGTCATGATGGACGGTACGACGGTCTGGGTCATACTGGTCTGCATGCTGTTCGGAAGCCTTATAGCGCTTCTGGAAAAATCGGGAGGCGCTCTGGGTTTCTCCACTATTGCGACGAAGATCGCGAAAAACAGAAGCTCTTCGTTGCTGATCACCTGGATTCTGGGAATCATCGTCTTCGTTGATGATTATCTCAATGCTTTGGCAGTCGGCATCGCCATGAGAAAGGTAACCGACAAGTACAATGTGCCGCGTGAATTCCTTGCCTACGTCATCAATTCCACCGGTGCGACCGTTTGCGTACTCATACCGTTCTCCACCTGGTCCGCGTTCATGGTTGGTCAGATGGAAGCAAGCGGCGCTGCTGCAGCAGGCGCCGGAACATCGGTTTACATCAGCACGATTCCGTTTATATTATACGCCTGGGCAGCAGTCATAATCGTTCCTTTGTTCTGCTTACGCGTGATACCGACTTTCGGGCCAATGCGCCTTGCCGAAAAGCGTGCTGAGCAGAACCACCAGATGCTTCCCGACAGCACGAGGGCCAGTGCTGAAAGCCTTGCAGTGGTCGAAGAGAATCTGAAAAGCGAGCCGAAGGCTTTCAATTTCATCATTCCGATGCTGATACTGGCAGGTGTTACGATCTATACCGCCGACATGCTTACCGGCGTAATATTCGGCATCTTAAGCTGTCTCGTGCTCTTCCTGCCTCAAAAGCTGATCAAGCCTGCCGAATTCGGCGATGTGGCTGTCAGCGGGGCGAAGGACATGGTCATGGTACTCGCAATCGTCGTCTGCGCATTCATTTTACAGCAGGCCAACGGTGCTCTTGGCCTTGCGCCTTTCGTCATAGAGAGTGTTGAGCCGATATTGAGCCCGCAGCTGCTTCCGGCCATATCCTTCCTGATCATCGCGCTGATCGCCTTCGCGACCGGAAGCTTCTGGGGCGTTGCCGCAATTGCGTTCCCGATCATCATCCCACTGGCTCAATCGATGGACGTCAGCGTGCTCATCGCCTCCGGCGCAGTCATTTCTGGAGCGGTATTCGGAAGCCACAGCTGTTTCTACAGTGATGCCGCGACACTTACCTGCGCCTCTTCTCAGATACAGAATATAGACTATGCCAGAACAGTGCTTCCGTTGCTCGCTGTACCCCTTGCCGTCGGCATGGCCGCCTTCCTGATCGTCGGCTTCGTATTCTAGTATTGAACCGTTTACAAGAGTGATGTAGGGAGCCGCGAATTCTAGCGACTGCTAACACTAATAGATGTGGGGAGCCGCGAATACTAGCGACCGCTAACACTAATAGATGTGGGGAGCCGCGAATACTAGCGACCGCTAACATTAATAACCGAAAATATTCAGAACCAGCCGTACGAGAAGTTTAAATGAATAAACGGCGGGGCGTGCCGCAGGCACGTCCTGCCGGAATAACTGAAGGAGGTATGACAATAATGACAGGATCACGTTTTTGCCCATGTACCGATTATACCTGCAAATTCAATCCCCAGAACCACGATCAAGGCTGCGACCTCTGCGTTGAGGACAGTGTCAACTGCAGGGAAATCCCGAAATGCTTCTTTTTAAAAGTCAACGAAGATATCAGCGGAATCACCGACTGGTCCTTTGAAGCCTTTGCGGATTTTGTCATCAAGAATGGAAAAGAAGACAAAGGCTGAAGCCGAGAATGATCATGAAATCATGAGATCATGAAATCATGGAATTGTAAAATAATGAAATTATAAGATTATGAAATCATAAAATTGTAAAATCATGAATTTGTGAAGTTGTGAGAATGTGGGAATATGAGAATTTGAGAATGTGAGACCGATGTGCATTACAGAACCCATGTAAAGACTACGAGTTTCAACTAAACAAACAGCGATAAAATTTACTATATGCTAAACAAATGCGAATTTTGTTTAGCATTATTTTGTACATCTTATACGAGCACGGCCAATAATCTCAACACTTCGATTCTATAAAATTTATGACAATCAGAGCATATCATTCTGCCAATTCCCAGCTGATTCATTGTCCGATCGCTGGCCGGCCACTCTCCAACGCCCAGCAGGTCCGCTGGCCCTTGCCGATCCGTTGGCCCCAGGAAGGCCGTCAACGCCCAGCAGGTCCGCTGGCCCTTGCCGATCCGTTGGCCCCAGGAAGGCCG
>DIEM01000065.1 GCA_002418625.1 Firmicutes bacterium UBA5774
CTTCGCATATGGCGTCGCCGATCTTCAGGAAATTGCCGCAGCCGAGTCCGCAGCTTCCGCAGCCTCTTTTGCCCACTTTGCTTCCAAGAAGCACTTCTCCGTTGTATTTTGTCCATTCTTCATCAGTCGTATCGGAAAAATTGCGCTTCGGCAGAATGCCTCCGTCGTTGCAGGCTTCCAGAAATGCTGTGGTTCCGCACTCGTATATGAACATATTGTCTTCCGACGTGGTGTCTTCCCTGAGTATGCCGCTGAGTTTTTCAGTGACTTCAACAATATTATCGACCTTGACGCCGCCGGTGCCGATAATCACGACTGCCTTGATATTCTTGCTGCCCATGACGGCGCCGATGCCGCCGCGGCCGGCCTGCCTGTAATAATCGGAATTGATGCAGGACATGGTCACAAGGTTTTCACCTGCGGGCCCTATTGAAAGAACGCTGGCTTCATGGCCGTATTTTTCGACCAGAAGGCCTTCGGCTTCATGGGAACCTTTGCCCCACAGCCATGCGGCATCCTTGAATTCTATCTTGCCATCCTGGATCAGGACATATCCGGGTTCGCTCAATTTTCCTTCGAAAATAACAGCGTCATAGCCTGCATATTTGATCTTGAGGGCGGAATGTCCCCCGATCGAGCAGTCCAGTATCGTGCCGGTAGCGGGTGATTTTGACGCGATCGCCAGTTTGCCGGAGCATGGTACAGGCGTTCCCGTGAGCGGTCCGGTCATAAGCAAAAGCTTGTTTTCGGGTGAAAGCGGATCGATGCCCGGCTTTAACTCTTCATAGAGATATTTGATGGCAAGGCCTTTTCCGCCGATGTATTTTTCCGCCCACTGCATATTAAGCGGTTCGATAGCCGTGCCTTTTTTAGTCAGATCGATGCGCAGAACTTTATTTTGATATCCCAACATGTATTTCGCCTCCTTCTTCCAATCATTCGAATCTCAGTGCGTTATGCGGACAGATCTTCACGCAGGACGGATCCCCGTTGCAGGTGTCGCATAGCACTGCAATTTCATTTCTGATTTTGATGACTTTCTTCGGGCAGACCTCCGCACATACTCCGCAGCCTGTGCACAGATCCGGATTCAAAGTCAGTTTGTCATCCAGCGAAATAGCCCCGAACGGACATTGCTTCACGCACATTCCGCACAAAATGCAATAGGAATCCTTATACTTAAGTTCTCCATTGCTCGTATAATAGGATTCGATGCTGAGTCTTGCCTTGGCAGGATTGAACTCGCCTTCATGCACCGCAGAACAGGCCTGGGCGCAAAGCTGGCAGCCGATGCAATTCTCCTTTGAAAATTTCAGCCTCTTCACAGCCATATTTCTCCACCTTTCTTTATCATTGCTGATGATTGATATATCAAAATTATTATATGGTCCATCGATGATAAAAGCAATAAGTTTTCAAACCAAAACACTATATTAGATACAATGTTATGCCTTTGAAAAAGACGGATATTATGGGAAACGACCCTAATATCCGTCTTTTTACAATTTTAAACCTTACTTTTGTTTAGACTTATTTCATGATTTTTTTGATTGCTGCCTCAAGGATGTCGAGTCCTGCATCCAACTGCGCATCGGTAATATTCAGCGGCATGAGGAATCTCATGTTGTTTCCGCGAAGTCCGGTGGACATGGTGATCAGTCCATTTTTCGCACATTCCGCAACAACAGCGGCCAGCTCATCTTTGGCCGGAGTCTTGGAAGCCTTGTCCTTGACGAATTCGATGGCCATCATGGCACCAAGCGCTCTGACGTCTCCGACCATTTCAAACTTGTCTTTCCACTGGTTGAACCTGGCGACGCATTTTTCACCGATGGCTCTTGACTTTCCGGCATAATCGTCTCTCTCCATGATTTCAATGACTTTCAACGCAGCGGCACAGGATACAGGGTTGCCGGCATATGTTCCGCCAACTTCTCCTGCGGCAGCGGAATCCATGATCTCCACTCTGCCCGTCACGGAAGACAGCGGCAGTCCTGCAGCAATGGATTTCGCGCTCGTCATCAGGTCGGGAGCCGCTCCGGCTGCCGCCCAGTATTCGGAAGCGAAGAATTTTCCGGTCCTGCAGTAGCCTGACTGGACTTCGTCAGCGATCAGCAGGATGCCGTATTTGTCGCAGATCTTCCTGACGCCCTGGATGTATTCGATCGGAGGAATGATGAATCCGCCTTCGCCCTGTACAGGCTCTATGATGATCGCGGCGACTTCTTCGGCCGGGGTATATTCGAGGAACATCATTTCCAGCTTCTCAAGATAAAAATCCACAGCTTCCTTTTCAGTCAGCCCTGCAGGTCTTCTGTACATGTACGGGAATTCGCATCTGTGGATCCCCGGAGCGAATGGGCCCATGCCGAATTTGTATGGCTTGATTTTAGCGGTCATCGTCATGGTCAGATTCGTCCTGCCATGGAATGCGCCGGTAAATACGATGATATCTGTTCTATTCGTAAATTTCCTTGCAAATTTAACAGCGTTTTCAACAGCCTCTGCGCCGCTGTTGATCAGGATGGTCTTTTTTTCGTCGCCTTTGACGGGAACGATGCTGTTCAGTTTTTCAGCCAGTTCGATATATTCGGGATAATGCACGACATTGATGCTGGTATGGAAATATTTTTCACTCTGCGCCTTGACGGCTTCTATGACTTCGGGCTGTGAATACCCCATATTCAGTACGCCGATTCCACCGACCCAATCCATGAAAGTATTGCCGTCGAGGTCTTCGAACATGGCGCCTTCACCTTTTGCAATAACACATGGAGCTGGGCAGCCTACGCCGTTCGGTATCGCTTTTTTCCTGCGCTCGATGACCGCTTTGGACTTTGGGCCCGGAAGTTCCGTCACGATGTTTGGTAATGCGTTTCTTAACATGTTTTTATATCCTCCTCAATTATAATAAAGCATTGGGTATTAAATTGATTTCTCCTAATTTCTTATACAAGTTTCGTGCCTAAAAAAAAGAGGGCACCCAAATTTTTTAACTCAATTTGAAATCCCTCTGATATCAACACTTTCAAGCTTTGTTGGATCTCCGGAAACTTGCGGGTCTCCAAAACCGCTTGCTAATCTGCATACTTTCCTTCTCATGAATGAGATTTTTTTCACATTCTTTAAAGATCGAGCTCGACCAGCTTCCTGTAAAGCGTCGCCCTGCTGAGACCAAGCTCTCTTGCCACCTGTTCCTTCGCGTTGCTGGAATTGCCGTACCTGGTCAGCATCCTTGATATGATTTCCCTCTCATACACTTTTATCTGCTCACCGAGCGGAAGATCGCTGTCTCGGATCTCGACTGCATTCTGCTCCTTCCGGAAGAGCCGTGTCGGAACGGCGTCTATCCCGATCTTGTTGCCAAAGGCCATGTTAACGCCGTACTCGATGGCGTTTTCAAGCTCCCTGACATTGCCCGGCCAGTCATAATGAGCATAGACATGCTCGGCTTCGTCTGTAAATCCATCGATCTTCTTGTTCATGAAGGTATTGTACTTTTTCAGAAAATGATACATCAGAAGCCTGATATCGTCCTTCCTATCGCGCAGCGGCGGGATCGACAGCGGTATCACGCTCAGCCTGTAATACAGATCCTCCCTGAAAGTCCCTTCCTTGATCATTTCTTCAAGATCCTTGTTGGTCGCGGCGATGACCCTGACATCGACAATGATCGTCTTGTTTCCTCCGACGCGTTCAAATCTCATATTCTGCACCGCATGGAGGATCTTGACCTGCAGATGCAGCGGCATGTCGCCGATTTCATCCAGGAA
>DIEM01000014.1 GCA_002418625.1 Firmicutes bacterium UBA5774
GAACCGATTCTTCGATGAGAATCTGGCCGATCAGACTCGCCGCAATCCCTCTGCCGGCGATGGTCTGAAGTTCTTCCTTGTTGTACACCAGCCCGCCTCCGGTCCCTCCCATGGTGTATGCCGGTCTGATGACTACCGGATATCCCAGCTCTTCGGCGATCTGCTCCGCCTCTTCCACGGTATAGTGCGGTTTGCTTTTCGGCATCTCAATGCCCAGACCGTCCATGGTCTTCTTGAAGGCGATGCGGTCCTCCCCCCGTTCAATGGCGTCGATATTGACCCCGATGATCTCCACCCCGTACTTTTCGAGAATCCCCTTGCGGGCGAGTTCCGATGTCAGGTTGAGACCCGACTGACCCCCCAGATTGGGAAGGATCGCGTCGGGGCGTTCCTTCTCGATAATTTCTTCAAGACGCCGGGCGTTCAGGGGTTCCACATAGGTCGCGTCAGCCATTCCGGGATCGGTCATGATGGTGGCGGGATTGGAGTTGACGAGGACAATCTCGTACCCCAGTTTTTTCAGGGCCTTGCACGCCTGTGTCCCCGAATAGTCAAACTCGCAGGCCTGGCCGATCACGATGGGTCCTGAGCCTATGATCAGGATCTTGCTGATGTCGTTACGTTTTGGCATATATGGTTCCTCCCAATTGATAATATGAAAATTGATGAATATAAAATTTAATGAATATTTATTCATCTCATTTTAACAGAAAATATGAATAGTTCAAATGCTTATTTCGTTTTTTTTGAAAGAAATTTTGCGGATGTGATAAAATAGTGAAGTAAAAGGAACGCTGATCGTTGAAATTGGAGGAAACAGCATGGAACCATTCGATTTGCCGGAAGGGCTGCTTCTGGGAAGCGCGACCTCGGCCATCCAGATAGAAGGCGGAGACTGGAACAACGATTGGGTCGAATGGGCACAGTCGGGCTATATAAAGGATGGCTCATCGAGCCTGCGCGCCGCTGATCATTGGAACAGAGTGGAAGAAGACGTTTTTTTGCTGTCGGAAATGAAGCACGAAATATACAGAATGGGTCTTGAGTGGAGCCGTATTGAGCCTGAAGAGGGTATTTTCGACGATCTGGCGATCGCTCATTACAGGAAGGAGCTTCAACTGCTGACTGGACAGGGGATCCGTCCGCTCGTCACGCTGCATCATTTTTCCATACCGCTTTGGTTCAGCCGGATGGGTGGATTCGAGTCGAAACGCGCACCGGAATTGTTTGAAGCATATGTTCGATGCATCGTCAGCCGTATAGGAGATATCGCGAATGAATTCATCACGATCAATGAGCCGAATGTTCTTGTGACGAATGGATACTACCGGGGGATATGGCCTCCGGGGAAAAAGGATTTCAAAGTTGCCATGGACGTCTATGCCAATCTGGCAAGATGTCATTCAGCCGCTTACCGGGCTATCCATCAAACACGAAGCCAATTGGGATTTTCCGGAGTGACCCGTGTCGGGGCCGCATTTCATGTCCGTATCTTCAGCGGCGCGACAGAGCGTGCGCGCGACAGGATCGCCGCCAAAGCCATGGACTATCTATTCCAGGGCATGGCCATGAAGGCGATGATCGATGGCTATCTAGCGCCGCCGATGGGTTTTGGCCCTGTTGATAGAGGATGGCGGCGGCGAGGAGGAACGCGCACTTCGGATTTTCTGGCGCTGAATTATTACACGAGGAGCATCGTGAAGGCCAAGGGCTTCAGGGAGGCGACGCAGCCGGATTCCCCGCAGAATGACCTGGGCTGGGAGATTTATCCCGAGGGGCTTGAGATCCTATGCCGCAAGCTTTACAAAAAATACGGATTGCCTGTCTGGATCACTGAAAACGGCACCTGCGACAATAATGATGTTTTCAGATCTGAATTCATCGTTGAGCATCTTCGCCGGATTGCCGCTGTTTGTAAAGAAGGAATCCCCGTGGAACGCTATTATCATTGGTCGGCATTCGATAATTTCGAATGGCTGGAAGGCGAATCTGCCAGATTTGGTCTGGTACATGTTGACTTTGCGACACAGAAACGAACAATCAAGGAAAGCGGGCTGCGATACAGAAGGATCATTGAGGAGCGGGCCGTAAAACCGGACAGACCGATATCTTTCGAATAAAAATTATTTTCCAAGGGTTTCCTTTGACTTTTTGTTTGCGTACATCTGCTGATCGGCATGCTTGAATAATACGTCGAAATTTTCACCGTTTTCCGGATATAGAGCGAATCCCATACTGACGGACAGCGGGATCACGTGTCCATGATAATTGAGCGTGGATGGCAGACCTTCGGATATGCGCTGAAGAATCATGTCAAAAGAAGATTTTTCACTGAGATCGTGAAAAACAACCAAAAACTCGTCGCCACCCATGCGGAATACTGTTTCTGTCTGCCTGCATAGCGAGAGCAGCCCGGATGATATAAGCTTAAGCGCTTCGTCACCTGCCATATGCCCGTAACTATCATTGATCTGCTTGAAATGGTCGATATCCATTTCAATGATGCCGAGGAGCGTTCCATCGGACTGCGCGCGCTGGAACAGCCCTTTGATGAAAAAGTCAAGATAGCTTCTGTTGTGGGCCTTTGTCAGGCTGTCGATCGAGGCCTGGAACTTGATTTCGGCACTCTTCATGAGACTGAAGAAAACCAGCCAGGCAAGCAGCAGTGACAGCAGGAACGCCCCTATATATGATGGTATGACATACTGCTGCTCCGGTATGGGCGTGTTGTCCACGCATGCGATGATATACGCTGAATCCATGATCGTGACAGAATTTAAGACGGGCGTTTTATCAAGAATATCCGCGTTTCCAAGCACGAGGCTCGAGGGATCGGTATCATTGCGGAACATGGCGATCTCAAGATTCCTGCTTTCGGCATAATTCATGAACATCGCCTCGACCTCGTCCGCTTTCAGAACAAGGCTGATCTGTCCCCAGTAATCAACGCCGACGTTGATCGGTATTCTGGCTATGAAGCCCTGTCCGCCCTGGACCAGATTGACCGGGCCGAAAAAGACCGGAAGGCCCGTGGCCTTGACTTTCAGCAGGGCATCCCTCTGGTCCGGGATCTTGGATATATCGACTCCGATCGCCTTGATATTTTCTTCCTTCGGGTAATTGAAAATGATCGTCGTATCCTTGATGATTCCGACGTTTTTAACAAGAGGATCGTCGCCGATGAGATTCTTCAGATACTTCATAGTGATCTCTTCTGAAATGTCAGGATTGGTCATGACATAGACCTCATAGCCCTTGAGGATCATCAGCCGCATTTGAATGGAATACCTGACATATTCGGCCATGTCTGAAGTGGCTTTGAGCGATTGCAGATTCCGCGCCTGCAGCTGATTGTGGGCTCTGGTGCTGATCAGGGAGGCGAGCAGCAGCATCACGCAGATGAAAATCAGCGCGCCGGCTGCCAAAGACCGAATCAAATAAAATTTCTTGTCATGCTTCATGTGCGCACTCCTGAAATTGAACCAACTGCTGTTATCATAGCAAAATCAGAGGATAAAATAAACCACATATTTTTATTATCGCAATATTCAGAGAATTATGTGCCGCAGAGCGCGAATTATTGTGGATCGGCCGGCAGAGACAGGAAATCGAACGGTGGCATAGCCAGGTAAAATAATGCTTGAAATAGCATGCATTATTTAGTAGTATCATCATTAGTAGGATAGTAGCATGGCAGGCAATTGAATAGCGATGGATGTATTCGATGACGCAGGTTGGTTTGTGTCAGCGTTGATATTTTCTTCTGTGTGTACTTTCCGAGTGCATTTTTTTTATTTTTGACGAATTTTTCAAAGGAGGGAAGAAATATGTTTGGTCTTGAAGACCCAATGGTATCGATGGGATATTTGCTCTGCATCGTTACCGCCCTATTGTGTGTCGGTTACGGGATTAAGAACTGGAACAAAGGGAATGAGATGGAAAACGAACAGATCCGCGAGGAGATAAACTGGCAGATCGAGGAAAACGAGATAGAAGACAAGCTATGATCATTTGAAGGGAAAGGAGTATTTCATGGAATATATTATAATAACGGTTCTGGTTTATTTATTTGTGATCGCCTATCTCGGGTACCTTGGTTTCAAGCAGACAAAGACAGCGGGCGATTATCTTCTCGGCGGCAGGCAGATCCATCCGGCCGTCATGGCCTTGTCATACGGTGCCACATTCATCAGCACATCGGCCATTGTGGGATTTGGCGGCGCCGCCGGAGCCCTTGGCATGGGGCTCATCTGGCTTACTTTTTTAAATATTTTTGTCGGTATATTTATAGCATTTGTATTGTTCGGGAAAAGGACCCGCAAAATGGGGCACAATCTTGACGCGCATACTTTTCCGGAGCTGCTCGGAACAAGGTTTCAGAGCAAATTCATACAGGCATTTTCGGCGCTGGTCATTTTTTTATTCATGCCGGTTTATGCGGCGGCAGTAGTCAAGGGCGGAGCGGACTTCATACAATCGTATTTCAACATACCGTTCGAGGTGTCGCTGCTGTTCTTCGTGGTCATCGTATCAATTTATGTATGGATGGGCGGCATGAAGGGTGTCATGTATACGGACGCTTTTCAGGGACTTGTCATGTTTCTTGGGATGGTGTTCCTGATTTTTTATGTATATAATTATATGGGAGGCATCCAGACGGCGCATGAAAGATTGACGGCGCTGTTTCTTGAACCCGCAGTGCAGGAACAGACTGCGGCGCTTGCCCAGGGCGGCTTCCGAGGCTGGACTTCCATGCCGGCGACAGGCTCGCCGATCTGGTGGAATCTTGTTTCAACGATCATCATGGGCGTCGGGATCGGCGTTCTGGCGCAGCCTCAGCTGGCTGTCCGCTTCATGACGGTCAGGAGCAACCGCGAATTGAACAGGGCTGTCGTATCCGGCGGCATTTTCATATTCATGATGACGGGCGTCGCCTTTACGGTCGGCGCGCTGTCAAATGTCCTGTTCTTTGAGGACACGGGGCTCATAGCGGCGGCGGCTGCCGGCGGGACCGATAAAATCATCCCGGTTTTCATCCGCAATTATCTGCCGGACTGGTACGGAGCCATATTCATGGTCACGCTGCTTGCCGCCGCCATGTCGACATTGAGCTCCCAGTTCCATACGATCGGTACGGCAGCAGGCCGGGACATATATGAAAAGACGATGGAGCGTTCATCCAATTCCATCATTGTCATCAAAGTCGCTATTTTTGCAGGGATCCTGATCACGACCATGCTTGCATGGCTGTCGAAATATCTCGATACGAGCATGGCGATCATCGCGACGGGAACTGCGCTGTTCTTCGGTCTTTGTGCCGCAACATTCCTGCCTGCCTACGTCAGCGCGTTATATGTCAAAAGCATATCCGGGGGCGCGGTCAAGGCGGGTATGGTATCGGGATTCGTTACAGCTGTCGTATGGATCTTTTTCGTCCATGAAAAAGAATCCGCCAGCCTGCAGCTTTGCATGGCACTGACCGGCAAGACCAGCATCGTCAAAGACACGTCGCTTGCTTATTTCGCGATGGTCGATCCGATTTTCATAGCTCTGCCGGTGTCGATTCTGGTGACGGTCATAGCGGCGCGTCTGGTTCGTATCCAGCCTGACGAGAGCCATATCTCAAGGTGCTTCAGCGGGATCGGTAAAATAGCCCGCTGATCCGGCGGAATTTTCACAGCGTGCGTGCAGTCTAATGAGAATGAAATAACAGGCACGGTCATCACACGCTGAAACACAGAAAAAAAATTTCGGAGCAGCACGCATAAGCCTCGCGGTCGTTAAGATCGCGAGGCTTTTATGTGCAACGCGGCATGATTTGAACACGCATCCTGAAACGGAGCCGCATCGTCCGGCAGGCAGCATCTAGAAATGGCAGGATAATAAAGTGATTTTCATGATTGACTTATGAATATTTACACTATATATTTATAGTGTAAATATATTTTGTTCGGAGGTGATTTTCTTGGGATCACAAGGTTTCAATTTTACGATCGATGACGCAGCAAGAACAACGATGCAGGATCGGGGCATACGGGAGGAAGATATCGCAGAGGTTTTGGACTATGCAGCTGAGAGTTCACTGTATCTGAGAGCAGCCGATGGCAAAACCAATCTGGCGAAGAAGCGTATCGGCAATTTCACTTTATATGTGGAATATTCCCCGGATGATGCAAACAGGGTCACGGATGTCTACAGTCACCGGATCAGTTTGAATGAAGATGTGACGGAATAAGGAGGTGAGCGGGATTGAGCAATTGGATCTGCAATAAATGCAACATCGAAATGGAAGACGTCAGCGATATAGGGCTGGTTTTCAAAGATATCGACCTGCCACCGGCGGTTGGCTATCGCTGTCCGTCATGCCATATCGAATTTCTGGAACGGGACTTTGTGGTTAACGAGTTGAACCAGGCGGAGGAAATGCTGGAAGGCAAGTGATGGATAAGAAAGATGAGCTTCTGGAAATATTCGTAAAAAGACCCCATCGGTTCCGCTTGCTTGAAAAAGGCTTGAAGCTTGCGGGCATCGATAAAGGCAACCCGGTTCGCGCAAGACTGATGGAAGCCGGCTGTGCGTATGGAGACGCATCCGCCCATGTTGCGAGGACCTGTGCGCGCCTTGTCACCGGAATCGATCGCTGCGCGGATTACATAGGCAACGCAGAGCGCATCCATAGGGATCTGATCGACGAGGGCATATTGGAGTTCCAGATACAGGACATTGAGTCATTGTCCTTTGAAAACAACTTTTTTAGCGGCATATTTTTGGAAGCGGCTTTTTCGCCTTTAAGAAACAAAGAAAGCGCAGTTTCTGAACTTTACCGCATTTTGAAGCCAGGCAGCAGAGTGCTGCTGAATGACTTTGCGGTTAAGCGTCACAATCAGGGAGGTATTGCTGTAAATGCATCCTGCATCCCATGCTTCAAGGGAGTGGGGAGCATGGAGGATTATCGCGGCCTGTTTGAGGAGCAAGGGTTTCGTGAAATACATTCGGCCGAAGAATACGGAGAATTCATAGCGCTTGCATTATGGGTCGGAAAGTCGTTCAATATTAGGCTTGATGAAGTCGGGGCGTATTTGTCGAAATATCAAAATGCCGGAGCCCATGCGCCGGTGAACTGCAGTGAAGCAGGAAATGCCGACAATATTTCGGGCGCACAGCTTACATATTGCCAGATGATATTTGAAAAGAGGTGATTACCATTATTTTTGCCGGAGTTGACATCGGTTCGACTACCACGAAATGCGTCCTGGTAGATGAACACAATAACATGCTTACATTTAAAATCATTTTCACAGGATTTGATCGGAACGCCAGCGGCGAAGAAGTATTGGAAATGGCACTGGAAGAAATCGACAAGCCTGTCGAGGATGTCGCCTATATCGTTTCGACCGGTTACGGAAGAAAAGCTTTCAGCAGAGCAGACAAGAACATACCGGAAATCATCGCGCATGCTTTGGGGACGACACCTTTTTATGATGGAGCGCGGACTATAATCGATATTGGAGGGCAAGACAGCAAAGTCATTGAGCTTGATGAAAACGGCATGGTGACAAGGTTTGAGATGAATGACAAATGCGCTGCCGGAACGGGCCGGTTCTTTGAGGTTCTGGCCGGAAGGCTTCTCGGAGTGGATATGGGTGATTTGTCCGATTTGATCATGAAGTCGCAAAATCCATGTGTGATCAGCAGTATGTGCACGATTTTTGCCGAATCGGAAATCATATCCTATCTGTCCCAAGGTGTGGCGAAGGAAGATATCGTGGCAGGCATGAGCCGTTCGATCGTTCGGAGAGTCATCGGCATGGGAAGAGCCGGCCAGATGAAATTTGTCGAGCCGATCGTGATTTCCGGCGGAGTAGCTCAAAATCAAGGCATAGTAAATGAGTTCATGTCGCAACTCGATAAAAAAATCACAGCGATCTCCATTCCCCAATCCACAGCTGCGCTCGGTGCGGCGATCAGCGCCGTTAAAGAATATAAAAAGGAATGTGATAGAGATGTATGATTATGATGTGATATCCATCGGGGCAGGCTCCGGAGGGTGTGCTTCCGCTATGCGCTGCGCCGATCTCGGGTTCCGAACGGCTTTAGTCGAATATCGGGAAAAAGGCACCGGAGGCACTTGTGTCAACAGAGGCTGCATTCCAACCAAGGTTCTGGTCAAATCAGCCCAGGTCTACAAAGAAGCAAAGGAAGCCGCCCAGTACGGCGTAATCTTAAGCGATTTAAGCCTGGATCACAAGATAATACAGCAGAAGAAAAACACTATCGTCAATAATCTTAGATTCGGACTCGATAATTTCCTGATCAAGCCACGAAAAATCGATCGGCTGACAGGGAAAGCAAAGCTGATAGATCCGCATACGGTCGAATTGGAGCACGGCGGACAATATGTGAAGGTCACAGCCAGGAACATCGTTATTGCAACGGGAAGCGAACCGGCAAATATCCCGGCTTTCAATATTGACCGCAGCACGATTATTACGAGTGACGAAGCTCTTGAAATGGAAACACCTCCGCAGGAGATGATCATCGTCGGCGCCGGCGCGCTGGGGCTGGAATTCGCCTATATCTTCTCGACATTCGGAACAAAAGTGACGATTGTAGAAATGATGCCGCAGGTCGTTCCGGCAATGAAGGATCAGGCAATGACTGAAATGATAAAGAAGCATATCGAAAAAATGGGAATTACTGTGCATTGCGGGTCCGGAATCAAGAGGATCGAAGCCGATTCAAACGGCAGGGCAGTCTGCACGCTTGACAATGGGACGATTCTTGAAGCCGACAAGGCGCTGGTGGCGATCGGGCGAAAATTGAATACGAGCGATATGGGACTTGAAGAAGCAGGTGTTTTAATGAATAAAAAAGGACAGATCGAAGTCGATGAAAATATGCGGACTTCGGTAGAAAATATTTATGCGGTCGGTGATATCGTCAAAGGTCCACAGCTTTCGCACAAGGCACAAAGAGAAGGACTCGTGGCAGCGGAAGCGATAGCAGGCCTGGACAGCAAAATGCGATATGAGTCGATTCCTTGGGCTATTTTCATCCAGCCGGAGATCGCGGGCGTTGGCTTGACAGAGGCGGATGCGAATGAAATCGGTATCGAAACGGTTGTTGGGTCAATGAATTTCAATGCCAATGAAAAAGCCATATCAATGCAGAAGACGACCGGCTCGATCAGGATCATAGCAAAGGCCAGGGACCATGTCATAATCGGAGCGCAGATCTTTGGGCCTGATGCGTCGGTGCTAATAGGAGAAATAGCTTTGGCTGTGGATCGAGGATTGAAATTGGAGGATCTGGCCGATTGTATCCATGCACATCCGACACTTTCGGAAATCGTGATGGAGACAGCAAAATCAGGACTCGGAAAGGCATTTCATAAATAGTGCTTGAATATAATAACGGCCGAGGGGGGGATTGATGCGAAAAAAGGTTTAGAGGTTTGTGCTTAAACATTTGTGAAGGAGGAAAAAAGCATATGAAAAAAATCATGCAGGAGCTTGACAAACTTTCGAAAGAAAGAGTTTCCGAGCTCCAAAAGGCTAAGAAAAATGGCAAACTCATCATACAGTACACGGGAAATTTCATTCCTGAAGAAATGATCCGGGCCGCGGGAGGAGAGCCATATCTCATGTGCAGGGGCGGAGAGCCTGAACCGCCTGATGCAGTGCTGGAATACATGCTGAGATTCATGAACCCCCTGGCTCGCTCAATGGCAGGGTTTCATGCCCTGGGCCTCGATCCGGTCACGCCGATCTCCGACCTGATCATTGCCCAGCAGACCGACTGTCATGTCGGCAGGATCTCGGAATTGTTCGAATTCAAGAAGCTGCCTGTATATAAAGTCGGCGTACCTCCGGACTGGAAGAAAGCGATCGCCTTCGACTATTATGTGAATTCGCTTCGTAAAATGAAGAAAAAGCTGGAAGATATATCCGGCACTGAAATAAAAGATGAGACCATCAAGGTTTATATTGAGAAAAACAATCGCGTGAATGAAGGGCTCAGAAAAATCGACTCGCTCAGGAAGAAGGACAATCCTCCGATCGGACTTTACGAATTCATTCACCTGAACCATTATTCGTTTAATGTCGATGCAGACACCATGATCCAAAAGCTGGATGAATTGTATGACGTGCTCAAGGATGCTCCCGGAAAATTCCCGGAAGGCGCTCCGAGGATTTTATTCGCAGGGCATGCGCTGGCAATTGGGGATTATGTGGTGCCGAAGCTTGTCGAGGAATCGGGCGGCGCGATTGTTGCGGATTTCCTGGACGAAGGGATACGTGCATATAAGGATGACATTTCTCTGGAGGGAGATCCGATCATCGCCTTCGCAAAATCGAGATTTCTGGACAAACCTCCGATCAATATGTTCCAACCGGCCTGGGAACAGCGTTATGAGTATATCAAATCCATTATCAAGGATTACAGGGTCAACGGTGTCATCTGGTACCAGCTTTCATTCGATGAGATCTATGATATGGAATACAGCTGTCTTGCCAAGTGGATGAGCGAGTCGAACATTCCGATCCTGAAACTGGAATCCTCCTACGAGTATTCCAGGGAGGCGATGGGCCCCTTGACCACAAGAATCGAAAGCTATGTGGAATCCTTGAAGGGAGGGAAATAAGATGGCAAGAGATTTGAATGTTGAACTGCTGAAAATCGCCGGGTTTGAAGGCGAGCAGATCGATCAGTTCCTTCCGGACTGGATATATACGATGGATATTATCGGACTAGACGAGAAGGATATCGCCCATGCTGTAGATGACTATATTCCGACTAATTGGAATATACAATATCGCGGCGTCCGAAAGATGATCGGAGCGTATTTAAGAGAGCTGGCCGAGGTAGCAAAGACAAAGAAATACAGAGAAGAAGGCAAAAAAATAGTCTATGGCATACTTCCTGCAGTCAGCTCCAACTATGTAGCGCTGAAGCATGCAGGGGGGGATAATATTTATGTAGGATTTCCGGATCTCATGATGGTTACAATACTGAACGGGTTTTTCGACAAGGCGGATCCGTATCTCTATGAAGCAGAAGACAAAGGCTTTACTTATGGCTGCAGACACTGCCCGTTGAACAAGATGCGCCTCGGCGCATTCACAAAGGGTGTCCTGGCGGCGCCGGATGTAATTTGGAGCTGGGGCTTCAATTGTGATGAAGGGCCGAAGACCGATGAGATGATACAGGCGATGTTCAGTGAGAAGTGGAAATACATCATCAGCAGGGTCCCCCATGATACCAACTTCGGAGAAGCCGATGACGAGATCGAAGAGCGTCTGAATTATATCGCCGCCCAGCTCAAGGAAGGAGCGGAAGAGATATCAGAAATCGTCGGCATTCCTGTGACTGATGCGGATATGAAATTTGCTATCGACACAACCAATCGATGTGCTTTCAAGCTCGGTTCGCTGACGGGGCTTGTCAGTAAAGCAGACCCGGTGCCGCTTGGCGGCAATGCGCTGACCAATTTCCAGCAGGTTCTTTTCGTGCCCTTCAACACAGGGTATGAATATATGGAAGAAGCCATGGATATCATGACCCAGGAAGTTCGCGAGGCCATCAAGAACGGTGTCGGTGTCGTTCCGAAGGGAGCGCCGAAGCTAGGCAGTTATTTCGTTCCGTTCTGCATACCATGGATCGATACGATGTTCAGGGAAAACGGCGTTGCCACGACCTTCAGCCAGACATTGACGCCCGGCAAGAAGCAACTGCTGCCGCCTTCCTTCAAGGATGACCTTTATAAGGCGGTAGCCGAGCAGTGGCTCAGAATGCCGCTTGGGCAGAATATGGGCTATGAAGTGGAATCCATGATCGACAAGGTGATGCAATACAAGCCGGATGGCATGCTGATGGGCTTCTTCGATTTTGACAGGTGGCTGGGAGCGCATCAGAAGATGGCTGCGAAGCTGGTGGAAGATCGAACGGGCGTACCGCATTTCTATATGGAGTCCGACTTCTGGGATGACAGGGATTACAGTCCGGAAGCGCTAAGGACAAGAATTGAAAGCATTGCACAGGTATTGAAAATGAAGAAGGAAATGGCTGAGTAAAGGTTATCGAAGACCTGAAAAAGACTTCATAAGGCAGATGTATCTGCCTTATGAAGTTTATTTTACGATCAAAAGAACAATTGTCTTGGGCAATTCGATGTTGTATGCTTTATCTAACATGTATATCTTGTCAGAGGTGCAGAAATTGAAAAGCAATGTAAAAAAAGAATTTCTTGAAATGCTCGATTTTTCCGAAGATGATATTGGAGTTCTCCTTGCCGACTGGGAAAGAACCACCGACCTGCTCGAGTTGTCGGATCAGGATATCCGATTTGCGATCGATGACTGGATCCCCGCCAATTGGGATATTTCGATCAGAGGGGTCCGGCTTTGCATTGGAGCGTATATCCGTGAGTTGATCGAAATAGCCAGAATCTCGGATTACAAGGCCCGCGGCATAAAAATAGTGTACGGGATATCCCCGAGCCAGGCACTCTGTTTCAGGGCGATCAAATTCAGCGGCGGCGATTCGGTATATGTCGGCTTTCCGGATTTTCTGATCGCGATAGTTCTCGGCGCGTTTTTTAACAAGCTTTCCGTTTTCACCGAGGATGATTCGCAATTGAGCGAACGCTGCAGGCACTGCGCACTGAATCGGACGAGGATCAACGCGACTTTGATGAAGGTCATACCGTCGCCTGACATTATATGGAGCTGGAGGGTCTTTTGCGATGAAGCCGCAAAAACCGAAGAGCTTCTCCAATGCCTTACAAACAATGAATGGGATTATATAATAAGCGGCATGCCTCATGACGCAGGTTATGGAGAGCGCGAGGACGAGGACCCGGAAAGGGTCGCATACCTGGCGAGCCAGTTTCAAGAAGGGCATCGGCATATTGGAGCGATCACCGGATTTGAAATCAAGCCCGCCCATATGTTTGCGGCACTCAAGGAGTATTCTGCCTATACCCGGAAACTCGACGCGCTGACAAGGCTGATCACGAATACGGATCCGCAGCCGGTCGGCGGCAATGAGCTTGCGCTTTTCGGCACGACTATAAGTCTCACCTTCAACAGCGGGATGAAATATTTTGATGAAGCCATCGACTGCGTGGCAGCCGAGGTCCGGGATATCGTTGCTCAGGGCAAGGGTATACTGCCAAAGGGCTCGCCCAAATTGGGCTGCCATTTCACGCCGCTTTGCGTCCCTTGGATAGACCGCATGTTCCGTGAGAATGGTGTCTCGCTTTCCTTCA
>DIEM01000015.1 GCA_002418625.1 Firmicutes bacterium UBA5774
CGCCGGCAAACCGGCGTTGTCGCCGGAGGCGACCCAGGCTCTGTTTGAAGCCGCCGGCTCTCAGGGCAGCGGCATAGAGGAGCTCACACCCCGGGAAAAGGATGTGCTCGTCATGATGGTGGAGGGTATGACGAACCCTGAAATTGCCGAAAGGCTTTTTCTGAGCAGATCCACAGTTAAATTTCATGTGAGCGGCATCCTGTCAAAACTCAATGCCGTTTCGAGGACCGAGGCGGTCTCGATCGCGCTCCAAAAGAAATTGATATGATCTGACCTGATAATTCGAGAAAAACTGGCCATCTGGCCAGGTAAAAGACTGACCGGCTGCATGATGCGTCCGGTCAGTTTCTATTTTACAATGTTCACAGAGCATAGGACAGGCGGCCGCAAAAAATGCTGTGTCGTCTTCAAGACTGCCGAAAGAGGATAAGCAAATGAAAAAAGTATTGATCATCGAAGCAAGCCCCAGACAAGGATTTTCGAGAAAAACAGCGGAAATGATACGCCAAAGGATGACGCATTTTGCGGAAGTTGAACTGGTGCATCTTTATGAGGAGGAAATCGGCATGTGCAAAGGATGCTGCGCCTGCCTGATTGCAGGCAGCGCCGGATGCCCAAGTCATGAGGATGCAGCCGGAAGGATCCTTAACAAAATGCTGGAGGCGGACGGGGTGATTTATGTGACACCCAACTATGCGCTTCAGATCCCGGCAGGACTGAAAAATCTATTGGATCGGCTGTCGTTCGTTTTTCATCGGCCAAGGCTGTTCGGCAAAAGGAGTATGACGATCGTTGTGGAAGGCGTTTATGGCGGCAGGAGCATTCTGAAATATATGGATCAGGTGATGGAATTCTGGGGCATGAAAGCCGTCAAGGGGACGTCGGTGACAGGCGGCGTCTATCCCGGCTGTGAAACGGACCTCAGGACGAGCGAAAAAAACAATAAGAAAATCGATCAGGCGATCCAGAGATTCCTGAACGATCTTCACGGTGAAAAGCTTCCGGATCCTTCATTGATGAGGGTCGTGATGTTCAGGGCCGCCCGGGCGTCGATGCGCAGCTCGCCGGATGCGCTGCCGGCCGACAAGGCATATTTTGAGGAGAAAGGCTGGTTCGACTCGCCGTATTACTATGAAGCCCGTTTAAATCCCATCCAGCTGGCCGCAGGGGCCATCGTAGACGGCTTGATCGGCAGGAAGAGCCAATAGCAAAATTTACGATATCGTTTTATAATTAAGGGAGGAACTAAATCATGGAAAAAAGATTATACAAATCATCGACAAATAAGATACTGGCCGGAGTCTGCGGAGGTATCGGAGAATATTTCGATGTCGACCCGGTTCTGGTCAGGGTGGTGTGGGTCATATCAGCCTTCTTTGGCGGCGCAGGGATTCTCGCTTATATTATCGCAGCCATCGTCATACCTTCAAGAGAAGACAGATATGGCGGCAGAACATATGAATCCACATACAGACCTGCAGCTTCCAGCCAATCAAAGTCTCAGCATGGCGGGACGGCTTCCGCCGGGACATCACCGCAGGAGGCGCAGGACGGCCAGGAAGGATCTCCTGAAGGCCAGGAGGCCTCATATGACAGCAGGGAAGGCATGCCTGCGGGCGGCCAGGAAACAGACTCTGAGATCCGTTACAGCAGATCGGGCAGCGATACGAACGGAAGAATGCTGGGAGGCATTATCCTGGTAGTACTCGGCGGCATATTCCTGATGCGCGAGCTGATGCCTTGGATCGATGGCGGACTGATCGTCGCGGCATGCTTTATAGCCATGGGGATCTATTTTCTGGTCAGAAAGAATGGTGAACAGCAATGAGAAGAGGAGGAAAAGCATTCGGGATCATACTGATAGTGCTGGGAGGTCTCTTTCTTCTCGGTGAACTCGGTGTGCTGGACGAGTTTTACGCAAGATACAACATTACTGCCGGGGCGGTCGCAGGCGGCATCCTTGGAGCCATTATGACGCTGTGGCCGCTGATCCTGGTGGCGCTGGGCATCACGATCCTTTTCAGGAACGAATGGGTCAGCAGGATAACATGGATCGCCCTGATCGTCATAATGATGGCTTATGCCATAGCGGCGCCTGGTCTTCAGGTCCACAGAGGCATGATGTGGCTTTGGAACGGCGGCTGGGATGGAGACAGCAATATTTCAACTACTGTCAGAGAAATTTCAGAGACCATAGAGTATACGGGCGCGATGAAAAAGGGAAGCATCGACATCGAACTCGGCGCCGGAACGGCGATCATTTCAAGCATTGAGGACAAGGCCGCCAAGCTGGAAAGCAAAGGCAGGATCCTGGATTATGACTGGGATGTCGATGATGAAACGCTGAACATAGATGTCGGCAGTGAGGATGTGTTTGGAAACTTCGAAAGTCTTGCCGGGGAATATAAAATATATCTTGGCGACGAGCTGCCTTGGGATATCGACATCGAAACGGGCGCTTCCGATTTTAATGCGGATTTCAGGGATCTTCAAGTCGACAATATAGACTTCAGTGTTGGCGCAGGGTCAGTAGTGCTCCATCTGGGGGATTTGCAGCCGCTGACGAACGTGACGGTCGAAGCCGGAGCTTCAAGCATCGAGATATATGTTCCGGAAAACGCCGGCGTCAGTCTCAAATCCGACAGCGGCTTGTCTTCAGTGACGATGGACGGCAACGATCTGGCGTCTGTGGGCAGCGGAAGCTATAAGAGCCAGGATTATGATGATGCATCCAGCAAAGTCAATATCATATTGTCAGCAGGCGTTTCGAGTGTGGACATAATAAGGGAATAGAAAAAGCGGGCATTGCAGACGATATTGAATGACGGCATTTAAAAAATTGAGAAGAAAGGGGTGCTGTTCGCGATATGAAGACAAAGATACTGGCAGTTGATGACGACCCGAATATACTGGATCTCGTAAAACTGTATCTAGAAAAAGAAGGTCATGAGGTCCGGATAGCGGACAGGGGCGGCGATGCGCTTGAAGCATTCTACGCGTGGACGCCGGACCTCGTCGTGCTTGATGTGATGATGCCCGGAATAGACGGATGGGAAGTTTGCAGGCAGATCAGAAAGGTCAGCGCGATTCCCGTCATCATGCTTTCCGCGCGCGGAGAAACGTTTGACAAGGTTCTGAGCCTGGAACTCGGCGCGGATGATTATATCGTCAAGCCATTTGAGCCAAAGGAACTGATTGCTCGAATCAAGGCCGTCCTAAGGCGAACGATGGGACAGGCGCAGGGCTCGGAGGAGGTCGTTTTCGCAAATCTGACCATCAGCAAAACCAACTATTCCATCACGTTCAAGGGCAGGCGGGTCGAGACACCGCCAAGAGAGCTGGAGCTGCTTTATTTTCTGGCCTCGCATCCGAATCAGGTCTTTACGAGGGAGCAGCTGCTGGAAAAGGTTTGGGGATTTGACTTCATTGGCGATTCCAGAACGGTAGACGTCCATATTAAGCGGCTGCGAGAGAAATTTACCGATGAGACCGGACGATGGGACATCAGGACGATCTGGGGTGTCGGTTATAAATTCGAGGTAAGATGATGAAGGGGACGATATTTCGAAAATTGTTCGTGGTTTATGGCTTGGCCATCATCATTGGATTCGGCATCCTTGCGCTTTTACTGCTGCAACAGTTCAACCAGTATTTCATCGACAGCAAAAAGACGGTGATGCTGGAGCAGGGAAGCCGAATCAGCCAAGAGATTGCGCAGTCTTTCTATACGGGGCAGATCGACCGGGACCGGCTCATGAGCGATCTTGAGATACTGGACAAGCTGCTCAGCGCACGAATCTGGCTTGTCGATGATGGCGGCCTTATTGTCGGTGTATCGGGAGCCAATGAGGAAAAACATCTTGGGCAAAGCGTCGAAGAGGAACAGATGGCGGAATTGGCAAAAGGAAAAGCATTTTTTCAGACTGGTTATTTTGGAGAAAAGCTGGAAACCAAATCCCTCACGGCCGGTTATCCGATATTCGCAGGCAATGTGTTTGAGGGAGGGATCTTCATCCACGCGCCATTGACGGAAATAGGCAGGACTTTCAATGAGATATACAGGATCACGGTTGCGGCGATCCTGATTTCTTGTTTGATAGCGTATGTCATTCTTTTTTTCCAAATCAGAAAAATATCAAGGCCGCTCCGGGAGATCAGCATTGCGTCAAAGGAAATTGCGGGCGGACAGTTTCAAAAGCGGCTGGCTATCAAAACAGGTGACGAGATCGAGGAGCTCGGAAGCAGCTTCAATCATATGGCCGAATCGCTCGAAAAGATCGAAGAGAGAAGAAAGAATCTGATTGCGAATATATCCCATGATATCCGGTCGCCGATCACATCCATCAGCGGCTTCGCCGAGGGCATCCTGGACGGGACCATACCGGTTGAAAAACAGATGGTCTATCTTGAAAAAATTCTCTCGGAAAGCAGGCGTCTCATTAAAATCACAAGCAATCTGCTCGATCTGAACAATATGCAGGAGGGCCGGACAATACCGGTTCGGAGCAGCTTCGATATCAACGAAATGATTCGAAGAGCGGTGCTGTCCTTTGAAAGGCAGATCACCGAAAAGGCTTTGAATGTAACCTTGCGTTTTGATTCGGAATCGATCCCGGTGTATACAGATCCGGATATGATGGAGCGGATCCTTGTGAATTTGCTGGATAATGCCGTCAAATTCACTCAGGAGCGCGGTAATATAGCTGTCAGCACTTCAAGCGGCGAGGAGCGCGCCATCGTTGAGATTCGAAATGACGGCGCAGCCTTTAGTGACGATCAGCTTCTCATGCTGTGGGAGCGCTTTCATAAGGGCGATGCTTCCAGAGGTGAAGACAGAAATGGATTCGGACTGGGCCTGGCCATTGTGCGGGAACTGGCGGCTATTTTAGAGGAAAGGGTATGGGCAGAAAAGAGCGGCGAGGAAATCTCATTTTTTATGACTGTCAATAAGCAATTCGGCCAGCAAGGGCAAAATTAACAAATCGTTCATATTCCGTTCAAACTCCGATGTTATATTTTAATCACAACAGGGGGTGATTATATGATAAACGGAGAATTGAATGAAAGACCGGCAGGGGACCGGGATGGGAGCGGAAATGATGCCGTGGAAGAAAGGCCGGCCGCTTCTCAAGGGCTGATTCGAGAAGTTGTTGAAAAAAAGGGATACACGGGCTATCAGAAAAAGAGCATAGCGCTCTTGCTCGTGCTGGTGCTGCTGACCGGAAGCGCCTTTGGGTTCAGCCTCGGGACATATTTGGCCGATGGTGGAAGCAATGCGCAGAAAGAAACGGCCAAAGCGGACAGTTATGTGATAGACAAGACTGTATCTCCGGTCGTGCCCATTGCGGAAAAAGTGCTCCCGTCCATTGTCGCCATTAAAGTAAAATCGACAGTGACGACGATATTCGGCAGTCAGATGGAATCCCAAGGCACAGGATCGGGAATCATCTTTGATGATCAGGGGCATATCGTGACCAATAATCATGTTGTGGAGGGCGCCAGCGATCTTGTCGCCGTTATGAACGATGGGACGGAATTGCCAGCGACGCTTGTCGGGAAGGATTCAATATCAGATCTGGCGGTCATCAAAGTCGATCATTCGGGCCTGCACCCGGCAGAATTCGGAAATTCCTCCGATCTTCAGGTCGGGGAGCTGGCAGTAGCGCTAGGCAGTCCGCTGGGTATGGATTTTGCCGGGTCTGTCACCGCGGGCATCATCAGCGGGTTGGACAGAGAGGTATCCGTAGGGGATAAGACGATGGAACTCATCCAGACTGACGCAGCCATCAATCCCGGAAATAGCGGGGGGGCTCTTGTCAACAGCGCGGGTCTTGTCATCGGCATAAACACCGTCAAGCTGGCAGAATCGGCGGTTGAAGGCATGGGCTTCGCGATTCCGGTCAATGAGGCAAAACCGATCATAGAACAACTGATCAGTGAAAAGAAAATCGTCAGGCCGAGCCTCGGCATCACCGGCAGCACGATCAGCAAGGAGGATGCCG
>DIEM01000074.1 GCA_002418625.1 Firmicutes bacterium UBA5774
CTGCCGCAGGGACAGGGATCATTTCGCCCTACGGCATGCTCCTTTGTGACAGGCTCACGGCGCTGTTCTCTTGGCGGGACCTCTGCCGCCGGCGGAAGGCCTTCCGCGTTTCCTGCATCCTCTCCAAGCGACGAGCTCCCGATGCTGCTGTCATCCGCGGCTGCCTCAATGACGGTCATGCCGCCGCCGATCACCTGTTTCCGGCTCGTATTCGTCTGCAATGTGACGTTGAAGCAATATTTGACCAGATCCTCCTTGATGATCTTGATCATGAGCTCGAACATCTCAAAGCCTTCATTCTGATAGGCAGTCGCCGGATCCTGCTGTCCCAGCGCGCGCAGGCCTATGCCATGCCTCAGCTGGTCCATCGCGTCGATGTGGTCCATCCATTTGTTATCGACGACCCTGAGCAGCAGCATGCGCTCCAGATCCCTCATGCGCTCGGCGCCAATCTCCTGTTCCTTTGCCTGATAGGCTTTTTCAAACAGAGTCATGGCATCTTCCTTGAGCGTTTCCTTGTCCAGGTCTTCCACATTGTCATATTTAAGCGATCCAAGCGTGCCGCATATTTTTTTGAGTGCCGCCTCGAGTCCCGAAATATCCCATTCCTCCGCATACTTGGATGCAGCGGTGCAAAAGTCGATATTCTCATCCACAAGTTCTTCCAGCATGGAAAAGATATGTGCGCGAAGATCCTCGCCATAAAGGACTCTGCGCCGCTCATCGTAGATGATCTCCCGCTGCTTGTTCATGACATTGTCATACTGCAGCACATATTTTCTGATCGAAAAGTTTCTGCCCTCGACTTTTTTCTGGGCGTTTTCGATGGTCTTGGTCAGCAGGCCGGCTTCAATGGGCTCGCCTTCCTTCAAGCCAAGCTTTTCTACGACTCCCTGGATGCGGTCGCCGCCGAAAAGCCGCATCAGCTCATCTTCCAGCGATATGAAGAACTGGGTCGATCCTGCGTCTCCCTGTCGCCCGGCACGCCCCCTGAGCTGATTGTCGATCCTGCGGGATTCATGCCGCTCCGTTCCGATAATATGAAGGCCGCCGGCTTCGATTACCTTCTGCTGTTCCTCGGCGCGCTGCTGCTTGAACGACGAATGCAGGCGCTGATACTCGCTCCGGGCCTTGATCAGGTCCTCGTCTTCCAAAGGAACAAAACTGGATGCGTAGGAAATGGCCATGTCGTCGAATCCCTGCCTGCGCATTTCCGACTTGGCCTCATAATCGGGATTCCCCCCGAGGATGATGTCTGTTCCGCGTCCGGCCATATTGGTGGCGATGGTGACCATGCCGAGCCTTCCGGCTTCAGCGACGATCTCCGCTTCACGTTCATGCTGCTTCGCATTGAGCACATTGTGCCTGATGCCCCGCCTCTTTAGAAGAGAACTGATGATCTCGGATTTCTCGATGGATATGGTTCCGACCAGGACCGGCTGTCCTTTTTCATGACATTCTGCGATATTGTTGACGATAGCCGAATATTTGCCCCGCTCAGTGCCGTAGATCGAATCTTCAAGATCCAGTCTTGTGATCGGCCGATTCGTGGGTATCTCGATGACATCCATGTTGTAGATGTCCCGGAATTCGTCTTCTTCCGTTTTGGCCGTACCGGTCATCCCGGCCAGCTTCTGGTACATCCTGAAATAGTTCTGAAGCGTGATCGTCGCCAGTGTTTTGGATTCCGACCTGATCTTGAGACCTTCCTTCGCTTCGATGGCCTGGTGCAGACCATCGCTGTAGCGCCGCCCGAACATCAGGCGCCCGGTAAATTCATCGACGATGATGATCTCCCCATCCTTGACGATATAGTCCACATCGCGCTTCATCAGGTTATTCGCTTTCAGCGCCTGCATCACGTGATGATTGAGTTCCATATTTTCAGGATCCGAAAAATTCTCCACCTTGAAATAATCTTCACAGCGTTCGACGCCTTCCTCGGTCAGCGCCACAGTGGAATCCTTCTCATCCATGGAGAATTCTTTGTCCATGCGGAAATTCCTGACGAATTTATCCGCCTTGACATACATATCCGTTGATTTCTCCCCCGCACCCGAAATGATCAGCGGTGTTCTGGCCTCGTCGATCAAAATGCTGTCGACTTCGTCCACGATGGCATAATTCAGGTCTCTTTGGGAAAGATCTTCCTTGTATAAGACCATGTTGTCCCGAAGATAGTCAAACCCGAATTCATTGTTGGTTCCATAGGTGATGTCCGCCAGATAGGACGCCTTGCGCTGCTGGCCCGATATGCCATGGATAATGCAGCCCACAGTCAATCCCAGATAGGAATAGAGTTTTCCCATCCACTCCATGTCGCGCTTCGCGAGATAGTCGTTGACTGTGACGACATGCACGCCTTTGCCGGACAAGGCGTTAAGATAGGCCGGAAGCGTAGCGACGAGCGTTTTCCCTTCCCCTGTCTTCATTTCCGCAATGCGGCCCTGATGCAGCACGACGCCGCCGATGAGCTGGACCCTGAAATGCTTCATGCCCAGGCTTCTGTAGGCTGCTTCCCTCGCGACGGCATAAGCCTCGACCAATATATCATCCAACGTCTCCCCTTGTGACAGCCTGTCCCTGAATTTCGGGGTCATACCCTTCAATTCGGCTTCAGTCATTTTTGCCATCCGAGGTTCGAGTTCCTCTATCTGGTCGACGATTTTCTCGACCTTCTTAACTTCCTTGGCATTCAGATCGCCAAAGATCTTTTCTAAAAATCCCATTGATGAATTCCCTTCTTTCCGTCATTACGCCTTTTGTTCATTATCAGGGCAGAATGTTCAGCGGAACCGCCTCGGCGTCCCGTAAGCCGGATATGCCTTTAATTGAACCACATCCAGAAATTGGATCCCTTTGACATGAGATACAATTGAAATATGATAGCCAGCGCCAGGCCGACAGAAAATTTGATGATGAGTTCCTTTTTCCTGCTCATGTCACTGCTCCTTTTCCACAAATGCCTTGTAGATGGCCCTGATGGCATTTTCGAAATCCGCGTTGCCGACGCCGACGATGATATTCATTTCGCTGGAGCCCTGATCGATCATGCGCACATTGACGCCGGCGGAATAAAGGGCGCCGAAAAGCCTGGCCGAAACCCCCAGCTTTCTGGCCATGCCGCAGCCGACAGTCGCAACGAGCGCCATGTCGCTCATGATGTCGATGGTGTCGGGATTCAGCTTGCGCTCCAGATCTTCGATGATATCTTCCAGTTTTCCTTCTAGCGCCTGGTTGGATATGACGACCGAAACAGTATCGATCCCGCTCGGCAGATGCTCGAAGGATATGTCGTAATCTTCCAGAATGGACAGAATGCGTTTTACAAACCCGACTTCCGCGTTCATCATGTTCTTATAGATGCCTATGACCGTAAAATCCTTGCGGCCGGCCACTCCCGTAATGATCGTGTCATCGTGCAGATGCTCCGGCACCTTGGATATGATCATCGTGCCCGGATGTTCGGGCTCATTGGTATTCCTGATGTTGATCGGGATATCGTCCTGCCTGACCGGAAAGATGGCGTCTTCATGAAGTACGCTCGCCCCCATATAGGAAAGCTCGCGCAATTCCTTATAGGTGATGGCTTTGATGGGCTTGGGCTGCTTCACGATGCGCGGATCCGCCATCAGGAATCCCGAAACGTCAGTCCAATTTTCATAGACCTGCGCTCCGACCGCCTTGGCCACAAGCGATCCGGTGATATCGGAACCGCCTCTGGAAAACGTCTTGATCCTGCCATCGGGGTAGCTGCCGTAAAATCCCGGGACCACTGCGCGCTCGTGCTTGAGCAGTTCATCCCTGAGCGCCTCGTTCGTCTCTTCATATAGGAATCTGCCCTTTGCATCGAAACGGACCAGGCCGGCCGAATCGACAAAATCGTAGCCGAGATAGGCGGCAACCAGCAATGCGTTCAGGTATTCCCCCCTGCTGGCTATGTAATCCGTGGACATCCCCGAAACCATATTGCTTCTGATCTCTTCAAAATGCTTCTGCAGGCCGACGTCGACGCCAAGGTTCATTTCAATGGAGCGGTATCTGTCACAAATGACCTGGAAAACCTGGTCGTAAGGTACATTATGTTCAATGTGCGTCTTGCACAAATAAAGCAGATCCGTAATCTTATTGTCGTCGCTGTAGCGTTTCCCCGGAGCCGAAACGACCACATATCTGCGCTCGCTGTCACTGTCCAGGATCTTCTTGACCTTGCCAAGCTGAATGGCGTCCGCTACTGAAGTTCCGCCGAATTTAGACACTTTAAGTCCCATGTGGACCACATCCTCTCATATCTTCCTGAATAAAGATTTTATCACAACGGCTCGCTTGAAGCCATACTTTTTTTGATATTGCAGGTGGACAACAAATCGACGCCAACCTTCATAAAATCGCTTCGAATGACTTGACCGACCTCGACCGGCGCTTCTATCGCAATGGTCCCGATCATCCGCATCGCCTCCCGGAGCAGCTCCCTCGGTATGGCTTCAGAGGTTCTGACACTCGTAAGCGGCCGTTCGCCGTTTATTACCTTGACTGACGTCGTCAGCGTCCTTTCCGGGCTTAGAAACTCTTTACGAACATAATCAAGGCCTTTGCCGCACATGGCGCCCTTTAAATCGTACGTGATCTCGCAGCTGTTCGGGCACAGGATGCAAATGACGCTGTCGGCGCCGCTGCTTTTGCGGCGGCCTTCCATTTTTTGTTTTTGTCCATCAATGCTCCAGCTTTTACGCGCCGGGCCAGTGTTTTGAGCACCTCCTGCTTTCAGCCATGCCGCAGCGCATCTTCCCGCATGCTCGCCTTCAAGCGATACGTCATCCACGAGATCATGCACGAAGAGCGCGTTTCCGCATACATAAACGCCTTCCAGGTTCGTCAGCCCGTCATCATCCGTCACGGGAAGCCCCGACCTGTCATCCAAAAGCATTCCGGCGGCCGATCCGACTTCATTCTCCGGTATCAATCCGACGGATAGGATCAGCGTATCGCATCCATAGATCCTGCCCGATCCCGTCAGGACGGAGCCATCCTCCGCGATGTCCGAAACCTCGATACCTGTCAGTCTGCTCCTGCCAAAGATATTCGTTACCGTCGCGCCCGTCACGAGCGGGATGTCAAAATCCTTCAGGCACTGGATGACGTTTCGCGGCAGTCCACCGGGCGTCTTCTCCTTCTCGATGACAGCAAGGACATCTATCCCTTCGAGCGTCAGCCTTCTTGCCATGATCAGCCCGATATCGCCGGACCCCAGTATCACAGCCTTCGTACCCGGCAGCAGATTCTGCAGATTGACGAAATTTTGGGCTGTCCCCGCCGTATAGATTCCGGCGGGCCTGGATCCCGGTATCGCCATCGCTCCGCGAGGCTTCTCCCGGCAGCCTGTTGCCAGAATGACAGACTTCGCGTTATAGACGACCTCTCCCGATCGCGTCCGTGCCACGATTTTTTTCTCACAGATCCCTTCGGTATCGGCCTTGCCTGCGTCGGCGCCATCGTTTCCGCCGCCGCTGCCTGCCATGCGGATTTCGGTGACCATGACGCCCGTCAGTATTTCGACTCCGCTGTCACGAAGCCGTTTTATATAAATGTCAGCGTATTCCGGTCCCGTATAATTCCTGTCGAAAGCAACGAGGCCAAAGCCATCATGGATGCACTGGTTGAGAATCCCTCCCGCGCACTCTTCCCGCTCGAGCAGCAGCACCCTATCGATGCCTTCCTCCTTGAGCGCAATGGCAGCGGCCATTCCCGCCGGTCCGGCACCGATCACGACGGCGTCTTTCCGCAAGCTTTTCATGGTCTCGTCCTCCCCGCAAACATCATGCTTTCAGGGCCGTTCCAACAGAAGCGGAGCGGATCGATGCCCCTTTTCTTTTCGAGCAGCTCGACGATCCTGATCGCGCAAAAGCCGCCCTGGCATCTGCCCATGCCGGCCCTGGTCCGGTTCCTGATGCCCTTCATCGTTGGAATGGCACCTATTGCAACGATCCTGTCAAAAGCGTCCAGGATCTGCCTTTCGCTGATCTTTTCACAGCGGCAGATTATATTGCAGCCCTTTTCAGGGTTCAAACCGTCAATCGATCGAGGTCCCGAGCGCTTCGGCCTGTAATCATCCCTTCGAATAAGCGCTTCCTTGCCGGCAATGATATCCTTTACTTTTTCAGCTATGGGCACCGCGCATGTCAGTCCGGGCGATTCAATTCCAGCCAGAACAATGAATCGGCCGGCCTTTTCGCTTTCTTCGATGACAAAATCAGCAAAGCCGCCCTGCTTCGCCGAAGTCAGTTTCGGCCTGATGCCGGAGAAACTTTTGATAATATGCCGCTTCTCAATAAACGGTATGAGTTCGCGTCCCTCCGCGATCAGCTGATCCATGACGGCGGCTTCATCTGCGAAATCATCCTTGTCGCCTATATATTCCGCACTTGGGCCGATCATGATATTGCCGGCGAGCTGCGGCGTCAGATGTACCCCGAGGCCTCCCATCCTGTCATTCGGGACAGGATAAACGGGCACGTTCAGATGTCGCCCGAGCTTTTGATCCAGAATGTGATATTCGCCTCTGCAGGGATGAATAACGTAATCATCGATGCCGACCAGCCGGCAGATCTCATCCGCATAAAGGCCGGCGCTGTTGATGACCCAACGGGCTTCGATGCCGATAGCCGGATCGCCGGCCTTGATCCTGAAATCGCCGGCCCCGCCTGATATTTCAGTGACCTGCTTTCCGAAAAAGAAGCGCACGCCATTTTCCGCCGCATGCTCCGCAAGGGCGGCCGTATAAGCGAAGGGGTCGAAGACCCCGGTCATTTCAGACCAAAGACCCCTGACCCCGTTAAAATTTCCGTTTATTTCCTTTATTTCCCGAGGGCCTACGATCGCAAGGCCCTGAACGCCATTGGCCAGGCCTTGTTCATATAGCCTCACGAGGGGCGGTATGTCCTCTTCCCGAAGCGCCATGACCAGTTTGCCGGTTTTTCTGAACTCGATCCCCAAGTCCGAGGCGACCTTTGGAAAACCCTGGCAGCCCATGACGCACAATTGTGCCATAAGGCTTCCGGGCTTGTTATTGAAACCGGCGTGAACGACGCCGCTGTTCCTGCCGCTGTTCCCAAAAGCCGTGTCCTCCTCTTTCTCGATCACGGCGATATCAAGCTTGTATGCCGCCAGCTTTCCGGCGATCGCGTTGCCGACGGCCCCTGCTCCAATGACCGCTACATCGAATCTCATCTTTATAATCCGGCTTCCCTTCTGAGAATTTCAGCTTTGTCCGTTCTTTCCCAAGGAAGATCGAGGTCGGACCTGCCGAAATGCCCATAGGCGGCGACATTCCTGTAATGAGGCTTCCTGAGGTCCAGATCCCTGATAATGGCTGCCGGTCTCAGGTCGAAATGCCTTTTGACAAGTTCCTCGATGACATTGACATCCACCTTGGCTGTGCCGAAGGTTTCGACAAGAACCGATACCGGACGCGCCACACCGATGGCATAGGCTAACTCCAGCTCGCATCTGTCGGCCAGCCCGGCCGCCACGATGTTCTTGGCTACATAACGGGCCGCATAGGCGCCGGAACGGTCGACTTTCGTGGGATCCTTGCCGGAAAAAGCGCCGCCGCCATGTCTTGCGTAACCGCCGTAAGTGTCGACGATGATCTTCCTGCCGGTCAATCCGGAATCTCCTTTAGGCCCGCCGACGACAAATCGTCCCGTTGGGTTGATATAATATTTGGTCTGGTCGTCCAGAAGCTCATGCGGGATCACTTTCTTGATCACATGCTCGATGAGGTCCTTTCTGATCTGCTCCTGATTCGCCTCAGGGTCGTGCTGAGTCGATATAAGGACAGTATCGATGCGGGACACTTCCCTGCCTTTGTATTCGACAGTCACCTGAGTTTTTCCGTCAGGACGAAGATATGAAAGTTCCCCTGTCTTTCGGACCTCCGACAGCTTCCGCGCCAGCCTGTGGGCAAGGGATATGGGCATCGGCATCAATTCGGGCGTCTCATTGCAGGCGAAGCCAAACATGATGCCCTGGTCGCCCGCGCCGGTCGTCTCAAGCTCGTCGCGGATCGTTCCTTCTTTATATTCGAGGGCTTTATCGACACCCATGGCGATATCTCCCGACTGTTCATCAATCGATGTCAGCACTGCGCAGTTTTCCGCGTCAAATCCGTATTTTCCGCGTGTATAGCCGATATCGGCGATGACGCTCCTGATGATCTTGGGGATATCTACATAACAGCTGGTGCTGATTTCTCCCACCACCAGCACCAGCCCCGTGGTCACAGTCGTCTCGGCAGCCACCCTGCCGTATGGATCCTTTTCCAGGATCGCATCCAGGATCGCGTCCGATATCTGGTCGCATATCTTATCCGGATGCCCTTCCGTCACTGATTCGGATGTGAATAGTCTTCTTGTCATTCTTGTGTCCTCCGTTTCTTTCCGTGTATAAGTTTATCGGCGATCCTCTTCACGGATCTGACGAGCCGATAATAGAAACGCCCCTCCATAAAAGAGGGGCTGTTTTTGCACATTTGCCCTCATCTTTCAGAATCCGATTCTGTAGGACGTAGCACCTTTTCATAACGAATGTCTGCATTATGTCAGGTTGCCGGGCTTCATCGGGCCTATTCCCTCTGCCGCTCTTGATAAGGTCTCTATAAAATTTTCAACCGCATTAAATTATATTTATCTTACCCGAAATTGTCAAGGATATTCATATGATATCATAAATATTGCACCAATGGCAGCGGCGCTTCGGCCGGCATCCCATAATCTGATTATCCGGGTCGGGAAAGAAGCCGTTGTTCAGCTTATGCCATCCATAACACCGTTTTGGGACATGACACAATGTTCAAGCTCTGGCAGCGTCTCGACGCAGAATTCATAAACCAGGTAGTCCGGCGACGCCAGTTCTATGACGCGCCGTATCGAGGGATCCATAAACGGCTGATGGGTGTCGATCATGCTGATATGCTTGTACAGCAGGGAATGCCGGGTTTTGAAATCCAGCGTCGGATTATATGCCGACTCTTCTTTGATCACTTGCCGGACATATTCTCCCGTGAGAGAAGAATTGAGATGGACCACCTTGATCATGCGCGCCAGACTGCCGAGGCTTTTCAATTTATCGGCAATATAATCCGCGGCTTCCGATTCCGAAGTCAGCTCAAGATCCGTATTCATCATATGGCCGATATCCAGAACAAAGCCTTTTCGCGGATGCTTGAAGCCGTTGATGAGTTTTTCGGCGACGCCCCTGTCGAGGAGCGTCAGTCCGGGGTACCAATGATTCTCGAATACGATATCGAAATCATAAATCGATCCCCCCACGATCTCATTCATCATGTCGATGAACGCATCTGTGATTTCTTCATCTCCATAAGGGAAGCCATAAGTATATGCATGCTCCATTTCAGCATGGCTGACATGGAAAACCACATATTTGACACCGGCCGCCTGGGCTCTGTCGAGCGACTGCCTGTAATATCCCACCAGCTCCGATTTGCTGTCGAAGCCGTAATATTCTCGGCAGGTGGCTTCATCGCCAAACTGCCGCATCAGCGAGTCCCGATCCTCCCGCCAGAAATCCAGCCATGACGGCCAGAAACAGGAGTGAGCCGCGACGATCCTAGACTTGGGAACGGCGCAATCATCCCAATTGGCATACTGGATCATCTCGAAACCTGCGATGCCGTGCCTGTCCAGGAACGCTTCCATTCTATCGGCATTGTTTCCGAATTTGTCCAGATCCCAGGGATCTACAGAAAAATTAAGCAATTTCAGCACGGCTGCCTCCTTGTCCGGCATCGTCCTTGTCAAGAATGCCGTATTTGGTTTTGATTCTCTCAAGCGTCTTCTCAAGTGTTCCTGACAAGACAGCGATAAAAAACACATTGGCTATGCCGTGCATAAGATCCATATATGCGCTGGCGGAATACGCGAGCAGGATGCCTGCCGCCGATACGGCATCCGCGTATGAAACGAGATACCAAAGATTCATGACCCAGCCGAACATCACGCCGGCAAAAAATCCGAAAGCCATTTTGATCCATCTGCTTCTTAACTTCATATGATTGAACAGCAAGCCCGAAAATACGCCCATCATTCCCCAGGCAAGCATCTGCCACAAAGTCCACGGCCCCTGACCGAGAAACATGTTCGAGACCAGCGCCGAAAGCATTCCGGTCAGAAGCGCGGCACGCCAGCCAAATACCGCGCCGGTGCAGATGATGATGAAAGAGACGGGCTGCACGCTCGGGATCGGTGCGAAGATCATCCTTCCGACCGCTGCGATCGCCGACAGCGAGGCAATGAGGACCGCCTCTTCGGCAGTCAGGCTCTTTTTGCGGAAAACAAGCAGCACCGCAATGAAAAAAATCCCCCAGGCTGCATAGGTCAGCGCGACATACAGCCGTTGCCCGTATAAATATACCGACAGCAGCGTCAGCAGGACGGCCGCCGCCAAAAGTCCGGCCTTTCTTACGTTCATCCCGCCGTCACCTCCTCGATCGTCAATATTTCAGGCAGAATATCCCTGAATATGCGCTTCGCGCTCGTGGTGTAGAAGTAGTTGTCCCTGAAAAAATCCCTGGTGTCACGGAGCGTTCCGAGGCTGCCGTCGAACAGCATGGCGCAACGATCCGCAAAGGACGCCATGAATTCAAGGTCGTGGCTGACCATGACAATGGTTTTCCCGGAAGCCGCGAGCATTGAAAGCATTCTGCCAAGCTCCTGGCGCGACAGATGGTCAAGCCCCTTGGTCGCCTCGTCCAGCAGCAGGATCCCGGCATCGCGAAGAACGGCGCAGGCCATCAGCACTTTCTGACGTTCCCCCCCGCTTAGGTCATAAGGATGCTTTTTTAAATGACGTCCAAGGCCAAACCGATCAAGGACAGCATCGATGCGATCGCCTCCGGCGCCTCCCCTTGCGGCGGCGTCCGAGATCTCCTCCGCGACATTGTCGAACGTAAAGTACATCAGCGGATTTTGCGGTATGTAAAAAACCTTGCCGCAAATATCGCTTCTGCGCATTTTCGCGATATCCTCCGAGCCGATCCTTACTCTTCCGTCAAGCGGATCGCTCAGACCGCACAACAGCTTCAGAAGCGTGCTTTTACCCGAGCCGTTTCCACCGGCTATGCCGACAAATTCGCCCTGCCTGACACTTAGATCCAGGTTCTTCAGGACCGGTCTTTCAGGGGCCGAGCTATAGGCAAACAGAAGATCCGCCGCCGATATGGCGACCGGCGCGGCGCTTTTTTCACGGTTTGCCTCCGCCACCGGCTTCTGCCGGAACCAGACGTTTCCGCGGAGCATCTGCCTAGCCTCCCTGATCGTCAGAGGCAGTTCATTCATATTCAGGCCTGCAGAGGCAAAAAGCCTGACCGGCGCCGGCAGCAGCTCCACTGCCTTATGATCATTCGCTGCCGCGGCTGCCGCCGCGACTTTCTTCGGCGGGCCGAAATACGCGGCACGCCCTTCGACCAGCACTAAAAGCTTATCGGCGCATGCCTGCATTTCGTCATTGCTGTGGTCGCTGATCAGGATCGTCATACCGAAATCTTCATTGATGCGCCTGATCATCCCGGTAAATTCGGCTCTGGCGACCGGATCCAGCTGGGAAACCGGCTCGTCCAGCAGCAGCACCTCGGGCCGCATGGCCAGAACGGCACACAGATTGACCGTCTGCCTTTCTCCGCCGGACAAATGCCTGTACACCTTTTGGAGAAGCGGCTCAACGCCGAAATATCCGGCCACCTCAGAAAGCCTCTGCTTGATCTCCGACGCTGAAAGCCCCAGATTTTCAAGGCCGAATGCCATTTCCCCGATCACGGTGTCCATTACCGTCTGATTCTCAGGATCCTGAAACACGATGCCGATCTGCCGGATCAGCTGCTCCGTACCATATGATTCGATATCCTTTCCTTTGAACAGGACCGTTCCCGCCATAAGGCCCCGGGGCTTGATCTCACGCTTCAGACAGTGCAGCAGCGTGCTTTTCCCGGCGCCCGTCGGTCCGCATATATAAACGATCTCACCCGCGTTCACGCTGAAATCCAGACCGCTCAGCGTTGGCCCGTCCTGGCCGGGGTATTTGAAGGAGAGATCCCTGATTTCCAGTATTTTCATATAGACCCTTCTTTCTGGAGCCGGAGTTTTTTCCTGTAGCTTGCCGCCCTGTAGCCGGGGATGAGAAGCAATGCGATAAATGCTCCATAGAATATAATGGCCGCGGGGCCTTCGGACACCAGCTCGACGGAAGGATATACCGTCAATTGATATAGGCCGGTCATCCGAATACCGATTACCACAGCAGCCAAAAGCGTCGAAACCGTTATGATCCCAACGTCCCTCGGACGTATATTATAAGAAAATCCGCATTTTCTCTTTTTCAGCTCGAATGCCCGGGTTTTCATGGACATGACGGTCATCAGCGCATTTTCAAGTGTCAGCGCAATCAGGACATTCATGATCTGCATGCCCGCCAGGGAACGCTGCCTGAGGGTCCCCAAGCCGATATCGATATTCTTCATGCGCACAGCCTGCTGGATATCCTTTCCTCTTTCGGCGAATGCCTGGAAAAATCCGCAGGTCATGCTGACGAGCATGCCCAGCTCCGGCATGGATCCGGCGAAAAGATAAAGAAATTCCGCGGTGGTCACACAGGCGCTGACGCTGCGGAAAAGAAGAATGATACAGATGATCAGCAGCGCCGATGCTGCGCCGTAAAGCAGGGATTCCAAGGTCATGGGCCTGTCCAGAACATAAAACAGCACATGGCTGCCCCGATGGTTGAACGCGAAGTTTATCAGCACGATCGTCGCGGCCAGGACTGTGAAAAACCTTGCGTATCCCTTCAATGCAGAGCTTCCGGAAGCATAGGAAACCAGCACCATCAAAACGAGTGCAAGCACCAGAGCCGCCGGGTCGAAAACGATCATGAGACACAAAAATAAAAGACCGTAATAAATCGCTTTGGCAGCCGGATGCAGATAGTTGAAATACGTCATTCCAGCGCCCCCTCCAGCGAAGTCACATATACCCAGCGAATATGATCATCGTTATTGACTGTATAATCTCCGCAGCCCTTTGACGGCCACGTGCCGTTGACTTCATAGATCCATCCGCTCTCAGGCCCCTTGTCGAATTCAAAAAGGCCTCCGATTCCTTCGACATAAGCCGATTTTCTTGATCCGGAATAGACGACGGGTATCTTGTTTTCCTTGCCTGCCCGGATCAGGACTGTCAGAACCGTATCGTCCTGCTCGACATCGATCCCGCTTATATCCAGCATGGCCCTGCCCTCATCGTCCACTATGGACAATATGGCTTGTCCTGCCGCCGTCGGTATTTCCTGTTTGATCTGGGAGGTTCCGTCGATTGCAGGTACCGCCGCGTTTTTTTCAGCCATTGGTGACGGCAGCACTTCATGGACGGCCGGCGCGGCAGCTCCGGGTTCCTGTCCATCGGCACCC
>DIEM01000031.1 GCA_002418625.1 Firmicutes bacterium UBA5774
AACATGCAGCGTCAGGCCGTTCCGCTTCTGATTTCGGACGCGCCGATCATCGGGACGGGAATGGAGCATACTGCCGCCAGGGATTCAGGCGTGGTCGTGCTGTCAAAACACAGCGGAACAGTCGAATATGTGGATGCTCAGAGGATCAAGGTCAGAAGAGACCAGGGCGGCATAGTCGACGAATATAAATTGCTCAAATTCAAAAGATCCAATCAGGGGACCTGCATCAACCAGAAACCGATCGTCTGCAAAAACGAACATGTCGACGCCGGTGAGGTCATTGCTGACGGACCATCCACGGACAATGGAGAGCTGGCTATCGGAAGAAATCTCCTGGTCGGTTTCATGACCTGGGAAGGCTACAATTTCGAGGATGCGATCCTTCTGAATGAACGACTGATCATGGAGGACGCGCTCACCTCCATCCATATCGAGGAATATGAGTCGGAAGCCAGGGACACCAAACTCGGACCTGAAGAAATCACGAGGGATATCCCGAATGTCGGTGAAGATGCACTGAAGGATCTGGATGAAGAAGGAATCGTCAGGATCGGCGCGGAAGTCAACGCTTCCGATATCCTGGTCGGCAAGGTCACGCCCAAGGGCGAAACCGAACTGACCGCGGAGGAACGCCTGCTTCGCGCCATATTTGGCGAAAAAGCGAGGGAAGTCCGCGACACGTCGCTGCGTGTGCCCCATGGAGAAACAGGCATCGTCGTGGATGTAAAAATATTTTCCAGGGAAAATGGCGATGAACTTCCGCCGGGAGTCAACAAGCTCGTCAGATGCTATATTGCGACAAAGAGAAAGATCAGTGTCGGCGATAAAATGGCCGGACGACACGGAAATAAAGGTGTCATTTCAAGAATACTGCCGGAAGAAGATATGCCGTTCATGGAAGACGGGACACCGCTCCAGATCGTGCTGAATCCTCTGGGCGTACCATCCCGAATGAATGTCGGACAGGTTCTTGAAGCACATCTGGGGCTGGCCGCCAAATATAAAGGCTGGTACATTTCCACTCCGGTATTTGATGGCGCACGTGAAGGCGATATCATCAAATTGCTTGACGACTGCGGTTATCCCAAGAGCGGCAAACTGGTTCTGCATGATGGCAGAACGGGAGAAGCGTTCGACAATCCAGTCACCGTCGGCTATATGTATATGCTGAAGCTGCATCATCTGGTCGATGACAAGATCCATGCGAGAAGCACGGGCCCGTATTCGCTGGTGACCCAGCAGCCGCTGGGAGGCAAGGCCCAATTCGGCGGACAGAGGTTCGGAGAGATGGAAGTATGGGCATTGGAAGCTTATGGCGCCGCTTATACGCTTCAGGAGATCCTGACTGTCAAATCCGACGATGTCGTCGGCAGGGTGAAGACATACGAAGCGATCGTTAAAGGAGAAAATATTCCGGAGCCCGGCATTCCAGAGTCATTCAAAGTCCTGATCAAGGAAATGCAAAGCCTTTGCCTGGATGTCAAAGTCCTTACCGAGACCAATGAAGAGATCGAAATCAAGGAAACGGTAGATCTTGAGGGAATCAAGGAAATCCAGAATCCGGCGGAGCTCGAAGATCTGCTGAATGTCGAGCCTCTTGATATCGACGAGTCGATCGAGGTCGACTTGTCTGAAGAAGAGCTGATATTTGATGATGATATGGATGATGGCGAATTGGAGCCGATCATCAGTGAAGAATTAGAATAGGAAGGATGTGAACCTCCTTGTACGAATTGAACAATTTTGAATCACTGCAAATTAGCCTGGCCTCAACGGAGAAAATCAGAAGCTGGTCCAAGGGCGAGGTCAAAAAACCGGAGACGATCAACTACAGGACATTAAAGCCGGAAAAAGAAGGCCTGTTCTGTGAAAAAATATTTGGCCCTACAAAGGATTGGGAGTGCCATTGCGGCAAATATAAGAGAATCAGATATAAAGGGATCATCTGTGATCGCTGCGGCGTTGAAGTGACGAAGGCAAAGGTCAGGAGAGAAAGGATGGGGCATATAGAACTTGCCGCCCCGGTTTCCCACATCTGGTATTTCAAGGGTATTCCGAGCAGAATGGGGCTCATACTGGATATTTCTCCAAGGAACCTCGAGAAGGTTCTGTATTTCGCGGCCTATATCGTGCTTGATCCGGGTAATACCGGATTTGTGCAGAAGGAGATCCTGACTGAGCAGCAGTATAGGGAAGCGAAAGAAAAATTCGGAAACAGCTTCAAGGCGGCTATGGGCGCCGAGGCTGTGAGAGAACTTCTCGCGCAGATCGACCTTGTCGCGCTTTCGGATGACATGCGTAAAAAGCTCAAGGAAAGTGCCGGACAGAAGAAAATCAGGATCGTCAGAAGGCTGGAAGTCATTGAAGCACTCAGGATTTCAGGAAACAAGCCGGAATGGATGATCCTTGAAGTCATACCGGTCATTCCTCCCGACCTGCGGCCGATGGTCCAGCTGGATGGCGGACGATTTGCGACCTCCGACCTGAATGATCTATACAGAAGGGTCATCAACAGGAACAACAGGCTCAAGAGGCTGCTGGATCTTTCGGCTCCCGATATTATCGTGAGAAACGAAAAAAGGATGCTGCAGGAAGCGGTCGACGCACTGATAGACAACGGCAGAAGAGGAAGACCTGTCACGGGTCCCGGAAGCCGTCCCCTGAAATCCCTTTCGGATATGCTTAAAGGCAAGCAGGGACGTTTCAGGCAGAATCTTCTCGGAAAACGTGTCGACTATTCAGGACGATCCGTTATCGTCGTCGGGCCGGAACTGAAGTTTTATCAGTGCGGACTGCCGAAGAAAATGGCGCTGGAATTGTTTAAGCCTTTCATTATGAAAAAACTGGTGGAAAACGGTTCCGCCCATAACATAAAAAGTGCAAAGAGGATGGTTGAAAAAGTCAGGACTGAGGTTTGGGATGTCCTGGATGAGATCATCAAGGAGCATCCGGTCCTGCTGAACCGCGCCCCGACGCTGCATAGGCTTGGCATACAGGCATTTGAGCCGGTACTGGTGGAGGGTAAGGCGATCAAGCTGCATCCGCTGGTTTGTAC
>DIEM01000034.1 GCA_002418625.1 Firmicutes bacterium UBA5774
GGGCGTATCAGGATCAGGCAAGAGCAGCCTGATCAATGAGATACTGTACAAAAGCATCGCGGCGGAGCTGAACCGCGCCAGAAGCAAGCCGGGAAGGCATCGTGACATCGAGGGCCTTCATAATATTGACAAGATCATCAATATCGACCAGTCGCCTATCGGCAGGACGCCGAGATCCAATCCTGCGACGTACACAGGCCTGTTCACGCCGATCCGGGAGCTGTTCGCCCAATTGCCCGAGTCCAGGGTCCGCGGCTACGATAAAGGCAGATTCAGCTTCAACGTCCGCGGGGGACGCTGCGAGTCCTGCAGCGGAGACGGCATCATCAAGATAGAGATGCATTTTCTTCCGGATGTCTATGTGCCCTGCGAGGTTTGCAAGGGAAGGCGATACAACCGCGAAACACTGGAGGTCAAATACAAGGGGAAGAGCATTTATGACGTGCTTGATATGAATGTTGAGGAAGCGCTGGAATTTTTCAAGAACATTCCGACGATCACGCGCCAGCTGCAGACGCTCAATGAAGTCGGGCTTGGATATATCAAGCTCGGGCAGCCCTCCACGCAGCTTTCGGGCGGCGAAGCCCAGAGGATCAAGCTGTCTACCGAGCTCAGCAAGCGCAGCACCGGCAAGACACTCTATATTCTGGACGAGCCGACGACCGGCCTTCATTTCGCCGATGTCGACAAGCTGATCCAGGTGCTGGAGCGCCTTGTAGAGGGAGGCAATACGGTCATCGTCATCGAGCATAACCTTGACGTGATCAAGGTGAGCGATTACGTCATAGATCTCGGACCGGACGGCGGGGATCGGGGCGGGGAGATCGTCGGAACCGGAACCCCTGAAGAAATGACGCAAAATCCAAGATCCTATACTGGCGAATATCTCAGGAAAGTGTTAAAATAATTTATAATATGCAAAGACTGCCGGCTGCAGGCGATGCGGCCGGCAATTTTTGCCCGATGCGGGGGAAAACTATGGATTCCAGAAAGCTTGTCATGTATATACTGATGACGGTCCTTGTGATAGCATGGGGCCTTGATTATGTCGCGGCGAAAATATGCCTGGATTCACTTAATGTTCTCATACTCCTTTTCTTTCGCTATCTGCTCGCCATTTGCGTCGTCTATATCATCAAGACGCTTGTGGAGCGAAAAGTACGCCTTCGTCTGCGGGATGTGCCGCTCTTCGTCATATGCGCGATCACCGGAGAACTTGGATATTTCTACATGGAATACACGGCGATGGATTATCTGTCCCTGTCCCTGCTGACGCTGATACTGGCTTGCGTGCCGATCGTATCGCTTCTGATAGAAAAAATATTTTTCAAACGCAAAATCACGTCCCTGATGCTGGCGGGCGTCTTTGGATCCCTGATCGGCGTCTCGATGATCATAGGGGCGGATTTCAGCGTGCTTTTCGATGGAAAGATTTTCGGATACATTCTCGCTTTCGGCGCCGTATTCTCCTGGAACGCCTATAACTTCATGACCGCCAAACTCCATGACCATTATTCGGATGCGACCCTGTCATTTTACCAGATTACCTGCACTGCGATCCTGACGGCGCCCTACGCGCTGACGCATATGCCGCCAACGAGCGTCTTCTCGGCTGAGCTGGCTTTGTGGATGATTTTTCTGGGCATCTTCAGCGCGGGACTGGGTTTCATCATCTATGTCAGGGCGCTGGATGTCCTTGGCGTGACGCCTACGGCACTGTTTTCAAATTTCCTGCCGATCAGCACGACGATTTTCGGATGGATCTTCTTCGGGGAAATGATTTCTCCGCTGCAGATCATTGGAGGCGCAGTCATCATTTCCGCGGCATGCGTCGTCATTTGGGAAAAAGGCCGGGTGGATGCGACAGCGGCTGCGGCGCGGGAGGAGGCCGGCAGCGGCAGTTTGCCGGACGGCAGGCAGACTGACGGAGAATATGTCCAAGACTGATTATTCAATGTGCTAAATAGATGATTGGAGGGAACAGCCATGCTTGAAAGGATCAACCTGACAATGCTGACGGACTTTTATGAGCTGACGATGGCGAACGGCTATTTTGAGGAAGGCTTCAAGGACAGGGTCGCCTACTTCGACATGTTTTTCAGGAAAATTCCGGATAACGGAGGATTCGCCATCATGGCAGGCCTTGAGCAGCTGATCGGCTATCTGCGGGATCTTCATTTCGATGAGGGTGATATCGGTTATCTTCGTTCAAAAGGCATCTTCAGCGAGGATTTCCTGGATTATCTCAAGGACTTCAAATTCAGCTGCGATGTATGGGCCGTCCCTGAAGGAACGCCCATTTTCCCGGGCGAACCGATCCTGACGGTGCGAGGGCCGGTCATTCAGGCCCAATTCATAGAAACGATGACGCTTGTCTGCATCAATCACCAGAGCCTGATCGCGACCAAGGCGAACAGAGTGGTGAGGGCGGCGAAGGGCAGGGATGTCATGGAGTTCGGGACCAGACGCGCCCATGGGGCCCATGGAGCGGTCTACGGCGCCAGAGCCGCCTATATCGGCGGTTGCGTCGGCACGGCCTGCACGATGGCGGAAATTGATTTCAAGGTCCCGGCGATGGGTACGATGGCACACAGCTGGATCCAGATGTTTCCGTCCGAATATGAAGCGTTCAAGGCTTATGCGCAGCTGTATCCGGAAAATACAGTCTTGCTGGTCGACACCTATAATACGCTCAAATCCGGAGTGCCAAACGCAATTAAGGCCTTTCGCGAGATACGCCCCCATAAGATGGGGATCAGAATCGACAGCGGTGACATTACCTATTTGTCAAAAAACGCGAGGGCCATGCTCGACGAGGCAGGGCTTCATGATTGCCGCATCGTGGCGTCGAATTCACTTGATGAGTTCATTATTCAGGACCTTATCGTGCAGGGGGCCTGTGTCGATGTGTTCGGCGTCGGGGAACGGCTCATCACCTCCAGGTCCGAGCCCGTATTCGGCGGCGTCTACAAGCTGGCCGCCATCGAGGAAAATGGAGAAATCGTTTCAAAAATCAAAATAAGCGACAATATCGAGAAGATCACAAATCCCGGTTTCAAGAAGCTATTTCGCCTATACGACAATAAAACAGGGAAAGCCATCGCCGACGTCATCACATTGGCCGATGAGGAAATACCTGTGGATCAGGATTACGAGCTGTTTGATCCCGGCTTCGTCTGGAAGCGAAAGACAGCGACGAATTTTTATGCCCGAAAGCTTCAGGAGAGGATATTCAAGCGCGGCGAGTGCGTATACACGTCGCCCTCGGCGGAGGAGATCAGGCGCTACTGTGCGGAAGAGGTCGGCACGCTGTGGGACGAAATGCTGCGTTTCGAAAACCCCCATGAATATTACGTGGATCTGTCCAAAACGCTTTGGGAGCTCAAGGACAAGCTCATCAGGGAATTCAGATATTAATTTTGAAGCGAACAGGAGAATGATACATGTATAAATTACTGATCGTCAATCCGGGTTCCACTTCGACGAAAATTGCCGTCTATGAAGACGAAAATCCAATATTCGAGCGGGCGGTACGGCACAGTGCCGAGGAGCTTTCCACTTTCGAGACGATAGCGCTGCAGTATGAATTCCGTCTGGCAGCTGTCGTTGGCGCGCTGAAGGATGCCGGCATCGATTTGTCGCAGCTTGATGCGATCATCGCCAGAGGCGGCATGATGAGATCCGTGCCGAGTGGGATATACGAGGTCAATGATGCCATGTATTTCGATCTCAGCATAGGCTTTCAAGGCCAGCACGCTTCGAATCTGGGCGGGCTGATCGCACGCAGGATGGGTGATGAGCTGGGTATCAAAGCCTACATCGCCGACCCGGTCGTCGTTGACGAAATGGAAGAGATCGCCAAGGTCACAGGGGTTCCGGAGCTGCGGAGATCCAGCCTGTTCCACGCGCTGAATCAAAAGGCGGTCGCAAGGCGAGCGGCTGCGGATCTGGGCAGGTGCTATGAGGAATGCCGCTTCATTGTGGCGCATTTGGGCGGAGGCATTTCCGTCGGAGCCCACAAGGATGGCCGGGTCATCGACGTCAACAATGCGCTGATGGGTGACGGGCCGTTTTCTCCGGAAAGGGCGGGAACAGTGCCGTCCGGCCCGCTGATCAATCTTTGCTATCAAGGCTTCGACAAGCGGGAAATAGAGCGAAAATTCCAGGGGAACGCCGGCATGGCGGCCTATCTTGGCACAAGCAGCGCAGAGGAAGTAATCAAGCGGATCGACGAGGGCGACGTGAGGGCCGAGTTTATTTACAGAGCCATGGCCTACAATATCGCCAAGGAGATCGGCGCCATGTCTACAGTTCTTGAAGGCCGCGTGGACCGGATCATCATCACCGGAGGCCTCGCTTACGAAACGCGTATCGTCCGTATGATTTCAGACAGGGTCGGTTCCATAGCCGCCATTACAGTCATTCCGGGAGAAGAGGAGATCAGCACGCTGGCCGAAAGAGGTCTGGCTCTGCTCCGCGGAGAGGCGGAGCTCGGGACCTATGGCTGATGTCCGCGCCTATGTCCGCACATATACCTGCGCTTATGCCTGCGCCGGTGCCAAAGTGTCTGATATCAAGGCATTGCCGCTTGACATGGAACTTCATGGTGGTATGATATAAAGCATATAAAAAGATGATTATAGAAAGAAGTGTGGTAAAATGAAGTACAATTTTGAAGTCACGAGGACCGCAAATCCGAAAGCGAAGCCGGATGAAAGCAATCTGGTTTTCGGAACAGTTTTTACGGATCATATGTTCATGATGGACTATGAAGAAGGAAAAGGCTGGCTTGACGGAAAGATCGTGCCATACGGCCCGCTGTCGATGGATCCCGCGGCGACGGTATTCCACTACGGACAGGAGATGTTCGAGGGGCTGAAGGCTTATAAGACCTCCGATGGCAGGATTCTGCTGTTCAGGCCCGACAAGAACGCCGAAAGGATCAATTCGACCAACGACAGGATCTGCATGCCGGCCATCGATCCGGAGCTTGTCGTCGAAGCCATCAAGGCCGTCGTCAAGGTCGACAGCGATTGGGTGCCTTCGGCTCCCGGAACATCGCTCTATATAAGGCCGTTCATGATTTCGACGGAGGCCTTTTTAGGGGTAAGGCCAGCGCTCCAATATAAATTCATGATCATCATGTCACCCGTCGGCGCTTATTACAAAGGCGGCCTGCATCCGACAAAAATATTTGTCGAGGATGAATACGTCAGAGCCGTCGTCGGCGGCACCGGCTACGCCAAGATCGGCGGCAATTATGCGGCAAGCCTGAAAGCGCAGCAGAAGGCGGCTGAGAAGGGATATTCCCAGGTGTTGTGGCTC
>DIEM01000054.1 GCA_002418625.1 Firmicutes bacterium UBA5774
GCACGATGGCCGCTCTTCTTTTAGTCAGCTCGCCTTCTTCGAAATCCTCGAGATGCTCATAGAGGAATTCGCTGATGATGGCATCGAAAATCGCGTCGCCCAAGAACTCGAGCCTTTCATTGCTCACCTCGGCCGATGTTTTGCTTTCATTGATATAAGAGCTGTGATTGAGCGCGGTTTTCAGGATTGCCGGATCTTTGAACCGGTAATTGATGGTTTTCTGTAGCTCGATGTTATTCACTGCGAACTATTTCCTCCAATTCAAGAACAGAATTTTGTATGATTTGCACCACACCGTTTTCAACAAAAGGCTTTCCCTTCAGTATCGCATTTTTTACAGCGTTGGCATTCGAGGATCCGTGGATTTTGATCACTGCGCCTTTGACGCCCAGAATGGGCGCGCCGCCATACTCCGAGTAATCGAACTCCTTTTTCAGTTCTGAAAGCTTGCCTTTCAGCAGCAATGCTCCTATTTTCGGAATAGTCCCTGACATGAATTTTGATTTGATAAGCTTCAGGATGTTCCATGCCAACCCCTCGGAAAGCTTGATGATCACGTTTCCGACAAAGCCGTCGCACACAATGACATCCGCGGCTCCCGATGGGATCTCGCGGGCTTCGACATTTCCGATGAAATTGATGCTGCTTTTCTGAAGCAGCTCATAGGCGGCTTTGATTACGGTCGTACCTTTCGTCTCCTCGGTGCCTATGTTTACGAGTCCCACAGTCGGATGCGAGACCCCAAGGACCTTCTCCATGTATATACTTCCCATCGTCCCGAATTCAAGCAAATTGTTGGGCTTGCATTCCGAATTGGCTCCGGTATCCACGAGCAGCGCAACACCCTTGCCCATGATCGGATAGGTCGCTGCGATAGCCGGCCTGTCGATACCGGGGATCCTGCCCAGGATAAAAAGGCTTCCGGCCATAATGGCTCCCGTGTTGCCTGCAGATATGAACAGGTCCGCCGAGCCGACCCTGACCATGCCGATCCCCTTGACAAGCGAAGATTCCGGTTTTGTCCTGACAGCCTTGACCGGCGCGTCATCATTGGTGATGACGTCCTGAGCATGCACCACACGTATGCGGGCGCTGTCATATTTATGGTCCTTCAAAGCTTCAAGCACTCTCTGCTCGTCACCAACGATAATCAATTCGTCGTCAATGATCCTGCTGGCATCGATACAGCCTTTGACAATTTCATACGGCGCATTATCTCCGCCCATTCCATCTATCGCTATTTTCATGATATTCTCCCTCCAAATGCTGACCGTCGTTCGGCTGCCCATCTTTATAAATATAGCATGAAACACTTGAAGTGTAAATGCCGGCTGATACAATTACAGCCATTGCAGGTGTAACGGCACTGTCTTTTAAATAAGCTGACGACATCGCAATTCGACTTCAACGGCAGCTGAAGCTGCTGAAGATTTTGCATATATATTCCAAAAAAGTATAACTTTAGCAACTTTTAGCATTTTACTCTATAAATTTTCTCATAAATTCTCTATAGTATAATAAATATTCAATTAAGATAAAGGAGGAAATGCATGATGAAAAATCTCGGTGAGAGAGTCGTCAATCTGAGAAGGGTCAAGAATATAAAACAGTTCCAGCTGGCAAACCTGATCGGCATATCGAAAATGACGCTTTATAAATATGAGAACCTTATTTCCGAACCGCGAGCCACGATCATCAGGAATTTAGCCGATGTGCTGGATACTACTTCAGATTATCTTCTCAACAGGATCGACGATCCTCTTCCCTTCGAAAAGGGCGACGCCTGGCTGCGCCTCAGGCCTTCCGAAGCGAATCTGCTGCAAAAAATGAGATCCCTGCCGGAGCCTTACCGCCAAAAGATCTATGAACGTATTGATTATTATATCGATAACCTCAATAAATCAGGAGTCCGGAGCTTCAGCGGCAATGACGTTCAGCGCTGACTGTTATCCTTTGAAATATCGAGCCTCATGACTTCCGGAAAGCAGGATATGTTGAACTGATCGCATCCAAAGCATTCAAAAAATACCGGTGCGGATTCCCGGTCGATCTTCCTGAATCCATGCTTCATGAAAAACCCCGGGGCTCTCGCAACAAGATAGACAGTGGCTCCGCCTCTTGCTCTGACAAGTTCCAGGGCTTCCGCCAGCAATCGGGAGCCGACATCGCTGTTCCTGTACTCCGGCTCAACCGCGATCCCGTCAATGATATACTCTCCCTGCCGCATCGCAAGAATGCAGCCGCCGGCCAGTCGGCCTTCGTCGTCTCTGGCTTCCCATCCCGCAATCATATCAGTCGGGATCGGCTCATCAACAGAATATTCAAGTCCGTTTCTAACAAAGAGTTCCATGAGCAATTTCTGGTTCTGTTCCTCCAGATCCAATGGCCTGATTACCATATGCTTCCCTCCATATCTTTCGTAACGGTATTGATGCGTATCCGGTTGTGCAGTACCTGTATGTCAAGCGGCAGCTCCGAGCCTGTTTCGCCGTCGATATCTGTCCCGATATGCTGGTCTGACTCAACCAGCAGCCTGTCGGTGCTGAAAGTCAATACATTTCTGTTTTCAGAATGGTTACCGGTCAGAACGCTGACGAGCATCGGCATCAGCTCGATGATCGGCATTTCCTTGAAAATGACCACATCCAGCTTGCCGTCATTGATCGAGGCGTGGGGGGCTATTTTTTTGAATCCGCCTGCGGATCTTCCGTTCATGACCAGCATGAAATAAATATTATCCTCGGCGCTGTATGCTTCGCTGGTGATTTTGACCGGGATCGGCTTGAGGTTGGGCAATTCGCCAAGTCCCCTCAAATAATATGAAACGATGCCCAGCGTGTTCTTGACATTCGGATCGGTCTTCTGACTCACATCCACAAGAAAACCCATAGCCGCAACATTAACAAAATATTTGTCATTGACTTTTCCGACATCGGCATAAGTATAATTTTCTTCCGTAGCGACCTTGATCATGGCTTTCAGATCCAGGGGGAGATCGAAATAGTATGCAAAATCATTGGCAGTCCCGGAAGGAAAGATCGCAATCGGGAGATCGACATTATTTTTCAGCATGCCGCTGACCACGGTATTGATCGTTCCGTCACCGCCGGCTACAACGACTTTCTTGTACTCCGCAGGGTCCATCTGGGCAAAAATATCCAGCAGCGCTTCCTTTTTTTCCGTTCTGAAAGGCACGACCTGGAGCTTCTTTCGCTGGAATTTGTCGATGATCTCATCCAGGTTGTTCTTGATCAGCCCGTTACCTGCTTCAGGATTGTATACGAACAGCACTTTATACCTTTTCATTCAAAATGCTCCTTACTTTACCGGCCAGATACAGCGATCCTGCGAACAGGACCACATCGAACCGGTCTTTATTGCTTTCTGCATATTCTACAGCTTCTGCAACCGATGACGCCAGATCGCATTCCCTGCCTTTTTCCGCAATCAGCTCCCGCAATAGCGCCGCCGTTAGCTTTCTCGGATTGTCAGGTTCTGTGGCGAGTATGCAGCTTGCCCTTGGTAAAAGAATCTCAAGTATTTTGTCAGCATTCTTGTCTTTCAGCATCCCGACGACAAGCAGGATCCTGCGTCCCATGAAATGATCATCCAGCACCCGCGCCAGCGCTTCGCCGCCGGCCTCGTTGTGGGCACCGTCGATTATGAAATATGGATCGGTGCGCAAGATTTCGAGCCTTCCGGCCTGACGTGCCCTTCTCATTCCACTATACACCATTCCATCATCCACTGAAACGAGTTTCTTTGAACGAAGCACCTCGATTGCGGCAAGGGCACAGACGGCATTTTGTGTCTGATGCATACCGATCATCGATATTTCCATATTCGGATAGATTTTACCGCCTATTCGCGCGTCAAAGCGATATCTTTCAATACTCGCATCGACATTCAGGATCTCGTCGTCGGCAACATCATGCCACAAGCTCCCGCAGCTTCGGGCTTTCGCCCTGATGACAGCGTTTGCCTCTTCATTGCCCGCACAAGCGACGACCGGGACTCCTTCCTTGATAATGCCGGCCTTTTCGCCGGCAATCTCCCGCAGCGTATCGCCGAGGTAATCCGTATGATCGAAGGATATGGAGGTTATGACGGCAACCTCGGGTTTTTTAATGATATTTGTCGAATCGCCTGTACCGCCAAGACCAACTTCAAGCACAAGAAAATCAGCTTTCATGTCGGCAAAATAGCAAAAGCCGATTGCCGTGACGATCTCAAACTCCGTAGGCGATTCAAAACCGGCAGCCAGCATGATATCGACTTTTTCCAGTACGATTTTTGTATAGCGAGCAAGTGCATCCTCGCTGATTTCGGCGCCGTTGAATTCAATTCGCTCCGTAAAACGTTCAAGATATGGGGAAGTGTAGATGCCTGTCTTATAGCCAGCCTCCTGCAATACGCTGTAAATATAGCGGCATACGGATCCCTTTCCGTTCGTGCCAGCGACATGGATGGCCTTTACGCGATCCTGCGGATCGCCGAGCAGCGCCATGAGCCTTTCCATGCGCTCCAGTCCGAGTATGCTGCCAAACCGGGCGAATTCGCTGATCCTGCCGATAGCTTCACTGTAATCCATACTGATCCTTCCCGGCAGTCACAGCTGCCTCGATTATTTGAGTTTCCTTCCGACCATGATGAGCCTCCCGTTTATTTTGACAAGCATCTCAGAATGCTTCACCAGCTTGCTCTTCTCATCCTCAATGACCTTGGCGGGCGCCTTGGATGTAAAACCTTCATTGGAAAGCTTCGCTTGGATGCGCGCCACTTCCTCGTCCAGTTTTTTCTTCTCCCTCGACAGCCTGTCGAATTCGGCCTGATAATCCACAAGATCATCCAACGGTATGTAGAGTTCGACCTTGCTGACAACACAGGACATGACCTCTTCCGGTATCAGGCTTTTATCTTCGGCAAACATGATTTCCGATAAATTGCCAAGACTCTTCAGATAACGTTCACCCGCCTTGACGAATTCTTTTTCCTCACCGTCCGCGAACACAATAACCTTCAATTTTCTGGAGGGCGACGCCTCTGCCTCAGCCCTGATATTCCTGATGCCTCTTGTCAAATCTTTAATCAGCTCCAGTTTTCGAACCTCCTGCGCATATTGGCGCGCTTCATCATAGACCGGCCAGTCCGAACGGATCAGCAATCCCAAAGCAGGATCAGGTTTTGACATCATGGTCTCAGCGGAGTCTTCCTTCGGCAGATATCCCCAGATTTCCTCCGTGATGAACGGCATGAACGGATGCAGCATCTTCAAAAGATCCTTGAGCACCATGATGAGGACATATCTCGCTGTTGCCTTGTCCGCCTCGTCGGTGCCATACAGCCTTCCTTTGACCAGTTCAATGTACCAGTCGCAGTATTCATCCCATATCAGCTCGTAAATCTTCTGCGCAGCAAGCGATAGTTCATACTTTTCCATCGACGCAGTCATTTCCCTGACCGTGTCATTAAGTTTCGACATCATCCATTTATCTTCGTCGCGGAGGCCGATCGCTTCCCCGTCCAGGCTTCCGAGCGCCATTGCCGCGGCCGTCTCCTGCTCGGTTCCCAGATTCATGATAACAAACCTGGATGCGTTCCAAAGCTTATTGGCAAAATTCCTGCTTGAGGACACCTTTTCCATCTGGAATTTCATGTCGTTGCCCGGGGAAACACCGATCATAAGCATGAATCTCAGCGCGTCTGCGCCGAATTCATCGATGATTTCAAGCGGATCAACGCCATTTCCAAGGGACTTGCTCATTTTACGCCCTTCAGCGTCGCGAACGAGACCATGGACATAGACATGCCTGAACGGTAGTTCTCCGGTCATTTCCAGGCCTGAAAACACCATCCTGACAACCCAGAAGAAAATAATATCGTAACCCGTCACAAGAACATCTGTCGGATAGAAATACGCCAGATCCTTCGTTTTTTCCGGCCAGCCCAGGGTGGAGAATGGCCATAATGCCGAGCTGAACCAGGTGTCCAGTACATCCTCATCCTGTCTGATATTGCCTGAACTGCATTTCGTGCATTTCTGC
>DIEM01000055.1 GCA_002418625.1 Firmicutes bacterium UBA5774
TGATCCTGATACGCCCGTGACGGAAATGAACTGACCCAGCGGAAATTCGACATCGATATCCTTGAGATTGTTTTCCATGGCCCCGATCACCTTGATCGACCTGCCATCCGGCTTGCGCCTGTGCTTCGGGACCTCGATCCGGCGGATACCCTTCAGATACTGGCCCGTGACGGAGGCCTCACAGTCGATGATATCCCGTACCGTCCCCTGGGCGACGATCTCGCCGCCGTGGATCCCCGCACCGGGGCCGATGTCTATGACATGGTCTGCGGCAAACATGGTTTCCTCGTCATGTTCGACGATCAGCAGCGTATTGCCGATATCGGTAAGGCTCCGCAGCGTATGCAGCAGCTTCTGGTTATCTTTCTGGTGCAGGCCGATGCTGGGCTCGTCAAGTATATACAGCACGCCGACCAGGCTGGATCCTATTTGAGTCGCAAGCCGTATGCGCTGGGATTCGCCTCCGGACAGAGAGCCTGCGGAACGGGACATCGACAGGTAATCGAGTCCTACATCCACAAGAAAGGTGAGCCTCGCCTTGATTTCCTTCAATATCTGATGCGCGATGATAGCGCTTTTTTCGTCCAGCGTCAATGCTTCCATGAATTTCAGGGCTTCCCTGACGGAAAGGTCCGTAAACTCGGCGATGCTCATGCCGCCGACGGTGACGGCCAGCACTTCGGGCTTGAGTCTTTTGCCGCCGCAGGCATCGCAAGGGATCAGACTCATGAACTCTTCGATCTTGCCGCGTATGTATTCGGAATTCGTTTCTTTGTAACGCCTTTCCAGATTATTGATGACGCCTTCAAAGCTATGGTTCATGAACGACTTGAAGCCGCCGCCCTTGCTTTCATAATAATAGCTTAATTTTTTGCTTTTTGTCCCATACAGAAGCTCATTCCTGAAATCCTCCGGCAACTCCTGATACGTGGTGTCCAGATCCACACCATGGGCCTCCGCCAGGGCTGCCACCATGCGATGATAATACGTTCCCTCTTCCATCGATGAGAATATGCCGCCGAGCGCGCCGTCGCTGATGCTCAGGTGCTTGTTCGTCACAATCAGGTCCGGATCGACCTGCTGGATGAATCCCAGTCCTTTGCAGGAAGTGCAGGCGCCGAAAGGACTGTTGAAAGAAAACATCCTGGGCTCCAGCTCCTCGAGACTGACGCCGTGATCCGGACAGGCCAGCATGGTGCTGAACAGCATGTCCGGCCCATCAGGCTGGATGCCTGCGATCATGAGCCCCTCGCCATGGTTGAGCGCCATCTCGACCGACTCGGACAACCGGCTCTCTATGCCGGGCCTCACGATGATCCTGTCGACCACTATTTCTATTGTATGCTTGAAGGTTTTTTCAAGCTTGATTTCTTCCTCGTTGAGCTCATGGACAGTCCCGTCGATGCGCGCTCTTGAGAAGCCTTCCTTGCGGATCCTCTCGAGGACCTTCTCGTGCTCGCCCTTGCGCTCCCGTATCACAGGGGCAAGGATCAGCAGCCGCGTTCCCTCGGAAAACTCCATGATCTTTTCGACGATCTGATCCAGCGACTGCCTGGATATTTCCCGCCCGCATACCGGACAATGAGGCACGCCGATACGCGCATACATCAGCCTCAGGTAATCATAGATCTCTGTCACGGTCCCGACTGTGGAACGCGGATTTTTGCTTGTTGTCTTCTGGTCGATGGAGATGGCGGGCGACAGGCCCTCAATGTAGTCCACGTCCGGTTTCTCCATCTGTCCCAGAAATTGGCGCGCGTAGGCCGACAAACTTTCAACATAGCGCCTCTGCCCCTCCGCATAGATCGTGTCGAATGCCAGCGACGATTTACCCGAGCCGCTGAGGCCTGTAAGCACCACCATTTTGTCCCTCGGGATCGTAACATCTATATTTTTCAAATTGTGCTCTCTCGCACCCTTTATGACCAGATTCTTAGCCATGACTGCCTCCAATCGCTCATGCCTCTATCTTTTCAGCTTCAGCTCGAAAATTTTGTCCCTGAGCTCCGCCGCCCTCTCAAATTGAAGATTGGCCGCCGCGTCGCGCATATCCTTTTCCAGCCGCTTGATCAGCTCGATGATATCTTTCTTCGTCAGCTCCGATACGGACCTGCTTTCATAATACAGATCGGACTCCTCCGCAGCCTTCGTCGCTTCCATGACGGCTCGGATCGATTTTCCCACCGTGGCCGGCGTGATCCCATGCCGCTTGTTATATTCGGCCTGAACAGCCCTTCTGCGGTCTGTTTCGGCGATTGCCCGGCGCATGGACTCCGTCGTCCTGTCCGCGTACATGACGACTTTCCCGTGCACATTTCTGGCCGCGCGGCCGATCGTCTGGACAAGCGAGGTTTCATTGCGCAGGAATCCTTCTTTATCTGCATCCAGGATGGCCACCAGCGACACCTCCGGAAGATCGAGGCCCTCACGCAGCAGGTTGATGCCGACCAGGACGTCGAAAGCGCCAAGCCTGAGATCGCGAAGGATCTCCATGCGCTCAAGGGTTTCGACCTCGGAATGCATATAGCGTACCTTCAATCCCACATTCTTCAGGTAATCAGTGAGGCTCTCCGCCATTTTCTTTGTGAGGGTCGTGACGAGCGCTCTTTCCTTGCGCTCGACAACCTTGTTGATCTCTCCGATCAGGTCGTCGATCTGACCGTCGCTCTTTCGAACCTCGATGGCGGGGTCCATAAGACCGGTCGGCCGCAGGACCTGCTCGGCAATGACATTCCCGCTCTTTTCGCGTTCGTACTGGGTCGGCGTGGCGCTCACGTACACCACCTGATTGACGAGCCCCTCGAACTCCGCAAAGGACAGCGGCCTGTTGTCGAGGGCCGACGGCAGCCTGAATCCGTAGTCCACCAGCGCCTGCTTGCGGGAACGGTCCCCGGCATACATGGCGCGAAGCTGCGGCAGCATGGCATGGGATTCATCTATGATCATCAGAAAATCCTCAGGGAAATAATCGATCAGCGTGTACGGCCGGCTTCCCGAAGGCAATCCGTTGATATGGCGCGAATAATTCTCGATACCCTTGCAGGTGCCGATCTCGCGCAGCAGCTCGATGTCGTAGCGGGTCTTCTGCTCGATCCTCTGTGCCTCCAGAAGCTTTCCGCGGTCACGGAACCATGTGATGCGCTCTTCAAGCTCTTCTTCGATGGAGCGCACCGCGCGTTCGACGTTCTCCTTGCTGGTGACATAATGGGATGCCGGAAAAACCGATACATGGTTCCTTAATCCGATGATTTCACCTGTCAGCGGATTGATTTCCTTGATTGCTTCGATCTCATCCCCGAAAAGCTCGATCCTGACTGCCGTTTCGGAGCCCATCTGTATGATATCGATGATGTCGCCGCGTACGCGAAACGTCCCGCGCTTGAATTCCAAATCGTTCCTGTTATATTGTATGTCGACGAGCT
>DIEM01000053.1 GCA_002418625.1 Firmicutes bacterium UBA5774
GCATCGAGCAGGTATCACAGGTCATCCAGAACAACTCGGCCACGGCCGAGGAGAGCGCGGCGGCCAGCGAAGAGCTTTCGAGCCAGGCGGAGCTGCTGAAGCAGATGGTGGGCAGGTTCCAGCTCAAGAGGAGCGGGCTCTCCATAGGCAGAAGCGAGACCAGGCTGCTTTCCGGTGGCGACGGCGGAGAAGAAGGCTCGGCAGGCCGGAAGGCGGGAGCACAGGCTGCTTCGGGCGCGGCGAAGAAAGCCCAAAAGCCCAGGATCGCCCTCAGCGACACCGAATTCGACAAGTATTGATATAGAAAGGAGCAAATACAATGGCAGAGCTATATGAAGAAAACGGCATGCTTGAAGAAGATACCCAGCATGGCAGGTTTCTGACCTTTTCGATGGGCAAGGAAGTCTTCGGTATCGAAATCAAATATGTGACGGAAATCATCGGCATGCAGGCGATCACGGAGGTCCCCGAAGTGCCGGGGTATGTGAAGGGCATCATCAACCTGAGAGGCAAGATCATCCCGGTCATCGACGTCAGGCTCAAATTCAAAAAAGAGCCGATGGCGTACAATGACAGGACGTGCATCGTCGTCATCGATATCAACGATGTTTCCGTCGGACTGATCGTGGACAACGTCGCGGAGGTCCTGACCATCGCGGATGAGGATATCGCGTCGCCGCCAAGCAACAAGACCGGATTTGAAAACCGGTATGTAAAAGGTATAGGAAAATCCGGGGGTGAAGTCAAGCTCCTTCTGGATTGCGACAAGCTGCTGGCGCAGGAAGAAATCAAAGTGCTCGAAGAAATCAAATGATCGGTGTGCATACGCATCAACAATAACAGGCTAAAGTACATTTAATAAATAAGGCAAGGAGGCCGCTACATGAAAAAGGTATCACTAAAGAACGGATCTATTGGCTCCAGATTATCCCTGATCATGATCGTTTCGATCCTGATCAGCACGCTGATCGTCGGGACATTCAGTTATATCAGTTATAAAGACAATGCGTTGAAGCTTTCCGGAGAGAAGGTCATGGCAATCGCTCAAAGCATGGCATCCCAAATCGACGGGGATAAATTCAAGAATTGGGACGAAACCGGCATCACTGACGACTATTATGAAACAGTCAAGGCTTCGATGGGTGAAGCCAAGGAACGAAACGGCCTGACGTACATTTACACACTGACGGACAAGGGAGACGAGTACAAACTGATCGTATCGGGGTATCTCGAAGAAGAAGACCAGACCGCATGGGGGTATCTGGGCTATACGGATCCCAAGGAAATTTATTCGGATGTGACACAGGCGGTTTTCGATACCGGAGTGGCAGGATACACGGAGCCGCAGGATTATGGTCCCGGTTACGGCATATTGATTTCCGGATTCGCGCCGATATTTGACTCCCAAGGCAATGTCGCAGGTGTTGTAGGAAACGACATCGCCGTTTCGGATACACTGGCTAAAGTCAACTCTTATATTCCGATCGTTGCGGGAATCATCGTTGTCACCAGCATTATCATGTTTATCCTGTCATATATGATCATCAGGAAATCCATATCGGCGCCGCTAAGATATATCGCTGAAAAATCAAAGGCACTTGTAGCAGGCGACACAAACATCGAAATCAATAAAAGCTATCTTGAGCGGAATGATGAAATCGGCCTGCTTGGCAGAGGCTTCGGCGACGTCGCGGAGCATATGAAAGATCAGGCAAGGATTGCGAACCTTATCGCAGAGGGCGATCTGTCCGTTGAAATCGTCCAGCGCTCCGAAAAGGACGCTTTGTCGATCAGTCTGAAAAATGTTGTCATGGAGCTGCGCAAACTGGTAGCGGAAGCAGGGGCTCTCACAAAAGCGGCACTGGACGGCAACCTGGGCGTCCGCGGCAACGCAGAGGCCTTCAGCGGCGGATACAAGGATATCCTGGCCGGCGTCAACGCGACATTGGATGCGGTAATCGGGCCGCTCAACATGGCAGCGGACTATATGGACAGGATCAGCAAGGGGAACATCCCGCCTGTGATCACCGATGAATACAAGGGTGATTTCGACCTGATCAAAAACAATATCAACACCTGCATCGGCGCAGTGAACGGCCTTGTCGGGGACATGAACGCGCTGTCGGTGGCGGCCATCGAAGGGCAGCTGTCGAACAGAGCGGACGCGGGCAGGCACAGCGGCGACTTCGCCAAGGTGGTCGAGGGCGTCAACGCGACGCTGGACGCGGTCATTGAACCGCTGAAAATGGCCGCCTCGTACATCGACCGGATCGGCAAGGGCGAGATCCCGGAAAAGATCACGGACAGCTACAACGGGGATTTCGAAAGGATCAAGAGCGATATCAACGCCTGCATCGACGGCCTGGGCGGCCTTGTCGAAGGGCGCGACATTCTCGGCAGGATGGCGCAGAACGATTTCAGCAGGACCGTGGACGGACAGTATCTGGGCGTATTCAGCGAGATCGCCTCGTCCATCAATACGGTCGGCGTGCGCATCAACCATGTGATAGACATCCTGTCCAACGTGGCCGCAGGGGATCTGAAGGATCTTAAAGATCTGAAGGCTATCGGCAGAAGGAGCGAGCAGGACAGGCTCATGCCGTCGACGATCACGATGATCGAAAGTATCGGAAGCCTTGTGGAGGAGACGGGCATGCTGTCGGCAGCGGCGGTGGAAGGGCAGCTCTCCGTAAGAGGCGACGCAGGCAAGTTCAAGGGCGAATACGCCAGCGTCATCGCCGGCGTCAACGCGACGCTGGACG
>DIEM01000040.1:0-13299 GCA_002418625.1 Firmicutes bacterium UBA5774
TTGAGGACATGGATGCGGATGCCGTCGTCATCGTCGAATTCATGAAAGCGCCGAACGCCGCCATGTTGAAGGCTACATTGCCGCCGTACCAATCCGGTGCCTGCAACGAGATCTCTTCGAATTTTCCGATCCATTTATCCGATACGCCCAAAACATAGGTGTAGGGCAATATATTGTAAAAATATGCCGGATCCTGAAGGACCAGAGATTCCAGTTTGGGTTTCTCGGCGGATTCCAGAAACGTCTTGAAGCCACTTATCTTGCCCAGCAGCTCATTTCCATAGGCGGTCCGCTTCGGCATGACCCGCAGCAGCATCACGATAGCAAAGACGCACACAAGTCCCGTGAGATATGCAGCAACATAAAGCGGATCGGCCATCAGGGCCGGCAGCACCAGCAGCGCCCAGGGCATCCCGCCAAAGCCCAGACCCCAGACGAGGCCGAAAATCTTGATCGGGAGCTTCGTCTTGCCGAAAACCATCCCGAACAAAACGGTGAAGCCGATTCCCGGGAACAGCAGCGCGAAGGGCAGCGTTGGAATTCCGCCATACTCCACGACAGGCCTGACGGTGATCAGCACATAGATGGCAATGATCATGGCGGTGATCAGTCCGCTTTTTCCCAATGAGCGTTTCTCGAATATCATATGTCTGTTTTCCTGCCGGTTCAGATTCTGTACGATTTTATTGACTGTGACATAAAAGCTGTTGTAAAGATCCGCGGAAGTCACTTCCAGCCTGGCTTCGCCCTCGTCTTCATGCTGCGGCAGCTTTTTCTGCCTGAAAAGCGCCGCCAGGTCGGACAGGCCTGGCTTTCTTGGCGTATTGAACAAGCCTGACAAAAATAGCCTTTCGTTCTCGTTGTCCCCAACATAATTCTTGAGCTTCGTCAACTTGAAGGATTTCGTCTTGACAAAAAGGGATCGTTCTTCAGTTTCATCGATCCTTATATATCCTTTGTTCGCCAGATAGACAAGAAGAGAAATGACATCGTTATTATCCGCCTTGCCCTTGTACAGGAATCCGACCTCCGCGCTGTTGAAGCCGGCCGGCGGGTAGAATTCGACGGTTTCGACGACTTTTTCATCATTGCCGAACCGGATCCAAAGCAGGATCGAGATCAGCAGAAACAGGACCGGCAGGACAAATGACAGGATCAGCATCAAATCAAGATTGCTGCCCGTATTGACAAAATAGCCCTCCGGCAGCTCCAGCCTTACGGTCAGCGCTTCGCCGGCATCCAGGACCCCATCGCAGCTTCCGGTGATCATATTCCCATCTGCCTGATACGATATCCCCGAGCTGTCCGTCGAGCCGGGAAGCCCATGGGAAAAGCCAAGCTTGCTCTGATCGAATTCCTTCGGCATCGTGATGCTGAAGGTGATATTGCCGATCGCGGTGTCCCACTCCGAACCAATAATATTGAAGTAGAATTCATCATAATCCTTGACGGGATCCTTTCCGAGGTCATATGTGTAGCGGATCGTATAATCCTTAGGCCCTGTCAGCGTGATATCCGCATCCCCGATCTTTATTATTTTGCTGCCATTTTCCGACGAAATCTCATAGGTGGCATCCACCCGGACATCACTGACCTTTGCCCGATTATTGGACACCGATCCGTCCAGGCGCTCGACCCTGTTCTCAAGGGGAATCGACCGGATGATGCCGTGCCTGTACTCGTTGAAATAGGCGCCGATCCTCTCCGTGATTTCAAATGTGTTGTTTTCGTTGACAACGATCCCGACATCATAGCTATCGAGCAGATAGGCATATCCGCCATAATCCGGGTCTGCGCTCAGCTTGCCCGAAACCATCGCCACAGATTTATCCGCAGGCAAACCGTCAGCGCCATCAGCACCATCCGCAAATGAAGTTGTGGAAGTCAATAGGAACGCTATAAAGATCAAGGCGAAGTATTTAATTACAATTTTCATGAAGCTGCCTCCCTCCTGAATTGCCGTACCGAAATACACTTACTTATTAATTTATCATAAACAAGCACATGATTCTACAATTGCAGGGAAGCTTGGCAACATTCAGCGAAAAGGCGCTGGCGTCATGCGGGAAAAACAGTGCGGATGAGGATCATATAACAGACCGTGCCGATCAGGATGCTGAACAGCGCATTCTTTCTCAATGCCTGGGCCAGGATCACCAGCAAGATCGAAAACACTTCAGCCAATCCGAACGGGAAGGAAGTAACATCGATATTTCTAAGGCAATAAGCCACAAGAATGACCATGATGGCTGCCGGAAGCACAGCTCCCAGATACAGGACCGTAGCAGGAAGCTCTTTCCTCCCGCCGAACAGCAGATGCGGCATCCCGCGGGTCAGCCAGGTCACGAGCGCCACGATCGCCATGGCTATTGCAGAATAAGCAAAATCAATTGTCATACTGGGCACCTCCCATCCTGATACCGATGAAATCCTTCAGAAAAAGAAGCAGCACCAAGCTGGCCGATAGCGCCGGCAGGAGAAATCGATCCGCCCCGACCAGGATCATGAATCCGGCCGCACAGGCAAGTCCTGTCAAGGCCGGAATGCGGCTCCCAGGCCCCATCCACTGGCTGACGCAGACCGTCGCAAAGAAGGCCGTCGCCGAAAAATCAATGCCTGTGAGGTCGACCGGCAAAGCCTGTCCAAGCAGGGCGCCTGCTGTTGAGCTCAGAATCCATAGCAGATGGCTTAAAAGCGCAATCATGAAATCCGCCTTCCACGGATCGATATCGTCCGGATATTTGATCGCGCACAGGATCGAATATACCTCGTCCGTCAGCGTCAAGGCCATGTAGGGATACCTCCAGCCCATGCTGCGAAACCTGTCGATAAAGCCGATGCCATAAAAAATATGCCTGGCATTGACTAAGAACGTCATGATCGCGAGCATATAAAGAGGCGCGCCGGCGCTCAGAAGCGGTACCATGATGATCTGCATCGATCCCGCATAAATGAAGGCCGATGAGAAAAATGCCCAGGCAGCGGGATAGCCTGCCTGGTTTATCAGAACGCCAAAAGCGACGCCCACAAAAAGATATGGTGCCAGCAGCGGCAGTATTTGAATTATTGCGAATCGCAGCGTCTTCATGGGATCCATCCACCTTTCGTGATAAGCCTGAGATTGATTACCATACTATCACGAAAGAAAACGCCATACAATATCTTAATTGTATGGCGTACAATGTATGACGCTCAAATCAACTGATTTCCTCCAGCATCCGCTTCAGGATCACTAGTCCCCGTTCAAGCTCCTGCATGGTTTCCGGCGCACCGACCGAGATCCGGACAGCCCTTTCAGGGATGCAGTTCCCGATGGAAAACCGGTCGGCGGCATAGACTTGGACGCCCTGCGACAAGGCCAGCTCTTCAAACTCGGCGCCTGACATTTCACCCGGCAGCTTCAGCCAGCGAAAGATGCAGGTGTCATCGCCCTTGCAGTCATATTCTGACATATAGCTGTTGACCAGCTTGTTTCTCTGTTCGGTCTTGCTGCGATGACTTTCGATGACCGTGTCGATGCTGTTTGACACGATCATGCGGGCGGCCAGCTCCGCAAGCAGCGGCGACACGGAGAGGTTCAGATTGTACAGCGCATTCGACAGCGGGATCCTGTACTGCTCCGGCGCCGAGACATAGGCCAGCCTGAGGCCTGGCCCGATGGATTTGGAAAGGCTTGCAATATAAAGCGTCTGCTCCGGCGCAAATGACGCCGCCGCTTCGACTTTCTCCCGGCACATGAGCGGATAAGTGGCATCTTCTATTATGAATATATTATATTCTTTCGCAATTCTGGCCAGGGCTTTCCGACATGATACGGACATCCGATGCGCCGTCGGATTCTGATAGTCGGGCACGATATAGATGCCCTTCAGGTTCTCGTTCCTGCAGGCATTGGCAAGGGCCTCACCATCCATTTCGTCGTCGCTCTGCCGGATTGCCACCAGCTGTATACCGAGCATGCTGGCTGATGTTTTCAGGCCTGGATAGGTATGGGGATCGGTGCCGATCTTGTCCCCGCGCCTGCATAACCCGGCCAGGATCGCCGTCAGCGCGTTTTGTCCGCCGTTTGAAAAAAGGATGCTTTCACGGCTTGCATTATATCCGCTCTTNNGGACGGCCGCATCCTTCTGCCAGATTTCATCATTCGGCCTGCTGTAGCTGAACCATTTTGCAAAATCCGTCTCTCCCGCCATGTTTGCCAGCTGCACCATCAGCGGCTGGTAGGAATCCGGCTCCGGAAGCGTGGCACCCATTTCAACTGCTCCATGCGGCTTGCGGTCGCCGAGCAGATAGGCATTTGACAAGGCGTCATAGGAAACGACGGTGCCGCTGCCGACCCTGGCACTGAGCAGGCCCTTCTGTTCGCATACCTTGAACGCCTTCGAAACTGTGCTGACATTGATATCCAGATAATCCGCCAGTTCTCTCAGCGGCGGAAGCTTTGTTCCGGGCAGCAGGCTGCCGCTGACGATATCCGCTTCAAGCCGCTCCGCCAGGAAGTGGTATAGGGACTTGGCATTTTTTTCAATGACCGGCTTCCAGGTCATCGGATAATTTTCAAAAGAATTCACAGGCATGGGATCACATCCTCTCGCACCATACAATTATACAATCGTGCGGCGCAAGAGGCAAGGATAGTTGTGCATTGCCTTGCACCTCGTTCAATAACGGGTTCGCTTTTGATTTACTCATTAGCCAATAAAAAATCAATGAGATTCAAATGAACAATCCCATCCCGCATTATTGTTGTCCTGTCTAAAGAAATGACGTATTTCGGATAATGGTCGCCAATATCGGCAAATGCTCCGAATTCGCGCCCGATTACCGACTCATCGCTAAGTAAATAAGCCGCCTGAACATAGAATTTTTCCATGCCTTTTTCAGCTATAAAATCCACTTCACCTTTATGAGTCTTGCCGATATAAACCTTATACCCTCTTGCAATCAGCTCGTTATAGCAAATCGTTTCCACAATATAACTATACTCATCTTTCACCCTATTCTTTTTTAAATGGAGAAATCCCAAATCGCAAACGTAAATCTTTTCTTCAAATGCCAGAATTTTTTTTCCGCGGATATCGTATCTTGAGACCTTGTCGCAAATGCATGCTTCTTCAATATACTTTAGATAATCATATACTGTCGGTGCCGAAACGGATTGATTTTTATCAGTAAGTGACAATGCTATTGCATTGCCCGAGATTGTTATTGAAGAATTTGCTATAACATAGTCCAATATTTTGTTCAATGCCGCCGGAGAAGCTACTTTATTCCTCATGATGATATCTTTCAACACGACAGAGTCGTAAATATTAGATAAGATAATTTCTTTGCTGCTTTCTTCGGGCTCCTTGCATACTAAAGGAAATCCGCCCCATTTCATATATTCATCTAAAAATTCTTCCTTTGTCTTGACTCTCTGGATTTCAGCCTGATATTCGCAGTATTCGCCAAACGTAAATGGCATGATCCGAAACGAGAGTGTTCGGCCGCTTAAATGTGTTGCCAGCTCGCCCGATAGAAGTCTTGAATTCGATCCTGTTATGAAAATACTTGCATCATGTGTGGAACGAAATGAATTAACAACAAGTTCAAACCGATCGACATTTTGGATTTCATCGAATAATAAATAATATTTTTCAGCCTTGCCGATCTTCTTTTCAACATACTGATACAATGAATCAGCATCACATAATTCCCGATACTGATAGTCTTCAAAATTGATATAGACAATTCTTTCTGCAGGGACTCCTGCTTCTTTCAGTTCTTGAATGATTTGCCTGATAATCGTTGACTTTCCACATCGCCTAATACCGGTTATCACTTTTACCATTTCCGAGTGATAAAACGGTCTGATCCGTTTCAGGTATAGTTCTCTTATAATCATGTCAGGTTCATCTCCAATCTGAATTCATTATAATTAGCATACCAGAAAACCAGGATAAACGCAACATAGTATTAAATGCATTTAATTTCTTCGCATTTTATTGCTTTAGTATAAACTCATTTTAATTTTAATCGAGATTTTGGCGCAGAATTAACTCCATTTAATTCTGTTTAAAATAAAAGGACCGAATCCCATGCAATACAGGATTCAGGCCTCATAGTGTCAGTGCCCCTGGTTATTTCCGCTTCAGTACGATCGCGATGAAGTTCATGTATTTGCCGGCTCCCGCATTCATCGATGCGCGATCGCTGACGGCATATTCATTATCGCAGGCGAGCCAGTCGTTCCAACATTCCTCATTGCTCTCCATTTCGCGAATCGAAATGATTTCGACCCCGTCCGCCGCCTTGATGATATCAGTCCAGTATGCTGCATCGTGTATGGTGTCGAGATCCTCTGCCGTCCATGACAGCAGCAACTCCGGCGGCATATCGCCGTGGATGTCTTTCTTGAAGCCCGGAACGGCTATGAGGATGTGCCCGCCGGATTTGACGAGCGGCAGCAGATGCTGTGCAAGGTATGTCTTGTCCAGCCCGAAATAGTGATAAGCGTCAATGCTGACCACCGCGTCGAAAAATCCCTCGGCAAATGGCAGCTCGTGCGCCTCCGCCTTTATGGGCAGGATCTGTCTGGCCGTCAGGCTCATTTCGGTAAAGCGCTTCCAGTTGTCCGTGGGCGAGATCCAAAGATCGGCCGCGATTACTTGAAGCCCGTATTCCTTGGCCAGGAAAATCGACGTGACGCCGCGGCCGCAGCCCAGGTCCAGCACCGTTGAACCTGGCGGTATCGGATGGAGCGACAGCAATTCTTCCGTCAGTTTCACGGGATTTGGCCCCATGATGTTTTCTTTGATAAATTTATCGTCATACTTTTGTGACAGCATATATTTCATTGTTTTGATTCCTTTCAACCATTAAGTTGGTATTATATCTATATCTGTTTATTCCTGAACGCGATGCCGGAGCACGCTTCCACGCAGAAAAAAAGCATAGCGCCACACTATGCCCGAACCTTGGTCCTGGAAAACGTGTTCCTTACAGAACAATAGCCAAAAATACACCACCTTTGTTGTTTTTTCGATTTTAATATATGCCAAATGCCATCCGATGTCAATATTGTTATGCTCCGATCTTCTGCATACCAACAGATTTGTGCAAATGTTCAAATTCAAAAATGTATTTGCATTATTTCCTATCATGTGCTATAATAAAAAAGTTGACTATGTTCAGCAATATTAACCAAGATTGAAAATATGATTATTACATTACCTTCTAGTTAGGTGCAATTAACAATCAATATTTCATCTCATCACTTAACACCTATAGAGGAGAAATGTAAAATGACAGATAAGACTTTAACATGTAAAGATTGCGGAAACGAATTCGTATTCACTGAAGGCGAGCAGGCTTTCTACCAGGAAAAGGGATTCACGAACGAGCCGCAGAGATGTGCTGACTGCAGACGCGCTAAGAAAGAGCAGAGAAACAGCGAAAGAAACTATAGATAAGATAGGATTTCTTGAAAGCAACCTACTGGATCAGATTTCAGTAGGTTTTTTTTTATTCTATGAGCGTTATATTCCACCCAAATCGAACCGGTCGATCATTCCAAAGGACGAAAAATATTATGGTTAAGAAATGCAAACAGTGCGGCTCCCAATTAAAGCCAGGAGAAAATAATATACAGTGCGATAATTGCCGAAAGCAAAAGCGGGACAGGCACCTGGACATCAAAAAATAGAACAAACGGACAAAGGGCCGCAGGCGATTGCCGTTACTGCTGCTTAATTGAGACTTCACCTCCAGCGCAATATGATGGAGGCTTTTTTCATAAATGTCCAATTTCAATGTCAAATTTTAAATTAAATGATGGAGGATTTAAAATGGCTTATGAAGACGCCAGAAGGAATGCAAAGAATGATATCGAAAATGATATTAGAAATTATTTGAAAGAGAAACAAAATAAAGCCAGCTATGACCGAGCCATTCACAAAATAGATCTGGCTGCCAAAGTCAATCTGCTACACCACGAAGAGATAGAGGCATATCTGGCGCAGCTCGTCTGAAGCTGCGCCAACCTCGATCACGTATCAATATTTCCTAATCATCATCCCTGGTCTCACATTGGGTGCCGAACAGCGTCTGAGATCCGCAAGTGCGGCGGCAGTGTATTTGACTTTGGGCATATCAGTGTAACGATGGCAAGGATATGCTTCTTTGTTTTACTAATTTTTTTCATGATGACAAAACATCATTATATGCTGCATTTTTATTATCTCAATATTTCCTCGATCACATCGGGATAAATCTCGCAATTCCTTCTTTCCGCCAGTTCGTTGAGCTCGCGAAGCATTTCACTGCGCAGGAGCTTATGATCGATGGGCATGAGGGCTTCCATATTTTGAATCACGTGGCGCGCCAGCCTTTTTTTCGCATCAGTGTATGCCGGCGAATAGGTGGTCAGGAATACACAGAGCCTGGCGATATCAGTCTCCGGTTCACCGGGTCTGCATTCCTCAAAATCAACGCCGTAAATTGCGTCGTCATCCTTCCCGATGACAAAATTCCGAAGATGGGCATCGCCGATGATCATGCTTTCACAGGTCTTTTCCTTCATACAGGTATAGAATCCAAGCAGCCACCGGCAGAGCGCATCAAGACGGGTGGTGAATTGTTGCTGGCTCTCACGTTCCAGCAGGTCCAGCAAGGTTTCGACACCAATGAAAGAATAGACGATTTGCAGCTCTTCCTCATCGGAAATGAGGATCTGCGGAACGTTCATGCCTGATGATTTCAGGGTCCCCATCGTGCGAAGCTCGGTCAGGAACGGCTGCCTTTCCGCAAAGGTTTTGACAACGGTATCCATACAGCCGGGATCGCCGTCACGGAGGATTCTCACCACATCATTGCGCTTGCTGAATAGTTTCTGTATTTCAGGTTGCTTGGACGCCATGCTTTCACCGTTTCCTTCGGATCACGATCTCGATGTCTTCATTCTCATCAAAGCCCTTCAGCGGGCTCACGATGCCGGTGATCGTATTTTCAAGGATCTCCCGGACAAAGGATTTCATCGGGATGCTGCGGTCGCCTATATTCAATGTCACGGTGCTTCTGCTCCGTCGCGCGGTCTTGGCGTCAGGGCAGGCTTCAGTGATAAGGTCCGCCAGTCGTCCAGCCTCCTTCGTCGCGTTGATGACGGGCAGGCCTTTATATTCATCCATGGTTTCTGATATGATGCCGCTGATGGCGATCACCCGGTCGTCCAGGCGCTCGTCGATCTCGGATGTCGTCGCCGCCGTCAGGATCCTGGGCGAATCCGCCTCCCGGGGGCCTTCCAGTATGACATATTCGTGGTCATAGAATCGAAGGATCTCGTCGATGCCGAGCTGACGCTGGAAAAGCACGTCGGTCTCGTAAAGTCCTCTTGCCGTCACCAGCTGAGATCCGGCCATTTTATGCCTGTGGGTATTGGTGCCTTCCTGGTCGATGGCAAACCCTTCGAAATGGATGTCCTTGACAGATCCGACCGAATGGCCGCGCCTGCGCAGCTCTCTGATCAGGTATTCCGCCGTGGTCGTCTTTCCTGAACCGCTGACGCCGAAAATCGTTATGACACGCATTGAGTTGCTCCTTTCTATGTAAACAAAATGATGATTAGTGTGGCGGATAAAGCCAGCATCATGATTCCCCAGTCCACCGGCTTCAACTTCAGCGTGCGGTGGGACGTCCGGACGGCAAACATGCGAAAGCCCCGAGATTCAATGGATAGTGTGATGCTCCGGGATTTAAGCATGGTAGAAATCACGACAGGGCTGAGCAGGTACATATAGGTGCCCAGCTTGTCCCTGAATCCGATCCGTTGGATGTCGATACCCCGAAGCTGTATGGCTGTCATGGTTTCAAGAAATTGTTCCCGCAGCATCGGCAGAAAACGGATCCCCATCGATGCCATGAAAGCGATTTCATAAGGAAGCTTCAACTGGACCATTCCCTGTATTATATCCCGATAATTCGACGTCGTCAAAACCGCCGCAGATGACATGACGATCATGATCCTCAGCAGAAAACCCGCCGCCATTCCAAGGCCACCGACGGTCATAAGCGGCAGGGGGCCTATGGCAATCAAAACCTCGCCGGAAGGCATGAAGATGCTTTGGATCACAGCCACGGCAATCACCAGGAACGCCAGACGGCGAAACCGTATCATCAGGGTAAAAGGCTTTGCCCGGAAGCACAGGCCGAAAGCGAGGGTCGCCAGCAGGATCACGCAAAGCGTGACGTTGTCCGTTACGAGGATTCCCGCTGTCGACAGGCAGGCGACGATGAACATCTTCGTTCTCGGATCGATCTCAGCGAACAGTCCTGTCATCGATGATCCTCCCCTCTGAAAGCACTAGTATCCGATCGGTCATGTCAGAAACGAAAGCTTTGTCGTGGCTGATCAGAAGCGCGCCTGTTCCCCGCGCCTTCAGGTCTGAAAGCACTTCTTTCAGTGTATCGACGCAGTCGCTGTCGAGGCCGGGAGTCGGCTCGTCCAGAATCAGGAACGACGGCTTCAAGGCAAGGCCGGCCGCCAGCGCCACCCTGCGCTTCTCGCCGCCACTTAAAAGAAGCGGCATGGTTTTCCGAAGATGACTGACGCGGAAAAGCGTTGTCATTTCATCGACGACCTCTTCGGTTCTCTCCTTGCTTTCATGCCTGAGCCGCAGTGCAAATCCAATCTCGTCCTCCACGGTCTGGGCAAACAGCTGGTTGTCCGGATTCTGAAAGCAATAACAAATATCCCGGCCGACTTCGCTGAGCCGGATCGACCTGCTGTCCTGCCCGAAAATGGATACCGTTCCGGAAGTTGGCTTCAGGATCCCTGCCAGCAGCTTGCCGAGCGTCGTCTTGCCGGAGCCGTTGCTTCCGGTGAGCGCCGTAAATCCTTTTTTATCTATCGCCGTGCTGAAATCCCTGAGGATCTCAGGCTGTCCGGCATAATTGAAGCATATTTTGTCCGCCGTAATCATTGCCGTCACCTTGATCCCTCCAGAAGCTTCGCGCCTGCCAGCGTGTATGTCTTGTCCGCAAGCGCCAGCATGTCGCGGTTGTGTTCTATCATGATGATGGTCTTTCCTTCCGCTTTTAGTCTCGTGAAGGTCTCTGCGACCCGTATTTTACCGGTTTCATCCAGGAAGGCCGTGACCTCGTCGCAGACGAGGATATCCGGCTCCATGGCAAGGACTGCGGCAAAGACGATCATCTGCCGTTCGCCGCCCGAAAGCCGGTTCGGACCCTTATCCCTGAATTCAGACATGCCAGTCAGCGCCAGAGACGTTTCGATCCGCCCGCCGATCAGCTCGGGAGAAAGGCACAGGTTCTCTGGCCCGAATGCGATCTCGTCCTCTACCGACGGCAGGAAGATCTGCGTGTCCGGATCCTGGAAAACGATGCCGGCTCTTCCGTTCAACTCAACGGATCCTGACATCTCGCCCTTGACATTCTTCGGAATGATCCCCGCGATGCAGCAGGCAAGTGTGCTCTTTCCGCTGCCGGAAGGGCCCGTGATGGCGGTGATGCTGCCCTGCGGCGCACTGAAAGAAAGGTCTCCCAGGACCTCCGGGCCGTCCTTGCTGTATTTGAATGACAGATTTCTCACTTCCACCATGTTTTTCATATCACATCGATCTCACAAACGAATTTCGCCCATCGCTGGCTGAACGGATCGCTTCTGACGACAATCATATAGGGTCCTTTCCCGTCCTTGTCTTCGATGGTTCCAAGGTACTCTCCATCCTGCTTTATGACAAGATAGACATTGTTCATCGCTTCGGCTTCCCCGGCTGTCAGGGCGACCATATAGCCGTCCGCCGACAGGATGTTGATCTGGGATGCCTGATCAAGGGAGATTCCCGCGGCTTCAAGAACGTCGATCAGCGGCGCGCCTGTATAGGAATGCTTCACCGGATCGCTTTCGTCAGAGTTCAGGTTCGCATTGAAATCCGAAAGCCCGATTGCTTCAAATTTTTCCATATCCAGCGTGTACCGGAGTTCTCCGCCGTTCTTTACAAGGATCTCGGCTTTTTCCGCCAGAGCCATGCGGTCGTTCGCCCCGCTGAAATTAAGATATGCCGCCAGAGCAGTCGTTGCTGTGAGTATTATTATGGCTGCGATCAATATCCTGTTTGTCCTGTTTTTCATTCTGTCGCCTCCTCTCATCTGCCTTCGGATTCCATTGTCAAAAACGGCACCACCATGTCTTCTTCCAGGTTTTCACCATGGTCTCCTCCGCTGCCGTCCTCGTGCATGCCATGATCGGCGACAAGGAGGATCGTCCCGTTGAATTCCGCTGCCAGAAGCTTGATGTAGCCGTCTATTTCATTGATTTTATCCGTCACTTCCTTGCTATAGGGACCATGGGCATGGCCCTGGTCGTCGATGCCGTGGAAATGGACCATAATAAGATCCGGAGCTTCCGCAAGGGCGTTAAGGGCACTTTCAACCACCTCGTCGTCGGTGCCGTCATCGTCCCGGTCCACATTGAGAACCGGCGCCAGGGATGTTTTCAGAATCTGGATGTCTCCCTCGATCAGCGCCGCTTTTTTGCCGAGTTCGGCGGCTTTATCGAATATGTCCGGAACCCTGTATTCCCTCTTCGATCTGTCCGCGATCCCATTCACCTCCGGCGGAGTTCCGGTGATCATCGCCGCCATGCCTGAGTTTGTGACAGGCTTCATGACAGAGAGGGCGGGGCCGCCAGTGAAATGGGCCTCGATATAAGGCGCCGTATCCTCATCCATGGCCTTCTGGTATTCCTGCCAGCTGAAGCCGTCAAGGAAAAGGATCATGACCCTGTCGCCCGCTTCAAGCTCATTGACGCTCCTGTTGTAGACATCCATGATATGGCCGATGTCCTCATAGCCAAAATCCTGCTCGGTATCGGGCAGCGTGGCGCATGCCGGCATCAAAGCCATAGCGGCAAGGAGCATGGAGATCATTGCCGTTAAATGGATCATTCGCTTCATCATCTTCAAATCCTCACGTTCTTCTTGATAACCGCGCCGATCTTCCAGGCCAGCAGGCCGCCAAGCCCACCGGACAATGCCGCCGCACAGAGTCCCAGCATCAGCGGGACCAAAGGCAGCCTGAAAAATATCAGGTTGGATAGCAGCGTGCCGCAGATATTTGCGGCGACTCCGCCTGTAAACATTCTTATTTTGCCCGTCTCATCGCGCTTCAGAGCCCAAAAGGCCAGATCCGTCGCAATGCCCGGCAGCGTATAGGTCACGATGCTCAGGATGCCATGGGTTCCGAAAACGCCGGAAGCCATCACGATGATGGCCTGCACGAATCCGATCAGTGTCCCGGTGC
>DIEM01000040.1:13315-81539 GCA_002418625.1 Firmicutes bacterium UBA5774
GCCACATCATGTAGAAACCTCCCGCAACAGCCCCTCCCGGGATCATCAGCGGTCCTGTGACAATGTGGACCAGCGGCACGATGAGCGGCTTGATTGCGATGCCGAGTGCGGCGGCCATCGCAATGAGAACAAAATCGAATGTGGTGAATCGGTCCAAAAATCTCTTCATGGCCTCACTCCTCCGGGCGGGCTTGTGACAATGCGTCCCGCACGCCGTCAATAATTGCCCTGCTTGTTGCAGTAGCGCCGCTGACCGTGTCTGCCGATGATTCCGACCGGCCGGCCAACTGTCTCGGAATGATTCGGAACGGCTCCTCGTACCAGCCTCTGCTCTCGTGATGCTCAATGATGGCGACTTCTCCGATCCCGCCATCCGCGACGATGACCTCGACCTTCATCCGCCCACCGAATCCGCGTGATTCCCCATAATAAGTGCCGTCCCTGAACACGCCCGTCACCAGGTCGTGCTGCAGGGCAGCGCTTGAAAAGAATACTGGAAGAAGACCCCAAACGGCGAAAAATATCAACACCATGACGGCGGCATAATGCTGCGGCTTGAATTTAAGTGAGCCGGCGCCGACCCACAGGCCGCTGCCGCATGATGCAGGCTGTTCTGCCCGCCCACAGATTTTATCCATACACTTCATACAGCGGATGCACTCCGGGGATATACGGTCGTCATCATCGCAAGAAAGCGCGGCCGGGCATTCCGCAAGACATATGCTGCAATTACTGCATTCCGTCCTGCATCTGATCTGACATGCCGCGAAGGCGCCGACCAATGCCTGGGCTGCGCCCAGCGGACAGAGATAGCGGCAGAAGGGTCTTTCGATAAAGAACGCCGCGGCAAGAAGGCCTACCAGGACTGCGGTGCCGATCAGCCACCCGCCGGGAATCCATCCGCCCGTCAGCCAGCCTTCAGCATCGGCCACGCCGCCTATGCCGGGAAGTATCAGGAGCGCCTTCCATGGAGACAGCCCGGCAAGGACGGCTCCATAGCCAAGCGCCGATATGCCGATGGCCGCTGCAAGAATGATATATTTCAACCGCCACAGCTTCATTTTTTCTATTTTCTCCATATTTGCCCGTTGGACCCCCGCTTTGCCGCCGATAGCGGCAAAAAGCTCCTGAAGGCTCCCGAGCGGGCAGATCCAGCCGCAGAAAAANNATCTTCCGCCGATCATGGCTGCAATCAGAATCGCTACAGTTAGCGCCGTGCTTTTCCCGAAACCGTTGAAGGTATGAGAACTGTCCGTTGCAAAGCTCCGCAGGGCGTTCCATCCCCCGTAGGGATTCAGGTCCGGTATGCGAATCAGCGTGAAATCGAGCAAGCCCGACAGATAAAGGTAGTACCAGGCGATGCCGGCTGCCAAAAAAAGGAGCACCACAGCCTGCGTCATGCTTCGCGCCCGCTGCAGACCGGAATAATCGGCGTTTTTATGATTATGCTCGGGTTTCGTTTTCATACGTTCAAATTCCGTTTCCTTTGGTGGGTTCTCAATGGTGCTGGTTCTACTGCGCACTCATAATGTCCTTAATTTTTAGAAATCTTCAGCACATCCTTGATCAGCACGTCTCCGACCAGTGCGTCCGTACGGCCGCCCGCCGGAATCAGGATGCTGTCCGCCAGCTGGCCGGCCTTTATTTCATAGCTGTTCAGTGAAGCATCATAGACTGTCAGCACGTCGCCGCTCTTCACCAACAGTCCCGCCGTCATTGCCGCATCAGAAAGCGACATGGCGCTGCCGTATGCCGAATCGACGCTTCCAATCACCTTCATCATGATTTCCGAAAACATCACAGCATCCGTCGACGTTGAGAAACAGCACATTTCCTTCACATTCATGCCCAGCTTGAAGGCCGGTCCGATATTCATCGGCGCGTTGTTGCCCTCGGTCTTGATATAATAGCGATCCCGGACAATGGCGATGGTTTCGTTCTTCTCGAGTCCGTCAGACCCGAGCATCGTGAAGAATCCGTTCGGATCCACCGCATCGAATCTGTCCAGTATGCTCCCGACCAGGATCGATTTGTCCTTGCTTCCGTAATATTCGTAATAGTAGGGTTCGATACCCCGGGTCAGCGCGTCGAACATGTATATGTTTTTTATGTCCTTCGGTGAAACCTGCTCGTACAGATCAATGCGGGTGACCATTTTCACCCAGTAGACACCCATTTCGTCAGGAACGACGATCCGTACCGGCTTTTCCTCCGGCGGGATCCCCTCGCCGTCGACCATTGTCCCCAGGATGATCTGCCGGTTTGTCAGGATGTCCTTGTCCAGCATGGCATAATACCCGTCCCGTCCTGTGACGCCGAGCGCGGCATACCTGCCCAGGTCGATTCCCTTTGAGGCCAGCACCTCTGAAAGCAGCGGTCCTGAAGCCTTGATGTCCGTCCTTGTGCCTGTCGTCTTAGCCAGGATCGTGTCGACAGCGACCTGCTCATAGTCTTCCAGGTCTTCGACCGTGATCCTGAAAGGATCCGAATCTTCCGGGCTGATCAGGAAGCTGTTGTCGTCCTTGTCCCAGGTTTCCTGCGCGACAGCATTTTCCACTGCCGGCGCTTCCGTTCCATAGAACAGGTACTGCCATGCCCCCATGGCCGCATTCACGTTGTTGACCACCGCCTGGCTCGAAATCGTGGCGCCGGTCACCTGGATGATATCCGTTTCCTTTGTCTGCTCCAGAACTACAAGTTCCAGATATTCCAGAAGCCCCTGGCCGGCGAACCGGTCCATGAACCAGCCTTCCTTGATCGGATCGGCATACTCGGGCTCGTCTCCCTGCCGCAAAATGACGGTCCGTGCGACCTTTTCCGACTCGCTGTCAATGATGACAAGCGTCCGGATGAGGCCTTCATAACCGCGTCCTTCCGTCACAAAGGCTGCAGGCTCGCCGTCAACCTCATAGATCCGAAGCACCGCTGGAAAATTGTCTCTAATATAGGGCACTGCCGCAGCTTCCTTCATGAGCCCGATGCTCTGTGCACCGGGAATCGCTTCTTTGATCAGCGCCTTTTCCTCCCGGCTTTCTGATCCTGCCCATAAGGTGGCTGCCGTCAATACCAGGATCAGTATTAACGCTATGCCGTACATGCCGCGTTTTCTCATATCCGTCTCCCCCGAAGGCCGCCACCGCCGGGCGGCCTTATCTTAATCATTGATTTCATATAGAGTGCGCCGGTTTTTCTACTCGACGATCACCTTTTTGATATTGGACACCCACTGGGGCTTGTTGGCGTCCCCGGGCGCCTTTTGACCCACGACCAGTCTGAAGGGCAGCCCCTCAGCCGGGTCGTAATCTTCTCCGTTTTCATGCCATGCTATGATGACCGGGTATTTTTTGTCAGGATTCTGTTCGTCGATATAATCGGTTTTCAGCGCCTGCTCCACTGTAAGCTGCTGCTCATAGCCGTCAGGGGCTACAAATGTTATGGTTCTGGCCGAGCTCTTCAGACCGGCCTTCTCAAGGACAGCCGCAAGCTTCACGCCGCGGAATGAAAAATAGGCTTTTGTCCCGTAGCTGTTCAGCGCGAAATAATCATCCTCATAATATGCATCCTTCATCGATTTCAGGTCGCTCAGGGAAAGCGTAACCGTCTTTTCAACGCCGCTTCCGCTGATGGTCATGGTTTGTCCGTCATCTGCATCAGTTCCTGTATTCTGCGCTGTCTGGCTTCCAGGATCAGCGCCCGAGGTCCCGCTTCCATTGCCGGCACTGCCGGATCCGTCGGCGATCGCATCTCCAGCATCAGGGCCTTCATTTGTCGCCTGCACGCTTTCCGTCAGGTCCCCATCCGGCTCTCCGCCTGTTGTTTCCTGGGTATTCTGTTCCAGCTGCGATTCATCCGAAGCGTTCTGCTTCCCGGCGTCACCGCCGCTGCCGCAGGCTGTGGCCGCCATCATCGTCGTCAGCATCATCATAATGACCAGTACCAGGCAAACGGCCTCTTTTGCTCGTCTCATATCAAAGCCTCCATAACATGGCTAAAGAGCAAGCGTTTAAACTTGCTCCAAAGCCATTCGGATATAGGTTACATTGTGTGTGTCTCTCAGTCTATGGAAAGGCCCAGAAGACCACTGATGATCCTGGCCGCTTCCGCTCTGGTTGCAAGTCCTTTTGCATCGAAGATGTTGTTCGGCTTTCCATTCATGATGGCGGCCGTCTGCATTTTCTTCACGGAATCCGACGCCCAGCTGCTGATGCCGCTCTCATCGGTGAAGCTCTCATATGCTTTCACCTGCTCGAGTTCAATACCGTTTGACTTGGCAAAGTTGTCGATCATCACAGCCATCTGCTCCCTGGTGACGACATCGTTCGGTCCAAAATTGCCGTCGGCGTAGCCGCTGACGATATCGTTTTCAGCTGCCCAGCCGATATAGGCCGCATACCATTTGTCCGCGCTGACATCCTTGAATTTGACTGCAGATGCTTTGCCTGCAATATCAGCATCGGCGATGCCCGCCAGGAATTTTACAAATTCCGCCCTTGTCAGGCTTCTGTTCGGTTCAAATGCGCCGTTTCCGGTTCCGCTTGCCATTCCGCGTGCCGATAGATATTGGATGTCGTTTTCTGCCCAATGGCCGCTGATGTCACCGAAGGTGCATGAATTATAGCCGATGCCGTATTGGCTGAAATGGTTGACCACGAAAAGCATGCTCCCTGTCCCTGCGTCATAGCCTGAAGCCTTGACCGGCACGATGCTGCCGTCATCCTTCACAAGGAAGATGACGAGTTCGTCCGGATCTTCTCCGGCTGTCAGTTTATAAGGAATGCTGATCGTTGCCTGCCCGTCGCCCAGGGAAGATATTTTGCCGCTGCCCGACAGGATGTCTATATCGTAGAGCGGTCTTTCCCCAATCATGTTCAAAACATCTTCAGTCAATGCCGTCTTGTCTGCTTCCGAAATGACAATGGAGACGCTTCCTGCCGCTTCACTGTCGATTTCTGCCACGGCGGCGTTGTCGAAGGTGACCTGGATTTGTTCAAGGATGATACGCAGCCCAAGACCATCCGATGACGAAATGACTCCAAGAGTGTCTGCCGGCAGCGTCATAGAGAATTTGCCTGCACCCGATGCCCCGTCGATCACGATCTCGAGGACCGTTTCTGCCGAATCGGTGTCTTCAAGCAGTGCGATCGCATCGCTGATGTCGTCCACTTCGATGGTCACAGAAGCACTGCCGTCTTTAAGTGAAGCTTCAACCTCGACTGAAGCCGAGGGTGTTTCTTCATCTGTGACTTCAGGAGGTTCCTGTTCACCGGTGCCGGCTGTGCCTGAGCCCGGCGTCACTGCTTTGGCATTGACTTCGATCTCAACGATGTCATTGACCCAAAGTGGTTTGTTGATGTGGTCGATGTCGGACTGTCCGACAACGAGCTGGAGTCCGTCAAGATTTGCCCCGTCCCTGGCCCAGGCCAGGATCATCGGTACTTCATCTCCGGAGTTCGGATCGATTGGAGCCGCATAAACACCCAGATCTTCATCATCGAGATTGAAGTTTCTATAGTAATCGTCTGATGCGATGACACTGATGCTTTCGGCATCATCATTAATTTCCGCGATATCGTCCAGCAGGAAGGATACTTCTATTCCTGTGAAGGTGTTCACCGCTCTTGTCCCATAGGAATTAAGCGAGGAATAATCCGCCCTGACATAACCGTCACCGGCCATTTTCTTCAGGTCTGCGACTGTCAGATAGGTGATGTCGTCAACGCCGTCGCCGGTGACTGCAAGATCGTAATCCTCTTGACCAGCTCCTGGATCGCCCGGATCGCCTGGATCCGTATTCTCGATGATGGCGTCGATGGTCGCAATCGATACACCGCCGTTGCTTCCGACATAGAGCGTGCCCTCACTCATTGGCAGGATAGTGAATATCGAGTCGAGGCTGCTGGTATTCGGCCAGTCGACGTCCGCCCTGCAGTAATGCTCGCTGACGATTTCTGCTTCTGTGCTGTAGTATACACCGCGCGAAGTGCTTCCGAACCAGAGTCCTCCATTGGCGTCGATGGCCATCGTCCTGATTTCGGCATTATTGACCAGCTGTTCCGGAAGGAGGTCATGACCCGTGTAATGGGTGCCGGCTGTTCCGCTCGGGTAGACATAATCGATCCTGCCGCCCACATTTTCCATCGTGCTGTAGGATCCGGACCTGACGACCCACGCGCCGCCGTCCTCATCGATGGCGAAGCTCCTGACCCACTGGTCCGCGAATTTCAGATTTATTGTATCTTTGTAGCTGACGATGGCGCCGTTGCTCTTGAGATGTGCATAGCCGCCGCTGTAGATATTATTGATTTCATCTACTGTATCCGGATAGCATCCAATCCACATGCCACCGTTTCCATCAGGCACAAGCGCGCTGACAGATGCCGCAGGGATGCCGTCTGACTTGTCCCAGCTGCTCCAGGTATTCGTAGCCGGATCCAGCCTGCAGAGTCCTTCTGCTGTTCCGAACCATACATCGCCACCGGCATCGACTTCGACCTGCTGGACAAAATCCGATATCAGTTTCCCGCTGGTATTTTCATATGTATATGCTGTCACGACACCATCCTTGAAATATGCCGCGCCGTTTTGGTTGGCCGGTTCCTGTCCGCCGAGGGCGAACCAGATGCCGCCGTTTCCGTCAGTGGCGATGTCCGGCACATAATTTCCGGGAAGCGCTGTCTCCGAGGCCGCGCTGTAGAGCGTGAACGCTCCGGCTGCATTCTTGTAAACTGCGCCTCCGCCATAGGTCCCGATCCATATGCCGCCATTGCTGTCTGGCGCGATGCATCTGACGCCTGCAAGCGGCAGTCCGCCGGCAGCTCCTGTCAGATCAGTTTCAAACAGGTAGTCCGGCACCGCGTTGGCTGCCACGACATTTGTCATCCGGTTCAGCCAGGTCGCCGTGCCGTCGTCGTAAGCACGGTAAACCCTGGTATAAGTGTACTGGATCGTCGTGCCTTTGTCTGCGTCCCTGATAGCTGCGCCATCGGCCGCGTAGGCGACCATGTACTGCTGGTCCCTGATATTGCTCATCAATATATTATTATAGGTCAGGGCATTAGCGCTGGTGCCTGCCTGGAAATTGTNNAGAGTCCGTAGTGATCAGCGTCACTGCGGCGCTGTCCTGTGTGATTCCAGCGGATGTCAAAAGATCTGCAAGCATGACCCCTGTTGCTTCGTTGGTGCAGGCAATACCCTTTTGCGTATAGGAATACGTCTGGGTTTCCGGCGTCATCGCCTTCAGCTGCGCCAAAGTATAGGATGCAGCCGTCGTGCCGTCCACCTTGATCGTGAAGACAACTTCATTGTCCATGGTGTCCACGACCTGAATGCCGCTGACATTGGTGACTCTGTTTCTCCAGTCTACAGTTCCGTCATTCTGGTCCCTGTATATCCTGATCGCCGACACATTGCCGCTGCCGTCCGTATCGGCGATGGCCGCGGCTCCCGCTTCATAGGCAACGACGTAATTCTTGTCCGTAACATCCGCCAGAGTGATGTTGGTGTATGTTCCGCCTTTGCTGTCAGCATAGCCGTCTGTAGTGACGATATTGACCTTGAATCGGTCGCCGGTTGCATTCGCTTCTGCCAAAAGCCTGTCGAGCCTAACGCCGGTAACCATATCGGTCGTCACGACGCTGTCTTTTATATATGAAAAGTCTCTGGTGATCGCTCCGTCAGTGTGCGCTTCAAGATCCGACACCATGAATTCCTGGTCGCCCGCCGGCGCCCCGGCAATGGTGAAGTCCGCCTCGACTGGCGCCGTTATCGTTGCGTCCACAACGACCTTGACGACGTTCTTAAGGCAGGCGCCCTGATTGTTGTGCGTGATCAGCTTCAGCGGCCCGCCGTCGTTACCGCTGGTGTATCCATCGCTGCTCGTCTCCGGAACCAGAGGATTGCCGTCGATGGCATAGGATAAGATGATCGTCTTTCTGTCGGAACCGTCAGCGATGCCGTTATCCAGAGCGTCCTGTCCGAAGATGGACAGCACGTCCTTGCTGAAGGCATCCGATGCAACGACTTTTACCGAAGTGACGCTGGCATTTTCCAAAAGTCCGACCTTTTCGGTCACGAGCTTCCAAAGATCGACGCCTTCGCATTCATGCGTTCCGATATATGTATAGGAGTCCCGGACGATGATGTCATCCATGGCTTCGATTTCCCGGAGCGTCATCGTCACAGGCGTTTCGATACCCGTGCCGGAAACCTCTATACTGGTTGAGTCAAGATAGCTTTCATAGATCGGGCTCATGTCATGCTTCCAGCTTGTGGTTTCTGACGCGTTGACTGTGATATCCACGACATCCTTCAAAATCTTGGCTGAGTTTATGTCATCCGCGTCTGTCTGGCCGACCACCAGGCACAGTGGCCCGCCATCGTTCATGTATGAAGCGTCATATCCGGCATCAGCAGATGTTCCGACCAGCGGCAGGCCATCCTCCGGATCGATGTTGTCAACGGATGCTGAGCCGTAGGCCAATATCATCTTGAGGTCCGAAGCGCCGGTGGCGCCGTTCACATAATCTGATTTGATAAGCGCCGTCAGCGGGAATGTCATCTGAGTCGCATCCGCGCAGGTCACGACAATCTCGCTGGCGTTGGACTGCAGGCCGACGTCAGTGGATTTGAGAAGGCTGTACAGGTCAAGTCCTCTGTATCGAATCTGCTGTTCGGCATCCGCCGACTTGATATTGTAATCCCCCGTCACTGCCAGAGTCTGCTTGCCTTCAAGCGTGCCGACAGTGAAAGTCGAAGGAGCGGACAGCTTTGTGCCTTCTCCGCCGATGGTGATCTGGCTGGTCGCCAGCGTGTCGTACGGTGATGCGATATGGGCATAGGAATCCGGCTGCAGGTTGATCGAGATTGCCGTGATATTTGACAGCGACGTCGACGCCTGCGGATCTGACGCCTGGATTTCCGATTGCGGCAGGATCATCATCAACGGGCCGCCGCTGTTCTTGACAGTCACTGTGGCGCCGGAGCCGTCAAGGAAAGTCGAAACATAACCGGCCGCAACCTTGTCGAGAACCATCGGATAACCATTTTTAGCAAAGGCGAGAACCGATGTCAGATCTGTCCGCTCTGTCACGGTGTTCTGTCCGGATGCGAAAATGTCATCCAGAGACACCGTCAGCGTTGGGGCTTCTCCACCGCCAGCAGGTACAGCTCCTGTGAATGTCACTGTTCCCTTGATGCCCGGGATTTCGACCACATCCGTCAGGAAATAGCCGAAGTCCACCCCTTCATAAAGGTCGCTGTACGGTACGCCGCTCTTGACGATGCTGTAGAAATCCTTGACTCTTGCCGCCGTTCTTTCCGCGTTGGTCACGGTATCTCCATAGACCAGATCCTCGATCTGGTCGACAGTATATGTCTGGTTTTTAATGGGGTTGCCATCCATGCCTATGACGCTGACAGCGACCTGATCATCGGCGAGCGCCTGGTAATTGGCGTCCGGATTGCCGCCATGGGTGCTGTAATCCACTTCATTGCCGACGATGATCTTATCCAGAAGCTTAGCCTGCTTCGAGCCATTGGCGTGGGTGTAATCCATCTTGCCCGAGATGATGCGCAGCGGACCGCCGTCATTGCCGAGCCCGCTCTTGAATCCATCCAGCGTATTGCTGATGACGAACGGATAGCCATTGACGCCATAGGAGACGAGCACCGGATAGCCTGTAGCTTTCAGGTCCGATTCAACGGGAACATAAGTCCCGTCGTTCAGGTCGGCAGGATTTTTTTCATAATATCCGAACTGTGTCGGATCAGCGATCTGAGCCAGTGTAAACTTATCGAAATCCTGATAGCTGTCGGTTGCGCTGAATTTGACTTCAGTGTCCGAACCGTCACCGGTTGCCATGCTTTCCGGTATCCCCGACTTGACAAGCAGGTTCCATAGCTTGACGCCTTCATATTCATTGACATACCAGTATGTCGAATTCGAGAGGCTGTATTCGGCGCGGAAACCTGCGCTGTCAGCTGCAGGCTCGCCGTTCACGTCATATGGGACCATGCTTTCCAGTTGGTCGACCGTGTAATTGATCTCACGCCCCACCTTGTCACCGGTGACCGTGACCACATACTGCGCGTTTTCAGCCGTATTGTAAGGGCTTTTGTCATGCTTGAATCCGGGCGCTTCGTTTTCTGCTACATAAATGTAAGCAACATTGCCGAATTTTGTATAGTCCGGATTGGGGTCGGCGTCAAAGACGGATTTGTCATAAACAAGTTTGATGCACCCGTCTTCATTCCCGAGGGATGCGTCCGCCCCGGCTCCCCCGTCATAGACAAAAGGCCTGATGTTCGTTTCAGCAAGGTCAGCCGTTCCGTAGGCGATGATGACCGGTTTTCCGGCGCTTTCCGCATCGGCGATCTCATCAAGCGTAAATTCGGCGATGGTCTGGCGCTGTCGGTTCTTAAACACTACAGAATAGGCGCTGTCCGTGAGCTCGATACCCGTCGTGCCTGATGTCATGTCGTGGAGGATATAATCCAGCCGGATCCCTTCATATTTCAGTGTCGTTGGGACGGAATCCCGGATATCTGTATATGCGTCTCTATATGCGCCGGCGTTTTCGCTTTCCATTTCCCGGATCGAAAGAGGAATGCTGCTTTCAAGTCCCGGTCCCTCAACGGTCAGTGTGGCCCCTGTGATGGAGTCTACATTGTAAGGCGCGTCACCATCCAGCCCTCCGTTGTTGATGTGCTTGTACGGACTGGTGCTGAAATCAGGTCCCGATGCCGGTGTAACGACGATTTCATTCACCAGTTTGATCACGGATCCATTNNTTGCGCGTAAACACGGAAATATCCCTTGATCGTCGCATCGTTCTTGGCACTCTCATAAATTCCCGTACAGCTTGCTTCGTCCGCCCCGAACTCATACGCCAGGATGTATTCATTGGCGGCGTTCCTGATGTCTCCGACAGTGACCGACGTGTTGGCGTAGCCGTCTGCCGACACGAATTCGACAGTCGCGTCGTCCTCGTAGCCGGCCATGAATTCCGAAAGCGGAACGCCGACACAATAATTGGTGCCTGTCCCGACGGATTTCAGATAGGTCCAGGTTCCGCCGATTCTGGGCATCATCAGGACGTCAGCCCTGCTGTATGATCCCCCGGCAATCGTTAAGACATCCGGCAGTTCATCGCCGACGACGATTTCTGCAATACCTTTATTAAAAAGCGGATTGCTTATCTCATTGACATTCTGCTGTCCCAGCATCAGCATCGGCGCATCGGCGGAAGCTATTGGAGTCAAAGCCGCAGTTTCCGGCACAACGTCCGGTTCCCCTCGATTTCCGGCTTTCTCAAGGGCAAGTATCGTATCGGCGACGACTGCGCCCGTGTCATCTCCAGTGCTTATGCCCGGGTAATAGTATCGTTCCGTGCCATACGAAGCCGTCACAAGCGGTGAAGATGTTGTCGAATCGCCAGTGTGCTCATTATCGAATGTCACGGTATAACCATCCCCCGAAATGAATCTTATATTAATAGAATCATATTTATCGGAGGTGAATCCGGATAGTGCCAGCAGATCATTTGCTTTCACACCTTTCCCCAGATAGATGCTTTTGGTCGGTGTCGTATTGATCGTCGAATACAGGACTTCACTCTGAGTCATGCCCAGCAGTTCGTCCCTTGTATAAGATTTTTCATTGACGATGCCTGCTGTCAGGTCATCCGCGGTGACGGCAGCATCCGAAATGATGCCCTGCCCCGTCATCACAAGAACAGGCTGCTCGGTGGACGGCGCCCATTCTTCTGCATAGACGGATCCGCCGGGCAATGCCGGCAGGATGCAGCCGAATCCCGAAAGCACCATCGCCACTGCCATGATATAGGCGATCGCTTTTCTGGATCGTTTGCGCATAAAGGTTCGTAATTCCATGATTGGCTCCTCCTGTTAAGTGTTCTATTTGATCTTGCTTATATATTAAATACTTTGTATTCAATCTGTATCCGGCCTCAGCGCCAGAGCTTAATCCTGCCTCAGCGCCAGGGCTGCATCCGGCCGCTGTGTCAGGGCTGCAGCTGCTGCATGCGATAGATGATCACCGCCGCCTCGGCGCGCTTGATCGGCGTGTTGCCGTTGAAATAACCGACAGCGATATTGTCAAAGAGACCTTTGTCTTCGCAGAAGGCAACGTATCTGGCGGCCCAGGCCGGCATTTTCTCCTTGTCCCTATAGTTCGAGTCCGAATCGCCCGGTAAACCGGCTTCATCTTCTGCGCCCAGCGCCCTGGTCATCAGGCAGGCGATCTGATACCTGCTGATATTGGCATCCGGCTCAAAGGCGCCCGTTCCGGTGCCCTGCATCAGGCCTGCCGTAACGGCGGCTTCAATATAGGGTGCAGCCCATCCCGCGCTATCCACATCCGTGAAGATTTCGGAAGTTTCCTGCACCTGCGGGATGCCGAGTGCTCCCAGGATCATTTTTGTAAACTGCGCTCTCGTGACGTTTTGCTCCGGGGCGAATCTCCCGTTCCCGACGCCGCTGATGATGCCCTGTTCCGCCAGGCCGTAAATGGCTTCCTCCGCCCAGGAGTAAAAGGCGCCAAGATCTGTGAAGGATATCGTCTGGGCCTTGCTGCTGAAATGGATGGCGGTCACATTCTGGATCCATTTTGGGGAATTGCGCTCGCCGTTGAATGTCTGTCCGACAATCAGCCGGAGCGGTCCGCCGCCGTTGTCCCTGGCTATGATATAGCCTTCGGCATTCCGGTCAGGTACCAGAGGAATCCCGTCCTTGGCGAAGGCCAGGATCACAGGAAGTCCACTGTCGCCAGATTCGTTGATATAATTTTCAAAAATCAGCGCATCGACAGCGAACGTCATGCTGATGCCATCCGCAGCCCTGATGACCACAGATTTGGCATCGTCCGGTATGCCGGCCTTCTCCATCAGGCTGGAAAACCGGATCCCTGTATAAGTTCCGACGTGCGGTTCCACCAGCGTCCGCATCGTGTACCGTCCGGTATAGATGCTCTCTTCCATCGCTTCGAGCTGCCTGATATTCATTATTACCGGATCAGGAAATCCATCGGCAGTAATGGTCAATACACTGGACGCGTATTGCGAATAGGGCTCGGATGAATGTGCCACGCTTTGCGCGATCGTGGAATAAGTAGGCAGGAGTATCGCGATCAGCACAGCCATGATCAATATTAGGATCGTTCTTCTTTTCATTTTGTATCCCTCAAATCCGATTCATTGTTATGTTGTCTGAAAACAAAAAAGCTTCTTTTCAAAATGAAAAGAAGCTGTGCAATACAACTTAACGTGCTTGAAGCACCAACCCCTTTTCACAATGGAAGGCAATGCCGTTTCCAGCATTACCCTGACGTCCTGTCATCATACGGTTTGCCCGCTTAGATGCGCAGGATCGGAGTATTCAATATGCAGTTTTGTAACAAAAATTCCGTTTTCTCCTCGTTCGATTCAGAAACAAAATTTTCCATAAACAGCGTACTATAAAGTTATGACGCTGTCAACAATGACAGCGCCGATTTGCTATTTTTTTATCAAATCAGTGCATCATCATGGTGGTGAGTTGAATTTATTTCTTTCAGGCGCCCTCCTGCAGCACCACCTGGTTCCTGCCGGCCCGCTTCGCTTTATATGGCGCCTTGTCCGCATCCCAGGCCGATCGCAATATTTTTACCGGCGGATGATTCCAGGACCATATGCGTCTCTTTAAGAAAAAGATGTGCGATATTGATGAACGCAATCATAAACGCAAACTTTTAAAAAAGATAACGCCATGATGCAAGTACGATTGTGCATTATGGCGTTATCAGCTATTGGATTTTCCGGCATATGATTTTTACAGTCCGGTATTATCCTCGAAATCTACCACTTGATCACCACGACCGGTTTGATGAGATCGGCCGGTTTGTCCTTCATGAGCAAAAGAGCGTCCTCCATTTTCTTGAAGCCTTCAAATTTATGGGTTATAAGCTTGCTCGGGTCATATTTTCCCGTCTGGACCAGCGAAGCAAGTTTTTCCATTCTAAGACGCCCGCCCGGCGTCAAGCCTGCATTGATCCTCTTGTGACCCATGCCGACGGCCCATTCGACTCTCGGGATTTTGATAAATTCGCCCGAGCCGAGATAATTGACACTGCCGATGCATCCGCCCGGCTTCAGCATTTTAACAGCCTGTGCGAAGGTATCCACATCGCCGCCCGCGATCAGGACTTTATCAACGCCTTTGCCATTTGTCCTTGCGAGCACCTGTTCAACGATATCGCCCTGCTTGTAGTTGATGATTTCTGTAGCGCCATATTCCTTTGCGACCCTGCAGCAATCAGGACGGGACCCGACAGCATAAATATGGGAAGCCCCCATTAAATTTGCTCCGGCAACCGCATTCAAGCCGACAGGACCTATTCCGATGACGCAGACGGTATCTCCCAGTTTCACATCCGCCAGCTCGGCGGCATGGAAACCCGTCGTCGTCATATCGGTCAGCATCACGGCAGAAACAGGATCTACGCCATCAGGGAGCAGCGCCAGGTTGGCATCGGCCTCATTGACATGAAACAGCTCGGCAAAAACGCCATCCTTGAAGTTGGAAAATTTCCAGCCACCAAGCGCTCCGCCCGAATGCATCGGATAGCCGCCCTGGGAATTGACGTCTCCCCAATCGGGTGTTATCGCCGGAACGATGACTTTGTCGCCTTTCTTGAAATCCTTGACAAGAGCGCCGGCTTCGACGACCTCTCCAATCGTCTCATGGCCCAGAATCATGTCTGTACGCTCACCGATCGCGCCCTCCCAGACAGTATGTATGTCCGATGTGCATGGCGCAACCACAATCGGTCTTATCAAGGCATCCAAGGGACCACATTTTGGCGCGTCCTTCTCGATCCATCCGATTTTGCCGATTCCCAACATTGCTAAACCCTTCATAATTGTAACCCTCCATTAATATAATTTAGATACATTATCCTATAGCAACTCCTATGCCAGCGCCCCGAATGCTTATTTTTTAACAATTTGAATGCTGTTTAACCGACCAGTGTAGAATATTCCAACGATTTTAAATTTACGTTGTTGTTATTTTCAACATTTTGGTGTATTTATCTACAAATATCTGCATATGTTTTAATATTTTTCCTATTGTATAACCGTTAAATGTGTTAAAATATTAATGAATTAATTTTTTATAGCGTCGATGCCTGCTCAAACTGAAAGGAATGATCCCATGAGTAAAAAAATCCCGCATCCATCAGACTTACACAACATTATTGCCAATTCCCACAACAGATGCATCAGCCTGGGCGTCGACAAATACATGGATCAGCCCGAGACCATCATTTCCGGACATGTGCTCCAGCAGGTCCTGGAATCGAACAAGCTGCTTATTTCCATAGCGGCTCCTTTCATGAACCTCTTGTACGGCTTTTTGAAAGGCACGGGGTTTCTGGTCGATCTGACGGATGAACACGGCTATATCATTGCGATCATCGGCGACAGGGATATCATGGATCGCGCCGACGCCATGGGCATGAAGCTCGGAACCGATATGAGCGAAAAAAGCTGCGGCACAAATTCGATCGGCACCGCTCTTTTTGAAAAGCAGGCCATTCAAATGGCGGCCGCCCAGCACTTCATCGAAATCTACCATATCTGGACCTGCTCTTCCGCTCCGATAACCGATGAGAAAGGAAAGATCATAGGCTGCCTGAATATCACCGGACTGCATGAGCTCGTTCATCCCCATACATTGGGCTTTGTCCATGCGACAGCCGAATCCATCGAACACGAGATCCGCAGCATCCGGTCGAAAGAGAGACTGTGGCACGCCAACCAATTGAATTCAACGATCATGAATGCCATCGACCTGGCGATACTGACCATCGATCATCATGGGACCATCACGAATGCCAATAAAAAATCCTTCGAGATGTTCGCCTGCCGCGAGGATGAGCTCCTGGGCCATCCGGCGAAAACGATATTGGAAAACTGGTCCCATGTCTTCAGGATGATTGAAGAAAACGGGATCTACAACGATGAAGAATATGTGAATCAACAATCGGATTCAAAAAGGAAATTCAATATCAACGCTTATCCGATCAAGGACATTGGAAATAAGCTGATCGCGATCGTCGTTGTTTTTAAAGACATGCAGAACGTCTATAAGCTGGTCAATAAATATTCAGGGCAAAACGCCCATTACACTTTTGACAGCATCGTGGGCAGGAGCGCCCAGCTTGGCGAAGTCATGGCATACGCAAAATCAGTCGCCAACATTTCATCCACGATCATCATCCAAGGCGAAAGCGGCGTCGGCAAAGAGATTTTGGCTCAATCCATACATAACGAAAGCAACAGGCGGAACGAGCCTTTCATTGCGATCAGCTGCGGCAGCATCCCCAAAAACCTGATCGAGAGCGAGCTGTTCGGCTATGAAGAGGGCTCCTTCACCAGCGCGCGGCGCGGCGGCATGCCGGGCAAGTTTGAACTCGCAAACAATGGAACCATATTCCTGGATGAAATCGGCGAAATGCCGCTGGACATGCAGATCAATCTGCTTCGCGTCCTGCAGGAGAAAATCGTCACAAGGATCGGCAGCATCAAGAGCATGCCCATCAATGTACGCGTCATCGTCGCAACAAACAAGAACCTGTACCAGGAAGTCATAAAAGGAAATTTCAGGGAGGACTTGTATTACAGATTGAATGTCATTCCCATCACGATCCCTCCCCTTCGCGAAAGAAAGGGCGATATCAGATTGCTGGTCGACCACTTTTTGACTTTGAAATCCCAAAAACTGGGCAGAATCGTCACGCCCCTCAAAGAAAGCGAATACGCCATGCTTGAAGAATATGAATGGCCCGGAAATATCCGGGAGCTGGAGAACAGGATCGAAAATTATGTCGTTGTCGGCAAGCTGCCCGTCGATACCCTGAAGAACCATGCCCGCGAAACAGGTTTCGATACGAAATACAATTGCTATACCTACAATATGAACACCCTGGCCGATTGGGAGAAAAAAGCCATCCAGGAATGCATCATACAATGCAGAGGCAATATTTCAAAAGCAGCAGCAGTATTGAAAATCGACAGAAGCACGATGTACAAGAAAATAAAAGCCTATTCCATCATATTGTAACGCGGCCGGCGATGCATTCAACCTGCCGTTCAGGAACCTGACATCGCCGCATTTTTCCCCGCGATCCTGCCAAACACGATGCATTCTGTAATGGCGCAGGAGCTCAGCCGATCGGCGCCATGGATCCCTCCGGTGACTTCACCTGCCGCATATAACCCCTTGATCCTATTGCCTTCAAGGTCGACCACCCCGGCATCGGGATCGATCCGCACGCCGCCCATTGTGTAATGGACCTTAGGCAACAGCCGCATCGCCAGATAAGGCGGCTTCATTGGCTTTGCACCTGATAATATGGTCTTCCCGAATTCACTGTCAACACCTTCCGATATGCCGGCATTGAATCTTGCGATTGCCTTGCCCAGCTCTTCTGATGAAATGCCATAATAGGATGCGATTGCATCTATTGACTCGAATCGCCTGACGACTCCTTTATTGATCGCTTTACTGATATCCCAGCCGGAATCGACAACCGCCCCTTCATGAGCAATGCCGACGCAGGGGTGGCCTGTCTTCAGGATGCCGTCGGACACGGTCTTCCTGTCCGCAAGTTCATTCACGACGCGCTTTCCGGTGGAAGGATCCACAACGATCCCATATGGAAATACGATGTATTCCGCAAATCTAGGTCCCGCTCCGAATCCCTTTTCGTCAGGAGAAGTCCAAGGACCCAGCTGAATGCGCGATAATTGGACAGGGGCGGCTCCGATCCTCAATGTCGCCGTCAGTGCCTCTGCCGTAGCGCAGGCCTTGTTCGTGGTATCCACCTGCCCTGTCAATCTGGGATCCTGTGCCATGCGAAATGAAACATCGCCGCCAAAGCCTCCGGTTGCCAGGATGACACCCTTCCTCGCATGGATCCTTTTCTCTTTACCAGCAGGCTCAAGGCCTCTATCCTTTACTCTCGCCGCACAGGTCGTGATCCCGCACACCCTTTCCTCCGCATCAAAAAGATATTCCCGGAAAGAGGTCCATAGCCTGATCGAGACTCCAAGCTCCGATAATTTATCCAATTGCCGCCGGATGATCTGCGCGCCCGTGACGCCGATCGGCGTATAGGTTCTGGCAACGGAATGACCGTTGAAAATATCGACGCGATCCAGGTATTTGACACCCAGATGATCGCTGGCCCATTCAAATGCTTCCTTCGCCTGGTTGACGACTGTTTTGACAAGATCGGGATAGTTCAAGCCACAGCCGGCTTTCAGCATATCCTCGTACATCAGCTCCGGCGAATCGGCAACTCCGGCCGCCTTCTGCAGCAATGTCCCGGGCGCCGCCGTGCAGCCGTCGCTGATGATCGAATTCCCTCCCGGCGCGCCCATCTTTTCCAGCACGATGACTTCCGCGCCGGCTTCGCGCGCCTCGATGGCGGCGCTCAGTCCTGCAAAGCCGCTTCCGATGATGATCACGTCCGTCTCCTCGTCCCAATATTCAAACTGATTTCTATTTGCTCGTTCCTTTAAAAAATTTGCGTTCATCTATGCTCCCTCCGTAATCAGTACCTTCATAAATGCCGAAGTGCCCGATCGGATAAATTTTGACTTCTGCCAGGCTCGCCGGGCTTACTTCAATTTCTCATCATATTTGCGCAAAACCGAACAGATCTGCCATACAAATTCCTTGATTCGGAATAATTCGCTCTCCCGGCTTACAACTCTCCAATCCCTGCAGTAATCCATGAGCCAGTTTTCCAGCATTCCCGCCGTTTCATGCGGTGTATTCGGCAGCTGCACATCCTGGCCGTATTCATATTTTTTAATTGTCAGTGCAATTTCCTGCAGCAGCGCAACGCCCCGGGCTGCAAGATAATATTCCCGCATTTCCTGGCGGGTTTCCGGATACGACGTACTGTCATTCTGCCTAAAAGACTTGATGATTTCAGAGCATCTGGCGATCGACCCCTTCAACTGAGCCTCCGAAGCCAGCATGATATTTTTTTCGACCTCTTCATGCCTGAGTATCCCATTATCCTCATAGGTCAGTCCCAGCACCTTGTAATCCCTGAAATACACAAGATCGTTGAATGTAATGATATCCTGATGGGAAAGCTCACGCAGAAGACCTACAAGTTTTTTATTCGTGTCGCCGTATTCGATCAGCGAGATGATGTCATCTATGCTGATCAGATCCCTGACGTCCTCGACATTCCAGCTCTGAGCGGCGCCATAAATCATGCACGGGATATTGAGCGCCGGCATATTGATGTTGCCGCAATCCCCCCAGTCTGTATTCAGCAAGCCTTCGGCGCGGTATTTGCTGCCGAGCTCCGCCAGCTCCCTGATATTCGCAAAGCTCTTGTCGTAGGCGTTCACGAGCCGGCTGTAGCCGGATACGCTCGGGCATACATACTGTTTCAGCCCGTGATCCGGAAAAACCTTGAAAAAATCCTCCTGGGCGTTGTACTCGTAAAACCAGTTCAGGCAAACGATATCGGGGTTCAGCGTGCCGATCAATTCGTGATTTTCCTGCAGGATATCCCCCCAGATCATCACTTCCTTGCCTTTGTTCTGTAAATGCTCAGCGAGTTTGTTGACATAGGAGATATAAAGCTCCCCATGCTTGATTTCTTCAACCAGACCGGCGCTTTTGCCTTTGCCCAGATCAAACGGCTCATCGCAGCAAATATTGATCTTGTTGCTTCGGAACAAAGGAATATATTGATCAAGAATGCCCTTGATCAATGTAAGGCTTTCCGGATCCGCCACATTGATGGTGTGATGACGCAGCCGCTTGAACCAGGAGAAGATGCCCCCCTGTTCAGACTCGACTTCTCTGTATTTGCCGTAGCTGACCGAACGCAGCAGATCATATAGATGGCCGAATGTTGCAATGCATGGCACAAGCTCCACACCTCTTATATGGCAGTATAGGTCCAGCTCCAATATTTCCTCCGGTATGAAGGGATCCGTCTGGGACCAGACTTCCTCAAAGCCATCCAGACGAAGACAGTTTTCCATATATAGCTGAAGCTGATTGATCTTGTAAAGCGCCAGCTTGTCCACGAGCTCCTTCAGGCTGGACATGGTCGGCACTCTTCCGCGGCTGACATCGAGCATATAGCCTCTGTTGGGATAGGATGGCTCATCTATTATATCCACGCAGCCGATCTCTCCGTCTGAAGTCCTGCATAATTGGATCAGCGTGGCCGCGCCATAGAGAAACCCTGCGTTGCCGCGGGCGGAAATGGTTATTTTGCCCGGCGTGACAGTCAGCCGGTAGGCTTCTTTTCCGATATCAAGCTTGTAATATTCAAAACTGATGCAGTTTTCATCGTGATTGGCCGCTCTCCTCCACCCTTTTTTGATCGGAAGTGTGATCGCTATGATTTTTTCGATTTCCTGCCGAAGGAGTTTTGCAGTTTCCAGATCGACATCATCCTGAGCAGCATCCAGCACGATCGCGGTATCGTGAACGATCGAAAACGACCCATCCTGGGTTATAATCTTATGTGGTAACGGTATCAAGCACATAACGACTCCTTTCCATGCCTCATAAAAGTTTGGCGGCATTTTTCTCAATGATCATCACAACGTTGGGATGCAGCTGGATGATCGAAGCCGGCACCTCGGGACATATCTTTCCTGTAATGGTTTTATGGATCGCTTCAGCCTTGCCTTCCCCATTCGCCAAAAGCATCAGCATCCTCGACTGCAATATCGTTTTTATACCCATGCTGATAGCGGATGTCGGCACTTCCTCCCTGGAACCGAAAAATCTGGAGTTCGCTTCGATCGTCATCTGATGCAGCTTGACCAGATGAGTCTCCGCCTCGAATTCGATGCCCGGCTCATTGAACCCTATGTGGCCATTCGCTCCGATCCCAAGTATCTGAAGGTCGATACCGCCGCAGCGCTGGATTTTCTGCTCATAGTTTCTGCATTCCTCACCGATGTCCGGTGCCATGCAATCGGGAATATTGGTGTTTTCAGACTTGATATTGATCTGGTCAAAGAAATTGTATTTCATATAATAGTGATAGCTTTCACTGTCTTCTCTTCCCAATTTACAGTATTCATCCAGATTGAAGGCAGTGACATTCGAAAAATCTATTTCCCGGTTTTCATACATTTTTATGAGCTCCGCGTACATGCCGCGCGGCGTGTCCCCCGTAGCGAATCCCAATACGCAATGCGGCTTCAGGTCGATCTGGCTTCTGACGATCGCAGCAGCCCTTCTGCTCATTTCTTCATAATTTTCCGTCACTATGATACGCATCCCGATCACCCCCGATCGAACCCATAAATAGATTCCCCGCCCAGAAATGTCATCTGCACATTCAGTTCATCATCAAAAATGACGATATCCGCATCTTTTCCGATTTTAATGCTCCCCTTCTCCTGATCGGCTCCAAGCAGCCTTGCAGGGTTCAAGCTCGCCAAAGCGACAGCTTCATGGATCTCCAGATCGGTATGCTTCAGAATGTTCAGCACAGCCTTGTTCAAAGTCAGGATACTGCCTGCCAGCGTTCCATCCCGGAGCCTTGCCGAATGATCGTCCACGGTCACTTCCTGCCCGCCGAGCTCCCAGCTGCCCGCTTCCATGGAGCCGGCCCGCATCGCGTCAGTAACCAGTATCATCCTGTCCTTCCCCTTCGCATTCAATAAAATCTGGAATACAGCAGGATGCACATGCAAGGTGTCCGCTATCAATTCAAAATAGATGTCGCTTCTCAATATTGCGCCGATGACACCCGGCGCTCTATGATGGAACGGCGGCATGGCGTTGAAAATGTGGGTGGCGCTGCTTACGCCGGCGCCTATTGCCTCCATAGCCGTTTCATAGTCCGCATTCGTATGTCCTATCGACAGCACGGCGTCAGAATGCGCTTTCGTGCTTTTTATGAATTGAAATTCGAAATCTTCTTCGGGCGCTATGGTGATGATCCTGATGATGTCCAGAAAATTCCTGATAAATGTGGCATCGGGTTTCATCAAATGCTCTTCGCTATGGGCTCCCTTATATTTTCCGCTGATGAAGGGCCCCTCCATATGAGCGCCCAGTATTTTCGCGCCAGCGGGAGGCTCTTTCATCGCGATCCTTATTGCATCCAGCGCACGGCGTATTTTTTCCTCTTCCATCGACATGGTCGTCGGCAAAAACCCCGTAACGCCGTTTCGGGCGACGGTCCTGCTTATGACCGCAAGATCGGATACCGCTCCGTCCATTGTGTCTTTTCCACCGGAGCCATGGATATGGATATCGATGAATCCCGGTGACACATAATTTTCATGGGCGTCGATCGTTTCGATCCCGGAAGCCTGTGTTGTCCCATCGAAGCTTTCCCCGTCAACGATATCGATTATTTTATCACTGAAAATCAGGCTCTTTCCTGTAAGAACCTTGTTTTCCAGAACGATCTTCCCGTTCCTGATACAACAGAGATGTTTATTCATAATTGATCACCGGCCTTTTTCTTACAACTCTTACAAGCAGAAGCGCCGTCAGGCGACAGCGGCCTTTCGCCTTGATTCTATACCAATTTCCTTCAAATTGGAAGATATATGTATGTTTTGGAAATAAACTCCGGCTTCAAATTCCGGCAGCATTACCGGAAAATTTCCGCTCTCCAGCCATGTCCACTAATTTCACGTTTCATGCTTCCTGCTTTTTTTCATCCTTGTTCGTTCACTCGTCCAAATTTAACCGATTTGATTAGTTGAATTTGTTCGCTGAATTAATTTTTTATAAGCTGGCATATCCCTTCTGTCGAAACGATTTTAAAATATTTTCATCTCTTGTAATAATGGGATGTTTGACAACCAATTCCAAATACTTTATGATAAAGAAAGAATTTTTATGAGGTGACATGAATGCAAAGAAAAAAACTCACGACGCGACAGGCGCAGGCGATAAAAACCAAAGCGAAAATTTACAATACCGCTTTCGATCTCATGGAAAAAAAGGGGTTCGACAACATTACGATCGAAGAGATCAGCAAAAAAGCCGGTGTATCTGTCGGCGCGTTCTACCATTATTTTAAGTCGAAAAATGACATCCTGTTTGAGATATTCCATCGGGCAGATGAATACTTTAAGGACAGCGTGGAAAACAAATTGGTCTCGGAACATATCGAGGATCAAATCGTTGAATACTTTACCCATTATGCACGCTATTCCAACCAAACCGGAATAGAGTTCACCAAGCATTTATATAATACGGAAAACAAATACTTCCTTAAAAAAGACCGATATATGCTGACCGTGCTCCAGGATATCATCCGCAGCGGCCAGGACAGCGGCCGGATCACCGCCGATCTTGATCCTGACCATATGAGCGATTATTTTTTCATTGCCGCAAGGGGCCTCATATTTGACTGGTGCCTCAACGACGGCAGCTATGATCTGGAAGAAAAGATGAGCCTATATTTTAAAAGATTGGTGAATGTGTTTTCCGTTAAACCAGTATAGAACGACCGCCGGCTCTGCCGCCGAAATCGCCGATAGAAAGGTGGAACAATGAAATTACTTGATTGCAATGACTGGATCTTTCTAAACAGCATCATCTATAAGATCCACAGCATCGAAGACCTCACCGCGATGCGGCGCTCATTTCTGGAATTGATAAAGCTGCTGATCCCTTATGACATAGCGACCTTCTATCTGGCCAATGCCGGCGATTCACACCTGCTTGGGCACCCCGTCGGCGTCAATGTCAGCGATGAGGAATTGCAGGAGTATACGGATCATTTCGAAGACATCGATTACACGCGCTGGGTGTTCATCAGCGCCAGAAGCATGGCATACCGCGAAACGGACCTCTTCCCCGATTCTGTCCGGGAAGAAACAGCGTTATATAAGGAAATGTACGCGCCGAACAACATCCATTTTTCAGCTCAATTGAGCATCGTGCACAGCGAAGTGTTCCTGGGCATCATTTCACTTTACAGGAGTAAGGAGAAAGCGGATTTTTCCGAACGCGACCTTTTTGTGCTGGACATGGTCAAGGATCATCTGGCTTATCGCCTGTTCAAGGAATCAAAAACCGAAGCTCCCTCCGCATCGGCCGGAAACCAAATCGATCCTTCGGCTTATGCCGTCCGTTTCAATCTGACGCAACGCGAAGCGGAGGTGTTCGAGCTCCTGTTCGGAGACCTGACCGATGATGAAATCTGCAGCAAACTGTTTATCGGCTCCAACACGCTGAAAAAGCATATTTTGAGCATCTATAAGAAAACCGGTGTGAAAAGCAGGATCCAGCTTTACAAGCTCATCAAATGAATCCGGACAGCCGTAATTCAGCTCTGCCTCAGATCCATGCGCGTCTGGCTCGCCTGGCTGATCAGGCGCTGTAAATGATTTTCCCATCCATTATTGTCATCTTAATCTGTGTTTTAAGGATTTCTTCGATATGCCCGGAAAAAGGATCCTTGTCCAGAACGATGATATCCGCCAGTTTCCCCTGCTCCAGTGTTCCGAGGTCACTTTCCCTATTTAGGGCGCAGGCGCTTCCGTAGGTATACGCCTTCAATGCCTGTGCCAGCGATATTTTTTCCTGTGGATTCAGGCCAGCCTGGGCGCCTTCTCTGTCACGCCTTGCAACCGCTGCGTAAATATTGGAAAACGGATCGATGGGGGCTACCGGAAAATCCGTTCCGAAGGCCAATGTCACGCCGCTGTCAAGCAGGCTCTTAAACGGCCATTCGAATCGGCAGCGATCCTCCCCGATACGCTCGACCTTCTCGTTTGCATCCATAACCAAATGGATCGGCTGCATCGACGCAATGACATCCAGGTCATGGAACCGCCCGATATCATCCGGATGAATGCTTTCTATGTGCTCAATCGTGTTCTTGCGTCCGGTATTCCCGTTTTGCCTGTTCGATTCTTCAAAAGCATCAAGAGCCAGCCTGACGCCGGCATCCCCGATCGCATGGAGCCTGACGGCAAATCCCTCCTTGTTGGCTTCGGCAATGCATTTCTTGTATAAATCGGCAGAGTAATTTGAAAATCCCGTTGTCGCAGGCTTGTCGGAATACGGCTGCAGCATAAACGCGGAATACGTCGATGTAACGCCGTCGACAAACTGCTTCAATCCTGAAACACGCAATTTTTCAGAGTGATATCGCTCGCGAAGACTTTTGGCAACCTCAAAATTGCCGTCAAGCCCGAGGCTTGGATACAAGTGGAGCCTGACGGTCAGTTCCCCTTCCCGTTCCAGTTCCGCAGCTATTTCATATTCTGTGAAAGATCGTTCTATCACGGGGTTGACCGACATGCTGGCCGTCGACGTGATGCCGCAATGCGCGATTTCCCTGTAGAAATTCTTCTGGATCTCCTTCATGCGTTCAGCCGGCAGGGCAAAGGCGAATTCGTTCGCCGGCGCTTCCGCTTCAATTTCAAAAAGCAAACCGGTCAGCTCCCCATCGCTGTCCTTGCCGATCTCTCCGAACGACACTGTACTGTCCGCAGTGATCCCGCTTTCCTCGAGCGCCTTGGTATTGAGCCAGAACGTATGCCCGTCAGCTGACAGAAGATATACCGGCTTGTCCGGCACGACAGCATCCAGCGACGCACGGCTCGGCAATTCCGAGTTCCTGTCCCACCATGCCGGGAACCATCCCATACCTGTGATTCTGGGATAATCAGGATGCTCTTTTGCAAATGCTTTGACCATAGCGGCGCATTCCTTCTCCGAATGGGATTCAAACGGAGCAGTCAGCATGTAATCGCTGTTGACAAAGGCTCCGGTAAAAAAATGCATGTGCGCATCGACGAAGCCGGGCATGATCAGTTCATCATCGAATGCCAGCACTTCGGTATGCGGCCCGATCCAGTTCTCCAATGCGGCGACGTTTCCAACGCATACTATTCTGTTGCCGGAAATCGCCACGCCGCCTTCGAATGGTTCCTCACCAAGGCCGTTAAAAACATGACGGCTCTTCAATACAATCGTTGCTTTATCCATTTTGGCCACTCCTTCATCCTTGAAGGATCAAAGCAGCTTTCCAAACTGCCTTGATCCTTTTTTAAATTCAACTCCGATGTCTCAGATACTCATCTGCTTCAGTTTCTTATGCTCGCCATAAATGCAGACCATCGCCAGCGCGAATGCCAGGATATCGGCGCCGGGCTGGGCCATCCAGACGCCCTTCAATCCAAAAATTCCCGGGAGGATCATAAGAAGCGGAATGGCAAACAGGAAGATTCTTGCGATGCCGTTCAATATTGCAAAGCCATTTCTCTCGATGGCCATATAGAAGCCTGCCACCAGCTGGGAGACATTTCCCAGGGCGTACAGCGCCAGCCATATTTTCATGATCGCCTTGATATTTCCCACAAGTTCTGGGACCGGACCGACAAAAAACGTGATGATCGGTTCGGCGAACACAAAGGTCAGCGCCAGGACCGCAATGATCAATGCCGTGCTTTGGGTCACGCCGACTTTGATCAGGGTCGCGACTCTACCGTATAGTTTGGCACCCATATTGTAGCTTGCGATCGGCTGAAGCCCCATCATGAAGGCTGTCGTGAAAAGCATGAAAATATAGCCGATGTAAGCGTTCAAAAGCCCGAAGGACGCTATGTCAAGACCCGTTCCGCCATTTTTTGTGATCAGGTTGTTGATCATGGCAGTCGAAACCATTGTCGCAACTTGTATGATAAACATGGCAAATCCGATTTTACTGGATTCGATCGTCAACTTGATATCGGGGATAAAATCTGATGCTTTAATTTTAAAAACAGTTTTTGCCTGCAGGTACGGTATCAGAAATACCGACAATCCGACACACAGCACCCAAGGTATCGCCGAACCGGCCATGCCCATATCGAACTTGAAAATAAACAGATATTCCGTAATGATCGCAATGATTGCAGGGGCGATATAGCCAATGGACGCTGCCAGCGGTTTTTCGGCAAGTCTGGTATAGTAATAGCCTACGGTACCAATCACACAGAACGGCAGACCGATCAGATAAGGCACCGCATACGCCCTGGCGTAAGGCAGGATCTCCGGAGTCGCTCCCAATCCTTTCAGCACGCCATCAAGAGCCAGATAGAGCACAATGCACAGCGCAACAGATATGTAGAATGCGAAAACGATCACCTTGCCATACACATCCCGCGCACCTTTAACATCACCGTTTCCGAGCTTGATCGCCGACAATGTCGACGCCCCGACTCCGAACAGTCCAAAAAATCCGACGCTCAGCAGCCAGAACGGAACGATGATGCTGATTGCCGCAAGGCCCATTTCACCAAGTCCCGTTCCAACGAATATTCCGTCGGCGACGACCGACGCCGCTTGAAATCCAAGTCCCGCCAATGCGAAGACACTGTATTTCCAAAATAGCTTTGAAATACTTTTACTGCTGAATTCACTTTCAGCAACGCCCGGATCCATATCGGCCATCTGTTCTTTTCCAATAGCATTTTCCATTCTGTGACCTCCCAATTCATTAGATTTGATTTCACTATCAATCCTGATTGATCTTGTGAACCCTATACTAATTGAATTTTCTGACAGAGTAAATTGCTTGGAATTACCATCTTTGTTACCTTTGAAGGCCATGCCGGTATCCGTAAGGAGCAGGCTCCTCCGGATTTTATATGATGGTCATGATAAGAACAGTGTTCAAGGAATATGCGGGAAATGTTTAATCTTGTGCCAGCGAAGAGTCGACTCTGGCATGCTGAAACATAGCTTCCAGTTCACCGCGAAGACGTTCCGCTGATTCGCGGTCCATCGGATCGTGATAGACGATGTTCAATTCGACAGGGCCTTGAAAAATTGCTTTGACACCGCAGGCTGCATTTGGCTTTTCTGATCCTTCAGGCTTCGGCCTGCCGGCATTCAAGAGCGCCGACATGATTGTCGCCGCTTCATCGAGGGCGATCTCCCGCATTTCATTTTTAATGAAAACCTCAGGCTGGAACAGCTTGCGATATTGCTTCGGTGTGCAGAGATACCACAGTTTAAAATGCTTATAGTAATATTTTGTATCGGAGAATCCGCATTCAGTGGATATCGTCTGTATGCTTTTCTTTGTCGTCAGCAGCAGGCGCTCAGACTTGAAGCAACGCGTGGCGCTTAGCGAATCCTGGATGCTCATGAGCATCATTCCTTTATATAGATGCGCCAGATAGAATCTTGAATAGTATTCACTCTTCGATATATCGTCCAGCAAGGTTTTCTTCTGATAATCCTCATCCAGTTTCTTCATGATCGTGAGATATTTATCCATTTTCTGGCGGCTGAAAGTCGTATCTCCGGCGCGATGTCTGAGAATCGAAAAATGGACACTCAGGATATTCAGGATCTCATGGGCCGTATGTTCCGCGTCAGCATAAAGCGCTCGATCATGCCGTGACAGGATATCCAATAAACCGGCAATCAATCTTCTGATATGATCCAGCTGCTCCTGCCTGTCATCGATTGTAGTCACAGAGTCGCAGGCAAAAACGATAAATCTTAAAAACCCGATGCTTTTTTCGTAATGCGAAACGCTGATATGGATCAATATGACGATGTTTTCCGCGTCATCGCTCCTGACACTGTAAAAATCACTGTGATTAACGACGACAAACTCTCCGGCCCCAAGGCGGAAGCTTTCAAAGCTGACTTTGACATCCGCGGTTCCACGCAGAACATAAACGACCGTCACTGCGTTGGGATTGCAGTGCAGTGCAATGGCCCTGACACAGCTCGCGCTGATCCAGACCGGAAGGTCCTCTTCAAATCTGATGGGTGCCTCGGGATTCATCACGGTCATGGCCTCCATGAAAAAATTACCTTCATTATAATCCATTTTTCTTTCTTTGTCCTCCCTCCGAAAGCAATTCAACAATAAAAGAATGACCCGCCGCATTTGCCACACGGGCCGGGTCATTCCGCATCATCCCCGGAAGAATAATTATCGGACGATCATTCAAATATCTTTCTGAGCAGCAGACGCTCCTCACGGCCCGGATCTTCTTCCACATGCCATTCCTCGTCGATGAACATCGTGNNTCGTGGCCCTTGACCTCGTATCATAAAGCGGCCATTCCGGTATACCGGCGTGTGTCGGATCCCCTTTCGCCGCAAATGAAGCCCAGGCATCCTGGACCATGGCCGCCAGATGCTCCGGCGGATCCTCCCCGGTGAACGAAAGACCGCTCTCGCTTTCCAGCGTATGGAAGACGAAAGGCAGATCGACAGCATGGCATGCTCCAAGACCATCAATCCGAGAAGGCCATGTGAAGCAATACATGCGCGTATCCCCGAATTGCGACTGGAGCTCTGCCAGCTTGATCGACGGTATTCGAAAAAGAAGTTCCACAGCCAGATCAATGGGATCATGACCGCAGGTTGACAGTGCGCCGCTATTTAAATATATTTCCATCAAATCGCCATACTTGCCGATATCCGGCCCTATAATTTCAAATTGATCCCTCGTGAATGGCATGATTTTCTCTTCGATATCGTCATAATAGTATTTCCAGTAATTGAGTTCATCGGCATTCGTTCCTACGATCAGCGCGACTCCTTCGGCACAGCCGCTTTTGACGCTCTCGTATGGATCCCGGGGTATAATGCGTCCGTCGGCCACGGGCGCGAACATGATCTCGCTTTTGCAGCCATATTCTTTCATCAGTTGAACGCAGATTTCCCTTATATCGCCTTCTTTCATTGCCAGCAGCGCATTCATATCCGCAACTTTTGATATCCGGATGAAATCCCTGGCGCAGCGCTTTGCCGCCTCCGGCTCCTTGTACATGATCATGGCGCCGCTTTGGGCTATGACCCTTCCGAACAGCCCCTTGGCTGCCGGTGATGCCATAAGCAGGGATACACTGGCGCTTCCTGCCGACTCTCCGAAGATCGTCACATTTCCGGGATCGCCTCCAAAATACGCAATATTGTCCCTGATCCATTCCAAGGCGCAAATTTGATCCAGTATCCCCAGGTTTTTGCTGTGGGCATAGTCCGCGCCTCCAAAATCCTCCAGGTCCATGAAGCCAAGGACATTGCACCTGTAATTGATTGTCACAAGTACAATATTTTTTCTGTTTACAAAATTTTCGCCGTCATAGACCGGGTCCGAGGAGCCTCCGCCAATGTAGCCTCCGCCATGGATAAATACCATGACAGGCCTTTCCGAACCGGTGACCTCCCTGGTCCAGACGTTCAAGCTCAGGCAATCCTCGCTCTGGGCCCTGACTGAAGCCAGCTCCACAGGGTCGACGGGCTGGACGCATGAAAATCCGAAATCCGCGGCATCATACACTTGATTTCCGGGATCCGGCTTGACCGGCGCCTTCCAGCGAAGGGCACCGACCGGTGCCTTCGCATAATGTATTCCTTTAAAGGGTATGGTGCCGCAAGCATTCCTTTTTCCGATATAAGTTCCATATGCTGTGTATACTTTAAATTCTGTCATCGCCGTATCTCCTCGTTGTTAATCAAGCTTCAGTTCAGGTGGAAGTTTTCGCCAGAAGTTCGTCGTTGCCAGCGAATAGATCACGCCGAGCAGCAGCCAGCAGGATCCGACGATTTTTCCCCAGGCGCCAATATTTGTAAAAAGATACAGCGAAATCATAAAACCGATAGCCGGTATGATCAGATATTTGACAAGGTCCATGCCGCTTCGCCGTTTATCCTTGATGACATACTGAAATATAACGGACAGATTGACAAGCGCGAAAGCGGTCAGGGCGCCAAAGCTGACAAGCGACAGCGCAGCAAATAGATTTTCTGAAAACAGGATCGCGCAGAGCGCCATCACCGAAACAAGCAGGATGTTATAGACCGGCGTCTTGAATTTTGGATGTATATGGCCGAAAAATTTCTTCGGCAGCGATCCGTCCCTGCCCATGCCGTAAAGTATCCTTGATACGGCAGCCGTTGCCGTCAGGGCGCAGGCCAGGCTCGCAAAGTTGTCAATGACGAGAAATGCCGTCGCCATATAGGAGTTGTCCATATAGGCAAACAAGTCGAATATGCCGGTGCTCGGATCGCTCATTTCCTTCCATGCATCCGGCCATGCCACCTGCGAGATGTATGAGATAATACTGAACACGATTCCGGCTCCAATGCAGATTATAAATATTGCCTTGCCAATGCTTTTTTCCGGTTCTATCGTTTCCTCCGCCACCGTCGTCACGGCATCGAAGCCCAGGAAGGAAATCGCCATGATGGCAGCAGCGGCCAGCAGCCCTTCCCTGCTGAAGTCGACAGGATCATAGAAGTTTTCGGGAGAAACAAGCGTTCCCGCTCCGCCGCCGCCCATAATGAAGTTCACGACGACACCGATGAACACCAGGGTAAATCCAAACTGCAGGATCATGACGACCGTATTGAAACGCGAAGTCGACTCGATGCCTATAATATTGATGATCGTCATCGCTATGACACTGATGACAATCCATACCCAGATTGGAACCATCGGCACGAATCTATTCATATACAAGCCCACGCAAAGGTAGCAGACAAGCGGTATCAATATATAATCCAGCAGCACCACCCATCCGGTCAGAAACCCGAGATGGGGATTGATGGCCCTCTGCACATATGTATAAGCGGATCCGGCAACCGGATAGACCTTGACCATTTGGGAATAGCTGTATGCCGTAAACAGCACCGCAACGAGCGTCACAAGGCAGGATAATGCCATCATTCCCTGCGTTGCAGCCGTCAACACGCCGTATTGATTGAATATCACTGTGGGAGCGAGATAGGATATGCCGAAGAACACCAGATTCCTCGTAGTAAGCACTCTCTTCAAGGATTGTTCGTAGCCTAATTTATTCAAGCATTCGCTTGTTACCGCAATAGACTGATCCATAATTTGATCTCCTTTCATTTCACCATATATGCATTATAGCAAATTTCTCCTGTTTGCTTGATGCCCAGAATGGCAAAGGAAATGATGCCATTAAGCCAGACATATTTTGGGGATCCCGTTTCAAAGAAAAGATGCTGCCGGAAGTAGTACCGCTCCGGATCCACAAATTCGCCCCGTTCGATTGCCTTGTCAATTTCGGGCTCTATGATGGCCCTGCCATTTGTCGTGAGGGAAATCGCCCTTTTTCTCATGATAAATCCTCCTCTGTGGAATTATAAAAATCAAATAGATCCTCCTTCCGTTTCAAAATGGTTGTGTCCATAATGAATTATACGGTATACATTTTTTGTGTTTAATGATTATGGTGTCATGATTTTGTTGACAATGTTGTGGTTACGTCATTGTATTCCGGAATGGCTGCAAGCTTCGGAGCAAAGAAAAGGATCCCTTCCGGCGAAGGGGTCCTTTTCTGTTAAATCATATATTTTCATTCAACGGCATATGGCGGCGGTACGCGATGATAGCATGGGAAGTCACACCGCAATGACTGATCCGGAACTTTCATGCTCGCTGTGAAAGCAGTTTTCAGTTTGAGCAGCATGTAAAAGATTCAGCTGTCCAGCGACGGTACCTGCAGTTATAGCAGGAGACCAGTTCATCCGCGACCTGTTCATCTTCATCATCAGCGGTAAAAAAAATGCAGTCCAACGCAATTTCAGCAGCGTCTGCCCATGCGGCCTTGCCACCTTTAAATTCATTTTTCATGAAATTTTTTGGGTCAAGCATGATCATTCCTCTTAATAATCTTTCAACTGCTGCTTGGTGCATGTTTGCCAGCAACTGTTTCCGGCAGCTTCATCATGGTTACGAAATACGAGTATCGTCGTTTTCCCTTCAAGAAATACTGCTTTGACTTTATCCCCAAGCCTGATCATTTCGTGAGTACCGATTTCATGTCCCTCCAATGCCTTGATTGCATTCATCTTTGAACGGGCAAGGATCTCTCCGGCAGGCATCATTTCTCCGGCGCTGCCGACAAGGATCTTGCCTTTAATACGACCGTCGTTCTGGCTGCATCGCAGCCCTGCTCCGGCAAGCGCGCCGATGACACCGATCCCGGTCCCCCCATGCTCGGAAAGATGGATGCCCAAATCCTTTGCCAGCTCATATGCGGACTCTTTTGAAACGACCTGCTCTTTTGCAGTTCTGCCGAATAGGATCAGCTGTTCGATATCACTGATTTTATCCGGTATCGCCACGCATAATCCGGGATCGGATCCTTCGGCACTTTCATCTGAAAGATATTCGGAAGCAAAATCAATGATATCTATCAGTTTCGATTCCTCGACATCAGCTGCAAAGCACATGGAGCTGTTGTGCGAGGTGTAGGGGATATCCGGATGCACCAGGAGCTGATGCCGCGTTATTTCCGAGCAGCTTCCCCAGCCTTTGCGCTGAATGCCTTCCGCGATCGAGGATGCAATATCTCCCGTCCCCCTGCTGTAAAGGTTGTCTGTGTCATCGATGCTTACCAGTATCTTCATCATCTTACTCCTTGCTCAATTCTTCTTTCGTAACGCGCATGCCGTTCCCGCTCAGGATCATTTCGACTGTACCACCATCAAGATCCATGCCAAAAAAGTCGCTGTAATATGCCTTTGTTTCCTTGGCCATGTCGATATCCTGGAATTTCTCCGGGTAAAGTATCTTCGCCGTCCAAAGTACGGCTAGCGGTGTTTCCAAGGAGCCCGGGTGCCCCCACCGTGAGATGCCGTTTGGCATCTGGTAGACCTTGTTATTTTTCACCGCTCTGAGTGAAGCCCACTTTTCGTTGGCCAGGATATAGTCTGCGACTCCGGTTTCATTGGCCAGGATGACCTCCGGATCCCAAACGTAAATCTGTTCGATAGTGGCGTAATAGCTGTTGTCCAGCATTCTCAGGTCTTCGTTGATCGAAACGTTTACTGCTCCGACCGCATCGATCCAGTCAGCCGGCAGCGTATCCTTCACATCCGTCCGAACAGCTTCGTTGACCGAATGATAGATCCTGACCTTTTCATCCTGCGGGATTTTGCTCGCCCTTTCCCGCACCCGCTCGACAGCTTCACGATAATAATCATTATAGGCGGCAGCTTCGTCACTCGCGCCAATAGCTTTTCCCATCATCTCGATCGCATACTGCTGTTCAGCCATATTTGTATAATCCGATACCAGATACGGAATGCCGCACTCGTCAAGCTTCGCAGTCTCGCCGGGATTGATGGCAGTCTCCATACGGATGAAAACCAGGTCCGGATCTGCCTTGACCAGCTCTTCGATGTTGATGGCGCCGGATACGTAGGGAACACAGGCGCTTTCGATCGATGGCAGAAGCTGCGTCATGATCTTGTCCCTTTTCAGTCCCTCAACAACAGCGACTAGCTTGTCCCCCTTACCGAGCATGGCCACCACATGCCCTGTAAAAGCATACATGCAGGCGATACGCTCGACATCGGCCGGTACCTCGACCGTCCGTCCGGCGCAATCTGTGACTGTGATCGTGCTTTCATCTGCCTCGCTTCCGCTTTTCGCCAAATCCGCGGACGAGTTCCCGGCGCATCCGGACTGCGGTAAAATGATGCATAAGCATAGAACGAGAAGTAAAATTCTTTTAAATAGCCTGTTTTCCTGAAAATTCATAGGCACCCTCTCTACTGATGTTTGCTCCTGCTTTTGGAAATTGGGACGATTTGTTTTATGACATTCGCGCCGGTATCCAGCGAGAATATCCTCGCATCGATATCGTAAAGCTCTTTGATGTTCGTTTCATTCAGAACGCTCGAGGGCTCTCCTACCTCGATGAATCGGCAATCGCTCATGAGGGCAACATTGGTTCTGATAAGATTGTTCTCAAAATAGAACGCATGGTTTGGAAAATGAGTCGCCATGACAACTGAAAGACCATTCTCCTTTACCAGCTTGACGATCGTTTCAAGTATAGTCATCTCATGCTTGAAATCGAGATGCGAAGTCGGCTCGTCCATGATGATGATCCCTGTCTTCTGTGCCAGTGCGCGGGCGATCATGACCAGCTGGCCTTCGCCTCCGCTGAGGCTGGTATAAGGCCTGTTCCTAAATTCTTTGAATCCAACGCTCTCAAGAGCCTCTTCAGCGATTCTCCGGTCATCCTTCGAAGGGGATGAAAACATGCCGGTGTATGCAGCCCTTCCCATCAGAACGATTTCAAGCACCGTATAAGGAAAAGTCTTTTCATGCATCTGCGGCACATAAGAGATGCGCCTGGCGATCTGCTGCGGTTTCATTGCCGATATCGGATCGGCATCCAGCAGTATCCTGCCGGCGCTCAATTGATTGATCCCGAGCATGCAGTCCAGGAGCGTCGTCTTGCCGCAGCCATTCGGCCCGATCAGACAGAAGATTTCTCCTGCATCGACAGTCAGATTCAGATTTTCAAACACTTTATGGCCCGGATAGCTGAATCCGGCGTCAATTACATTGATTGTCGTCATGGATCACCATCCGCCTCCTTTTGTTTTCTTAAGCAGGTAGACAAAAAACGGTCCGCCAACCAATGCTGTTAATATTCCTATCGGGATCTCCGATCCGCTGATCGTTCTGCACAGATTGTCGACCACTATTAAAAAACACGCGCCCAGTGAAAGGCTGGCCGGGATCAGCACCTTGTTGTCGTTTCCGACCAGCATCCTGCCGATGTGTGGTATGATCAGCCCGACCCAGCCGATAATGCCACTGACGCAGACAGCACCGGCTGTTGCCAGCGTGGCGCAGGCAATGACGATCACCTTGTTGAGCGCTGTGTTTATGCCGAGCGAATGGGCTTCCCGATCGCCCATCGAAAGCACATTGATCCGCCACCTGACGGCAATCAGTCCTGAAATTCCGATGATCATCGGAATGCAGGCCAGATAGATCTCTTCATAATTGGCAGACGCAAGGCTTCCCATAAGCCAATAGACGATCGTCGGCAGTTGGTCGTAAGGATCTGCGATGTATTTGATAAAAGAAAGCAACGATGAAAAAATCGATGATACGATGACACCGCCCAGCACCAGCATGATTGTCGGTGTCGCGTTGTACACCCGGCCGATCATGTAGCTTAAAAAAACCGCAAGTCCTCCGAAAGCAAAAGCAAATACATACGTAAACAATGTTACGCCGTGAAACAGGAGTATCGATACCGCCGCCCCGAAACCCGCCCCGGAGCTGACACCGAGAATTCCGGAATTGACGAGGGGATTCCTGAAAAGGCCCTGGAACGCCGCACCGCTGATTGCCAAAGAGCCGCCTACCAGCGCACCCAGAATGGCCCGTGGAAGGCGTATATCCCAGATGATCGACTGAACGGTGTCAGGGGGCGAGACGGGCACGCCTGTCATCTTTCCGCCAAGAACCAGCAGCACATCATGAATACTGATTGGAAATCGTCCGGCGAAAAGGGAAATGAAAATAAAGAGGAAGGGGCCGAGGATCAGAAATATGCGTATTATTCTTTTTTTCAAAGCCGGCCTCCTTCATATCGATATTTTATTCTTGTGTCGCAGTATCGCATACTTTTCAGCGTTGAAGCGCGCGATATCCTTTATCCTGACAATCTATTTTCGTCTAAGCTTTCTGATGATCAGATATGCCGCCAGCAGGGCGATGACGATGGCTGAAAGTATAATGATCGTCTTGCCGGTCGAGTTATCAATTCCGACAGCATCGCTTCGTTCTAAAGCAGCCGGATCTGTAGTGTCACTGTCACTATCCGTTCCAATTCCAACACCCTTATTTTCATCGGATCCCAAGGCCGTCTCACTATCATCGTTTGAATCTCCACCACCAGCAATCGATTCCATACCTGCGATGCCTTGTTCCTGGCTTTCGGACGAATCAGCCGGTTCACCTGCAGGATTAGCTGAGGCTTCATATTTCTCTATTGTTTGGGTTTCCGCAGCTGCCGGCTTCGTGCTATCCGCCAGCGGTTCGCTTACTGCAGGTTTCACAGTTGCCGTTGTGAAAGAGACTGTGACTTTATCAGGCAGCGTGACACCGCTTTTTGCCTGCATGGCCGCCGATATTTCCAGCGTATATTTTGTCGATGGCATCAGGCCGCTGACTGGATCTACAATCACTTCCCGCTTCTTTTCAGGCTCCATCTGATCATCCGCCATGATCACTTTGATTGACACAGGATCACCTTTGCTGTCAAACAGCGCAAAACAAGTCATGTTGTTGTCCTTTACCGTCATGTTGATCACATTTTTGCTGAATCCCAGCACGATATTTGACGAGACATCAACATCCGAAGAACCGTTCGCCGGGCTTGAGGAAAGCAGCGCCAAAGGCTCGCCCTGCCCTCCGCCCGATCCATCGCCCTCGGCGAAAACAAGTGAACTGCTGAAAATCAAAATTAAAAATGACAAAAGGATGGCATATCTTTGTGTGTGCGATACACCAATCGAGTTGTTTTTAAGTTTCATTCAACACCTCTTTCCCTATAACTGTATGTAGGAGTATTCGCTTCCAAGCAAATCGACGCCATTGTTCTGCATGACCTGGATGGCACTACCGTCCCCGGTGTCTATCGTAGACGGAAGCACTTCCGTAAATGCATACTGGCCATTCGCGTCGATGGCCACATTGCTCTTTGTAAGTGTCGTCGATACTGCAACGACAGTTCCCCCAACCGTGTAGGCTTCTGCTGTCGTTGCATCCAGATTCGTTATTATCACCTTGATTTTCAGACTCTTCGTTGTATTTGCAATCAAATTACCATATGTATCTTTGAGTGTGACGGTGAAGGTGCTTGTTGTGTCCGCCGCCAGCGCAGGGGATACTTCCACCGTTGAATTGACGGTACTGATCTGCGTTGCAGCCGTAACAGTCACTTCGACTATAGGCTGAGGTGTCACACCCTCAATGGCGACAGTTAGCATATTTGTTCCAGCTGTCGTTACTTCGCCCGCAGCGATCACGACGGTTGCCGCTCCTGCTGTAAATGTCACATTGTCGCTGAATACTTCGTCATCGACATCGCTGGTGACGGTCACCAGAACATCACCAGCAAGATCGGCTCCCGATGTGCCTCTCACACTTGTTAAACTGAGATCGAAGCTCGTGCCTGCTACTTTAGATCCTAAAACGGCAAGATCGGCCGATGCAGCGCTCAAATCCGGGACATTCGCATAAGAGTATTCGCTTCCAAGGAGATCGACGCCATTGTTCTGCATGACCTGGATGGCAACACCATCTCCGACGTCTATAGTCGCAGGCAACACTGCCGTGAATGCATATTGCCCGTTTGCGTCTATGGCCACATTGCTCTTTGTCAGTGTCGTTGAAGCTGTGACCGCTGTCCCGCCAACCGTGTAGGATTCAGCTGTCGCCGCATCCAGGTTCGTCAAGGTCACTTTAATCTTCAGGCTCTTCGTTGTATTTGCAATCACGTTGCCATAAGCATCCTTGAGTGTTACGGTGAAAGTGCTCGTTGTATCTGCCGCCAATGCTGGAGATACGGCCACCGTCGAGTTTGCAGAGCTTATTTGCGTTGCAGCCGTGACAGTCACTTCGACATTGGGTTGAACCGTTACTCCGGTTATTGCAACCGCAAGTGTGTTGGTGCCTGCCGTTGTCACTTCACCCGCCGGGATCGTTACAGATGCCGCACCTGCTGCAAAAAGGACATTTCCGCTGTAAACCTGACCGTCAAGGTCGCTTGTCACAGTGACTAGGACATCGCCGTCAAGCTCGGTTCCCAACGTGTCTTTTACTCCGTTGAGGCTCAGGTCGAAACTTGTTCCCGCCGTCTTTGATCCTGCAACGGCAAGCTCAGCCAACGCGTCGCTTGGATCAGAAACATTAATATAGGAATATTCGCTTCCCAGAAGATCGACAGAATTGTTCTGCATGACCTGAATTGCGATTCCGTCACCTTCGTCTATCGTCTCCGGAAGGATCGCTGTAAAAACATATTGCCCGTTTGCATCCAGCGGCGCACCGCTGATCGTAAGTGTCGCCGAAGCTGCTAGCGCATTTCCAGCCACAGTGTATGATTCCTCTGTCGCCGTATCTGTTGTCGTAAGCGTCACTTTTATCTTGATATTCTTTGTTGTATTCACCATCAGATTTCCGTATGGGTCTTTGAGGGTAACGGTGAAGGTGCTTGTCGACCCGGCTGCCAAGGCAGGCGATACGTCAACTGTCGAATCTGCGGAGTTTATTTGTGTAGCAGCGGTCACGGTCACGCTGACTTGAGGCTGCGGCGTCACTCCAGTCACTGCAACTGTCAGCGTATTCGTCCCTGCCGTCGTAACTTCACCTGCAGGGATGACCACCGTCGCAGCGCCCGCCGTAAAAGTCGGGCTTGCGGCATAGACCTGGCCGTCAAGGTCACTCGTCACAGTTACCGGAATATCCCCGGAAATGTCATTTCCGGATGTATTTTTTGCTCCCGTGATATTCAGGTTGAACGTGGCTCCTGCTACCTTAGATCCGGCGGCGGCAAGCGCAGCCGATGCTGCGCTCTCATCATCCGGATCGCCGCTTCCGCCGCTTCCACCCGAATCAGTTGTCAGCCTGATTGATGTAGATGCAGCCGATAGGGCGTTGACTGTCGCATTCGTTCCATCCGCAACTGTCAGCACGAACACCTTATAATAAATGTCGTTATCTATCTGATCCCCATCGGTATCCTTTGCCGACGAAGACAACGTCGTTACGGTATCGCTGCCCGATTTTGCTACTTCAGTATAATTGGCCGCGGCAACCGCCTCGGCAGCCGCCAGGTCAAAGCCGGTGGCATCGGATGATTTTACAACCAGAATCCTGTAGGAACCCACTTGCTGGGTCTCGCCATCTGCTTTAGTGAAGCTGACCTCGAGATCCCTGCCGTCGCCATTGTCGTCAACGTCGTCAACGGTCAGATTTGTAACAGCTGAGGCGGCAGTCGTATCCCATCTTATAGTATGTGTACCTGAAATCTCATACGGTGAGCTGCAGGTAATGACATAATCCTTATTGTGCTCAGGATCCTGCAGGTATGCTTTCCAGGATTTTCCGTCCTCACCCTTTTCTCTTTTCTCTATAAGCTGAAGTCCTTCGCCATTGGCCTTAAGCGCCTTCATAAGATCTGCCGCGGTCGCTACCTTGTCAGTAGCAAATCTGAATGATCCGAATGTATTGTTCAATTCGATCTGGCTGATCGTGATGGTTTCCTCGTCCGAAGCAGCAGATCCCGTCTCAGTCTGAGTCACCGTGCCCGGGCTTGTTTCGAATGTGGATCCCGCCACAGTGCTAACGGCTGTTTCAATAGCCCCTTTGCCGGTGACAGCGACCGCCGCATCGATATTGATCACGCTGACAACAACGCCTTCAGCCAAGTCGATGTCCAGTCCAACCGCGGCCTTAGCCACATTGAATACCGCTATCGTCCCGCTTTGTACCGCGATACTGATATTGTCAGCGCTTGCCGTCACTTCGGCGAAGCTGCCGTTTAATATGACCTTCGCGCCTTCCGGTATCAACTGGGTCAATCGCACCTGCTCGAATCCAGCTCCAGTCCCATTGATTTCAGCGAGGGTGGCTCCGGATTCCAGCTTGATCAGTTTTACGCTGGTGGTGCCGGATGCAACGATCCTGACGCCTTCCTTGCTTACGATGATTTCAGGCAGCACAGCGTTTTCAAGCAAGACGCTATTGGATCCTCCGCCCCTGACGATCGTATTCCCTTCCACAACTACATTCTTCAGTGTGACATTGCCCTCACCGACACCGGCGGTTAAAATCAGATTTCCTTTAATGACCATGTCCTGAAGGATGACATTTGGCACCGATATGATGGCATTTCCATTGATTGTTGTTGTTTTTCCAATCACGCCATAGGCTCCGGCTTCACCATAAGTGATCGTTTCACGCAATCCATTGATAGCCCTGTCCAGCATCACCACGGCTTCCGCTCTTGAAATGGAGCTCTTCGCCTGGAATGTCATGTCCGGATATCCATTGATATAGCCTTTTGACAAGACGATACTGACCGCGTCTTTGCTCCATGCAGCGATCTTGTCCGAATCACTGAATTTTTTCAATAAATCCTGGTTGGCCAGCGAAGGATCACCTATGAGCTTCGCGATGATGCTTGCAGCTTCTTCTCTTGTGATACTGGCATTCGGCATAAAATTGCCATTCGAATAGCCTGATATGTAGCCCGCGGACTTGGCCTTTGCCACATCTTCATAATACCAGCCGCCACTGCCCACATCCTTGAAATCTGGTGCTGCGGTTTTTATAAAACCGAAGCTTCGGTTGACCAGCTTGACAAATTCCGCGCGTGTTATACTATTGTCCCCTTTGAAGGTTCCATCGGCATAGCCATTCACATAGCCATTTTCGACAAATGCGCTGATTTCGTTTTCCGCCCAGTACCCATCCGTATCCGCCATGGATCCGTAGGATATTCCGCTCATTGAAAAGACGAGCGCTGCCATTAGGATTATTGATACTGCTTTTCTGAATTTTTTTCTCATGATGTACCTCCCGGATAAATATTATCTATATGAATTATCAACATAAAAAAAGCTCCCTTCAAAAATATGAAAGGAGTCAATAATCGGACATATTCTCATCAAAAAACAAATCTTAATTACATAAAATGATGATTTCTCTTACTCCTTTCCAAACGGGAGGCATAACCGTTTCCAGTCATACCCTGACGGCCTATGTTCCATAGCTTTGAAAGCTTTAGAAAAATAGGCTCGGAGCTATTCAATTGTCATTGTTATTGTAAGTTAAATCAAAATTATTGTCAATCAATATCGGGCTGAAAAGCCATTTGACTGCTGCCGATCGGCTTGACCCGCGAAGGAGCCAAAAAACGCTTCAGCCTTGGCTGAAGCGTTTAAATGTTCCATCAGAATACTATGCAGGTATCAATCCTTGTCCAGCACATATCCGTATGCTTTGGTGACGCCCTTTTCCTTCTCCAGATAGACGCCCTGGATCTCCGGCGCAAAGCCGGGAAATCTATTGATGCCTTCCTCAAGGATCAGAAAGTATCGCTGGGCGACTTCGTTCCATCGTTCTCCCGGAACGACGCAGAAGATTCCCGGAGGATACGGCAGCGCGCCTTCGAGGGCCACATGCCCCAGTATATCATCCAGTTTCATAAGTTTGGCATTGTTCCTGATATATTCGATATTCGCATCCTGCGGGTGCATGGCTCTTTCGGGGAACGAATCGGCCCGGAACAGTTTCTTCTGGCAGCCCTTGGCATCGTTATCCCTGTAGAAATCATGCATTTCCTGGCATAGCTGCCTTATCGAATACCCTTTATAACGCTCCTCGTTGTTCCTGTAAAGGTTCGGCAGGACTACCGAGAGCAGGGCATTGCTTTTGATCAATTCCTCGAATTCCACGAGGCAGTCCACGAGAATCTCCATTTTTTCCGGAGTCTCCGCTGGCGTCATCAGGAAAAGGATCGAATTGAGGTCGCATTTTTCAGGAATGATCCTGCTCTCCCGGAGGAAATTCGCAAGAATCGTCGCCGGGACCCCAAAGTCCTCATACTCCCCGGTTTTTTCATCGATGCCCGGTGTTGTCAGCATGAACTTGTTCGGATCCACGAAATACTGGTCCTCGCCGTATCCTTCAAAGGCATGCCACTTTTCATCCGGCCGGAATTTGAAAAACTCGATGGAATTAGCGATTTCGTCCGTTTCATAATGCTCCCATCTTTTGCCGCCTACGGTCCTCGGTATAAAAGGCTTGAGCAGCGTGCACCTTTTCAGGATTTCCTTTCGGGCATCTATGCCGATCTTGACGCAATCACCCCACAGGCGCTTTCCTGCCTCTCCGTCCTGCATCCTGGCATTGACGTCCAGCGACGCGAACAGCGGATAGAAGGGGCTGGTGCTGGCGTACATCCGAAATGAGTTGTTGAAGCGCTTATGGCCGACATATCGCTTCTGCTCCCTGATGTGGCTGTCCTTTTTATGAATGTAGGAGGCCTGGGAAAAACCGGCCTGCTGCTTATGTACGGACTGGGTCACAATGATCCCCGGGTCGTCCGAATGAAGTTCGAGCAGCAAGGGCGAGCAATCCCGCATCATCGGTATGAACTGCTCATAACCGACCCAGGCTGAATCGAACAGGATATAATCGCAAAGATGGCCTATCCTGTCCACGACCTGCCTTGCGTTGTAAATTGTCCCGTCGTATGTTCCAAGCTGAATGATGGCCAGCCTGAAAGGCCGCTTCGATCTGGCCTTGACAGGGTCGATGTCGGCCGCGATCTCCCGCAGATAATCTTCATTGAAGCAGTGCTCGTCGATACCGCCGATGAAACCATAAGGATTACGGGCGGTTTCAAGATACACTGCATTGCCGCCTGACTGGACCAGCGCCGCGTTATATGCGGATTTATGGTTATTTCGGTCAAAGAGCACCAGATCCCCCGGCGCGACAACGGCGCTGATGGCCACGGTGTTGGACGTGCTGGTTCCATTCATTACGAAATAGGTCCTGTCGGCGTTGAATACCCTCGCTGCGTTGATCTGGGCTTCCGCAGCCGGCCCCTCATGGATCAGCAAATCTCCAAGAGCGACGTCCGCGTTGCATATATCGGTTCGAAAGATGTTTTCCCCAAAAAATTCATACATATATCTGCCGGCGGGATGTTTTCTGAAATACTGCCCGCCCTGATGCCCCGGACAGTCAAATTGGAAATTATGCATCTCCATATAATTGGTCAGCGCACGGAAAAAAGGCGGCAGAACACGATCCTGATAATTCCTTGCGGCGATCTCGATCGCATGGCTGTTCTTCTTGATCTTGGCAACAGTTCCGTCCAGTTCCCGATAGACCTTCTCTTTCAATGCCGGGTCCAGCACCCGTCCCGCTCTCATGATCACAAAAATCGGGATGCCGAACTTTGTATTTCTTACAGTGTCGATCCACTCGGTTTCGAGATCGGTCATCACAACTGCGGCAATATCCGTAAAATCAGTCTCATCAAGCAACGATATATTTCTTCCTGTCGTAAAATATGTCATGGTTGCCATAGTACAGGCAATTTTTAAAGGCTTCATGCTCATCTCTCCTATCTTTTTAAAATGTTCACCGATTTTATTCAATCAATGAAACGGAATTTCATACATCTTTAATGTAATGATACAATATTCGGCGGCTAATGGAAGTACCAGCATTGATGAATTTTCGTGTGCCAGTTCGGCTTGACCCTCTCAATCCGCTGATCATGTAATTTATTTCTCATTTTATTCCATATGATAGGAATTTATTTGCGTTTTGCAGACACTCCATCAAGCGTTATTTTCATGCACATTCTTCAAGCTTAATTTTTAATCCTTCAATTTCAACCTCTCCAGACATCGTTAAAAAATTATTTAAAAAAATTGTGGGAATATTTCGAATTGGCTTTATCTTTGCTATATGTAATTGCACACTACCTTCAAAAGGTAATCGATGCAATCATAAAAGAGTTACAAAAGAAATCAACAGGAACAAGGGGGTGTAGGTTAACACGGAATAGGACGGCATTCTCAAGAACAATCAATTAAACAATCAATAGTATTCGTTATCACACTGAAAGGAGTAAAAATATGAAAAAGGTTTTATCGATCATCTTATGCTTAGTATTGATCATGTCCATGATGACAGCATGCGGAGGCGACCAGGAAGAAACAGCGGCAGCTCCGGCGGAAGGACCGGAATACACAATCAAATTCGCCCATATTGAAAATGAATTCACCGCCTGCGCACAAGGTGTCCAGGTATTCAAAAAGTATATCGAAGAGGGCAGCGGCGGCAGGATCGCCGTTGAAATCCTCGGAAGCGGTTCGATGGGCGGCGAAAGGGAGATCCTCGAAAGCGTCACCATGGGAACCATCGAAGGCGGCATGGCCATGTCCTCGCTGTTCACCACATACCTTCCGGACTGGAACATCTTCGACCTGCCATTTGTCTTCAAATCAAGAGAAGACTGGGCTGCGAAGGTTGACGGAGAAATGGGCCAGCTCCTGGCAGCTGAAACCGAATCGATCCATGTAAAGGTTCTCAGCTACTTTGACGGCGGATTCCGCGCAATCTCCAATACCAAGAGACCTATCCTGAGCATGGATGATTTCAAAGGAATCAAATGCCGCGTCGGTGAATCCACTCTCATGATCGACACTCACAAAGCATTGGGCGACAATCCGATCCCGATGTCGTTTTCAGAAATCTACACAGCCTTGCAGCAAGGAACGATCGATGGTGTAGACACATCTGTCATCTATGTACAGGACGGGAATTTCCAGGAAGTCGCAAAATATTGCACACTTACCAATCACACGGCTTTGCAGATGGTAACCTTCATCAATCAGGACTTCTTTGACAGCCTGCCTGAAGATCTTCAGCAAGTCGTAATCGATGCAGCTGACAAGACAACTGTCGAACAGAGAGTCATAGCAGTGGAAGTTGACGAAAAAGCAATGCAGGTCATGACAGATGCCGGCATGCAGATCGATGTTCCTTCACAGGAATTCACAGACGCAATGATCGCCGCCACTGCTCCTGTCGTTGATGGTTACAGAAGCCAGATCGACGCTGCAGTGTTTGAAGCCGCAGGTCTGTAAATAAGACTTCACGTTCTTTCATTCATTCTTATTCAAACCCGACTGATGGGATCCCGATGCCGTTCGTTTGAACCGATCGGCATCGCAGACCCATCGTATGGCTGTCATTTGCCTGGGAGGTAATCAAATTGATAAAGAAAATAGGAAAAATCTACAACACAGTTGAACATAACGCATTAGTGATCTCTTTGGCAATTATGGTCGTCGTAATTTTTACAAATGTCATTATGCGTTACATTTTCAACAACTCGTTATCCTGGTCGGAAGAGCTGGCAAGATATTTGTTTGTCTGGTTTTCATGGCTGGGCGTCAGCGCCGGGCTAAAGGACAACGAGCATCTTCGGGTCGAGCTGCTGTCGGTGGCTTTGGCCAAAAGAGGATTGGTAAAAGCCAACGAGATCCTCTCTATAATTGTTGCTTTGATTTGGCTGGCGACCACAGCAATCGTCGCTTATTATGGCGTTGAAGTCCTGATGTCACAAATAGAACTGAACGTCGTGACTCCGGCCATGAGAATGCCTGTTTGGATCGGCTATCTTTCTGTTGCGGCCTGCAGCGTCATCGTAGGCATTCGTCTCATCGCCAATATCGTAGGCCATCTGAAAAAATTGTTTGGCAAGCCAGACATTAAAATCGAGGTGATCAACTAATGGAAATCTTAATCATGTTCGGCGGCATGCTATTACTGATCGCATTAGGTTTGCCAATAGGCTATGCAATCGCCACGTCGACCATCATCACTTTTATAGCATATTCAACGGTGCCCCTGCGGCTCGTTTCCCAAAACGCTTTTACAGGCATCGATTCCTTCGTATTGCTTGCGATCCCGTTCTTCATCCTCGCAGGGATCCTGATGAGCATGGGCGGCGTCGCCAGGAGACTGGTGGATATTGCCGACGCATTCATCGGCTGGATCACCGGAGGCCTTGGAATGGCTTCCGTCATGACCGCAACATTCTTTGGCGCAATATCGGGCTCCGGTGCTGCCACGACTTCCGCAGTAGGCTCTTTGATGCTTCCTGAAATGAAGCGAAAAGGCTATGGGGATGAATTCAGCGCATGTCTGATCGCCTCCGCAGGATCGATCGGGGTCATCATCCCTCCAAGCATCCCGTTCGTCGTTTATGGCGTCACTGTGGGGATCAGCATCGGCGACCTTTTCCTTGCCGGAATTCCGGCAGGCATCCTGATGTGCACAGTACTCATGCTCGCCTGTTACATAGTATCGAAAAAACACGGCTACAGAGGAAGCGACACAAGACCCTCCATCAAGAACATCGCGATCACTTTGAAAGAGGGCATCTGGGCATTGCTGGCGCCGGTGATCATTCTCGGCGGGATCTATTCGGGGATATTCACTCCGACGGAATCGGCCGTAGTCGCCGTTGTGTATTCCATCTTTGTCGGATTGTTTATCTACAAGGAACTGGATCTCAAAAAACTGAAAGAGGCATTTTACAAAACGGCCGTTCTCAATGGAGTCATCGTCTTTATCATCGGTTTTTCGGGCGCCATGGCAAAATATCTGACTCTGCAAAATGTGCCGCAGAAAATCAGTGAAATGATCCTGTCTGTAACAAGCAATCCTTTCCTGATCTTACTGATGCTCAATCTCATATTACTGGTCATCGGAATGCTGATCGACAATATCCCGGCCATCATCATCCTGTCTCCGATCTTCCTTCCTATCGTCCAGAGCGTGGGTGTCAGCCCTCTTCAGTTCGGAGTCATCATCGTGCTGAATCTGGCGATTGGCTATGTCACTCCGCCTTACGGAACGACCCTTTTCGTGGCTTCCGCGATCTCAAGGATTCCGATCGACAGGCTCGCCAAATACGCAATCATCTTCACCCTGGTGCTGTTTATCCCTCTGGCGCTCGTCACCTATGTGCCTGCGTTCACTGACGGATTCGTAGCATTATTCAAATAGCACATTTGATATCGGCCAACTCAAGGCCGGCTCCTCTCCAAGGCCTGAGATGCGGGATCTGCCCCTCTCAGGCTTTTTTACGCTCAAAAGTGATCCTAAAAAGAAGAACTGCCTGAAATACAGCCAGTTCTTCTTTTTATTCAAAATACACAATTACCAGATATGGATCCTACTCCACCGTTACGCTCTTGGCCAGGTTCTTCGGCTTATCGATATCACAGCCGCGGAGTTTTGCAATATAATACGCGAACATCTGCAACGGTACAACGGAAAGCAGCGGCGTGACCTCGTCCATGCAATCCGGAATATAGATGACTTCGTCAGCCTGCTTTTCGATCCCGGTGTTGCTCTCTTTGGCCAGGCCGATGACATAAGCGCCGCGGGCCTTGACCTCCTGGATGTTGGACAGCATTTTCTCAAACAGCCTGTCCTGGGTGGCGAGGGCCACCACGAGCGTATCCTGCTCGATCAGGGCAATGGTGCCATGCTTGAGCTCGCCGGCGGCGATGGCGAAGGAATTGATATAGGAAATCTCCTTGAGCTTCAGAGACCCTTCGTAGCAGACGCCGGCATCCGGCCCCCTGCCGATAAAGAAGACCTGCTCCATCTTGTAATGGTGGTTGGCGATCTCCCTGATCCTGTCTTCGTGCTTCAAGACCTCCTTGAGCTTTTCCGGTATTGCCTTGAGCTCGTCAATAACGCGATGGTAATAGTCATCGTCGATCCTGCTTTGGGTATGGCCCATGTAAAGGCCGATCAGGTACATGCAGACGAGTTGGGTCGTGTACGCCTTGGTCGACGCGACTGCGATCTCCGGGCCGGCCCAGGTATAGAACACGTCATCCGATTCACGGGCTACGGAGCTGCCCACCACATTGACGACGGAAAGGACGCGGGCGCCTTTGCTCTTGGCTTCCCGAAGAGCGGCAAGCGTATCAAGGGTCTCGCCGGATTGGCTAATTGCTATGAACAATGTATGGCCGTCGACAAAGGGATCCCTGTAGCGGAATTCCGAGGCGATGTCCACTTCAACTGGTATCCCTGCAAATTTTTCTATGGCGTACTTCCCTACCAGTCCCGCATGATAGGCGGTCCCGCAGGCAACGATATATATTTTTGTAATGTTCGCCAGATCCTCCCGGGTCAGGCTGATGCCGTCAAGGACGATGCCGTTGTCTTCGGTCAGCCTTCTGTCAAGCGTATCCGCAATACCTTTGGGCTGCTCGCAGATCTCCTTGAGCATGAAATGCTCATACCCTTCCTTCTCGGCGGAATCAGCATCCCAGGTAACATTGAAGACTTCCCTCTGCACCTCTTTCCTGTTGGCGTCGAAAATTTTAACGTCGTTCTTTGTAAGCAGAACTGTCTCGTTGTTTTCGATCAGAAATATTTTCCGGACATGCTTGAGCAGCGCCGGGATATCCGACGCAATGAAATTACAGCCTTCTCCCAGACCGACGATCAGCGGCGCGTCTTTCCTGACTGCGACGATCCGATCCGGCTCGTTGCTGCAGATCGCGCCGATGGCATATGCGCCGCGCATTTTATCCACAGCGGCATTGACGGCTTCAAAAAGGTCTCCCTCATAGCAGACACTGATCAGATGCGCGATGACCTCGGTATCGGTTTCCGACTTGAAATCGATGCCGTGCTCCCGAACCAGCCATTCCTTCAATTCCACATAATTCTCGATGATCCCGTTGTGAACGATCGCGATAGTTTCATCACGATTGCCGTGGGGATGAGCGTTGACGTCTGATGGAGCCCCATGAGTCGCCCATCTTGTGTGGCCGATACCGATCGTGCTGGTGAAATTCTCATTGGCGATCTTCGCCTCCAGATTGGCAATCCTTCCTTTGCTCTTGTAAATCTCTATCTTGCCTTTCTCGCAAAGCGCGACCCCGGCAGAATCATAACCCCTGTATTCCAGTTTCTTCAGCCCCTCGATGATGATTTCGCAGGCGTTCTCATCCCCTATATATCCAACGATACCGCACATAAATTATTTCTCCTTATACCATAAAAGCAAACCTGTCCAGGTCCTTCCGCACATGTCGCCGGCTTCCGTCAGATAATAAAAATCTGACAGTCAGGCAGCGCATTTTGCCGGGAGCACGCTCCGGGCGCTGATGCGGCAAGACTATAGGGTCTGCTTTATAAAATGCTTCCGGCCTTCTTCTGTCACTCCGGTCACCCGTAGGATTTGTAAAGGCTTTAACGGCCCCTCTGTGGGCCGCAGGGGCATCCGCCGAATTTTCGATACTCCCCTGTCCTCGTCAACTCGTCTGCGCATCCGTCCTGAATTATCTGCCGGTCCGCAATTGCCCGAGTTCTGGCGCTTGTTCCAAAATGCAGGTTCTCTGCACGCTACGCCTCCTTTACTGAAATATTATAACCCATTTTGGCTTAAAAAGCAAAGGAAACTGACAGGATCCGGATTCGATCACCGCAACTCTTATTTGCTTTTATACGTCTAAAAGTTGTAGAATCACAGTATGAGAATCGTTTAAGGCCAGGTTCCAGTGACGAGCTGGCCGCTATAAGGTTATGTTCCAGCGCCGATTGGGTCGTTTTAGGGCTAGGTTCCAGTGACGAGCTGGCCGCTATAAGGTTATGTTTTCACGACGATATAGATGCTCCAAAATTTCATAAACAAATGTGTTAATTGTTTATAAATGGCTAAACAAACATCTGATTTGTTTATAGGAGGTGCTAAGAATGAATAACGACGCAGGAATACTTAACCCCAAACTGTCATCACCAGGTATAATGGTTTACACGCTCGCAATGGCCAAGTTGTCCAAGATAGCCAAGATGGTCAAGATGACCAAGATGAGCAAGATGGTCAAGATGGTCAAGATGGTCAAGATGTCTAAAACGCTTGTACCGGCAATTCTTCTTATAGGAATTGTCATCTTGCTGTCAGCCTGTGGATCGCCGATAGACGATTCAGGCGATCCGGGCACGATCGGAACGATCACATCGGTGGATATCGCGGAAAACGGCGGCGACAGGCTCGCAACGATCCTTGTCGAGGGGACACCAGAAGAAAACGCCGGCCTCACATCTGATAAGGCCAGCGTCGGATTGACAAAGGATACTGTGCTGGTAAATGGGGAAGATAAAAAATACCTGGAAGCGGAAGATCTGCAACTGCTGACAGTCGGGACCAATATCGAAATCGTCTTTACCGGCCCGGTCGCGGAAAGCTATCCGGTCCAGGGCGGCGCAAAGGTCATCAGACTTAGGTAACGCAAAAGTCATCAGACTGAGATGAGTCAAAAGGTCATCAGGCCGAAGTGCTGCAATGGAGTATGCATCAGATAAATCAATGCATTATCCGAGCTTTTCAGTGATCAGTTTGGCCAGGCCTTCCGCCAGATCGGTGATCATCCTCTTGTCCCTGCCCTCCAGCATGACACGGACCAGGGGTTCTGTTCCGGACGGACGGATCAGGACTCTGCCTTCTCCCGCCATCAAGGACTCAAGCCTGTCGATCTCGATTCTGATATCCGGATGCTCCATATATCTTTTCTTGTTTTCGTTTCTGATCTTTGCGTTGCGCAGGACCTGCGGATAGATTGTGACCTCGGCCGCCATCTCTGAAAGCGGCTGGCCTGCGCGCCTGTAAGCCTTGAGCAGCTGCAGCGCCGACAGGATGCCGTCTCCGGTGGTGGTGTGGGCCAGAAAAATGATATGGCCGGACTGTTCGCCGCCGATGGCGCAGCCTGTCTTAAGCATGTTCTCAAGGACGTAACGATCTCCGACCTGCGTCGTATCAACGACACAGCCGATGTTTTCGATGGCTCTGTAGAAGCCAATATTGCTCATGACCGTTGCGGTCACGCGATCTTCCGGCAAGGCGCCCTCTTCCTTAAGCATTTTGGTGCATATGAATATGAGCCGATCGCCGTCCACAAGCTGGCCTTGCTCGTCCACCGCGATGAGCCTGTCCGCATCTCCGTCAAATGCAAGGCCAAGTTCGGCTTTTTCAGCCAAAACCTTTGCCTGCAGGAACCGGGGGTGGGTAGAGCCACAATCGGCATTGATATTGACGCCGTCCGGTTTGTTATATATGGTGATGACATTGGCGCCGAGCTCCTTGAACACCTTCTCGGCAACCTTGTATGCAGCACCGTTGGCACAGTCGATGACGATCTTCATGCCGTCCAGCCTTACATCCGTCGTGGTCTTCAGGAATTCGGCATAAAGCTCGAGCGCGTCGTCCTCGCTCTCGATACACCTGCCGAGCAGGTCGCCCGTGATATGGCTGCTGACGTCGATGTCCCGCAGGATGATGTCCTCAATCTCATCCTCTATGTCATCATCGAGCTTGAAACCCTCGCCGTTGAAAAATTTGATGCCATTATATTCATAGGGGTTGTGGGACGCCGATATGACGACTCCAGCGTCGGCACCGAAGCGCCTGACCAGGTAAGCTACTGCCGGAGTCGGCAGAACGCCTGCCTTGATAACATTGCCACCCATCGAAAGTATGCCGGCGCTGATCGCATCCTCCAGCATATCTCCCGATATTCTGGTGTCCCTGGCTATGAGCACGACAGGTCTCGTCTTGCTTTTGCCAAGCACATACGCGCCGGCCTTGCCAAGCTTGAATGCCAGATCAGGCGTCAGCTCTGAATTCGCGATGCCCCTGACGCCGTCCGTTCCAAATAGTCTTCCCATATATCGAAATTCTCCTTACTTTACTCTATTGGCTGTTTTTACTGATAATAACGTATACTGCGGTCGGATCGGAAATCAATCCATCGGTTTTTTTGTCACATTCCAGATATATCTGGTAATTCCCGACACCTTCCGGCTGGCCTCCAAGATCGATATAAGGAATGATATCCCCTTTTTCGAGCCCCTCTATGATATCTTTAAGTCCGGAGGCAGTGACGGTGATCTTTTCGACTTTGATATCTCCGTTCAGACCGGCGTCAAGGCCTCTGACCTCTATTTCATCAGGCTCATAAATGAACGCCTTGTTTGCCATGGCCTGCACGCCGATCTCGGCGTGGATGCTTCCGCTGGCTTCAGCCACTTCCACACCTTCCGGCAGGACAGGATTGATTTTGATTTTCTTGGTGACACTGATAGTGCTTAAATCTATCGGCTCTGCCGTCACTGTGTCGATCCCCTCGAGGACCGACGCCTCACCCTTGATCGTGATGGTATCTGCAACATCAATGTATTTCACTTCATACAGCGGATCCGGATCTCCTGTAAATTCGACCCTCAGACGGACTTCTTTTGTTTTCAGCAATCTGCCGGTCACATTGATGCTCTTAGCGGACACTTTAACATTGTCGACTGCCGCACCTTCTATGTCGACAGGCTCAGGCCGGATCTGGATCGTCTTAAGTTCCGCATCCAGATCCTCAAGGTCAACATTCGCGCGAATATAGCTGACCGCCCCGACAGCGGATTCCGCGCCGGTAACTTCCACTTCGACCGGATTCACAGCGATCCCGCCGGGCTCAAAGCCTTCGGCGGCGATCCCGCTGTATTCCAGCTTGACCGGCTTCACAGCGGTAACCAGTTCTTCGACTGTCACTTTGATTTTTGACGGCCTGATTTCTACGATCGACATGCCGTCAGGTATCGACACTCCAACGCTGAGAGTGTTCTCACCCTTGCCAAAGCCGAACAAATCAGCCGTGGCGACCACATCTCCAGCAGAAACCTGCACCATATCCCTGCGTTTCCCTTCCAGCACGACATTGACAGTGAAGCTCTGCTCACCTGACAGCGCCAGTCCTCTTTCAGAAATGCTTTCGATATTGTATAGCTGCACCGGTATTCCCACCATCGTCTGCTGTGTGACCGGATTGACCTCCGCTATGACATACGCCCATAAAAAAATCGCTATGAGAATAGAGATGATTTTGTTGACAGTGGCTCCCTGGAGGAAATCGAATTTATTTTTTCTCATTTTTCATCCTCCTGATCTTGTCCAGGAAAGGCACCTTGACGGTGGGTTCCTCGGCATCCGCCAGATAAAAATTGAGTATGGTCTTTTCAACGGCTTTGATATCGAGAAATCTCGTCAGCTTTCCATCGACTGCCAGCGATATGATCCCGGTCTCTTCAGAAACGATCAATACAACGGCGTCAGAATTCTCCGTAATCCCAAGGCCTGCTCTATGGCGTGTCCCGAGCTCCCTGCCCAGCGTTTTATCCTGTGTGAGCGGCAGTACGCAGCCGGCCGCCAGAATCCTGTCGCCGCGAATGATCGTAGCACCGTCATGCATGGGCGAGCCCTCGTAGAAAATATTGCCGATAAGCTCTGTGGATATTTCGGCGTCGATTTTTGTGCCTGTTTCGACAATGTCGCTGAGAGCGGTCTCCCGTTCGAGAACCAGAAGCGCTCCGACCTTTCTGGTCGAGAAATGATCGATGGCCTTGACGAGCTGGGCCGTGATCGATTTTGCCTTTTCTTTATCGATCCTGACGAACTGGGTCCTTATGAACTTGCTCCTGCCTATATATTCAAGGGCTCTGCGGAGTTCCGGCTGAAATACGATAATGAGGGCGATCACACCCAGCGTCATCGTGTTGACCAATATCCAGTTCAAAGTATACAATTTGAGCTTATCGGACAGAAAAGTAGCCAGCACCAGGATAAGAAGGCCCTTGACGAGCTGCTCGGCCCTGGTTTCATGTATGAAAACGAGTATTTTATATATCACGAAAGCAACGATCAGGATATCGATGATATCCGCGATCCTGATCCCATATACAATATTATATAAAAACTCCTGCATACCCGTCTGTCCTTTCGCGGTTTTGCCCGAAAATCCAATGAATCCCTGCTTCTAACTATTGTATAATAATTATCGGGGCCAGTTCAACATTTTTTCCATAAATGGCGCATAAAATATAATCCGACGGAAAAGAGCCCCCACGAGGGAGCTCTTTTCCATATATATTCAGTTGATCAATATGTAGGTTCAAGCAGGCCAAAGCTGCCGTCCTTTCTTTTATATACAACATTTACATTATCCGTCTCCATGTTGAGAAAAACAAAGAAGTTATGACCCAGAAGTTCCATCTGCATGATCGCTTCATCAGCGTGCATCGGAGCGATTTCGAACTTCTTGCTCCTGACGACCTTGACCTCCTCGTATTCAGCGTCCTTCTCCTCAGGCAGCTCGGCAAACATGACCTCTTTATGCTCTTTATGCTTTTTCTGAAGCTTAGTCTTGAATCTCGACATCTGGGAAGCCAGCTTGTCAATGATGCTGTCTACTGCGACATACATGTCGTTTCCGGTCTCTTCGGCCCGGAAAAACGTCCCCTTGGCATTGATGGTCGTTTCCATGGTCTGCCTTTCCTTTTCCATCGCCAGCGTAACATTGGCTACGATGTCATCCGAAAAATATTTCCCCAGCCGACCAAATTTCTTCTCGATCGTATCCTTCAGATGCTCACTAGCGTTGAAGTTCTTACTCGTAATTATTACTTTCATTACCTTAACCCCCTTATTAGCTACTCTTATGTTGCCTATAAAAAACAATAACTTGTTAATTCATTATATTCTATTTCGATCAAATATTCCTTTAATTTCGCAAATTAATTATTCACTGGGATTCAAACAAGTTTTATACAAGGTCGTTTCGTGTATACATTATACGTTGATATTTCAAATATTCTGACATCAAGACCGCATTGTTTATAGTGTGGATAAGTCTGTGTATAATTGGAATTTCAATCTTTCCCATGTGGATACAATTTTATCGACAATATATCGATCAATATTCACATCCATTCGACAATAATCCGTCTGGATGCTGTAATATAAAGCTTTCGCCATTTGCATAAATATGCATTATTTTGTTGTTCCAATTTTTTTATCATTCATATCCCTTCATCAACGACCTGTGGATAAGTTGAATAAGCAGATGTCCGGACCGCCCGGCTGACCTGGTCTTTGCCCCCACACCCGCCTGCAGGGTTAATATAGATCCTGCAGGACTTACATCTAAACTGCGCCATGCTCGCCACCCGCCCTGCGGATGGTTTACGTGGGTCCCTTCGCCCGCAGCTGGCCTGGACTTGCAACCACAGACCCGGGCGGCCCGGACACCTGCTTATCGTTTGATTTTTACCCTGTTTTCGGCGCTTCAATCCGGCTTTTCATTGGCGCCGGCCGCAAAAGCCATCAAATACACACATTTCCCCCCCTTGTCCGTCAGCGCCGCCGCGCAGGCGTCCGCCGTGCTCCCTGTCGTAAAAACATCATCTACAAGAAGCAGCTCCCGGCCCCGTATAAATGCCTCCGCGCCGCAAGGCACCGCAAACGCATCCTGCATATTGGCTATTCTTGCTTTTCGCGACAGCCCGCTCATCGGATCGGTATCCCTGATCCTGATAAGCACGTTCCGCTTCCAGGGGATCATGGTCCTTTCGGATAAGGCGGCCGCCATGAGCGCCGTCTGGCTGTAGCCCCGCTGCCGCTCCTTGCGCCTGTGCATCGGCACCGGAACGATCAATTCCGGCGAAAATTCTTCGATTGCGAGCCTGTCCGCCATGATATCCGCCATTTTCCTGGCAAGATATCCTTTTTTACCGTATTTGAGCTGATGGACAAGCATTTTTTCCCGCTCGGCATAAAGAACGCAGCTGAAGCCCCGTTCAAACCGCCGGTCGGCCAGCCTGCAGTCCAGGCAGAGATCAGGCGCGTACCAGTCCTGCAGTATTTTGCCGCATTTTTCGCAGGTCCTGCCGTTTGCCCAACGGATGCTCATCATACAGTCGCCGCAGAGCGCATAAGGCTGGCTGTCCGGGATCGGCCTGCCGCAGCAGATGCAGTAGATGCCGGACGGATAGGCCAGCTCCAGAAGCGCGCGGCTAAACTTGCGAGCGCCAGCACGGATCTTTTGGCGGCGGTCCGTCATGGCAGAAATTTCCGGAGTCTGGCACCCAGTCCTGAATATCTTTCGATGATCCGGTTGTTGTCCACCATTTCATGCATGATATGTTCGGAGCCTACGAGGACGACAGCCTGCCTGGCCCTCGTCACTGCCGTATAAAGCAGGTTTCTTGTCGCCAGCATCGGCGGAAACCAGACCAATGGCATGATGACGATCGGGAATTCGCTTCCCTGGCTTTTGTGGACTGTGACCGCATAGGCGAGTTCCAATTCATCAAAATCCGCATAATCATATTGGACAAATTTGCTGTCCTCGAACACGACTGTTACGATATTGGTATCGGTATCGATCGTATGGATATACCCCACGTCTCCGTTGAATACTCCCTGACCGCTCTGGAAATCCTCCTGCCGCTTCCACTCCTTCTGATAGTTGTTGCGGATCTGCATGACCTTGTCGCCTTCCCTGAAGACGATTTCCTTGAATTGCCTCTCGTGACGTTCAGGAGAGGGCGGATTCAGGATCTTCTGAAGCTCGTTGTTGAGATTCTTGCTGCCGAGAAGCTTTTCACGCCTCGGCGTCAATATCTGCACGTCCCTGACGGAATCGCAGTCCCGGTAATAATCGGGCAGCCGCCTGCTGCAAAGCTCCTTGATGGTTTCAAGGACTGTCGCTTCGCTGTTTCTGCGCATCAGGAAGAAATCCTTATCCTTTTCATTGCAATAGGGATACTCTCCTTTATAGATCCTGTGCGCGTTGACCACGATCATGCTTTCCCTGGCCTGCCGGAATATCTCCGTCAATTTGACCGTATGGATGACCTCGCTGTCGATGATATCCCGAAGGACGTTTCCGGCACCCACAGGCGGCAGCTGGTCAGAGTCCCCGACTATGATGAGCCTCGTACCGGGCCGTATGGCGGCCAGGAGCCCGTTCATCAGCAGGATATCCACCATGGAGGCTTCGTCGATGATGACGACGTCAAAATCCAATGGATCCTCGTTATTTTTGCCGAACCTGGGCCGGCTCTCATCCTCCGAATAATAATATTCCAGCAGCCTGTGTATCGTGCTCGCGCCATATCCCGAGGTCTCGGTGATCCTCTTGGCGGCCCGGCCTGTCGGAGCTGCGATGGCCGCCCTTAGACCGCTGAACTCAAATATCTTCATGATCGTATTGATGATGGTCGTCTTGCCGGTTCCCGGGCCGCCCGTGATCACGCAGACCCCGTTGCTGACCGCTGCGACGACTGCTTCACGCTGGTTTTCGGCCAGATATTTTTCGGTCTGGTTTTCAGTAATGCGGATCAGTTCGCCGATATCCGCCTTGATCGGTTTGAGGTCGCTGCCGCTGAGCGCTATGAGATTCCTGCAGACATTCTGTTCTGCGACAAAATACGGCGTCAGAAATACAACCTGCCGATTTTCGAGCATTTCCATGTGCAGTTCACCGGTGAACACCATCTGGGTAATGACGTCTTCTACGGCATCCGCCGCAACCTCCAGCAGCTCCGACGCCCGCTCGCAGAAAACGTTCTTCGGCAGGAAAGTATGCCCCTCACCGACACTGCGATTCAGCACGTACATCGCTCCGCAGGCGATCCTGTACTCGTCGTCGTGGGGCATGCCCATCTTCGCGGCGATGGCGTCGGCTTTTCTGAAGCCTATGCCCGCCACCTCCTCCGCAAGTTTGAATGGATTTTCAGATACGACATTGATCGTGTCCGAGCCATAAATGTTGTAAAGCTTCATGGCCTTATCTGCGCCGATTCCGAAGCGCTGAAAAAACAGCGAGATTTCGGCCAGTTCCCTGTGCGCCTGAAAGGCTTCGCTGATGGCGGCGGCCTTGACATGGCCTATGCCGTCGATTTCCGTCAGTCTTTCCGGCTGGTGCTCGATAATTGAAAAGGTTTCGTCGCCGAATCTTGCGACGATGCTCTGAGCCGTCTTTTTGCCGATGCCTTTGAGTACCCCGGATGACAGAAAACCGGTTATGCCATCGCTTGTTTTGGGCATCTCCTCCCGGTATTCGACAAAGCTGAACTGCTCCCCATAGGTCTGGTGCTTTCTCCAGTCACCAATAAACAAAAACGTCCTGCCGCGGTCCGCGGCAGGAAGGTATCCGACTGCAACAAAAACGTCGTCACCGTCCGCCACCTCGAGCACCGAGTAACTGTTGGCATCGTTATAATATATGACGTCCCTGATCGTGCCTTTTTTCTCTGCCATTTGATTCCTTTGCATATTCCGCCGCCTTGTCCAGCAGCAATTCCTTTTCATTGTATTCAGGCCGGTGCTGGACAAGTTCCAAAAGCCTGTTGAGCAACGAGCCGATCTCCCTGCCGTTTTCGAATCCGGCAGCGATCAGGTCGTTTCCGTTGACCGCAAGCTCACCCAATAAAACCGGCTCATGATCGCGCTCTATTTCTTCGGCCCAGCGCAGCCGTTCCTTTCTTCTGTCCCTCGCCCCTGCGTCCCCGCTGAAAATCGGCATGCCAAGCTCGAGCGCCATGCCGGCCAGACGCTCGGCAAAGGCGCAGGCTTCACGTCCGTGGCGGCTCATGCAGCTCTTCAGAGCCGCCTTGTCATCGACGGCATCCAGTTCAGGCACCAGCGTGACGGCTGCTGCAAGCTTTCCGGCAGCTGCATTGTCCAGCTTCAGGCTTTCTATCGCCGCGACGGCCCGGATCCCGTTCATGCATATTAGCAGCAATCCGAGCCTGACGTGCCAGTCGGGCTCCATGCCGTCGATGCCTGCCAGAAAAGCCTCAAGGGCTTTTTTTTCCGTTCCGTCAAGCATGGCGGCGGCGCCGCCCAGAATATAATGCAATATGCCGATATCCCTGCAAAGGCGAATGCCCGCGCCTGCATTCGGCGCAAGCAGTATTCCGCGGAGTTCCTCCCGGACCCTTTCGGCACTTATGTTCTTCAGAAGCGGCGCCAATCTCTCCATCGCCGACAGCGTGGCAGCCTCGATCACAAATCCAAGCTGAGCTGAGAACCTGACGCCCCGCAGGATCCTAAGCGCGTCCTCCCGAAAACGCTGCCCGGGATCGCCGACTGCCCTGATGATGCCGGCTTCCAGGTCCCTGCGGCCTCCAAACGGGTCCACAAAGCCGCGGACCGGGCTGTAGGCCATTGCGTTAACAGTGAAATCCCGCCGGCGCAGATCCTTTTCAAGATCGCCCGTAAAAACGACCCGATCCGGCCTTCGGCAGTCCGAATAGGGTCCGTCTATCCTGTAGGCGGCAACGTCCACCGCGAGATCGCCGCATATCACCTTGACAATGCCGAACCTGGCGCCGATCTGAGCGGTGCGCGGAAACAGGGCTGTGACGGTTTCCGCGGGGGCGCCGGTCGCCACGTCCCAGTCGCCCGGCTCCCGGCCGAGCAGCGCGTCCCTGACGCTGCCGCCGACCACATATGCCTCATATCCGGCTGCCTCGAGCCGCTCCATGATTTCCTCGACTTCTTTCGCGATCTTCATGCAGCTCCGTTCCGATTCAGCCTTGTTTCGATTCCGGCTGAATCTCCTTGGATTTGTAAAGTCTTCTGCTGTCCATGGTCCAGACCTTGTCCGAGAAGGTGCCCGGCTCCGTGGATGCCAGGGCTTCCTCCATATCATACATTTTTGCGTCTATCATATCCAGGTAGTGGAGAATCTCCGCTTCGGGAAACAGCGGTTTTCTCGGGCTTCCATAATCCGCCTCGTAATGGTGAGAAATCATCATATGCTCAAGCATGATCGCTTTTTCATGGCTCAAATTCAATTCATCAGCCAGGCGGTCTATGACCTTGACGCCCTGCACCAAATGCCCGAGCATCTGTCCCTCAAACGTATATGATGAAACAACTCCCTGCTCGTTGGACTCCATCTCGTTCAGCTTTTCGATGTCGTGGATAATGACACCGGCGGCGACAAGGTCCCTGTTCAGGATGTCGTAAACATCGCAGACGCGTTCCGCCAGCTCCAGCATGCGTTTGATATGGTAGAGCAGGCCGGACATCTCGGCATGGTGGTTCTTCGCCGCCGCCGGATAATATCGCAGCTTGACTTTGTTGTCCTCAAGCACCCTGAAGCAAAGTGCCTTAAGGTCCTCGTCCTTCATTGCCGCAACGCAGCCTTTGATGAATCCCAGCATGTTGTCCGCGCTCTCCGGAGCCGCTTTTATAAAGTCCGCCAATTCGGGATTTTCCGTTTCATTGAGCTTTCTCAACTTGACGATCCTGAGCTGCCTTGCGCCGTTCCACTCGGTGACGCTGCCCCTGATCTTGACGATCTCTCCCTCTCCTATGCCTTCGTAGCTGGCTGCCTCTGCATCCGCCACATCCCATTTTTTGCCTGAAACATCTCCGCTCTTGTCTCCCAGAACGACATCCAGATACTGCTTCTTATTCGCGCCTATTTTTAGCGCGAAACTTTTAACAATAAAAAAATCCTGTATATCTTCATCGACCCTGAGATCCGTTACAAAAGTCTTTTTCAAAATTATCCCTCCCGTAAACTAAAGCCGGTTTCCCGGCAAAACGCCTTTCTTCAGTCATTATATATCAGTGGGGCGCCGGTTAGCAATAACGGCTTGCTACTATTTGTAATTATTTTCTATTATATCCATATATTGTTATTTTATTTTGTTTCATTTATCCGCAGAACTGATATATAATATTGCATGGAAGCCGGCATTCCATGCCTTCGCGCGCGGCGCGGCGAGCCCGTCCGCCTCTTCCGAAAATAATTTTCCGTTCCTTGAAACTTTTTTCGAGCTTTAATCGTCTATACTTAATGCAGCGCCTGATTATTCAGTTCCGGCCCCGCCGGAACCAGGGCGAAAAACGGAGTGATTTATATGTACAAGTTGGGTTTAGTCAGATCCGCGGCGGTGACGCCGAAGCTGAAAGTTGCCAATACCGAATACAACACTGTCCAGATCCTGTCCGCCATGGACGAAGCTGCCCTCAACGGCGCCGGAATCATCCTTTTTCCGGAACTTTGCATCACGGGCTACACCTGCGGCGACCTGTTCTACCAGGAATTCCTCTATAAAAAACAACTGGAGAACCTTAAAAGGATCGCAGAGGAAACCAGAAAATTCAAAGCAGCAGTCGTGCTGGGATTTTATATGAAACTTGAAAATAATTACTTCAATTGCGCGGCGCTTTTACAGAACGGCGTGATCAGGGGCATCGTACCCAAGATGTTCATGCCCAACTCCAGGGAATTCTACGAGGCCAGATGGTTTGCCTCAGGCGTCAAGATCGCTGCGGAGATCAGGAGCGTCCGGCTCTTCGATTACGATATTCCCTTCGGGCATTTGATCTTCGCCGACGAAGAAAGCGGCCTCAAGCTCGGGATCGAGCTCTGCGAGGACCTCTGGGTCCCCATTTCTCCCGGAGCCCATCTATCGCTCAACGGTGCGCATGTCATCCTGAATCCCTCGGCCAGCAACGAAATGGTCGGCAAGGCCGAATACCGCAAGAATCTCGTGCTCCACGAAAGCGCAAAAAATATCTGCGGCTATGTCTATGTTTCCTCGGGCGTTCATGAATCCACTACCGATCTTGTTTTCGGCGGCGATGCCGTCATTGCGGAAAACGGCGTTCTGCTTGCCTCCGGCAAGCGCTTCGCAAGAGAAGGATCCATAACATACGGAGAAATCGATTACGAACGGCTCCGCTTTGAACGGACCTACGGCCAGAATTTCGAGGAATGCACCTCCGCCTACAGCAGCCGCCAGGCCTTCAGCCATGTGCCTCTTCAACCGGTGCCCGTCCTTGATACAGAAACTGGACGACTCCTCAGGACGTATCCGAAAAATCCATTCATCCCCAGCGGCAAATACACCATCGGCGAACGCTGCAGGGAAATCTTCAGCATCCAGACCGCAGGTCTCGCCAAACGGCTTGAACATACGCATTCGGAAAAAATCGTCGTCGGCATATCAGGCGGCCTCGATTCCACACTGGCGCTGCTCGTATGCGCGGAAACGTGCAAGCTGCTGGACAAGGATCCCTCCTGCATCATTGCTGTAACAATGCCCGGCTTCGGCACGACAGACAAAACCTATGCCAATGCGCTGTCGATAATGGATCTTCTTGGCGCCGACATCCGCGAGATCCCGATCAGGGATGCGGTGCTCCAGCATTTCAGGGATATAGGACACGATCCTGCCGTGCATGATGTCACCTACGAAAACGCCCAGGCCAGAGAACGCATGCAGATCCTGATGGACCTGGCCAACAAGGAACGCGGCCTCGTCGTAGGCACCGGCGATCTTTCCGAGATCGCTCTTGGCTGGAGCACCTACAACGGCGATCATATGTCGATGTACGGGGTCAACGCCAGCATTCCCAAAACGCTTGTGCGTTTTGTCATCAACTGGATCATGGACAATAAACTCAGCGGTCCCGGAGAAGATCCGACTTTCAGCAAAAATAACGGCACTTTGCGCGCAACGCTTCAGGACATCATGGATACACCCATCTCCCCCGAACTGCTGCCGCCTGACAAAGAAGGAAATATCACGCAAAAGACGGAAGATAACGTCGGTCCCTATATCCTTCATGATTTCTTCATGTACTATTCGATCCGCTGCGGCATGCCGCCGGAAAAACTGCTTTATATCGCGAAGATGACCTTCGCCGGCGATTACAGCGAGGATATAGTGAAGAAATGGCTGATCCATTTCTATAGAAGATTTTTTTCACAGCAATTCAAGCGCAGCTGTATTCCCGACGGTCCAAAAGTCGGCTCGGTCAGCCTTTCCCCCCGCGGCGACTGGCGAATGCCCAGCGACGCAGATCCATCCGAGTGGCTCAATGCGCTAAATAAGATACTGTCCATCTAATTTTCAATCCATTGAAGGGAGCTGAATAAAATCAAAGCTCTGATAGAAGTGAACAACCTGAAGAAGGTGTACCGAATGGGCGATGAGAAAGTCGTCGCCCTGGACTCGGTCAGTCTCGAGATCTTCAGGGGGGAAGTCGTGTGCCTTCTCGGCGTGTCCGGCTCCGGCAAGTCGACTTTCCTCAATATGCTCGCGGGCCTCGAAAAGCCGACAAAGGGCGATATCCACATAGGCGGGATACCGGTCCACAAACTGAACGAAGAGCAGATCACGCTCTTTCGCCAAAAGAATATCGGCTTCATTTTCCAGTCCTATAATCTTCTTCCAATGCTGACTGCTCTTGAAAACGTCAGCCTTCCGCTGATTTTCCAAGGAATCGGAAAAACTGAACGTGAAAGGAGTTCACGGAAGATCATGGAAATGGTAGGCCTCAAAGGCTTCGAAAACCGTACGCCGCCGCGCATGAGCGGCGGACAGCAGCAGCGCGTCGGCATCGCCCGCGCCATCGTCGGCAATCCCAAAATCATTTTCGCCGACGAACCCACAGGCAATCTTGACACCCATACCTCCAAGGATATTCTGGATCTGCTGATCCGAATGGCCAGGGAGAACCAGCAAACGCTGATCATCGTCACTCATGACCGCAGCATCGCAAGATGCGCCGACAAGATCGTGACCTTGGAAGACGGCAATATCATCAATATCAAATCCAGGGAGGAATACAACAGACATGAGGACAAGAACCCAAACGACGAAGAATAAAATCATCAGCCTGGCGGCAGCCATCAGCCTCGTCATCGCTTCCGCAGCCATTTCACCGCCCTGCCATGCGGCGGATGAAGACATCACACTCTCCCAGCCCAGCCTTGCCAGCGGCTATGAAGACGGAAGGGCGACCCTGTCCATTGTTCTCACAAACAATACCGAAGCTGAAATCACAGGTATAGCGGTCACTGCCGACACCTCTTCATTTTTTATCTCCAACAGCGAGTTCACGGTCTCGGTTCTCGCTTCAGATTCCACGACCGTTTCCTTCAAGATCGATCTCGAGGGTGCTTCATCCGGCTATTATACCGTTCCGATAACAGCGGTTTGGGCTGACGGAAGCGATGAATTCAATGCCAGCGTACGCGTCAGATACCAGGAGGAAGAAATCGAGACCTACAATCCTGCCGTCAAGATCTCCCATACGTTCGACAGCACCGAGGGCATTATCGCCGGCCGTTCCAACGATTTGACCCTGTCTGTCCAAAACAGGGGAGACACCTCGCTCAGCGCAGTGGAGGTCACGCTCAGCACGCTGCCTGACGGATTGACTCTCGACAATGCCGGTACCAGCTATCTGATTGGAACGCTCAGCAGAAATAGCACCAAGTCGGCTGAATTTCCGATTCTGGCAGATGATAGCCTGAAAAGCGGCAGCTATCCGATCGGCATCACTGTGACCGGCAAGGATGCCGGCGGCAATGCGGCCAGTTTCTCACAGACGCTGTATGTCCCCGTAAAGGCCGGCGGATCACAATTCATCAGCGACGTGGACATCACCGCCATCAGTATTCCCGGCCAGGTCGAAGCCGGAGATGATTTCACACTGGCATTCTCAGTGGCAAACCGCGGCAGCCGGCCGCTCGAAAACATCAAAGTATCCGCCGCCGGCAGTGATGGAATCATCAACAAGACGAAGAATATCTTCATTGAAGCCTCGATCCCCGCCGGCGGAAGCGGTTCATATTCGATCAATTTCCATATTCCTGCCAAATCGGAGGAAAAATATTATCCCATCGAAATCACCGTTCAGCCGGCTTCCGGCGCTGACGCGGCGGACAATGCAGTGACACAGTACACTGGAGTCTACGCAAGCTCCGCTTCGGGTTCAAAAACACCTCAGTTGATCGTCAACAGATATAATTACGGCGGCTCCTATGTCCAGGCCGGCGATATCGTTCAGCTCTCATTGACGCTTTACAATACAAGCGCACTGGATCTTTCAAATATAAAGATCACGCTCACCGCGGAAGACGGGACTTTCATCCCATACAACAGCAGCAATTCCTTCTATATCAGCGGAATTTCCAAAAGAGCAAAAGCGACGAAAAACATCGATTTGAGCGTCAAGCCCACCGCAGAGCAAAAAACCAGCGCAATCAATGTTAAAATGAGTTACGAGGACGGAGCCGGCAACTCTTTTGAGGCCGAAGACATCATATCGATCCCCGTCATGCAGGAAACACGGCTCGTCGTCGACGATATCGTCGCTCCGCCTGACCTGTTTGCGGGACAGCCAATGAGTGTCTCCGTCCAATTCTACAATATGGGCAAGACCGTACTGAACAATCTGCGCGTCAGCGCAGAGGGCAATTTTTCCACAATGGAATCCACCAGTTATTATGTCGGCAACATGGAAGCAGGCAAGAACGACTATTACGATTTCGGATTTATTCCCAACGAACCCGGCCAGATGACGGGAGCCGTCACTTTTACTTTTGAGGACCAGGCGGGCAACGAACAGACACTGGTCAAGGAATTTTCCTTTGATGTCATGGAAATGCCGATGATGCCTGAGGATCCCGGAATGATGCCGCCTGAAGACGCGGGTTCCGGGAAGCTTCCATATGTCATCGGAGGCGTTCTGGCAGCCGCTGCGGCCATTGGCTTCGGAATATTCAGGAAGATCCGCAAAAAAAGAAAAGAGAAAGCGATGGAAGTGCTGGATGAACAGGATTGATCTTATTAGGCTGAGCTTTCGCAATCTTCTGCGAAGGCGGACAAGAAGCATACTCGCCATAATAGGAGTCGTCGTAGGCACAAGCGCCATTATCGTCATGCTCTCGCTGGGTTTCGGGCTCAGCGAGAATTTCAGGCAACAGATCGAAAGCTACGGCAATTTGCATATCATAGACGTCATGGGGAACGGCGGCTATTACCCCGGCATGGGCAAACCAGGCATGGATCAGGAAACGTCAGGAACGCTCGACGACCTCGCAGTCGCGCAGTTTCAGAAAATGAAGCATGTCGAGACGGTTTCCCCGGTGCTCCAGGAGTATTTGAAATTTGCCATTGGCAAATATATCGCCGGGGCCAATGTCATGGGCATCGACCCGGATTTTATGGCGAAAGCCGATTATGACATCCAGGACGGTCGGCTGCTTCTTAAGGACGATAAATTCTCGGTCGTTTTTGGCAATCAAGTCCCGATCTGGTTCTACAACCCCAAAAAAACACTGTACAGTTCATGGTCCGGCGAAGCTCAGGTCGATGTCCTCACAAATAAACTTCTGATGACCGGCGATATGAACTATGGTGAGAAAAATCCCTATGTCGAACCCGGAGAGCCCGTAAACTACAAACTCTACAAGGCCAAGGGCATCGGCATCCTCGCCAATCCCAACGACGAATCCGCCTACAACGTCTATATGAATATCGATACGCTGCGCACGATCAAGGCGGATCTTAAAAAGGCCAGGCACGAAACCACCGCCGGGACGCAGGCCTATGACCTGGTCAAGGTTTACGTCACGGATATCAACAAGGTACAGGATGTCAGCGAAGCGATCCGGGAAATGGGATTCCAGACCAACAGCCTGAGCGACTGGCTCAAGGCCATGCAGGACACGGCACGCATCATCCAGGGCATACTCGGCGGCATCGGCGCCATTTCGCTCCTTGTCGCCGCCCTCGGAATAACCAACACGATGATCATGTCCATTTATGAGCGAACACGAGAAATCGGCATCATGAAGGTCATGGGAGCCAATCTGACGGATATCCGCAGCCTATTCCTGCTGGAAGCCGGCCTGATCGGTTTTATCGGAGGCGTCGTCGGCATCGTTTTCAGCTTCGTCATCTCCCTTCTTATGAATACGCTTCTGAGCGGCATCATGCAGGGGCTTCTGGGCAATATCGGCGGCTACGGAACAACGATCTCCCTGATACCCTGGTGGCTCGTCATTGCCAGCCTGGCTTTTTCCACACTTATCGGCGTTGTTTCAGGCTACTACCCCGCGCGGCGTGCCATGCGCATGAGCGCTCTCGAAAGCATCCGGAACGAATAGCTCCTCCCTCAGCCGGCGCTCGGGACCTCAGCCAAAAATCACCAAATCCCAGTCAACAGTTCTTGCAGATCAGCAATTCTTGCAGGTCAACTGTCCTTGCATAGCTGCATTTCTTGCAGATCAACTGTTCTTGCATATTTATAAAAATGCGCGTATAATTATTAAATGTTTATTCAACTATACGACTTTACTTTTTTTATGAATCAGCCCGAGCCGGATCCGCACCGTGCGACGGCACGCAAGCAAGGAGAGATCACATGGACAATCTATTTCTGATGAACAGCTACAACCGGATCGACAGGGTCTTCGACAGAGGTGAGGGCAGTTGGCTTTTCGATTCCGAAGGCAATAAATATCTGGATTTTGTAGCCGGCATAGCCGTCAACTGTCTGGGCCACTGCCACCCCGCCATCACAGACGCGATAGCAGACCAGAGCAAAAATCTTATGCATATTTCCAATCTTTACTGGAACAGCAACCAGATCATGCTCGCCAAAAGGCTTGCTGAATTGTCGGGTCTTGAGAGGTCATTTTTCTGCAACAGCGGCGCCGAAGCCAACGAAACCGCCGTCAAGATCGCGCGAAAGCACGGCCATATGTCCGGAACGCCGAGTAAAGACATCATTATTTATATGAAAGATTCCTTTCACGGAAGAACGATGGGCGCCCTTTCAATTACCGGGCAGGAAAAATATCAGGAAAAATTCAGACCATTGATCGATCGGGTCGTCCAGGTCGATTTCAATGACATCGAAGCCTTGAAAACAGTTATGAACAATGAAGTCTGCGGCGTTTTCATTGAGCCGATCCAGGGTGAAAGCGGCATCGTCGCTGCTGCCGAGGAATATCTTCGCACTGCCCGGTCACTTTGCGACAGGTATGACGCACTGCTGATATTTGACGAGGTCCAGTGCGGCATAGGCAGAACAGGCTCCATGTTTGCATTCCAAAAGTACAATGTGCAACCTGATGTCATGACGCTGGCCAACGGCCTCGGCGCCGGCTTCCC
>DIEM01000029.1 GCA_002418625.1 Firmicutes bacterium UBA5774
GATTCTTGCACTTACAAGCACAGCCTTCGATCCGAGACTGGGCGCCATATTCCCGATGGTCCTGTCGGCGATCGGTATTTTTGCGTCGATCATCGGCATTATGCTGGTTCGCGGCAATGAGAATTCCAATCCTGCCTCAGCATTGAACCGAGGGACATATATCAGCGGCGCCATTGTCGTAGTCGCTTCCTTCATTTTAAGCAATGCATTCTTCGGTACATTTAACTATGCATTTGCCATCATCGCCGGTCTTGTAGTCGGCATCGTCATAGGCAAGTTGACTGAAATCTATACTTCTGGAGATTATAAGTATGTCAAGCGCATCGCGCAGCAATGCGAAACCGGCCCCGCTACGACGATCATCAGCGGTTTCGGCATCGGAATGCTTTCGACCGTCTGGCCGGTCCTGTTTATTGTGGCAGGTATTATCATATCCTATAATTTCGCAGGACTTTACGGCATTGCCCTGGCGGCAGTCGGAATGCTCTCTACAACAGGCATGGTCGTTGCGGTAGATGCTTACGGTCCTGTCTCGGACAATGCCGGCGGTATTGCTGAAATGGCCGATCTGCCTAAAGAAGTTCGAAAAATCACGGATAAGCTTGACGCGGTCGGCAATACAACGGCTGCTATCGGAAAGGGATTCGCGATCGGTTCAGCCGCTTTGACAGCACTGGCGCTGTTCGCCTCATATTCTCAGGTTGCAGGCTTAAAAGTCATCGATTTGCTTAATCCAATGGTAGTCGGCGGATTATTCATCGGTGCGGCACTTCCGTTCTTCTTCTCGGCTCTGACCATGAACTCTGTCGGCAAAGCCGCTTTCCAGATGATTGAGGAAGTTAGAAGGCAGTTCAGGGAAGATGCGGGTATCATGGCAGGCACATCGAAGCCTGATTATGCCAGGTGCGTAGATATAAGTACAAAGGCGGCGCTTCAAGAAATGCTGGCGCCCGGACTCCTGGCCGTTGTCGCCCCTCTCGCTGTCGGCATCCTGATGGGTGTGGAAGCGTTGGGCGGACTATTGGCAGGCGCTTTGGCGGCAGGTGTGCTGCTCGCGATCATGATGGCCAATGCAGGCGGTGCATGGGATAACGCAAAGAAATACATCGAAGAGGGACATCACGGAGGAAAAGGCAGCGAGGCTCATAAGGCGGCTGTTGTTGGAGATACGGTCGGCGATCCTTTCAAGGATACATCCGGTCCATCGATCAACATCCTGATCAAGCTGATGACGATCGTATCGGTCGTATTCGTTCCCATATTCCTGATGTTCAACTAATAAATTTTAAATCAAAAAGGAAGCTGCGCCGCAGCTTCCTTTTTTAAAAAAGAGGTGACGGTATGGATACCAGAGATCGCATTCTTGATTTACTGACAGGCAAGAATTATAAACCCTTATCAGATATCGAAATTGTGAATCAATTTGGATTAAAAGGACGCGAAGCGGCACAACTTGTTTCCTTGCTCGATGAAATGGAACGTGAAGGGGCAGTGGCCAGAACCAAAAAAGGGAAATATGTCATGCCGGAGGCACTTGGACTTGTCACAGGCGTATTGTCGCGCCATAAAAAAGGATTCGGGTTTGTGGTTCCTGAAAGCGGTCCTGAAGGAGATGTCTTTATCGGAAGCAGGAAAATCGGCGGCGCCATGAACGGCGACATCGTGATGGCCCGGCTGAAAGAATCATCCGGTCCGGGGCGCAGCAGGGAAGGAGAAATAGTCAGAATCCTGAAAAGAGCTCATGATGAAGTGATAGGAACGCTATATATCCAAAAGGGATATGGCTTTGTTAAGCCGGACGATCCTAAACTGCAGGAAGATATTTTCATCTCGGAAAACCATTTTGAAACCGCAGAAGACGGAGACAAGGTCGTCGCTCAAATCACCGCATGGCCTCAAGGAGCTAAGAACGCACAGGGAAAAATCATAGAAATCATTGGTAAAAGCGGAGAAGCAGGCAACGACATCAAGGGGCTGATAAGACAGTACAAGCTTTCTGAGGAATTTCCGGACAAAGCCATGCTTGAAGCCGAACAGATCTCTCCTGTGATAGATCCGGCGGATCTGTCTGGCCGAATGGATCTGAGGGATACTTTGACCATAACGATCGACGGAGCAGATGCAAAGGATCTTGACGATGCTGTATCGCTGCGAAAGAATGACAGAGGAAATTATTTGCTTGGTGTCCATATCGCCGATGTTAGTCATTATGTGTTCGAGGATTCAGCGCTTGACAGGGAGGCTGCCGAAAGAGGATGCAGCGTCTATCTGATCGATCAGGTGCTGCCGATGCTCCCTGAAAAATTGTCAAACGGGATCTGCAGCCTCAATCCGAAAATGGATAGATTGACGCTCAGTGTTGAAGTGGAACTGGATAAAGAAGGGAATGCCGTGGGACACAGAATCTTCAACAGCGTCATCAGAACGACCGAGCGCATGATCTACACAGATGTGTCGGACATGCTTGAAAATGAAGATGCGGAATTGATAGGAAAATACAGGCATATTTACAGTACGATCGTTTTGATGCGCGAATTGGCGCTGACTCTGCGTAAAAAAAGAACCGAAAGAGGCGGTATTGATTTTGATTTCGATGAACCGTTCATTACGCTTAACGAGGCCGGCATACCTGTCGATGTGGAGATTGCAGAGCGCAGGATCGGAAATCGCATTATAGAAGAGTTCATGCTTAAAGCGAATGAAGTCATCGCCGAGCATTTTTTCTGGATGGATATACCGTTTGTCTTTAGAGTGCACGGCAAGCCCGATCCTTTAAAAATTCAGGATTTTGGTAAATTTGTATCAAATTTCGGCTATCATTTAAAAGGGAATCCGGAAAATATTCATGTCAAAGCGCTCAATGCGATCCTTGAACAGGCTGAGGGAAAGGTTGAAGAACATATCATCAATACGGTCATGCTGAGGACTATGAAGAAAGCCGTCTATTCGACAGAATGTGAAGGGCATTTTGGGCTTGGTGTCAAGTATTACTGCCATTTCACTTCTCCAATCAGGAGATATCCGGATCTTATGATCCATCGTATCATAAAAGAAGCGATCGGCAGCGGCTTCGGGGACAAGAGACAAAAGGCACTCAAACGCAAGGCGGAAATCGCGGCGGAGCATTCCTCCGAGAGAGAGAAGCTTTCCGAAGAAATCGAAAGGGAAGTTGAAAAGCTCAAGAAAGCGGAATACATGTCCTATCGCATAGGTGAAAGCTTTGATGGAGTTGTCAGCGGAGTCGTTCAATCCGGCTTCTTTGTGGAAATAGAAAACACGATAGAAGGAATGGTGCGGGCTGAGCTTCTGACAGATGACTATTACAGATTCGAGCCGGCAAAATACAGGCTGATTGGTGACAGGACAAGAAAAATCTTCACAATCGGTGACAAGGTGAGGATCAAAGTCGTCGGTGTCGATCTGCATAAAAGAGAGATAGATTTCGACCTTTTATCTGTCCGGATTCCAAAAGCCAGGCAATAATAATAATATAATCGTGAATAATTCAAGACGTCCCGCAAGCATCAGAAAGCACATCAGCAGTGTGACCGGATCAGAGAAGATGCTGTAATTCATCACAGGGCCGACGAGTTCAAAACCCGGCCCTATATTTCCCAGAGTTGCCGCGGCAGCGCTGGCAGAGACGACCATCCCATATCCGTCAAGCGATATGAGGATCATTCCCAAAAAATATAGCAGAAAATACAAAAATATGAAGCTGGCGATTGCCGATACAATTCCTGCAGGGACCGGACGCCCGTCAAGCTTGACAGGCACGACGGCCCTCGGATGGAGCTTCCGGAAAATTTCGCGGCCTATAAGCTTGAACGCGATGATCACGCGAATGACTTTGACGGAGCCTGACGTTGATGCCGAGCAACCGCCTACAAACATCAGAATGAACAGCAGCATTTTGCTGAAAGTAGGCCACAGGTCAAAATCGGCTGTCGCATACCCGGTAGTTGTTGTTATGGAAGCGACCTGAAAGAAAGTATATCGGGCTGTCTCGCCGGACGAGGCATAAGTGCCGGTAAAATAGAGATTTAAACCGATGAGCAGCATTGAGGAGACAAGTATCAAAAAATAAACCCGCAGCTCATTGTCTGTGAAGAATTCTCTCCATTTGCCTTTGATCAATTCATAATAAAGATTAAAATTGATGCCGGCGAGGATCATGAATATTCCGATGACGATTTCTGCATAAAGGCTGTTAAAACCTGCGATGCTGGCATTGTAGGTCGAGAAGCCTCCGGTCCCCATCGTTCCGAAGGTATGGACAAAGGAATCGTAAGGACCCATTCCTCCCAGAAGTAACAGGATGATTTCAATTGCAGTTAATGCTATATAGATCAGGTACAGAATTTTTGCCGTATCAGATATCTTCGACGACACTTTATCCAGTACCGGGCCGGGTGTTTCAGCCTTGGCGATCTGCTGGCCGCCGATACCAAGAGCCGGCAGCAGTGCGATGACGAATACCAGGATTCCCATTCCGCCGAGCCAATGCGTGAACGATCGCCAAAACAGGATGCCTTTTGGCAATGCCTCTATATCGGTCAAAATTGATGCTCCGGTGGTTGTAAAACCAGATACTGTTTCAAAATAAGCGTCAATGAAACTCGGTATCGCACCTGACATGACAAATGGCAAGGCTCCAATCAAGGAGCCCACGATCCAGCAAAGCGCCGCTATGGCATATCCGTCCCGGATCCTGACGGCATGCGATTTTATGGTGACTTTCTGCGCAAAGATACCAGCAATTGTTCCTATGGCTATACATGCGGCGAATGAATATATTGCGGGCGTTTCGTTATAGTACATCGATACGATCAGAGGCGGTACCATCGACGCCGAGATTATCCATAATATCACACCCAGGATCTTCACGATCATCCTGTAATTTAAAACCATTCGTCAAATCCGCCTTCTCTTATTTGAAAAACTTGCTGTGTCCGGATTTCAACAACTTTTCAAGCTTTGGGACATCTGAAAGCAGGCAGAATATAGTTACTCTGTCATTGACTTTCAATTCTGTTTCGCCGCTTGGAATAATGATAACGCCGCCTCTGTCTATAGCGGCGATGATAACGCCCGGCGGCAGCGGGATCCTGGAAATCGGCGTATGCAGGATCTGCATGTTTTTATCCGCAACGATTTCCATGATTTCAGCCTGGCCTTGAATCAACTGGGAAGAGATGATGCGCTTGGAGCCCTGAATGAATCTGAGGATGTTGCTGGCAGTGATATCAAGCGGATTCAGCGCCATGTCGATACCGAGCTTTTCGATCAGCTCAGCATAACTTTTTCTGCTGACCTTGGCAACAACATCGGGAATGCCATGCTGCTTAGCCATCAGTGCCAGCAGAAGATTATCCTCGTCATAGCCTGTTGCGGTTATGAACGCGTCCATTTCGTCAAGATTCTCTTCTTCGAGCAGATTCATGTCCGTCGCGTCGCCATGCAGAACCAGGACATCATTGAGATGCTCCGATAAATATTGGCAGCGTTCCCGGTCTATTTCTATGATCTTGACCGAGACGTCCACTTCTGACAGCTGCTTGGCAAGATACAGGCCTGTTTTTCCCCCACCCACGATCATTACTTTATGAAGGACAGGCATCGCGTAATTATCGTGGACGATGACGTTCAGTTTGTCGATATTCTCTTTTTCGCCGATCACGTAAAGATAGTCTTCCTCAAGAACGACGGTATCCTTGTGGGGTATTATGATCTTTCCTTTGCGCGATATTGCTAGCACCAGCATATTTTCAAGCATCTTGATGATATCCTTGATGGATTTGTCGATGATGACAGGAAGCTTTTCAGTCGAAAACTCCGTCAATTCCGTTTTTCCGCCTGAAAAAATGACGTTCGAATGGCTGTACTGCTCATGGAGGTATTTAAATATCTCGTTGGATATGGCCATGTCCGGGTTGACGATATAGTCGATGTTCATTGCTTCTTTTATGAAATCGATCTGCCTCATATGCTCGGGATCCCGGATTCTCGCTATTGCCTTGGGACATCCGAGTTTTTTCGCAAAGCTGCAGATCACGATATTCTTTTCATCCGTATCGGTAACGGCAACCAGATAATCGTAGCTTTTAATATCCAGGTCCCTCAATACCTCTATTTGTTTTGCGTTGGCGCTGACTGCCAGCAGATCGAGCTGTGTGCCGATCTTCTGCAGAAGTTCTGCGTTTTTATCGATCAGGGTGACGGCATTGTCGCCGCCCAGAAGTGCTTCAGTGATTTTTATTCCAAGTTTTCCGGCTCCGATGACCGCGACTTTCATAAGCTGTTCCCCTTTAAAATATTAATGGTTTGAAGTATAATTTCATCATGTAGTATAAATTGTACCACTAATTTTATGAATGGCAACCGGTTTCATCAAATTATAAGCGGTTTGCGATGGAGGTCTCATGAAAATAAAGCGCATTATCGGCGGAAATATCGAGAGCAATGGATATGTCATTTATGATAATGAAGGCGGCACCGGATATGTGATCGATCCGGGCTATAATCCGGAGCGTTACATTTCTGTGATCCGGAAACTCGAGCTGACTATTGCCGGCATACTTTTAACACACCATCATTATGATCATGTCGGAGCAGTCGATAAAATCAAGGCCTGTACAGGCTGCAAGGTATATTTGCATCGTGAGGATTGCGATATTTATAAGAAAAATATCGATGTCATGCCTGAGCATGGTGACAGGATCCAAATGGATGAAGATGAACTGGTCGTGCTTCATACACCGGGGCATACCCGCGGAAGCGTCTGCTTTTTCTCCGAAAAAAGCAAACTCGTATTCACGGGTGATACGATATTCAATGTGGATCTTGGAAGGACCGATCTTGCGGATGGCTCAACCGCTCAGATGCAAAGATCGATGAAGGATATCGCTGATAAATGGGGCAACGATATAACGATCTATCCCGGCCATGGGGATCCTGCCACGATGAAGTATGTCCGAAAGCATAACAAGGAATTTTGTGACCTCGTTCGCTTCATGGGCTTGACGCCCGGGCAGTGATCATTGAAACAGATTAATCGAACGGCCTTCCGGGATTCCAGGCGGATGGCCTTCCGGATACATCCGTATGCGAATCGAAGGAGCAACTATTATGTTTGATTCGGAAAGAAGCCAGATATCTTGACGAAGCCATATGAATATGTTAAAGTTCGAAATGATTCCTGGAATGATCCGGTGAATCCGAACGATGACAGAATGCCGCGAAAGCGCTTTTTCAAACGGCGGAAAGGATTACAATTGGGGATTTACAGTCAGTTTTTAATCCTGTTTGCTTTGATAGGAACCGGATATATATGTAAAAAGAATCGTCTTATAAGTAATAATATGAACGAAGATCTTGGAAATCTGGTGCTGTTTGTGTCAATGCCGGCGCTTATTGTCCATTCGATGAGCACTTTTAAATTCTCCAAGGAAATGATGTATGATATCGTGTCGATGTTGGGTATTTCTATTGGACTTTATATATTTTACATTTTAATGTCCATTATTGTTCCGAGAGTGCTGGGACTCCAAGATAAAGAACGGGATATTGTTGAATTTGCAACGATATTTGCTAATACAGGCTTCATGGGATTTCCCATCTGTTATATTTTCTTTGGAAGCGAAGGTCTGCTTTATATCGTTATTATAAATATGTTCTATGACGTATTTGCCTGGACCTACGGCGTTTCCATTTTGGGCAGACACTCCCTGAGAGACAGTCAAAGGGATCGCCGATTCAGCTTGGCGCATATGAAGGGGATCGTCAATCCCAATATCATTGCGGTGCTGCTGGGTTTCGCCCTGATTGTAACAGCGGCGAAAATGCCCGGACCTGTTCTGGGATATTTGGATATGCTCGGGAAAATTGCTACACCGCTGGCTATGATCTTTGTCGGATCGATGCTGGCGGACCTGAAGTTCGCGCATATATTCACAAACAAGATCATTGTTGCTGAAAGTCTGATCAAGCTGGTTGCTCTTCCGCTCATGGTCTTTGGGCTTTGTTGGGCAATCGGTCTTTCCGGCATGCTGCTGAGCATTCCGGTGCTTGCAACGGCGATGCCAGCAGCAGCCAGCACGCCGATCCTTGCCGAAAAATACGGCAACGACAGATACTTCGCATCCAAGATCGTATTTGTCAATACACTTCTTTCGATCGTTACGATACCGTTGATCGTATCGATCTTATCCTTATAAGAGAGATCGATCCACATACGGAAATATCACAGAAACAGACTGGATTGCCGGGGGGCCTGCCTGATTGGGCGGCACCCCGGTTTGTTGTTCGACTATCGCGAAATGTCGCCGTGAAGCTGTGAATAAAATGAAGTATGTCCGAAAGCATAACAAGGAATTTTGTGACCTCGTTCGCTGAACGGAGCTGCCATATATTGCTTTTAATATGGAATATGGCGAAATTGGTCGAAATTCCATAAATTGACATTTTATTCCTGCCATGGTAGCATTAAATCATGGAGTTCAAAGAAGAAAACATTACTGATTTGGGAAGGTGGGGAGAGGCAAAGGCAGCCGGATATCTCAAGGAACATGGCTATCTGATTGCGGAAACAAATTACCGTAGAAAAACGGGTGAGATCGATATCATTGCTTTTGATGGCCCGGTACTATGTTTCATTGAGGTGAAAACCAGAAGCCGCATTGATTTCGGATTGCCCTGCGAGGCTGTGAATTCAAAAAAGCGGATCCGTCTAAGGCGGACTGCGGCATACTATATAATGGAAAATAATATGACCGGCAGGGAATGCCGCATAGATATCATAGAAATAATTCGAAATTCAAAAGGCGTTCACTGCAGACATCTTGAGAATGCTTTGACATGACGCGATGATGAGAGTCCGGATCGCTGTACAGCATAGGGGGATTTACAAGAGTAGGTCCCTTTTTTAGTAGTTTGAATGGAGTGTAGACACATGTTTTCAAAAGTCGCAAGTTGTTCGCTTCATGGGCTTGACGCCCGGGCAGTGATCGTTGAAACAGATTTATCGAACGGCCTTCCGGGATTCCAGGTGGTTGGCCTTCCGGATACATCCGTACGCGAATCAAAGGAACGCATCAGGGCAGCGATACGAAATGCCGGCTATAAATTTCCGGCTAAGAAAATCACGATCAATCTTTCTCCTGCGGATATGCGAAAAGGGGGAACTCATTTTGATTTGCCGATCGCGGTCGGGATCATGATTGCAGCCGGAGAGCTTAAGGAAAATACTTCGGCCAAAGGATTTGCCTGTCTGGGAGAGCTTTCGCTGAACGGGCGGGTGCAAACCGTCAAGGGCGCTCTGCCGCTGGTCATGGGGCTCAGGAACAGCGGATTCAGGAGTATCATTTTACCGGCCGGCAATATTGAAGAAGCATCGATAATCGATCAGATGGATCTTTATCCGGTCAATGAGCTGTCGGAAGTATTTGATATTATTGAAACCGGAAGCAGCAGACCGTTCAAGTCTGCAGGAGGTTCAACGGCGGTCACCATGGTGCAGACGGAGGATTTTTCCGATGTTGCGGGGCAGGAAAGCGTCAAGCGCGCCCTGCAGATCGCTGCTGCGGCTTCACACAATATCCTGATGACAGGACCACCGGGCTCGGGAAAAACAATGATGGCCAAAAGATTGCCCGGAATCCTTCCGCCGATGTCATACGAAGAAAAACTGGAGGTTACAAAGATATATAGCATCGCCGGCGAGCTTTCAGAAAAGATGCCGATCGTCGGCACCCGCCAGTTTAGAGCGCCGCATCATTCGATATCCCGGGCCGCACTTGTCGGAGGCGGTCATGATCCAAAGCCCGGCGAAATATCTCTCGCGCATTTCGGCGTCCTGTTCTTTGATGAATTGCCTGAGTTTGACCGGCGCGTCCTTGAAGCACTCAGGCAGCCGATGGAGGACGAATGCGTCAGCATATCAAGGAGCAGCGGTACCGTCAGGTATCCGTCGAAGTTTTTGTTTGTAGCCGGCATGAATCCATGCCCCTGCGGATTTTACGGAGATCCGGCGCGGGAATGCACCTGCTCCATGTCGCAGATACGGAACTATATGGCAAAGGTTTCAGGCCCGTTGCTCGACCGGATCGATGTGCATATCGAGGTGTTCCCGCCGATATTCAGCGAGCTTGACGGACGGAACGAACATAAGTCAACATCCGCCATGCGCAAAGAAATCGAATCGGCCTATGAAATCCAGCGCGACAGGTATAAAAATGAAGCAATATCGTTCAATTCTCAATTGCCGGCCGGTCTTGCCGCAAAATATTGCAGGATGGACAATGAGACAAAAAAGCTTCTTGAAGAGGCATTCAACCGCCTTGCGTTAAGCGCCAGGGCATATGCAAAAATAGTAAGAGTTGCAAGGACGATCGCCGACATGGATATGTCTGAGGAAATCAGGGCATGGCATGTTGCTGAAGCGATCACCTACAGGAGTCTTGATAAGAGACTCAAGTCATGAATGAAAATCAGAAGGGAAGAGTCTAAATATTTGGATGATATGATATATGACCTCTGGCTCACGGAAATAAAGGGTCTTGGGCCGCGCGGACAGATGAGCCTGCTGGAAAAATACGGAACCAGTATTGAAATATACGGAGCCGGAAATCTGCAGCTGCCAAAGAATCTGACTCCAGCAAAAAAAATCATGGAAAGTTGTATAAAAAACGACATCGGCATCGTTAGGATAGGAGACAGCATGTATCCGGAAAGATTATTAAAGATCGATGATCCGCCGCTGCTTCTTTACACTCGTGGAACCTGTGATGCCTTTTGCGAGGAAGCAGTGGCGGTCGTGGGCGCCAGAAAAGCGACCGCGTATGGCCTTTGGGCAGCGCGCTGCCTTGGTGAAAAGCTTGCCTGCCACGATGTTTCTGTCGTCAGCGGCATGGCATACGGTATCGACAGCAGCGCGCATCGGGGAGCATTGTCTGTGGGAGGACATACCATAGCCGTACTTGGATGCGGTCCCGATATATGCTATCCGCCGTCGAACCGCCGGCTAATGGAAGAGATCGTTGAAAAAGGGATGATCATATCAGAATTCCCGCCGGGAGTGCCTCCGCTTGCAATAAATTTTCCGAGAAGGAACAGGATCATTTGCGGGATCTCACGCTGCGTTGTTGTCGCTGAGGCAGGACTTGGAAGCGGGTCGCTGATCACAACGGATTTTGCCCTGGAACAGGGCAAGGAGGTCTATGCTGTTCCGGGAAACATCAACAGCATTTACAGCATCGGAACAAACAAGCTCATCAAGGATGGAGCCGTTCCCCTTATTAGGATCGATGATATTTTAGACGAATTGGGCTTGGAGAAAAATGAAGACTCGCGACATGCAGGCCCTCCGCTGGGCAAAGATGAAAAACAGATTTGTGAAGCACTGAGAGCAAGAGGCGAGCTGACTGTCGACCAGCTGTCGCTAGTGATCGGAAAACCGGTCCGAGAAACAAGACCGATCGTAGCAGTATTGGAAATAAAGGGCGTCGTTGAATCGGCACATGGCAAAATATTTATTGCAAATTAATATTGAACCCAATATAATCAATTCTTGTAATGAAGAAATCTGATATAATGAGGTGTATAATGAGTGAAAAATCTCTTGTCATAGTCGAATCCCCTTCAAAAGCGAAAACGATCGGCAAGTTTCTGGGGAGCAAATATAAAGTTGTCGCGTCTGTCGGACATATTCGGGACTTGCCTAAAAGCAAGCTCGGTATCGATATCGAAAACAATTTCGAACCGCAGTATATTCCCATTAAGGGCAAAGGCGATGTCATAAAAGCAATGCGCAAGGAAGCCAAGGGCGCCAAAAATGTCTTGCTCGCGACAGACCCTGACCGTGAAGGTGAAGCCATTTCCTGGCATATTGCCTATTTGCTCGGTATCGACCAGTTAAAGCCCTGCAGGATCGTGTTCAATGAAATAACGAAGGATGCGATACAGGCAGCCATAAAATCTCCGCGACAAATAGATATCAGGCTGGTGGACGCGCAACAGGCAAGACGTGTTCTGGACAGGCTCGTCGGATACAAAATCAGTCCGCTGCTTTGGAGAAAGGTGAAAAGAGGCTTAAGTGCCGGACGCGTGCAATCAGCCGCGCTGAAAATAATCTGCGACAGGGAGAAGGCGATACTGGCATTTGTACCGAAAGAATTCTGGACCGTCACAGCGGTTCTTTCTGCCGGAAAAAAACAATTCCAGGCAAAACTGGTAGAGCATGACAAGAAAAAGATCACTCCCGGCAATCAATTGGAAGCGGACAAGATCGTTTCAGAGCTCGTTCCGGATAATTATGTTGTGGAGAAGATCGATCGCAAAGAAAAAACAAGAAAGCCCTATGCGCCATTCACAACAAGCAGCCTGCAGCAGGAAGCATCGACGAAGCTTGGCTTCAACACGAAAAAGACGATGCTCATAGCCCAGCAGCTCTATGAAGGCGTAGAGGTCAAGGGCAAGGGGACGATCGGACTGGTCACTTACATCAGGACAGACTCGGTCAGGATCTCCAATGAAGCCAACGATGCGGCCGTCGCATATATAAAAGAAAAATATTCAGAAAATTATTTGGGTAATCATGTATACAGCAATAAGCGAAAGGATGTCCAGGACGCTCATGAGGCCATCAGGCCAAGTGTTGTCGATCTTCATCCGGACAGCATCAAAGACTCGCTGACAAAGGACCAGCTCAATCTTTACAGGCTGATCTGGTCGAGATTTATCGCCAGCAGAATGTCCCAGGCTGTTTACGATGCTGTCAGCGCGGATATAATTAACAACAGGTATACTTTCCGGGCAACGGGCTCCAAACTTAAGTTTGATGGCTATCTGCGCATATACGACAATACTGTTGATGAAGATCAGGAAAAAATGCTGCCGCATTTTGAAGAAGGTGAAAAGCTTTCGTTTATCGAGCTTCTGACAGTTCAGAATTTTACGCAGCCGCCTTCCCGCTACAGTGAAGCCGGGCTTGTAAAGGATTTGGAGGAAAAAAACATCGGCAGACCAAGCACTTATGCGCCGATCATAGCGACACTTCTTGAAAGAAAGTATGTCAACAGAGATAAAAAAGCCCTCATACCAACTGAACTGGGGTTCGTCGTCACTGAAATGATGGAGCAGTATTTCAAGGAAATCGTTGACGCCGGATTTACGGCCGGCATGGAAGACAAGCTGGATGATATTGAATTCAAGGAAGCGTGCTGGAAGGATGTCGTCAGTGAATTTTACGGCATTCTGGAAAAGGAGCTTGTCGTCGCGGAAGAATCCATTGAGAAGATCAAGATCGAGGACGAACTGACGGATGAGAAATGCGAGCTTTGCGGGCGTTTCATGGCAGTCAAGCACGGCAGGTTCGGAGAGTTCCTGGCTTGCAGCGGCTATCCGGAATGTAAAAATACCAAAGCCATCGTATCAAAGATAGACGTAAAATGTCCAAAATGCGGTAAAGACATCATAGCAAGAAAAGGCAAGACCGGGAAGGTTTTTTACGGATGCAGCGGGTATCCGGAATGCAATCAGGTGTATTGGAACAGACCAGTAAACAAAGCCTGCCCGGAATGCGGATCACTTCTTGTACAAAAGAAAACCAAAACCTCGGAGTATGCATGCTCCAATCCGAATTGCGGCTATAAAGAGTGACGGCAGTATGTCAACAGCATCTGAAATGAAAGGAATAAAGGGGGAAAATCATATGTTTCACGCAACAACGATCGTAGCAGTCAGACGAAGCGAAAACGATATCTGCATCGGGGGAGACGGTCAGGTGACAATGGGGCAGAACGCTGTTATGAAAAGGACAGCGAAGAAAGTCAGGAAAATCTATAAAGACACGGTACTGTCGGGTTTTGCCGGAAGCGTCGCCGATGCGTTCACATTGACTGAGAAGTTTGAAAAGAAACTGGAGGAGCATTCAGGCAATCTAAAGAGGGCCGCAGTCGCTCTGGCCCAGACATGGAGATCGGACAAGGTCATGCGCAATCTGGAAGCCTTGATGCTTGCAGCCGATCATGAGAGCCTGCTTCTGATATCCGGCAACGGGGAAGTGATCGAACCTGACGAGAATTACATCGCAATCGGTTCCGGAGGAAATTACGCTTATGCCGCGGCGAAGGCACTATTTGAAAATACAGATATGAATGCTGAAGAGATCGTCAGGGAATCACTTAAAATAGCGGCTTCGATCTGCGTATATACGAATGAAAACATATCTGTCGAAAAATTATAGGGGGTAGTTGAATATGACAACACTATATCAGATGACTCCAAAAGAAATCGTGGAGGCGCTCGATAAATATATCATAGGTCAGAGCAGTGCGAAAAAATCGGTCGCTGTAGCGCTGAGAAACAGATATCGCAGGAATCTGCTGCCTGATGAAATGAGGGAGGAAGTCACTCCCAAGAATATTCTGATGATCGGTTCGACAGGCGTAGGAAAGACCGAAATAGCCAGAAGGCTTGCAAAGCTTGCAGACGCTCCATTCATCAAAGTTGAGGCATCGAAATACAGCCAGGTCGGCTATGTTGGAAAAGACGTGGATTCAATGGTTCGCGACCTTGTCGACGCTTCCATCAGGATCATGAAACAGAAACGCCTGCAGGAGAAATATTCGATTGCTGATGAGATCGTAGATGAAAAGATCATTGAAGCCATAATCCCCGGCAAAAAGAAACCCGCTCAGGGTACGGGCGGTGTTCGGGGACCGTTTGATTTCATTCTTGGCGGCGGATATCAGGCGAATCAGCAGAAGACCGAGCAGAAGGAAGAACATACGACCGAGCAATCGGATGTGGAACTGGCAAGGGAACAGGTGAGGCAGCAGTTGAAGGACGGCTTGCTCGAGGAGCAATATATTGAAATCGAAGTCAATGACAACCCGCAGACGAACAGCCTCGATCTCGGCAACGAAGGGATGAGCATCAGTCTCGGCAGCATATTTGGCGATATGATGCCGCAGAAGAAGAAAAAGAAGAAAATGCGTGTCAAGGATGCCAGGAAGATATTGAGGGAGCAGGAAGCGCAGAATCTTATAGACATGGAGCAGGTCACTGCGGAAGCATTGGAAAACGCTGAGCAAAACGGCATCATATTCATTGATGAAATCGACAAGATAGCCTCGACCAACAGTTATCATTCAGGTGCCGATGTTTCACGGGAAGGTGTTCAAAGAGACATATTGCCGATCGTGGAGGGCACTGTCGTCAACACAAAATACGGCCCGGTCAAGACAGACCATATGCTGTTCATTGGAGCCGGAGCATTTCATATCTCCAAACCTACTGATTTGATCCCTGAACTCCAGGGTAGATTTCCGATCAGAGTCGAACTGGAAAACTTAACGAAGGAAGATTTTATCCAGATTTTGACAATTCCTGAAAATGCCTTGCTGAAACAGCATAAGATGCTTCTGGAAACAGAAGGCGTCGAAGTGACATTTACAGATGACGCGGTCGAAGAAATCGCTACAATGGCGCACCTGATGAATGAGCAATCTGAGAATATTGGAGCAAGAAGGCTTCATACCGCGATGGAAAAGCTCCTTGAGGATATCTCCTTCAACCTTCCGGACGATACAAAAAAAGAGATCATTATCGACAGCGCCTTCGTCAAGGAAAAGTTCGCCAACAGGATGAAGGAAGAGGATGTTCAGAGATTCATACTCTAGCTGAAAACAACCTCCTTTAGCGACACATTATATGTCGATATTATTTTCAAAATATTGAAAAAATATGTTTTATTATAAAAATATTGGTATATAATAAAAAAGTGGAATTTGATTGAAACACAATCAGGATGGAGGTTACATAAATGGCACAGGAGCTCCTTGAAAAGGTGCGTAAACTAAACTGGGTATTGCAGGAAAGCAGTTCGGGTGTTTTTTCTTTTAATGATCTTTGCGGGATATTAAGCGATTTGATGGATGCCAATGTCTATCTGGCAAATAATAAAGGCAAGGTCATCGGCGTTCATTACAAGATTCGCTCTGACAGCGCCACGATCACCGACCCGGAAACAGGGATGGAAAAATTTCCTAACGAATACAATGACGCTTTGCTGAAGATCACGGAAACAGTCTTGAATCTTCGTGCTGAAGAGGCGTTGGAGATATTCAAGTACGATTATGATACCTACGACAAGCTTCATACGATCATTCCGATCGTTGGAGGAGGCCATAGGCTTGGAACGCTGATCGTCACACGTTACAAACCCGAGTTCGGAGACTCGGATGTCATATTGGGAGAATACGGCGCGACCGTGGTCGGGCTTGAGATTCTGAGAAAGAAAACCATAGAGATCGAGGATGATTCCAGAAGAAGAGCCGTCGTACAGATGGCCATAGGAACTCTTTCGTATTCTGAAATAGAAGCGGTACAGCAGATATTCGCCGAGTTGGACGGAAATGAGGGTCTGCTGGTAGCAAGCAAGATCGCTGATCGTTCCGGTATCACGAGGTCTGTGATCGTCAATGCGCTCAGAAAGCTTGAAAGCGCCGGAATCATCGAATCCAGGTCTCTGGGCATGAAAGGAACGCATATCAGGATCCTGAACGCCAAGCTTATGGAAGAACTGGACAAGCTGGATGTCTGATCCGGCAAATTAGACGTTATGAATGGCCCTCCGGTCTGAGAATGATCAATTGGAGGGCTTTTTTCATCAGGGGGTGAAGAATTGCTTCAATTCAACGAAAATAACGAAGTGGTGCGGGAAGAACAGCATCGGGCCATTTTAGCAGGACTGCAGACAGGAGGCGATATAACCTACTCGATGGAAGAACTCTCAGGGCTTGCAGAGGCTGCCGGCATAGAAGCAGCGGGGTTTCTGGTTCAAAGAAAAGCCAGGCCTGATGCTGCGCTGTATCTTGGCAAGGGAAAAATTGACGAGATCATCGAAATGTGCGCGAATATGGAAGCCGATATGGTCATTTTCAATGATGAATTGTCCGGAGTCCAGATTCGTAATCTGGAGGAAAAATTAGACCTTGTGATTATCGACAGGACTGTTTTGATTCTTGATATTTTTGCAAACCGGGCCATATCCAGAGAAGGGAAACTTCAGGTCGAGCTGGCGCAGCTTCAATACAGGATGCCCAGACTCAGAGGCATGGGAAAATCACTGTCCAGAGCCGGGAGCGGCATAGGCACCCGAGGGCCAGGCGAGAAGAAACTGGAAACAGACAGAAGGCACATAGCAGGACGAATGGATGAGATAAAAAGAGAACTTGAGGAAGTCCGACATAGCAGAAGCACTCAGAGGGCGAAGAGGCAGAAGTCCGGATTGCCTGTCGTTGCGCTGGTCGGCTATACGAATTCCGGAAAATCCGCCATCATGAACAAATTGCTGGAAACGGGCGAAAAGACCGATAAATCGGTTTTTGAAGAGGATATGCTATTTGCGACACTTGACACATCACAAAGGAATATAAGACTCGACACGAAGCATGAATTCATTCTGATCGATACGGTTGGATTCGTCAGCAAACTGCCGCACTCCTTAATCAAGGCATTCAAGGCAACGCTTGAAGAGGTCGCTTATGCGGACCTGCTTCTGCATGTCGTTGATGCGTCATATAAGGACCATGATTTCCACATCGATGTTACAAATAAAGTGCTTGAGGAAATCGGGGCAGCCGACAAGGAAAAAATCTATGTGTACAATAAAATGGATCTGGTGGAAACTGCTGATGAAATTCTTCCTGAAGATACCAATACATTTTTTGTCTCTGCGAAAACCGGTTACAATATGGATGTGCTGGTCGAAGCTGTCAAAAACAAGATATTTTCCGACTTCATTGTTGCAAGGCTTCTGATTCCATATGACAGAGGGGATATTTCCGCCTATCTTCATGAAAAATGCAGGATTATAAAAGTGGAGCACAGGGCTGATGGAACATTTTTTGAAGTGGAGCTGCCCCCCGCTGACTTTGGAAGGCTGGAATCATACAGGGAAAAATAGCGCCGGGCGTGGCCGGAGAATATAGGGTAATAGATGATCAGGTTCAAGACAGTCAAAAAAGCGGCAGAAGCTGAAAAAACGATCGAAAGGTCAAGGTTTATCGGGCATGTGAAGCCCGTGGGCTCCAAAGCAGAGGCGGAGGCCTTCATAACTGAAATAAGGGCTCTGTACCGTGATGCCACACATAATGTGCCAGCCTACATCGTTGGCGACAAATCAGAGCTTCAATGGGCAAGCGACGACGGCGAGCCGTCGGGGACATCCGGAGCGCCTATGCTTCAGATGATGGTCAGAGAAGGCATCACCAATATCGTCATTGTGGTGACAAGATATTTCGGAGGCATCAAGCTTGGCCCGGGAGGACTAGTCAGGGCTTATACTTCGGTAGCAAAGCTGGTCATCGAAAAAGCCGGGATTTGTGAGGCAAAAGAAATGGCGAGGTTTTCAGCCAGGATGGACTACACATATTACGGCAAACTCCAGAATATGGCGGCGGCAGGGGATTTCAGGATCACGGATGTCTGCTTCGACGATTGTGTAAACGCAACATTGCTGACTGATTTGGAAAAATCGGATGACATTAAAAAAAGCATCGCGGAATTGACAGGCGGTTCCTGCACTTTTTCTACCATAGGGATAGTCCTCGACTATAAATAAATTGGACTTAAAAGTTTGACTTATGCATTGACAAGCAAAAAACCGTATGTTAATATAAAAAACGGCTCACAAAAAAAGCCGGTAATATGGCCTCATGGTCAAGCGGTCAAGACACCGCCCTTTCACGGCGGTAACCCGGGTTCGATTCCCGGTGAGGTCACCAATTCAATCATTTTAATACTAGATATAGCAGTTGTTTTGCTTGACAGATAATATATGATGAGATATACTTTTTAAATGTGTCAGGTAGTTCACAACAGCGCTCTGGGCGCATAGCTCAGATGGGAGAGCGCCTGCCTTACAAGCAGGATGTCATAGGTTCGATCCCTATTGTGCCCACCACATTGCGGTCCGGTAGTTCAGTTGGTTAGAATGCCAGCCTGTCACGCTGGAGGTCGTCGGTTCGAGCCCGATCCGGATCGCCATTAATTTATTAGTATGGCATCATGCACGCTGGCGTGGCTCAACGGTAGAGCAGCTGATTTGTAATCATCCGGATGCGGGTTCAAATCCCATCGCCAGCTCCAGGAGCATAGGAGGGGTACCCGAGAG
>DIEM01000003.1:0-417 GCA_002418625.1 Firmicutes bacterium UBA5774
GCAGGCGACGCAGGAACCGTTCCACCTGCTGCCGATATCACGGTCACGATCCCTTCGGGCACGACCGGCGACGGCATCGCCCAAATACTGGTCAGCAGCGGCCTGATCAACCAAAAGTCCGATTTCACGAATGCCGTGACGGCTGCGGGCGCCGACAGGAAACTGCAGGCAGGGACCTTCATCGTGCCCTCGGGTTCAACGCCGGCCCAGATCGTGACCATCATCACCCAATGACTGATCCTATCGGATAATGCATCAATAAATCCCAATTGAATAAAGGAGGTTTCACCATGGCTTTTATCACTTCTAAGGAAATGTTCGCAAAGGCGCTGAAGAGCGACCATGCGGTAGGCGCTTTCAATGTGAATAATATGGAGATCATCCAGGGCATCGTCGAGGCTGCAAAGGCCGAGCAGG
>DIEM01000003.1:454-3592 GCA_002418625.1 Firmicutes bacterium UBA5774
TCTGGTCAAGCTGGTCGAAGCGGCCATGGAAGATACAGGCCTGGATATCGTCCTGCATCTGGACCACGGCGATGATTTTGACATCTGTAAAAAATGCGTCGACGACGGCTTTACCTCCGTCATGATCGATGGCTCAAAGCACCCCTTCGAGGAAAACATCGCTCTGACGAAGCAGGTCGTTGAGTACGCCCATTCCAAAGGCGTCGTCGTGGAAGCGGAGCTTGGGAAGCTGGCCGGCATAGAGGATGCCGTCAATGTCGAAGCCAGAGACGCCACCTTCACAGATCCCGACGAGGCGGCGGAATTCGTCGAAAGAACCGGGGTCGATTCCCTTGCTATTGCCATCGGCACCAGCCATGGCGCATATAAGTTTAAAGGAACGCCCTATCTGGATTTCGAGAGACTCGAAAAGATATCGAAGCTGCTCCCCGACACGCCGCTGGTGCTGCACGGCGCGTCCACCGTGCTTCCGGAATTCGTGGAGCGCTGCAATAAATACGGCGGCGCGATTCCCGGCGCGCAGGGCGTCCCTGAGGAAATGATCAGGACCGCCGCCAAATTCGGTGTTTGCAAGGTCAATATCGATACCGACCTCCGGCTTGCCATGACTGCCGAAATCAGAAGGATCTTCGCTGAAAATCCGTCTGAATTCGACCCAAGAAAGTATCTTGGCCCTGCCAGGGACGAAATCAAAAGGATGGTCCAGCATAAGATCCGAAACGTCCTTGGATCGAGCAGCAAGCTTTGATCCCGACAGCCGAAGATCAGTCGGGTATCAGTCCGGCTCATCGAACAGAAAACAAGAAAGACAGGAATTCAATGAAAAACGTTGCGATGGCCATTGTGTTCAAAAATGATGAAGTCCTTCTTGTCCTTCGGAGATTCCCGCCTTCTCTTTGGGGCCCCCCCGCGGGATATCCCGACAAGGGCGAATCCTACGAGCATGCGGCAATAAGAGAAACCCTGGAGGAAACGGGCATCCATTGCTCGCCGCTCGGCTACCTGGGAACGGTCCCTTATAAAAAGCACCGGTCGATGCTCCACATCTACGCCTGCGAATATCTCGAGGGCTCCTGCAGATGCAGCATCGAAAGCCGGGATGTCGGCTGGTTTCCTCTCGACTGCCTTCCGAACCCCTGCTCTCCGGCCATGGAGATATTCATGCAGGCCAAGGACATGATCCAACGTGCCAACGAAAAGTGAATTGCATGCTTGAAATGTAAAAGACCCGAATCCTATTCCGGATCCGGGTCTTTTTGTTTATCGCCGCCAAGCTCGATCACATGGATGCTTCCGTGCTCCTGCTTCATGCCGATCGCTTCCTCGAGCGGAATATGCTCGAGGCTGCTTCGAATGACGGCATTCACGCCAGCATGGGCCACCAGGACTATGTCTTCGTCAGTTTCCGTTTCGATCAGGCAATTCAGTTTCTTCATCGCCCTGTAGCGCAGATCGTAGTAATTCTCAGAATCCTGGTCTATCTTGAAAATCACGGGACTTTCCCCGCGCTTCTTGTATTCTTCCGGATAACGCTCCAGCACCTCGCTGATATATAAGCCGTCCCAGCTGCCCAGCTTCATTTCCCGGAACTCTGCAGAAGGCAAAATGACCTGCTTCCTGCCGCTGAAAAGTCTGGCCGCAATGATTTCAGCCGTCTGGATCGAACGTGCCAGATCGCTGCAGTATATTTTGGTCGCTTTTGGAGCAAGGCTCATCAGGCGCTCCGCCGTTTTCTCCGCCTGTTCCCTGCCCTGGCTGCTGAGCCGGACATCCGTCTGGCCCAGGTATATTTTTTCCCTGTGCCTGCGAGTCTGCCCGTGCCGTACTAGAAATATGCGCCGCCTGATAGGTGTTTTCTCATCGGACAGCACCTGCGTCCATATGTCCTCGACAGTCTTGCCGGTCATTTTCAATATCTGGGCCTTGAACATCGAAGCGCTGTGAAAACGCCGCCTGATCATTTCAAGGGCTTCCGGATCGTCTTTGAATCTTTCCATGATCGGCATTGCCCGTTCCTTCAGTGTCACGAATTTACTTCCGGAAAACTGCTTGTCCGCAAGGCAAAGCACATCGATCTCCGCGATCCTGCTGTCCCCCGGCTTTCTGATATAGAACATGTGATGCTCAATCAGCTCGGCCGCCCTGAAGATCCCATGCTGCCGGGCGGTTTCGGCACCGGCCGACCAGTGATGCCTCTGCTCGCGGGCGATATCGTGCAGCAGCGCCGCACTCCTGATCAGGCAAAGATCAAGTCCTGCGCCCTGTTCATTGAGCTCGGCCCCGATCCTCACCGCAAGCTGGGCCACAGCGATGCTGTGCTGCCTGACCACGTCCGGCACCTGATATCTTTCCAGCAGGCTGAGACACTTCTTTTCGTCAGGCGCCTGCATTTTATCATAATGGGCGGCCATTTCACCGTATTCTTCATACGTATCCATGTCCATGACCAGCTCCTCGAAGTCCAGCTGCGCTCTGCGCATACGGTTTTCATGCTTCAGGGTGAACCCCTTCAGACCTCCCTCCCCGTCATATGCCAGGATGCTTCCTGCCATTTCATAGGGGAACAGCGGCGGATGGCCTTTCTTTCCGTCATAGCACGGGATCAGAAAGCAACCGCTCATTTCATCAAAAATATCCATCATGTCCATGAACGCCCTGGCCGGGATCAGCGGATAATCCACGGGAAGCAGAAAAAAGGCGTCTGTTTGCTTCCCCAATGCCGCGACACCGGTCTTTATGGAAGAAAACATGCCTTTTTCATAGGATCTGTTGAATACGCCGCGAACCTGCTCCTGCTCGATGACTTCTTCCAGTAGGTCGGCTCGATGGCCTGTAACCACGAAGATATCACGAATGCCTGCCAGCTTGAAATTCCGTATCAGATTGACGATCGCAGGAATGCCGTCAAAAGGCATCATGGCTTTGAAATCGCCCATTCTTGAAGATAAGCCGGCAGCAAGTATGATCGCTGCATAATTTTTTCCGTTATTCATGACCGTCACTCTCTCCCAGTCGCTGATCCATTGCCGCCCTTGACTCCGGGTCGCCGATCGCCGCTCTGAAATCAGTGTACCAGTACATTCCGATCTCTGTCAACGGGCAATATCGCGCATGATAGCGTCAAGTTACTTTGGGTTT
>DIEM01000030.1 GCA_002418625.1 Firmicutes bacterium UBA5774
CACGATCCCATTGCCGCCGGTGGCGCTTTCCAGGGTCCTTGTCGATGTCGTTCCAACCGCTATGACCCTTCCACCGTTCGCCTTGGTTATATTTATTATTTCCGCATTGCTGCGACTTATGGCATATTCCTCAAAATGCATTCTGTGATCTTCGACGGTTTCGCATTTCACTGGCCTGAATGTGCCGATTCCTACATGAAGAGTCACATACGCAAGTTTCACGCCTTTAGCCTCTGCTTTGTCCAATAATTCCTGCGTAAAATGCAGGCCCGCAGTAGGCGCCGCCACCGACCCGTCATATTTTCCGTATACAGTCTGGTATCGATGCTTGTCCGACGAATCACAATCCCTTTCGATATAGGGTGGCAATGGTATCTTTCCGACTTCTTCAAGACGTTCCATAAAGACGCCTTCATAAAAAAAATCGGCTATCCGGGTGCCGTCGGGTCCGTAATCCATTATGCGCGCCTTAAATTCCGGTTGTTCAGAAAATATTACCCAGTCTCCGGGATGAAGCCTCTTTCCTGGCTTAACCATCGTCTCCCACTGATTGCCGGCGATCCTCCTGATCAGAAGGAATTCAACCTTCGCTCCCGTGTTTTGCTTCGTTCCCGACAACCGTGCCGGAATGACTCTGGAATCGTTTAAAACCAGGCAATCACCCGGATTCAGATATTCTAAGATATCATAGAAATGTCTGTGGCGGATGCTGCCGTCTTTTCTGTTCAAAACCAAAAGCCGGGATTCTTCCCTCTTGTCCGCCGGGTGCTGGGCAATGAGGTTTTCCGGCAGGAAATAATCAAAATCGCTTACTTGCATATTCACCTGATTTCCACACCACTATAATAAAACTTAAGTATTTCCTCAAAATCAAAGCCTTGCTTTGCCATCTCGATGGCGCCGTCCTGGCTCATTCCGATCCTGTGCCCATAACCGGTCCCGGTCATCATCAGGCTGTTTCCTGATAAGTTCATGCCCGGTTTGACTGTAAAACCATCACCGCTTGAAATGTAGATATCGCTTTTCTTGACCGATCGTTTGATGCCATCCCTGGATACGATATATAAATATGCATCCGCCTGCGTACTGCCGCTGGAACTCCTGATCGTAAGCGGGTCTGATCCGGCATCGATCGAAAACATGGAAGACTTGATTTTCGTACTGCCAAATATGGACCTGATCTTGTCCTTCTGCAGAACCAGCGTAGCGTTGTCTCCTTCTATAAGCAATGAGTATACGCCTCCCGCATCCGTTTTTTCTATGATATCAACGGCTATGATATCGCCGGGATCATAGCCTGCCGTCTCCAGGCAGTTTCTAATTTCATCATATGATAGCGTCAGGCTCCATGGATAAACCGGTGTGTAAGGATCCTCGACAGCTCTTAAATAGGATAGTGTGGCATACCAGACATTTTCGCTGTCTTCTGTATGGCCGCCGCTGTTTTTATGATAATATGCCTCGACAGGAATTCCGTTTGCATACATAAGCAATCCGCTGGTTTCATCGACGGCGCGATTCGTTTCTTCCGTTTCGCCTTCATATCCTTTGTAAACCTGGCAATGGGTCGTCGTACAGACCCCAAAGCCGCCGGCCGAATGGGAGTACTGCTTGACCGCTACAAAATTTCTCGCTGCTATTGCTTGAGCCTTGAGCGCTTCGGCTGGATTGGACCGTGACATTTCCTGGTTCACTACGCCATAAAGATATTCATCGATACCCAGCCTGTTGACTACAGTGATCTTGTTGCCGTCCGGCAATAGCATGATCCCTCCCCTGTATCTGGCTTCATTGAATCTTATCAGATCCTCGTCCTCGCGAGGGATGATGCAACAGGTGATGTCTGAACCTATCGTTTCGATGATATTTCCGTCTTCATCGGAAATAAGTATGCCGTCGTCGCCCATGTTGGCCGTGACGGACGTATTGCCTTCCAAATCCGAAATCAGATCGAACTCACCGTTTGAGATCTCTCCCAAATACAGTCCGCTGTCCGCCTTCAGGGAAGCGAGATTAACAGCCGTATTGCCATACCTGAGTCCGACTGTTACGTACTCCGGCAATTCGAAAGCAAAGGCTGCCATCGGGCTCGAGGCGACCACGGCAGCGGCCATTAAGATTAACATTAATGTCTTTATTGTAAACTTGTGAATATCTTTGTTTGTCTTCATTGGCAAAAGCTCCTATTTCTATGCGTTCCGAAATGACATCTGGCCTTCAGGCGAAGCTGGCAGGCCTAAATGCCTGTAGGCATCGTCGGAAGCCATGCGGCCCTTTTGGGTCCTGTGCAGAAAGCCAGCCTGTATCAGATACGGCTCATAGACGTCTTCAATAGTGATACGTTCTTCTCCGACTGCCGCTGCGATGGTCTCGATGCCTACCGGTCCTCCCCTGAACTGTTCGATTATGATCCTTAATATCTCGCGGTCAAGATTCTCAAGTCCTTCACCATCTATGCCAAGTGAGCATAATGTGGAATCAGTGATATCGATGTCTATATTTCCATTTCCCATGACTTGGCTGAAATCCCTGACCCTTTTTAAAAGCCTGTTCGCGATTCTCGGCGTTCCTCTCGACCGTCTTGCCAATTCTTTTGTGGATGCATCGTCTATCTTTATTTTCAGTATGTCGGCCGATCTCCTGATGATGGTTTCCAGTTCTTCCACGTTATACATCTCGAATTTGTTGATCACACCGAAGCGGTCCCGGAGAGGCGCCGAAAGGCTTCCGGCCCTGGTCGTTGCCCCGATCAGGGTGAAGCGCGCCAGATCCAGTCTGATGGAACGGGCTGAAGGTCCCTTGCCAATGATGATATCAAGCATGAAATCTTCCATTGCGGAATAAAGTATTTCCTCGACGGATCGGTTCAGCCGATGGATTTCATCGATAAACAGCACATCGTGATCGTTCAGGTTTGTGAGAATGGCTGCAAGGTCGCCGGCCCGGGCTATGGCAGGCCCTGAAGTGATCCTGATATTCACACCGAGCTCATTTGCGATAATGCCGGCTAGCGTTGTCTTTCCAAGTCCGGGAGGCCCATAGAAAAGCACGTGGTCCAAAGGCTCTTTTCGCATTCTGGCTGCCTCAATGAATATTTTGAGATTGTCAGTCACGTTCCTTTGTCCTATATAGGCGTCCAGATGTCTTGGCCTGAGGCTGATTTCAGTTTCTTCATCTTCGATCCTGAGATTCGTCTCTGTTAGTCTTTGATTCGTATCCATGTTTCAAGCCCCCGTTACCTGCGCATCAGGCTGCGCAATGCCAGTTTCATATAGTTTTCAGTCGTCGGGCTTTCAGGCTCAACGTTGTTGACGGCTTCCTGCGCTTCACTCCTGCTATATCCAAGCGATAGCAGACCTATAATCGCCTCTTCCTTTTCTCCGGTAGCCTTGCCGGCGGAAGAAAACTGCTGTTCACCGGCACCTGCCGGCAATTTATCCTTGAGTTCCAAAAGGATCCTCTGCGCAATTTTTTTTCCGATGCCTTGAGCTTTCATTACCGGAGCAGGGTCATCGAAAGCTATGGCTTTTTTCAAATCGTCAAGTGTCACGGCGGATAAGACCGCCATTGCGGCTTTGGCTCCAACCCCGTTAACTGTCATCAGCTTGCAGAACACGTCAAGCGTATCCCGGTCAGTAAATCCGAAAATGCTGACATCGTCTTCTTTATATATGACTTTTGTATAAATAAGCATTTCTTCATGATGGTCGGACATGTAAGCGGGACAATTGTCCGTAACATGGATCTCATAGCCGATGCCGGCGGATTCAATGACGATACCGCCACTGAATTTCATAGTGACTTTGCCTTTAATATAATGATACATGTTCTCCTCCGTTTGCTATTATAAAAGGCGGCATGCCTCCTGAACAAGTCTTGCGATTTCAGTCCCCACGTTTTGATCGTCTTTCAAATTGGCAGGAATGGGCATGGCATATGGCCACAGCAAGCGCGTCCGCTGTATCATCAGGTTTTGGAACACTATCCAGACTCAATATCGTCTTGACCATGCTCTGGATCTGTTTCTTGTCAGCCCTGCCGTAGCCGACGACACCTTGCTTTACCTGAAGCGGTGTGTATTCATATATCTCGAGGCCGGAATTCGCTCCAGATAAAATCGCTACGCCCCTTGCCTGTCCCACCAGCAACGCTGTCTTGGAATTGGTGTTGAAAAACAATTCTTCTATTGCGACTACATCCGGCGCAAATTCCCGAATTATATCCATCATTTGGCTGTAAAGATGTTTCAGCCTGTCCGGCATGGGCATCGACGCGTCCGTTGTGACGGCGCCAAAGCCGCAAACGTCAAATTGATTGCCTTTCAGCTCTATAACGCCATAACCCATAATGGCATAACCAGGATCGATCCCAAGTATCTTCATCGTTGATTCCTTTTGGCTTCTGCATTCATAATTGTTTATATTATAGCATATAACGTCTTCTTGTAACAAAGAAAAAATCTTGCTTTGACTGTTGATTGTGTTATAATATTTATCAAGTCGTATTCATAATTATACATTCTCAGGAGGTTGTCATGAGATATTCAAGGCAGAATAAAATACTTGACATAATCAATACTAATGAAGTTGAAACCCAGGACAAGCTTGTTGCTCTCCTGAAAAAAAACGGCTACAAAGTGACACAGGCGACCATTTCGAGAGACATTAAAGAACTTCAGCTGATCAAGACGCTTTCACCAAGCGGCAAATATAAATATACTGTCGGCACCAGCAGCGACCAGCCTGTGACTGACCGTTTCATAAAAATATTCAGAGATACGATCCTGACGGTCGCATCCTCCGGAAACATTATCGTTATCAAAACCCTGACCGGCTGTGCCAATGCTGCCTGCGAAGCGATAGACTCACTGAATGTGCAGAATGTGATCGGCACTATCGCGGGAGACAATACGATCTTCGTTGTTGTGAGTGACCCTGCCAACGTACCCGCACTTGTCAGCAAATTCAACGAAATGATCCGATAACGATCGCTTCGAGATTTTATAAAAGCTGGTGACACATTGATCAACCATTTGTCTATTAAAGATTTTGCCATCATTGACAATATAGAAATAGATTTTCAGAAAGGCCTGAATATCCTAACCGGAGAAACGGGCTCAGGAAAATCGATCATCATCGAAGCCGTCAGCCTTGCTCTTGGCAGCAGAGCCGATACGGCTTTTGTTCGTTCAGGCAAAAACCGCGCGCTGATCCAACTGTCCGCGGAAGATCGCGACGGCCGTGAAATGGTCATTTCCCGCGAGGTGCTGGCCTCCGGCAAGAGCACATGCAAAATCAACGGTGAGCTTGTAACGCTTTCGCAATTAAGCAGCATCTGCAAAAAAATCGCCGATATACACGGCCAGTACGACCACCAATCCCTTCTGAATACAGATCTTCATATCGAACTTCTGGATGCTTATCAAGCGCCGCTGATATCTGAACTGAAAAAAAATGTGGAAAATAATTTCCGTAAATATGAATCGGCCCGAAAAGAGCTGGCTTTGCTTCATTCAAACCGCTCGGAAGCTATTCGAAAAAGAGATTTCATGCTGTACGAAATCAATGAGATCGATGCCGCGGGGGTCAGCCCCGGCGAGGACGATTCCCTGTCTTCGGAACTCATAATACTTCAAAACAGCGAAAAAATCATGGAAAACCTATTGTTTTCTTATGAGTCGCTTTATGCCTCTGAAAACGCGGCATTGAACAGCATATCCATAGTGATGCATCGGCTGCATGAGCTTTCATCATACGGTTCCGAATTTCAACGGATCGCGAACGCTCTTGAAGAAATCAACTACAGCCTTGAAGATATATCTTCAGATATTCGCAAACAAAAGGACAATACCGAAATCGACCCCTTACGGACCGATGAAATCATCGCCAGGCTCGATCTTATCAGCAGTCTGAAAAGAAAATACGGCGGAACGATCATCCAAATACTGGATCACAGGGATCGATTGGCAGCAGAGCTTGAAAAGTTTGAACATGCAGATGAACGAATTAAAAGTGTTCAAGCCGAATTGGAAATATTTCTCTCTGATTTGGCTGAAGCCTCTGAGAAGCTCAGCAGTCAAAGAAAGATAACTGCAGCGGCGATAGAAAAAAAAATCGATCGCGAGTTGAGTGATCTCCATTTCCATGATGCTTCCCTGAATATCCGTTTTACAACACTGACCGATGATGGCGGTAATCCTGTTTACACTGAGAAAGGCACCGATAAAGTCGAATTTCTTATAAAATCCAACAAGGGCGAGGTGGCAAAGCCTTTGGCGAAGATTGCCTCAGGCGGCGAAATATCAAGGATCATGCTTGCTTTCAAACGGATCATAGGGGATTATGATGAAATACCCACCATGATTTTCGACGAAATAGACAGCGGAATCAGCGGAGTAACGGCCAGCGTCGTAGGCCGAAAACTATCTGCCATTTCCCGAAATCATCAAATCATATGCATAACGCACCTGCCGCAAATTGCCGCTCAAGGCGATCATAACTACCGTATAGTTAAAAAAACTGAAGGCGATCATACCTTCACTGTTGTTGAAGCATTGTCGCACGAAGAAAAGATCCTGGAAATCGCCCGCATGCTGGCCGGCATGGACATCACGGAGCATTCTCTTAAAAATGCAGAGGATCTTGTCGCTTCCCTAAAGGCCACCACGACCTGAATCCACAGCGAGTCCCTTCTTTGAATGTAGCTTAAAGAATAAAATGAATACAAGAATATAAAAAATACAAAACGAGCTGCCTGCAGGCAACTCGTTTCTTAATGGATTATTAAACTAATTGGAGATTATACGAGCACTTTATCGATGACAACATCTTCGTTGGCGATATCAACTTCTGCTTCGATTTCTTCAGGCTCAGTCACATCAACATCATGCGCATCTTCCGGATCCTCGTCGACTGATTCGCAATTCGGATCATACGGGCAGGTTACTTCCTGAACCGCTTTATCCTCATGCACAGGTTCGCTCTCTTCAGCAGCCGCTTCTTTAGCCGCAGCAGCCGCTTCTTTAGCTGCAGCAGCCGCTTCGCGCTCTGCTGCCAGCTCTTCAGGCGTTGGAGGCTCTATCGTTTCCTTGATACTCAAACTGATCCTTTTCTTTTCCTTGTCGATCTCGAGGATCTTTGCGGATACGATCTGGCCAATTTGAAGCTCATTGCCAATATTCGTGACGCGCTTGTGTGCGATCTCCGAAATATGTACGAGCCCGTCAAGGCCTGGCTGAAGTTCAATGAACGCGCCATATTCCTTAAGCTGGACTACCTTGCCCTGCACGACTGTTCCGACGGTATAATTTTCATCGATCGCAGCCCATGGCTCCGGCGTATTCTGTTTTAAGCCAAGAGATATCTTGCCTTTTTCAGCATTCATGGATAAGATCTTAGCCTGAACTTTTTCTCCGATTTTCAGCGCTTCCTGAGGATGTTTCAGCTTGCCCCAGGATATTTCTGAAATATGAAGCAATCCATCCAAACCGCCGATATCGACAAATGCGCCGTAATCAGTGAATCTCATGACTGTTCCTTCCACAATATCGCCAACGCTCAGCGAATTCCAGATTTCTGCAACCTTCTTATTTCGTTCTTCATTCAAAAATGCCTTATGGGAGAATACTGCCTTGTTTCTCTTTTGATCCACTCGCGTGACTCTTACAGGCAATACTTTTCCAATGAACTCATCCGCTTTTTCGATATATCTGTCAGAAAGCTGGGACATTGGTATAAATCCGGATACTTCCTTGTATACAGCAATGACGCCGCCTTTGACTTCTTTGACGACTTTCGCGTTAACGAATGATTTATTCTCAATCGCGCTGGTGATCTCGTCCCAGTGCTCGTTTACTTCAAGTTTCTTCTTCGATAACAATATGTTTCCATCACCATCATCAGTTTTTAAAACTTTTGCTTCAATGGTATCTCCGGCTTTGAACATCTCTGTCAATTCCTGGCCTGGCTCGAGTGTTACCTCATCCTTTGGCAGTATACCATCTTTTTTGCATCCGAGATTAACAACGACCTCTCTGTTCGTGACCTGTATGATCTCGCCGTTGATAATTTCCCCTCTACTTGGCAGTCTTAATGATTTTTCGATTTCTGCCATTAAATCATGCATCTGGTTCTTTTCTTCTTCCATGTCTTCGTTCTTGTCAGTGATAACTTCACTCATAGTAGCAATAACCTCCTTAATTATACGTTCAGGTGTCGAAGCACCTGTCGCAATTCCTATTCTATTACAATTTTCAATATCTTTCAATGGCAAATCTTCTTTTCTTTCTATTAAATATGCATTCCGGCAATTTTTCAGGGATAACTCATAAAGTTTCCTGGTATTAGAACTGTCTCTCCCGCCAATGACCAGCATCGCATCGACTTCAGAAGCCAGCTTCGCGCAAGCCTTCTGACGATTTTTCGTTTCGCTGCATATCGTTTTGTTTTCAATTATTTTTATTTTTCTGCTTTTTAAATGCTCTACTATCCGGTCCCATAATTCTTCGGTGATTGTCGTCTGGGCGACAAGGAAAATCTCCGTTTCTTCTATTTTTTCGGCATCGGCTTCAGATTCGAGGATATACGCCGTATTCCCGCACCAGCCATTGATCCCGATGACTTCCGGATGCGTGCTGCTCCCGATGATCGCGATCCGGCTTCCCACCGCATGGGCTTGCTTGACTGCTTCCTGGATCTTTCTGACAAACATGCAGGTCGCATCAACGATCGTTATGTTTCTTTTCTCAGCTTCTTCATAAAATGACAGCGCGACACCATGCGATCTGATTATAATAACCGACCCATCCTCTGCCTCATCAAGGCTGAAGATGCTCCTGATTCCCTGTTCTTCCAATTCCAGAACCGCGTCCTTATTATGAATGAGCGGGCCGAAAGTATAAATTTTCACTTCCGTCCCGGCATATGCCGCAGCTGTCTTTTCAGCTTTGCTGAAAGCCTCTCTGACGCCAAAGCAATAACCGGTATACTCAGATTGGATCACTTCTTTCATTTTTGTTCATGCAGGCTTTCTAAAAATCTTTTAAAAGCCCCTTCCTTTCCGTTTTCAGTCGGCTTGTAATACTTTACGCCTTCTTTATAAAGATTATCAGGCAAATACTGCTGCGGCACGAAGCCACCGTATGCATGCGGGTATTTATAGCCTTGTATTCCGCGTGCCGCAGCGCCTGAATAATGGCCATCCTTAAGATGCAGCGGCACATCGTCGATTTCTTTGACGCGTATGTCCGCCAAGGCGCTTTCGATAGCCGTGACGGCAGAATTGGATTTCGGGCATGAAGCAAGAAGTATGACGGCTTCGGCAAGGATGATCCGCGCTTCAGGCAGTCCTACAATAAGCGACGCCTGGACGCAGGATGTCACAATGGATATTGCGCTAGGATACGCTATTCCCACATCCTCGCTCGCCATGACAAGCAATCTTCTGCCGATCATCTGAATATCCGCCCCGCCTTCCAGCAGTCTCGCCAAATAGTGCACAGCCGCATCCGGGTCACTTCCCCGGACAGACTTTTGAAGAGCGGAAAGCAGATTGAACTTATCCTCGCTTTTATCGTAAAAATTGGTTTTCCTCTGCATGGCCTCGGCGACGATACGATTGTCGATCATTCCACCCGGGCTGATATTATCACAAATAAATCCCAAAGTATCCAAGGCGATCCTGGCGTCTCCGTTACTCATTTCAGCTATAATTTCCAGCGCTGTCTCTTCGTAATGAAAATCAAGTCTTCCCAGACCCTTTTCCTTGTTGGATATGGCGTTTTTCAAAATTGCTGCGATTTCTGATGGTAAAAGTCTTTTAAATTCATAAACAGAACGAACTCTGCTCAATATTGCATTGTTGACCGCAAAATACGGATTCTCCGTCGTGCTGCCAATGAACCGCAGTACACCCTCTTCCAATGCTTTGAGCAGGGAATCCTGCTGCAGCTTGTTCCATCGATGGAATTCATCCACATACAAGTATGTCTTTTCCTTTTGCAAACCGAAAAATTTCAACCGCGCTTTGTCTATGATTTCCTTCAGTTCCTTTATTCCTGCCGTTGCTGCGTTCAGTTCGTAAAAATCCGCATCCATTTCCTTGGCGATGATTCGTGCAAGTGTCGTCTTGCCAGTACCGGAGGGCCCGAAAAAAATTGCGGAATCAAAAGTTTTATTGACAATCGAATTATACAAAAGAGAGTCTTTAAAAAGAAAATGCTGCTGTCCAAAGAATTCTTCAAGGCTCTCCGGTCGCATTCTTGTCGAAAGAGGGATCATCTTATCACCTTTTTATTCGCTTTCTGTAGAAATCGATCATCAATGTATAGCAATAATCATAAGCCAGAAATGCAGCCTCAAATGCCAATACCAAAACTGGGCCCGGAAGATCAGGCAATGCTATGTCGCCGAGAAACAGCTCCTTAAAGAAATATGCAATAATGATCAGCGCCGCATTGAAAAAAGCAAGCTTCAGAAAAATTTCCAGCGGTCTCCGGCTCAAATGCTCGATATGATATTTTATGATGCCGTAAACTCCAAAAAACAATGCGTACGGTATCAGAAACAATTTATCTGGAATAAACGCAAACGCCAATACGCAGGATGAGATATAAAAGATCCATCCCGCCCTGCTTCCTGCTTCTATGATCACGGCCGCCACATAAAATGAACTGATCATATATATCGTAAAGTTCGCGATCGGCACAAGCATCTGCAAATATAATGTCACGACTGAAGCCGCAAGCAAGATACCGCTTATTGCCATCCCCCTGGTATTGATGCGTGATTTTTCCGTCATCATTCTTTCACGCTATATGCAATCGCAGATCAGGTCCGTACAGATAAAGCACTGCATCATCCTGCACAGATCGTCATTCTGGCTGCCGTATCCTCTTCCGTATGAAGCCGTGCGATACCCGCCATTATTCATGCCCAGCTGATTGAAAGCGTTGCGGTATTCATGATTCCCGGGTTCCATGGCGACAGCTCTCTGAAGATTTCCATAAGCATCGTCGTACCATCCTTTTCGAAGCGACAATACTCCCCGCAGATAAAACCATTCGGCATTTCTAATTTTTGTTTTGCTTAGCATGACTTCGGCAGCATCCAGATTTCCTCTGTCGATCGACGATCTGATGTCATAGAATTCTCGAGCCGAAGCCTGACCCGACGAACTGCCTCCGCCGCTCTGCGCCTGGCTTTTATAACCTCCGGATCCGCCGCCTTTTGTTAGATTTTCGTAGGCCTCATTGATTTCGCGCAGCTTCTCTTCAGCCAATTCATAAAGCGGATTGTCCTGGTGTTTGTCGGGGTGATATTTCTTGACCTGCTCTCTGTAAGCGGCCTTTATTTCCGCTTCGCTGGCACCTTCCTTTATTCCCAATACTTCATATGGATTCTGCATTTTTATCTGTTCTTCCTTTCTTTAAGACTTCTTCGGTTTTTCTATGTAATCCGAGATATACAATATTCTCGATCAACTCCCGGTTTCTTTCGATTTTCAATAAATCAAACGCCTTTGCCAGTTCAGCCAGGCAGTATAAAAGGCTGAATTCGATACGCTCTTCAATCCTTAAGCGAAATTCATCCGCTGTCTCGCGCACTGCGCCCCCATACTCAAATTGAGAAAGCAGAGGATTGAAAGCACCGTTTTTAATATTTTCATCGATATCATCGAATGCATCGATCGTATATACCCATTTCCCCAGATGAAAACCGACCCCGCCGAGCGCGGCTTGTTTTTCTTCGTCTATTTCCGAACGAACCGCAATACATGTTCGGAATATGGCCTCCATGATTCTGGCATAAGGTTCGGCAGCTCTGTCGATAGATACCGCCTTTTCTTTTTCAAGACCTGAGGATAATGCCAGCTGCGTTTCTATATGCCGGCTGATTTCCGGATAATGTGTCGTTATTTTCCTGTAAATGCCTTTCATAAAGACTGCGCCTGCTGCTGCAGCGAGGTTTCTGTCATCCGAATAATCATCACGCAGCTTGTGATAAACCATCAAAAGATGCATATCCGCAGCATAATCCACCGCGAAGCTATTCAGGATGATCGGCCTTTTTTTACGCGGGTGCACGATACATCTTTCAATGCTCATCTGCTCTTTTGATTCGTCAAGTCCAGCCGACACAAGCGCCAAAAAAACGGAATCATAGCTTAAGGACATCCTCGGGATCTGACCGTGTCTTTTCCCGATGGATTTGCAGATTCCGCAATAATAACCACTATATATTTCATATTCCCTGATTTTCAGTTCCGGCTTTTCCGGTACGATGTACCCCAGCATTCAATTCCTCAAATTTATTTGTATTGTTTTTTAAAGTGCTTTAAAATAAAATATGTCGCACTCATATCGAACGCATAGCATCCAACTGCTATACCATTAAAAATCCATTGTTTCTTCGTCATATGCCTGCAGATTTCAGCCGGACACAAGGATCGTTCGTCTTCCGGTATTTTTTTCCCGAGCAGAGTGTTCCCAATCATCGCAATCACCGTATATATTCCGGTAACAGCAGCCGCATGCTTCGGATATGTCCAGTTTTGTATAAACTTGCTCATCGCAAAACCTCCTGAAACAATATATTGCAAATACATTATCACTTTTTAGATTATATTATAAATATTACAAAAAAACAAACGAAAGTATTCACTTTTCGTTTGTTTTCATCGTTTCGCAGTTTTTACCGCACTATGCCTCCACACTGGAGAGAATCTGATTGACATAAGTCGGCAGTGCAAAACTGCCCCGATGCAGATCAGTATTATAGTATTTTGTTTCAAGGCCGAATTTTTTCCATTCCTCCGGCTTGAAATCAGAAACAGGATCGAATTTTTTGGAAGCAAAACCGAAATACCAGTAGCCGGAGGCATATGTGGGTGTATTAAATCCGAATACCTTGGCAATCGGGAATGTTTTTTTGATCTTGGAATGTGCCTTTTTCATTTCTACGATATCGCCATCAAAAAATGCCCCCTCATGCTGATTGATCAATATGCCATCCTCGCTCAGGCATCTGAAACAGTCATTATAAAACTCGACTGAAAACAATCCTTCGCCCGGTCCTTCAGGGTCAGTGGAATCAACCAGTATAAGGTCATAAGCTGAAGATGGCGCATCCTTGACGAATTGAAGCCCATCTTTGAACATCAGGTTAATGCGCGGATCCTTGTCTAAAATATCTGCAGTCGACGGCATGTATTTCTGGCAAACTCTTACGACAGCCTCATCGATTTCGACCATATCGATTTTTTGTATTGTGCTGTATCTTGCGACTTCCCTTGCAGTTCCACCGTCACCGCCGCCAATGATCAACACGTTTTTGATGGCGGGATTGACAGCCATCGCAGGATGGCAGATCATATCGTGATAGACAAATTCATCTTTCTCTGTAACTTGTGTGTAGCCGTCCAATACAAGAAATACGCCGAAAGTTTCATTCTTGAGCATGTGGATTTTCTGAAACGGAGATTGCTCCACATGCAGGATCTCCTCGATTTTAAGCGACAGTTTGACATCGTCATCCATATAATACTCGGAAAACCAGAAATCGTGATTTTTTTGCAACATTAAAGTTCCCTCCTTCTTTATAACGGCAGATTATAGCCGTAAAATATTTCATCCACTTCTTTCTTCAGCTTGGCTGTAATTTTACTGACCTCCTCAGCGGGAATGTCCGCTTCGGAAAAATTGAAGAAATAGTTATCCAATATAAAATTCTTAAGTTTGCACTTTGTATGAAAAATATTTTCCTGATACACATTGACGTCAATCATTTGATATTTGCTTTTATTTGTTTCATCGATATAGTTTTGGATCGATGTCAGATCATGGTCTACAAATAATTTTTTTCCTGTGATATCGCGCGTGAAGCCCCTCACCCTATAATCAAGAGTCATCATGTCGGCTTCAAAACTATCTATCAGAAAATTCAGCGCGTTCAGCGGTGATATTTCACCGCAGGTCGATACGTCGATATCCGCCCTGAATGTGCAGACGCCGCCATCCGGATGGTATTCAGGATAAGTATGAACCGTTATATGACTTTTATCAAGATGCCCGACTACAGAAGTGTTGCAGGGATATATGGGTTCGTGCACCTTTGAAACCGGCGGTTTCGAAGATTCGCAAATCAATATCGTAACACTTGCTCCCTGAGGATCATAGTCTTGAACTGCAATATTAAGTATATTCGCTCCTATGATCTCAACCACGTTATTAAGAATGCCTGTCAATTTCTCGGCATTGTACTGCTCATCAATATATTCGATGTATGCCTTTCTGTCCGCTACCGATTTTGTATAACAGATGTCATACATATTAAAGCTCAATGTTTTTGTCAGATTGTTGAACCCATGCAGCTTGATTTTATTTCTTTCCAATAATCGATCCTCCTGTTTCAGAATAAAGTATCATATAGCAAGTTTATATTTTATCACTATTATTGAATAATACAATAGGTTTTCCCTTATTTTATATCATACAAAAAACAGGATCACCGGAAATAACCGGAAATCCTGCCGCTTGATCATGCTATATTTTCATGGGTTCCAATCAGATCAGTGTTCGGCCGCAATGCGCTATTCATTCCTAAGTACTGAAAGTATCTGATATCCCTTCTGCCTGATTGCATCGAGTATTTCATCCACATTGGTCGTATTTACGCGGATAATCAGTTCCGATCTGAAAGCGGCCAGATGTGTTATATTGAGGCCATGGGCAGCAATGATGCCGGAGACTTCCGCCAGGACACCCGGATGGTCGTTGCCCACATCAACAGTTATTCTTGCTCCTTTGTTGCGAAATCCCATGATTTCAATGAACGCATCGAATATATCCGTTTCGGTGATGATGCCGACCAGCTTTCCATCATCTACGACAGGCAGGCCGCCGATCTTATGCTCGCGCATCAGCAGAGAAGCTTCCTCAAGAAGTGTATCAGGAGCAACAGTGATCACCTTTTTCGTCATGATCGTTTCAATCTTTGTCTTTGAAAGCAGATAATTGATTTCGAAAACACTCAGGGAAGTCGCCGGCGAGGGTGAAACCTCCAAGAGCTGTCCATGTGTGACAATGCCTGCAAGCTGTCCGTTCCGGACAACGGGAATTCTCTTGACGCTTTTATCTCTCATAAGCTCCAATGCTTCCGCTATGGTTGCATCCGGCGTCAAGGTGAAAGGATTGGCGGTCATACTGTTTTTAACATACATGGATCGGCACCTCCTTATTTAAAACCTCATTTTCCTCCCAGATAAGCCTTCCGGACCTCCGGGCTGGCCATCAGCTGTTTTGCCTCTCCGGAAATGATGATTTTTCCGGTTTCGATGACATAAGCTCTGTTTGCGATCGACAGCGCCATGTGCGCATTTTGTTCCACGATCAATACGGTCGTGCCTGTTTTATTAATATCCCGGACGATCGAAAATATTTCGGCTACAAACAACGGAGCAAGCCCCATTGACGGTTCATCGAGCACGAGCAGCTTCGGACGGGCCATGAGCGCCCGGCCCATTGCCAGCATCTGTTGTTCTCCGCCGCTTAAAGTACCGCCAATCTGTTTGATCCTTTCTTTCAGTCTTGGAAATCTCTGAAATACAATCTCATAATCGTCTTTGAGATTTTTGGTATCTTTTCTGGTGAATGCACCCATTTCGAGATTTTCCATAACCGTCAGGTTCGCAAATATTCTTCGGCCTTCCGGCACCTGGCAAAGACCCATTTCCACGATTTTGCTCGGGCCGCATTTCAATATATCCTGATTCAGGAACGATATGGACCCATGTCTCGGGTGCATCAGCCCCGAGATCGTCCTGAGGGTCGTCGTTTTTCCTGCGCCATTTGCGCCGATAAGTGTGACTATTTCACCTTCATTGACTTCGAAGCTTATATTTCTAAGCGCCTGGATGGTTCCATAGAATACGCTGATATTATCGACCTTAAGCATCCACGCTCACCTCCTCGCCCAAATAGACCTTGATGACCCTGGGATCCTTACTGATTTGTTCCGGTGTGCCCATAGCGATCATCTGGCCATAATCAAGAACGACGATCCTTTCGCATATGCCCATCACAAGCTGCATGTCATGCTCAATCAGCAATACTGTCAATTTAAATTCATCTCTTATGAATTTGATCAGATTCATAAGATCATTGGTTTCCTGAGGATTCATGCCTGCTGCCGGCTCATCCAGCAGCAGCAGCTGCGGATCGGTAGCCAAAGCCCTGGCGATCTCAAGTTTGCGCTGTTCACCATAAGGTAAATTCTTCGCCAGTTCATGCGCCTTCGAGTCAATGCTGAATATTTTCAGAAGCTCCAAGGCCTTTCTGACAAGCTCCTCCTCTTCCCTGAAAAACGAAGTTGTCCTTAAAATCGCTTTAAGCGAACTATATTTGACATTGAAATTAAAAGCAATCAATACATTGTCCAACACTGTGAGATCTTTAAATAACCTTATATTCTGAAAGGTTCTTGCGGCGCCGCTCTGTGTGATTTGGTGAGGCTTAAGCCCGTTCAGCTTTTTTGACGGCCGTCCCTCGACGTTCAGCATTATATCTCCTGTTGTTGGCAGATAAACACCGGTCAGCATATTGAATATCGTGGTCTTGCCTGCGCCATTCGGCCCGATGAGACCAACCAGCTCACCTGCCTCCAGTTCCAGGTTGAAATTAGTAACCGCCTTCAATCCGCCAAATTCAATTGAAATATTGCTTGCACTCAAAACTGGCATTATTCTTCGCCTCCTTCTTTTTCAGGAGTCTTTCTTTTAGGTATTTTTCTTATGGCCGCAATTGCGCTGCGCGGATTTATTTCTCCGGCGAATAAACGTCTAAAGAACCTTGTCAGAGATATCTCACTGTTGCCCATGAGTCCTCTGGGCCAGAAAATCATTAGTACGATCAAGGCAAAGCCAAAAATGACAAGCCTGAAATCCGCAAACACACGCAGCCATTCCTGTAGATAGGTAAAAATAATCGCTGATATTATTGTTCCGGTCATGCTTCCCATTCCGCCAAGCACGACTATTACGACAAAATTGACTGAATTGAGCCAGCCAAACATTGCCGGGTTCAAATAACCGAAAAATATGGCGTATAGTCCGCCGCCAATGCCTGCGATGAAAGCCGAGAGGGTGAACGCATACACTTTGTAGTATGCGACATTGATACCCATGGCGCTTGCGGCGATCTCATCTTCCCGAATGGATATGATCGCTCGGCCATGCGAGGATTTTATTAGATTACTTAATACAGCGACGACAATTATGGCGATGAAATAGACCCATGTGAATTCTATTATGGCATCCAGAATGAAATTCTTCGTGTCTGAGAATGGCGGGATTCCTTTCAAGCCTGCTGCTCCGCCCGTCAAGGAATCAAGATTCACCATGATGACGCGAATAATCTCGCCAAATCCCAATGTCGTGATAGCCAGATAGTCGCCCCGTAAACGAAGTGCAGGCACGCCTATGGCCAGACCGAAAAGTGCCGTCATGATCCCACCGGCCAAAATAGCGATCGGGATCGGCATGTTGAATCTAATAATGGCGATAGCTGTCGTGTAAGCGCCGACACACATGAAACCGGCCTGTCCAAGCGACAGTTGTCCGGTAAAGCCGCTGATCAGATTAAGGCTTAATGAAATTATCACGTATATGCCCGCAAGCGTCAGCAGCATACCGTTATATTCACTGATCACTTCATAATATTGCAATAAAACCAATATTAGATAGATCGCTATTGATATTGCAGTCAAAGTGACAGTGTTGAATACTCTGCTCTTCATACCCCCACCTACACTTTCTCACGGCTGTTCATGCCTAATATGCCGGAGGGCTTTACAACGAGTATCAGTATCAGGATCGCAAATGCCACTCCGTCAGCCAGCTTCGAAGATATGAATCCTTTTGTAAGGGTCTCTGCCGTTCCAAGGATAAAACCTCCGAGCATAGCCCCCGGGATGCTTCCTATTCCGCCCAGTACTGCAGCCACAAACGCTTTCAGGCCGGGCATCATGCCCATATAGGGCTCTACCTGCGGGTACGCAGTGGCAAAAAGAATGCCTCCGGCAGCAGCGAGCGCCGCGCCAAGTGCAAATGTAAAAGATATGACCCTATTGACATCAATGCCCATCAGAAAAGCGGCATCCATGTCATAAGATGTGGCTTTCATTGATTTGCCCATTTTTGTCCCATTAATTATATAATTCAAAGTGATCATAAGAACGATGGATACGCCAAGCACTACAATTTGAACCATACTGATATTGATGCCGAAAAAATCGAAATTGACATTGGTGAAGGTCGGGAATTGTTTTGGGTTCGGCCCCATGACCGGTATGACCCTTGCGCCGTTCTCAAGCAGCGTCGAGACGCCGATCGCTGTTATGAGCGCTGTGATTCTTGGAGAATTTCGCAATGGTTTATAGCATGTACGTTCAATGAATATTCCAATCAATGCGCAGCTGACCATCGATACCACAAACGCCAGCAACAAAGTCGGTAAAGAGACGACCCCCATGGCGGTAAGTATGAAATAACCTGCAAAAGCGCCCAGCATTAAAACGTCGCCATGAGCAAAATTGATCAGTTTGACGATACCGTAAACCATGGTATAGCCCAAAGCAAGCAGTGCATAGATGCTTCCAAGCGCGATCCCGTTGATCATTTGCTGTATGAATTCCATAATTTCCCCCTTGGTAAATACTGTCGAATTTTCATTAATAATGGGGGAATTTAAATTCCCCCATTATTAATCATATTCTTTTATATTGGGAAATGCTGCTGCGAGTCTGTCGAATCCGGTTTTAAGGATTGACGGTAGCAGAGTATGCGACAGCTGGCTTGCCTGCTTCAGAGCCTTTAACGACCTCAACCATGACTGCGGATTTTACAGGATTTCTTCTTTCGTCGAATGAAATCTGACCGGTTACGAATTTCTTATCGGTTGCAGCCATGGCAGCCTGGATCGCTTCAGGTTCGGTCGAACCCGCCGCTTCGATCGCATCTGCCAAAATGTAAGTAGCGTCATATGCCAAAGCGGCGAGAGCGTTTGGCGATACATTGTAAAGCTCAGTGTATTTGTCGACAAAAGTCCTTACATCCCCATCTTCCGCATCCGGCGAGTAATGATTGCTGTAATAGCAGCCCACGACCTCGTCTCCGGCATTATTGACTATCTCATCCCAGCCGTCAGCTCCAAGCATCGGGATCGTGAGGCCTTGAGACCTGACCTGCTTTGCGATCAGGGATACAGTGCTGTAGTAATCGGGAATGAATAATACTTCTGGTCCGGCACTGCTGATTTTTGTCAGCTGTGCGTTGAAATCCTTGTCTCCTGTCGCATAGGATTCTTCCGCTACGATCGTTCCGCCCATTTCTTCAAACTTCGCTTTGAAGTTCTCTGTGAGGCCTTTGGAATAATCATTTGTATTGTCAAATAAAATTGCTGCTTTCATTGACTTTAAATTTTCGTATGCGAACTTCGCTACGACCTGACCTTGAAATGAATCATTGTAGCATGCCCTGAAGATGTAATCTCCGGCATCCGTTACAGTATCGTTCGTTGACGAATGAGTAATTAAAATAATTTGTCTCGCCTGCGCATCGCTTGTGATGGCGAGGGTGCATTTGCTTGTCAGCGCGCCGATAATCCCGACGACACCGTCCTTGGTCACAAGCTTCGTAAACGCATTCTTGGTTTTTTCGGGATTTGCTTCGTCATCTTCAACAATGACCTGCAATTCTCTTCCCAATACGCCGCCGTTGGCATTAATTTCGTCGACAGCCATAATTATGGCGTCTCTCGATTGGGTTCCATAAGCAGAAACAGCACCACTGATAGGCTGAATGCTTCCGATCAGGATCGGGCCGGCTTCCTCTGACTCTTCACCTCCGCCGCCTCCGCATCCGGAGAATGCCGTAAGGACAAGTGCCAATACTAATGCTAATGATAATATTTTTTTTAACATAGATACCCTCCTAAATAATAATGCGTACAAATTTCTGCTATAAGTACAAAATAAATTATAATCAATTACCTGACGCAATACAACTTAATTTTTGCGGTAAAAATACTAATTTTCGAACAATTTGCCAAAGCATCAGCTATTTTTTTAATTTTTCTGAAAATTACTTTCCTTTATATGTCAATGATGCATTAAGCTTGATAATTTTTGTCGAATTATGAATGGTCCAGGATCCTGAAGGATAGTGATAATTCATAGAATACTTAAAATTCCAATGTTTTAATGCAAAATGTTCTAGACATCATAAATTTGACGTTGTATAATTACTTAAGAGATTATAAAAACGACTCAATGGTCCGAACTTCTTCTTGGAAAAGTCGCTCCCATTAATCCAATTTAAGTCTCTGAATAATTTTTTTTTATGTTTTGGAGGAAAGAACACAATGGAAGAAAAAATACTCGTATGTCAAGACTGTGGCAAAGAATTTGTATTTACGATCGGCGAGCAGGAGTTTTACAAAGAGAAAGGTTTTGATAACGAACCAAAAAGATGTAAGGAATGCAGAGACAAGAAAAAGAACGAAAGAAGAAGCTTCAGAAACGATAGATAGTTTCCGAAAAATCGTATTAAACCGGGTCTTCAAACCCGGTTTTTTATATTGTCCGGAAAAATTGCCATCCCTCGTCATATCCAACGAAAACCCTTTAACATCCACAGATCCGCTGCTGCCAGCAACAAAGCAAAGCAAAATTTGTCAGTCGGCCCTATCTTGTCAGACAATAGAACGCCGATCATAATAAGTGACGCGGCCGCTTGAGTGACGATCATTGCTTTTCCACTTTTATTCCAGTACTCGTGTAATTTTCCACCGACCCCACCGAATTTCATAGTCTCATCATTCATATCATCGTCCGGTATTTCATCTTCTGCCGCAAGGCCTGCGCCCCTCAATATTATCGCTTCACGCGCAAGATAGGATCTTTCCTCATCAAGCAAAATCCTCGTGAATGATTCCAAGCCTGAATATTGGTTTCTCAAATGCAGGAGAAGCAAGTCAGCGCATGAAAAAAAGTAGCCGCAACCCTTCTTACGACTAGCTGCTTTTATTATATTGCCCAAATCATGAAATATGTCTTTGCTTCCGCTTCCATCTGGTACAAACATCAGCCTGATTTCCAGGGTCAAAGGATCTGCGAATATTCTCTCAGACGTCAGTGCCATACAATCATGGCGAATCAAATAATCTTCCGCACGGATGATGGCATCAGCGATATTGTAGACGACCCTGTACAGATTGAAGAGATCGCCTTCCAGCATACTATTCAACGGCTGCAACCCATCTCGATCATATCTGATTCTTATTTTATCTTCAACGACCATATAGTCCATATCAAGAAAAATGTCCGGCTTGCAATTTTCAAGTATTTTGATTTGATAATCAGGTTCACTTGCTGAATAATAGGTTGCTGATACTCTGAGCCTTTCTCCGAGTTCGGCCTTCATACCCCGTTCCTCGTTATGATCTATGCCGATCAAGGCCATGCTCGCTGATCTGAAAAGATATTCGCTGCTGCCGAACTTCAATCTGTCTTGATGCTCCAATCGAACCATCGAACCCGGTTCAATTATTTCATCATTCAAGCAGACCGGCAACACTTCAGATTTGACATTTAGACAGCAGTGGTCATTTGAAACGGAAAATTCAACAGCCGCCACCTTTTCATGATCATCGCAATGATCTACACAGCCTGCGGCAATCTGTCCGCTTGTTTTGAAAAGGCACATGCCACTGTGAATAATATTGATCTCGCCGCTGTCAACCGTAACAAGATGATGTGTCATTGATTTTCTTCGCATTTGCTGCATGGCTTGTATCCTTCCTCCTCCGCATGCTTTTTATCCATGGTTATAATGTATCTTGAAACGAGCGGACATGTTCCCGCATGATATGCTTCCCCGGAATCGCTGAAACAATATACAAGACTTCCGTCTGTCAGGTTTCCTGAGCCGCACAGCCTGCATGGCCTGAATTTCTTTCTGATATCGAATGTCAGTAGGACCTCTTCAGGATCTGCCCTGATAAATTGGCAATCTTTGTTATGATACTTTTCCCCTGCTCTCGGAAAGACATAGACGATTTCGCAACTTGCTGCCTTGGCCATTTCTGCAAACTGCATGGGAATACCCTGTTCGATTTTTCCTGTCCATGCACGCGCACGAATTTGATTTTCTATATGGACCGATCCGTAAAGCTCAATCGGCAGCTTCATTTGAATGTCGTAGCCGATCCTTAATTGGATTTGGCTGCTCCTGCCTCCCTCTGAGAATAAATATCTGCATTCTTCCATTCTCAAATTGTTTACGATCCCAGCCCTGTCCTGTTTCAGACTCGCGAGCAAATCGCTCTGCAATCCTAACAGATCAAGCGGCAAGGCATTTGTCGCTTCGACAGGAATTGCTCCGGTCACGCCCGCGATATCGGCTGCATAAGCCTCTGCTGCTATCACGCGGATCCTATCATTCATGCCGTGGAAGATCATTTCCTGTATATACATTATCTTGATCAAATAGGCCAAAGTAATGATACTGATGATGAATACGGGAAGAAATAAGGCTGCCTCCACCGTCACAGATCCTCTTGCATTATTCTCGCATGCGCCGGTCATTCTAATATGCATGCTCGCCTTCCAATTCTATCGTTCTGTCTCGCGCCCTATTGAATCCAGGGAGTATGGCATTTCTTTCCAGCAATATCTTATAATCAAAACCGCAGTGACGCTCCTTCAGATAGAACCCCTTATTATGTCTTCCCTGCATATTAATTTGTATAATGTCCATTGTTCTTAAAAGCTTATCTTTTCGATCCGTCAGCAGTAAAAATAATTCCAAATACCTGGCATAAGTCCATCCCTCTCCCTTATTGGAGGAAACCGTTATTGTCCGGTCTGTTTTATCCAGAAGGTTTTCAAGCGTCAGCGCCCAGTCGTCATTAGCCTTTAACAGCGGCACATTTCCTCCGGATTCGATAATATCAACATCATTAATGGCTTCTGCTTCCGCCCATATTGCTATGATCGCAAATTCCGTCAATCCGGCAAAAGGTCCCGGCGAAAGCGAAGCTGCAAGAGCTTCGGCAGCTCCTCTTTTTGATGGATCGCCGTAGAGATGCGCTATATTCATGCCTGTCCTTAAAATATTAAGGTTTCGCTTGAATTCATCCAAATTTTTCAAATCATCCGTATGCCCATATAAAATATATTCAACTTCATTTCTAAAAAAGTGACTTTCGCTGTCAAATTCCATAAGATTATTAGTCATATAGGTCATAATATATCGGTCGACAAGGAACAGATTCCTGCCCTTTTTCATCAGAGACCTAATATTTTGGATTTCATCCATTGTTGGTATTTGAAATTCAATACTGTTCTTTTTGCCTCCAAATTCGTGTGAAGGAAGGCTTTGAAGTACAGAATCATTTTTCAAGGCACGACCCGTCGTATTGTCAATATCGCTTACAGCTTCTGAAGTGGCTGCGCCCGATCTGCTTATGGACTTAATGCCTTCAGATCGAAAAAGCGATTCGAAATCAAACTGATCTAAAAACGTTGCTTCAAGATCCCAATGATACCGTTGAATAAAGGCATCATCTGCTTCAAACACCGAGGAAGGCTGGCTTTCAAACGTTTTCAGCAATGCGATATTCTCATTAAAAGGCTGCACCCATTGGTCTGAATAACTGCTTTCCAATCTTTTCAGAAGATTCCTGGCTGGCCTCACTGATTCAAGAACTTCTTTTGCAGCGCCGCTATCGCATGATTCTTGATTGTTTTGAAAAAAACACTCTGCTGATTCGATCGCTTCCAGTAGCGATCCTGATATCCTTTTGATTCTTCCAACATTAAATAGTATTATTTCATCGTTCTTTCGAATGGAAGCCAGCAAATAGGAAATATCAGCTAAATACACAGTTGATTCCTTAACATCAACAGACGGCTCCCCATATCCATTCAGTTCAGAAAGCAATCGTGCCTCGCACTTCTCGATTTCTGCTTGAGCCGTATCGATATTTTGAATCCAAGTCTTCAATTCGTTTAAATCTTTTACGATCGCCATGATTTTCCCCGTCAGCTCTGTCAAAAATATACCGGTACTCATCTCTCCCGCAGTCTGCTGGAACTTGATCAGGTCTTTAAACAAAACCCTGTATTTCATCTGCTCCGTAAGCTGATCTTCAAATATTGACAAATCTATGATCGAATGTCCTTTTAGAGTGACATCGGCGCTGACTGCTGTAATAGCGAGAATATCGGCCGAGGGAAACTCCTCCTGATCATTCTTTCTACAAACAATCAATTGTATATCGTTGAAAATATCGTTTTCCATGTTTAAAACCGAACCTTTAAATGCAAAAATGCCATAATCCTGTTTGAGCTGCCTATCGTATCCTGCCAGCACCGACCTGCCGGCAATATCGGCAGCCGCGCCAGCCATGCTCCTTCCCGCCGCGAATCCCGCCGCATTCACCAATGTACTCACGATGATCAGCATGCTTGCAAAGGTCATCGACAATAATACTGCTATCGCACCTTTTTTATTTCTGTAAATTTGCCCTATCCTCCTTTCTTGCGTCAATTGTCTAGCCATAAGACTGTTAAAAAGCGCTTCACTTTTCAAAAGCGGATCCTTCCTTGTCTTCCCAAAATTCCAAAACAGTCGTCAGGCCGTCGGCGACAAGATCCATGTTCCGCAGCAGTCTGCTCTCATCGAGAACCGTAAAGCAGCAGCTTTTGATATCTTCGGCTTGCGCCCCACTTTGCGGCGGATAGGAATACATTCTGCGGTATTTGACCATTACCTTGCGGTACCATCCTTCACGACTATAGTGGATTCGGCCGTCATCAAGCTGCATGTCCATATCCGGATGCCTCACCGTGCCAGCAATTGCTTCAGCGGCATACAAGGCGTTTTTATTGCAGCACGTCTTGATTTCCAGCATAATGTATTGATTGATTATGATATGGATCAAGCCGATCAGCGTTAAGCATATGACAGGATACAGAATTGCGCTTTCCGCAATCAACGACCCCTTCCGATTATTGGAGATCCTTCGCAAAAGCATCAAAACTCAGAAGTCATCAGTCGGTCGAATGTAGCAGTTATAAAATCTCCTATTCTTTCTCGAAAGAGCATCCCCAATCCGATCGCGATCGCTACCAGGATTGCGACCTGCACCATTTCCATTCCGTATTTGCTGTTTTTTATATATTTCATATATTCTCCTATTAAATCGCCATCATTGCCGGCGATATCGTCACTATAACGAGAGCAAGCAGCAATATCATAAGTGGCAGGACCAATTTTGTGTCTGCTGTTCTGCCAAGCTCTTCCGCCATTTTTTTTCGTTTGTGCCACAGCATTGATCCTTCGGCTTCGAGTTTTTCTTCCAGCATGCTTCCTTTATTGATATTATCGCTGAAAATAGTTGAAAATCTAATAATTTCCTGTATGCCGCTCCGCTCGGAAAAATGGCGCAACTCCTTGTCCAGCGATACGTTCGAATTCTTGACCCGACAGTTGATGGCGGCCATTTCCGCATACAGTGGCCTGTCGTCTTCCGAATCATGGAGTTCATGATCGGCGGCAATTTTTGCAATCGCGGCAGATGATACGAGTCCCGCATTCAAAAGCAGGATGAACTTGCTGATGAAATCCGGAAAATCCCGTTCCATTGATAATTTTTTCCGGTACGCTACTTTAGCAAGCGCACGATGCCTCCCATACCTGGTCATCACGATCCCAACAATAAATCCTGCCATTATGATCAGATCTCCATCGTTCCGCCCTCGGCGCCAACTCAATTTCAAACCTTCCGCCGTCTTTTGCGGAAGCATCACAGCGCCTCCCCCACAGCTGCCATTGATCTCCTCGACTAAATCATCTATTCTGGCCACAATTAAATCGTTATAGCAATCTGCATCATCCGGTCTGACGACATTGATTTGTATTGCAGCCTCAGCTCTTGCTCCTTCAATTTCAAGAATGGCGGTCAGCAATACATGCACGGGAACATCCAGCGCCAGTGCATTTACGTCACCCTCTTCATTGACGGTCTCAGGTTTTGAGGTTTTCCAGCAAATACTGATTCCCGTTTCCTGATCATATTCCTGCAGCATCAACTTATGCGATACATGGTCTAAATCCTTGTTTTTCCCGATTATCCGATCCGGCAAAGTATCTGCATACTCTTCCAAAATAAGCATTTTATCGCCTTCGTCCAGCAGTTTTTCCCGTATTGCAAGTTCTACATTCCTGCAAGTCAGATTGGAACCGTGTCCGACCTCTGCTACAGCACGGATCCTTTTTATTCCGTCACCGTGCTCCGGCCTTTCGATCATCGGCGGGAGGCATTCCTGAAAAAAGTCAAAAGCGCCTGATACTATTGTCAGCGTAGAAAAAATTAACCACAAAGCCATGTATCTTCGCGTTATAGCGAGACGCTCGCGCTTTATCCGCTCTCCGTCGCATCCATCTGAATAAATGGCTCCCAGTAAAACTGACAATTTTTCGAGATCGACCGTCAATTTTTCCGGTACTATTTTCAAAAGTAATTCTTCAAATGCATCCTTCCAACAGATGTTTGTTCTTTTTACTGACAACAGTGCAGCCAGTATTGCCGCATTGATAACTACTACTAATATAATCATTCCGGCTTCACCGTTTTACTCTTACACCTCAATGTCATTGATTTTTCCGATCATGACAGATGCCGCTCCAACACCTGCAAACGCCACCGTCATGACGATCCTCCCCAACCATGTGTCATACAATGGCTGTATATAATCAGGCGACGTCATTTTCAGCATTCCAGTGACCAGAAACGGAAATATCGTCAGAAGCCGGCCCTCAAGCCTCTTTTGCGAGGTCATAACTGCTATATCTCTCTTAATGGCTATTTTATCCATGATCATGTCCGAAGTTTTCATGATTATCCTGCTTATGTCCCCGCCTGTCTTTCGTGTCGTTAAATATACATCTGTGAAATTTTCAATTTCCGGTATTTTACAGCGTCTGGAAAATCCCGCAAGCATCACTTCTTCCGATTCGTTGCACGCTTGCATGCTGTTGATCAGCCTGGTCAGTTCCCGAACGATCATTCCATGCTCTCCATATAGGCGCCGCATGCTTTTATTGGCGTCTTCCAGCGCTTCACCCAGCATACGTCCTGCCGCTATGGAAACAGCCATAGCATAAAGTGCATCCTTGAATTGATAGGTCAGTTCCTGCTTTTTCATTCTTATTGACCAGTTTTTAATACGTTCAAGGTATATGACCGGAAGCGATGCAAAAACAATCGATATCATTATGCTGTCGTAAAATACATAGGCAGCGGCAGCGAAGGCCAGCGCATATTTGAGCAAAAGCCCCAACATCTCCTTTCCCTCTACCGGACTCACTTCCCAATTATTCCGGAGCTGCTTGCTTGGATGAAGGATCGCGATCATATGACCATGCCTTTCATTTCGAGTTTCATGGTATTGTGAAGCTTATTGCCCGTCCTTGCCAACACCCCCATTTGGCGCAAGCTTTCATCTGAGGATATAAATTTAAATTTAAATAATGGATTAAGTATTATTTGACCATTTGATACTCCCTGAATTTCCGATATTTCCAGAACCTTACGGCTTTTATCGCTCATCCTTCCCAAATGTATCATTATATCGATGGCCGAAACGATCTGGCTCCTGATTGCGTCGATCGGATATGCCGCAGCCGACAGTGCCATGGCTTCAAGTCTGCTGATCATACCGGCCGGCGAATTCGCATGTCCTGTTGACAGAGATCCATCGTGTCCGGTGCTCATTGCCTGGATCATGTCAATAACCTCTTCCCCCCTCACTTCCCCAACGATTATCCTGTCCGGACGCATTCTTAGCGAAGTTTTTATAAGCTGGCGAACGGTTACTTCTCCTTTTCCCTGGACGTTGGCATTTTTTGTTTCCATTCTGACGATATTCTCAATTTCTGTCAGCTGCAGCTCTGCCGAGTCCTCGATCACGATCACGCGCTCCTCTTTCGGTATATAATTAGACAAAACATTCAAGAATGTCGTCTTACCGGAGCTCGTTCCTCCGGAAATGAATATATTGTAGCCGGCGACGACCAGTTTCTTCAGGAATTGGGCTGCTTCCTCAGTGACCGTGCCACTATCGATTAAATCCTCCATCGTTATGCGCTGTCTGGGAAATCTGCGAATCGTCAATATAGGTCCATTCAACGCGATATTTCTGCATACGGCATTGATTCTTGAACCATCCTCCAGCCGTGCATCGACTATCGGATGCAGTTCGTTGATCTCGCGATGGACTTTTCCTGCAATTCTCCTGATAATTTCTTCAAGCTGCTCCACATTCTCAAAACGGACCTCGGCGCGTTCCAGTTTTCCGCTCCTTTCGATGAATACGTTATTGATGCCATTTACCATGATTTCATTTATTTCAGCGTTATCGGCAAGTGGCTGAAGCACATCCAGCTCCATGCGGGTTGCGTTGAAAACGCTGTTGATCAGGTTTTGCTTCATTCGATGCCCGCTCATACTGGTACGCTGGTCATGCAGCACATACTCTTCTATGAGCTCCAGCACTTCATCATCACTGATTTTATTATTCCGGCTGTTTATTATTTTTCTGATGTCCTCAGTCATTTCTTTAAGCATTGGAAATCCCCTTGAGCATTTGTTTTGGAAGATGGTCGATTTCGCCTCCGCCAGTTTCAAATGAGACTTCTGCTTTCATTTCACCCTTCACCAGACGGTCACCGATTGCCTTAATTCCATCACCGAATACTCCGCTTATCGATATTTGAGTGATATTTGATTTTGCGTAAAAACTGCCGTCGTCTTCCATGATTCGCAATCTTGAGCCGTTCGCAGCGCTGTCATTACTGCCCTTGTTGATTATATTTACGATCTTGTTTGTCATTGTCTCCCCTCCCCTTGATTTGACATATTCATAATAAGTTCTGTTTTTCAACGCGCTAACCGCAGTCTCATCCCCAATCAAATATGCAATTCTGCATTTTCCAAGTAAATATAGACTTTCTTCATTGATCGCGCCTGAAAAATCAATGAAGACATATTCAAAATCTTCATTTTCTTCCAAATAGTCCAGAAAGCGTTCCAATTCCATAAGTGAGAGTGATTTCAATTCATTGCTTCCTTCTTCCGGATAAAAACCATGTACCTGCAACCGATCCTTGAACATGAAGCTTGAAGGCAAAACAGGACAAGAATTTGACCGCTCCCTGAATATATAATAGAGAAAATCGGATATGGTTCTCGAACCGTCAAGAGCCTCGATAAAATACGCTTTTGTTGATGGAAAATCTTCGTAATTCAAGTACAGCACCTTTTTACCATATCTTTTTGAAATATCCCTTGCGAGTCCAATCGATACGACAGTCTTCCCCGTTCCGGAGCCTCCGCTGCAAAAACCTGCATACTCAACTGGCCTTTGATTCTTGACATGGTATTTTGCACCGGCATTCAGGCTGCAGATATATCTTAATTCGCGCAAGATAACGGGCGCGGAATCGTATTTGAAAATCCTGTTTTCGCGCATCTCCGGATCTGCTGTTTTTTCCGTTGGCGGCTCGCTGATAAACACTATGATCCTGCTTTTATCCAGTTTGAATTCTTGAAATTCATCTTTAAATGCTTCATCAACGAGTATGTATCTGCAGCCCTTTACCTTGCCTTCATTGGTTTGCGAAATGCCGATGATCCGAATCGCGAATTCCGGCGCATTTCTGGCTAAATATCCTCCAATAGCCTTGCCGTACTCGATATCTTCCATAATGATCATGATTTCGATTTTCGTCATCCTATCTTGATCTCCTCGAATTGGTAATATTTGGTATTTATATAATATCACTACTGCCCTATGGATTTCAATTCGCTAAAAACGACATAATACGACACGAAAAAAAACCGCGGTTTCTCCACGGTTTTTCAATTCAACTGTACGCCTGTCTTAAATTTATTCGGCCGATTTCAAATCGACCTAAATATTCATGCGCAAATCAATTCATACGATGATCGCTTTGATCAGCACGGGCATCTCCACGGCCTGGCCGCTTATGGAATACGCGTGCTCCATCATTTCAGAGGCGTCGCTGAGCTTCTGCTCATCATTGCCGTACACTGTTGCCAGCACGCTTCCCTTTACGATTTTATCACCGACTTTTCGGGCCAAAATGATACCTGCCGCAAGATCGATATCATCCTCCTTCTTCATTCTTCCGGCGCCTGAATGCTGAGACGCCATTCCGATGATTTTAGCGTCGATAGCGGCTAAAATACCGGTTTCCTTCGCTATAACCGACTTCTCATAGGCGGCTTTTGGAAAAAGCGAATAATTCGAGACAACAGCCGGATCTCCACCCTGCCCTGCGATAAACTGCTTCAGCTTCTCCAGCGCCTCGCCGGATTTCAGCTTTTCAAGCACCAGCTTCCTGGCTTCTTCCGGTGAAGCCGCCTTGCCTCCCAAAAATACCATATAAGCTGAAAGCTGCAGTGCCAGTTCGGTTATGTCCTCCGGACCATTTCCCTTCAATGTCTCGATCGCTTCGATCATTTCCAGCGAATTTCCTATTGCCCGCCCAAGCGGCTGGCTCATGTCCGTTATGAAAGCTGCCGTCCTTTTTCCTGCTGCTTTTCCGATATCAACCATCCACCTGCCAAGTTCCTCAGCATCCTCAATACGTTCCATAAAGGCTCCACTTCCGCATTTTACGTCGAGCACGATGGCATCGCTGCCGGATGCAAGTTTCTTGCTCATAATGCTGGATGTGATCAGCCCGATGTTGTCCACAGTCGCCGTCACATCCCTGAGCGCATATAATTTCTTATCCGCCGGGGCGATCTTAGCCGTCTGCCCGATAACTGCAAGGCCGACTTCATTGACGAGCCTGGTAAATTCTTCCGTTTCAATGGAGGTTCTGAATCCTGGTATCGATTCCATTTTATCAACAGTACCACCTGTGAATCCAAGTCCTCTTCCCGACATCTTGGCAATAGGCACACCGCAGGATGCGGCGAGCGGGCCGACAATCAATGTTGTTTTATCACCCACGCCCCCGGTGCTGTGCTTATCCACCTTGATGCCCCGGATCGCCGACAAGTCCGCTACATCGCCTGACCGCTTCATTGCGTCTGTCATCAGATAAGTTTCATCTTTCGATAGCTTCCGGAAATAAATCGCCATTAAAAGGGCTGATGCCTGATAATCCGGAATGACACCGTCTGTATAGCCTCTAATGAAATAGTCTATCTCTTCCTTGTCCAGGGCTCCGCCTTCTCTTTTCTTGAGAATGATATCATACATATTCATATGCGCTACCTCGTTATATCGCTCAGGAAGCTTGTACCGACGGCCGTCATTCCGACTTGCAAATAATCAGCGATTGTCGCTCCGATATCCGCATAGCTGTCTCGCGTTCCCAGATCGACTCCGGCTCTTGAATGTCTGCCATAAACGAGCACCGGAACGTATTCCCTTGTATGGTCCCAGCCGTGATGCACGGGATCGTTTCCATGATCCGCGCATAAAACGAGCATGTCCCCTTCCTTCATAAAATTGTATATTTCCGGCAATCTGGCGTCAAACTCCTCGAGGGCTCCCGCATAACCTGCAGGGTCGCGACGATGTCCAAATTTCGAGTCAAAATCAACAAGATTCGTGAAAACCAAACCTTCAAAATCCTTTTTCATCGCCTCGACCGTCTTATCGACACCGTCCATATTGTTTTCGGTATGAATTGAGACAGTAATGCCTTTTCCGTTAAAGATATCACCGATCTTGCCCACTGCATACACTGTCATTCCCGCGTTGCTTACATGGTCAAGAAGCGTTGGGCCCGGGGGGGAAACGGCATAATCCTTACGATCAGATGTCCTTGCGTAAACGCCATTATCCAATTCAAAGGGCCGTGCGATCACTCGTCCCACCTGAAGCTCCCCGACAAGCATCCTTCTTGCAATTTCGCAATAGCGGTACAATGTTTCCAGCGGAACGACCCCGACATTGGCCGCGATTTGAAAAACACTGTCGGCAGATGTGTAAACGATGGGTTTGCCTGTCGCTGCATGTTCCGGACCCAGCTCTTTAATGATTTCGGTTCCGGATGCGGCATAATTTCCGAGCGTCCCGACACCGATCGCTTCTTCATATTCTTTGATGAAATCATCGGGGAATCCATCCGGAAAGGTTCTGAATGGTATTTCTGTATAAAGACCTGCGATTTCCCAGTGGCCGGTGATCGTATCTTTTCCGTTTGACAGCTCTTTAAGACGTCCGAACGACCCTGAAGGCGATTCGGGGCCGGGAAGAAAGCCTGTCCCTTCGATCTTTGTAAGCCCAAGCTCAATCAGATTCGGAATTTGTATGCCCGGCACCTCGCTTATTATATGCCCCAGGGTATTGGCGCCCGTATCGCCGAATTCAGCAGCATCGGGAAGCGCTCCAACTCCGAGGCTGTCAAGCACGATCAAAATCACGCGTTTTTTCATTACTATTCCTCCCGTTAAATTTAATGGTCCTGCGTTGCATCCGCCATTTTTTCTAGAGGATTTTCAAAGGCATACATTGCAGATGGTCGCACGATACAAGAAAATACTCCACTCCTTTAATGATACCCTTAGGCCCGTTTTCATAAGCATCTCTGCCGTGCAAATGCCCGTAGACCACTTTTTCCGTTCCGTAATACGCAAACAGCTCAGTAAAGCCTGATGGTTCCATTTTTTCATTTGCCGGAGGGTAATGCAGCATGCCGATAAATTTTTTGCAGCCCTTCTTCGAAGCTGCTTCAAATGACATCTCCAGTCTGATAAGTTCTCTTTTATAAATTTTTTCATCGTGCGCATCAAAATTATTTTCACCCGGGCATATCCATCCTCTTGTTCCGCATATGGCGTACTCTCCGTACTCAGCGCTGCTGTTCTGAATGAATTCCAAATCCCGGTACATGGAAGAAAGCCGGCCGATCGATGTCCACCAAAGATCATGGTTCCCCTTGATCAACACCTTATGTCCGGGCAGATCAGAAAGCCACTCGAGATCGGCTTTCGCTTCATCCAGCCTGAGCGCCCAGGATATATCACCGGGAATCAAGACCGTATCTTCGTCTTGAATCATAGAAAGCCAGTTGTTTTTCAGCGTTTCGGTATGATTGATCCACCATCCCCCGTAAATGTCCATCGGCTTATCTGACGAAAATGATAGGTGCAAGTCTGCTATCGCAAATAAGCTCATTCGTTCACTCCTTATTTGATAATCGTTAGTATTTCTTTCAATTCCTTTTTAGCTGGGCTTTTCCTTTCACCTTCCGGGATTCCCAGCGGCACCAGAGCGATCAGGCTGTATTTTTCTTTTTTAAAACCGATCACATCTTCAAGTGTTACCAAAGAATTGTTGGCGCTCGTCATCCAGCATGCGCCGTATCCCATGTCGAAGGCTGCCAATATGAGCTGGCCGATGGCTGCGCCTATGCTTTGGATGCTGGGATCGGCGTCAAGGATCCTATCGATGTTCACCTGATCATCTTTGATGTCGATGAGCTCCTGATATCCTTCCGGAACATATTTATCGGCATAAACCGCGACAACGACAGGCGCATTGGCAAAGAAAGTTGAAAATTTCGAAAATTTCTTCATCATCTGCCCTCTGTCTTCAGGAAGTCCTGATGCGATAGTATCTATGCGATTCTCGACGGCTTCCGCCATTTTACCGAGTACCTGCTTGTTTTTTATCGCAACGAAATGCCAGTTTTGTAAATTTTTGCCTGACGGGGCAATTCTGGCAGCACCGACGATCTTTTCTATATCACTGTCTGGTACCTCAGTTTCTTTAAATTTCCTGACGCTGTATCTTTTCTCGATCAAATCAAAATATTCCACTTGAGCTCCTCCACCTCTTCCATCACCTTATTTACAACGATCATTCAGCAAGATCGTTCGTTATCTGATCATCAACCGATTCATCTCCCAATTTGAGCATGCTTCTGCTGTCCTCGTCGGTCAGCGATGTCACATTTCTCAGTTTGCTTTGTATCTGTCTGGTCCGGACACCGACAAGTTTGTCCAGCTCTGTATGTGCCTGCTGGAGACGTTGCTGGGTCGCAGCCAATACATCTCCGAATTTATCAAACTCGGTCTTGACAGCGCCAAGAACATTCCATACTTCACTGGATCTTTTTTGGATCGCCAATGTCTTAAAGCCCATCTGCAAACTGTTCAGCAAAGCCGCCATAGTGGTTGGCCCGGCGATATTGATGCGGTATTCCCGCTGCAGCGCCTCCACCATGCCGCGGCGTACTGCCTCTGCATACAATCCCTCGAACGGCAGAAACATGATGCCGAAATCAGTCGTATTCGGCGGATCGATATATTTATCCCTGATATTCTTGGCAAAGCCTTTCAGCGACCGCTCCAATGCGGAAGCCGCAATGTCCACATCAGCCTGGATCCCAGATTCGTATGCCTCGACAAGCCTTGAGTATCCATCGGCCGGAAATTTTGCGTCGATAGGTAAATACACCGGATGTCCGTCATCATCTCCGGGAAGCTTCACAGCGAATTCGACACGTTCTGTGGATCCCTGTCTTGTCGCTATATTCTCTTCATATTGTTCTTTCGACAGTATGTCCTCAAGGATTGCGCCGAGCTGGATCTCGCCCAGAATGCCGCGCGTCTTGACATTCGACAGCACCTTTTTCAGATCGCCTACTCCGATGGCCAGATTCTGCATTTCTCCCAAGCCTTTATAGACCTGTTCCAGCCGCTCGCTGACAACTTTGAAAGATTGACTGATCCTCTCTTCAAGTGTTTTCTGAAGCTTTTCATCCACCGTTGCTCTCATAAGTTCCAGTTTCTTTGCATTATCATCCTGCATCATCGTGATTCTGCTTTCCATTGTGGTCCGGATATTATCGAGCTTCTGTTCGCTTTGCATTGAAAGATCCCTCAGCTGGTCGTTCAAACCAGCCAGCCGTTTATCCTGTACTTCGGTCGTCTGCATCTGGAAGCCCATCATCAGCTGCCCGAGGTCTTTCATGCCGGTCTGAACAGATTGCGCCGTTTCTTGTCTCAAACTCTTGATCTCTACAATGAGTTCCTGTTTTTGGAATTCAAGTCTTGCTCTGAGATCCTCCTGCGCTTTGAGCCTGGCGCCTGCGGAATTGAGCCTTGCTGTCAAGATGATCAAAATGATGGAAAGGAGAATGATCAAAATCAATAGTATCGTATTGGTGTCCATATATATCCTCCCGACCCGGCCATTCAGCCGGTCACTATAAACCAAGTTTTATTATATCATACCGCGAACACATTTTTTTACATTTATTTGACCCGTATTCAATGTGCCGTTCATAAATAAAACTGCCGGAATCCCATGGATGCAAGGCCCGGCAACTTCTCAACGCTCGCTTTGCAGCAAAGGGAAAATCCGTGATCTCGATATGAAACCATCTGCTCCGGCCAGCCTCAATAATGCTTTATATTCGATATCATCCACGTCATACGCAAATATATATGTTGATCCCTGCATGTAATTGCTATACCCGTTCGCAATCTGTCCGACGGGGACCGCAACAGCCCAGACTTTATTCAATGACAGGAAATCTGTGATTTCACTGCTCTCATATACGCTCATGTCCGGCATGACCAGGATATTGTCATAACCGGCATACTCGACCATCGTATAGTCCTTAAGACTTCTGACGACAGGAATGATCCTGTCTGTGACTTCCGGACACTCTGACCGGAGAAGCTTCACGATATCAAGCAATTGATGCCGGCTATCAGCAAGTATAATCGCATCCTGATGCTTTTTCATCCAAACAGCAAGCTCTTTATAAGGCATGCAGCCGTTTCGGTGATCCGTGCCGATCTCTGCCATAATGTAACGATATCCACTTGCATATGTCGTATCGAGGGCTTCTGCATTATTGACACCGGCAAGCTCCATGGAAGGCGCTCCGGCTATTCCGATTTCTTCAGTCAATTCGATGGAATTGTCTTCCGAACCGCTGATCTGACCGATCGTTTTCCCCTCTAGAAGCACCTTCCTCAAGACATCATGCCTGAGATAAAACTGCGAAACCTCCACTTGCCGTTTGGCATCAAGATAATATTCCCTCAACGGTTCTATATCTACGGGCTCTTTCGTGAATCGATCCCATGCCCTGCTGTTCTCAAAAACCCCATCCCGGGACATTTCGAAAATGATATTGTCTTTTATAAAGGAGCCCTTCAGCAAATGCGTCTGCTGCGGCACAAATCCGGATTCGGCTGTTAGCAGGTTCCTGCCGAAGTAAAGCGTGTCCAGCTGCTCGATACCGAGCAAGTATGCGACTGTTGGAAGAATATCCGTTTCTCCGCCTGAAATACTGACTGTCCTTTTGACATTTTCACCCGGTATTGAAATGATCAAGGGCACGCTCATCATTTCACTAATGTCATAATCATAGCCGAGATAATTGCTGACGGATGCCTTGACTTCCTCATCTGCTTGAGAAAGTGCAAAATGATCGCCATAAATAACGATCATTGAATTGTCATAAAGATCGTTCTCCTTAAGCAGCGCTATAAATTCACCGATGCTGCTGTCAGCAAATCCAATAGAATTGATATAATTTCCGAAAATAGTATTGCGATCCTCAGTCCTGATCGGGATCACCTCGAGTTGTTCCGGCATATTGAACGGATGATGGCTCGACAATGTGACGTAAAAGCTATAGAAAGGCTTATCAAGCTCTTTCAGGTAAGGAACGGATTGCCGGAAAAATTCCTTGTCGCTGACACCCTGAACATTTCCGATACCTACAAGATAGTCGTTTTCAAATTGCTCTCCGCCGATGAAATCGTCGAATCCCTGATTCGGATAAGCATTTTCCCTATTCCAAAAGTCTTTGTGGTAACCGTGAAGAACAACCGTCGAATATCCGTGCTGCTTCAGTATCCAGGGCAAGCCGCGAAAATAATTATTCTGGTAAAGATCATAAGTGTAACTTTCGATCGCTCCGAGCATGGAATTATTCATGGCGAATTCAGCGTCGGAAGTATTTCCGCTGCCCAGCTGCTGATAAAAATTATCGAAATAGATACTTCCATCGGAAATTAGTGCATTTAGACAGGGCGTGATCTCATAACCGTTGTATTCAGCTTGAATGACTGAATTTTGAAGCGATTCGACTTGAATGACGATCAGATTTCTGCCTTTTGCGATTCCGAAAAGATCTCCATCGATCTGCTGTTCATAGGTCCCTGTCGCCAGGTAAATTTCTTCATCAGAATTCGACTTAGACGAAAGACCCAGGATATCCTGCGCATGGAACGAGAAAAATTCCTGGTTGGCAACCGAGTTTATGAATGGATCGTTGAAAGGATTGAGAATCAGTAGTATAAAAAGCGTCCATAGGAATGCGAGCCTGATCACCCTTTTGATTTCCGGGGGAAAGCTTTTGAATAACATTATTCGAGCTCCAATGTGTAATGATCCGATGATTTTATATAGATCGATCGGCCTTCATTTATCAGGCCTTCATACCCTTCGAACATCAATGACTCAGGTATGCTTGCCGCCCAGACCGGGTTCAGTTCAATGAAATCCAGGATCTGCTTTTCATTGTAGCGATTTTCTTCCTTTATAGAAAAAAGGGCGCTCCCGTAGCCCAGATAATTGACTCTGCTGTAATCATCCATTACGGTCACTTCCGGTATGATCCTTCTTTTAATGTCCGGATATTTGGATTTTACGCCATCCATAAGATATACGATATCCTTATCCATTTCAACTACGAGAAATGCATCCGGGTGTTCGTCCATCCAATCCGCCAAATCGCTGAAGGCCATAGAAGAAAATCCGTCAGCGGCCTTCATGACAGAAGCGCCTTCGGCAGACCATTCCATTGTGATTTTAATATATCTATAACCCATTTTATACGACAGATCCAATGCTTCGCGTGAATTTGTCCCGGCGAGGCCGGCATCTCCCGCTCCGGCAGCAACGATTTTCTCAGGTACGCTGATCACCTGCTTATCCTCGTACAGCTCAGCTTCAGAAACCTGTTCGAGCAGGACCTTCCTGAGCACATCGTTCTTCAGATAAAATTCGCAGGAGTCGATGATGGTTTTTGATTTAAGGTAATCGCTCTTGCATTCCGAAACAGGAACCGATTGGCCGGTCTTGATGTTCCAGGCTCTGCTGTTGTCAAAAACGCCGTCCTTGGACATTTCGAAAATAATATTGTCCTTGATGAATGATCCTTTTGTCATATAGGCCTGCTCCGCTACAAATCCGGTTTCCGCCGTCAGCATATTGTGGCCGAAATACAATGTGTCCAATTTTTCCAAACCCAGCAGATAAGAGATCGTCGGCATAAAATCGATATGGCCGCCCGATATGCTGACAGTCTGCTCCAAGCCTGAGCCTGGAATATGAACAATAAAAGGAATATTCATCATATTGTCAAAATCGTAGTCTTTTCCCAGATATCTTGAAACGGACTCGAATATCTCCGGTTCATTCGGCGTCAATCCAAAATGGTCCCCATAAATCGCTATTATGGAATTGTCATATAAACCGGCTTCTTTGAGCCGGTCAATGAATGTGCCTATGGCATGGTCGGTATAATTGACCGAATTGATATAATTTCCGAAGATCGTTCCGCGGTCAGCCTCAAGAATCGGAATGCTCTGATATTTTTCAGGCATGACGAACGGATAATGATTCGACAGGGTAACACAAAAACTGTAGAACGGCTGCCTCATCTGAAGCATGTAGTCGATTGACTGATCGAAAAATTCGACATCGCTGATACCCATTCCGAGGATCTCCGTCGGCTCGAAATCAAGTTCGCTGTAGAATTTATCAAATCCCTGGCCGGGATATGCGGTGTCCCTGCTCCAGAAATCTTTCTCGTATCCGTGAAAAGCGGCTGTCGAATATCCCTGCTCCTTCAATTGCCACGGCAATCCCCTGAAATAGTTGTTCGCGTAAAGGCCATAGGTATAACTGGTGATCGTTCCATACAAGGAATTATTTGTAGCGTATTCTGCATCGGAAGTATTGCCGCTGCCTCTTTGCTCATAATAATTGTCAAAATAGATGCTGTTGTCGTGGATCAGTCTATTCAGATTGGGTGTGATCTCACATCCGTTATATTCAGCGTTCACGACCATGTTCTGGATCGATTCCACCTGTATGACAATCAGATTCCTGTCCTTAGCAATGCCAAAAATCGGCCCGTCTATCTCTTTCTCATATGTGCCTGTGGAAATCAGCAGATCATCCGGATCCACATAAAGATCCTCCCCATCGGACAACGCTTTCTTAACGACATCCTTGATATGATAGCTGAAGAATTCCTGATTGGCCGCTGACGCGATGATATAACTGCAAGGCGCACCTGTGAAAAGGGCTACTATAATCAGTCCTGCAATAAATGGATGGATATACTTGCCGATGATCTTTTTGATTTTGCGGGGTTTTTCCGCCGCGTCATTGACGGTTTCTTTCTGAGCTTCCGACAAAGCAGTATGCTCCATACCGCCCTGGTCATCTTGAAGGGCGGCGGATCCTTCCTTGCCTTCGTCGTCAATTACAGAATCCTTTATATTGTCCGAATCCCTCTTTTCCCTTGACCTGTGGATCCCTGCTGCCGCAAGGGCTGCAAAAACAAGTAAAGCATCGGCAAAAAGAAGAAAATACTTTGCTTTGAGCACTTCCTTGACACTTTCCTGGACACCGCCCAGCAACCCGGCAGCGCCGAGCATGTTGATGGATAGATAGCGGTTGAAAAAACTGGAATAGGCCGCATCCGCGAACATCAGCACACTGAAAGCCAAAAACAGCGTTGCGGGGATCCATTTGTTTCTGAAAGACGCGAACATCAAATAGACAAGTGCGAGCGTTATTAGCCATACGGCAACGAAATTGACGGATATTCCCATCATATCATAAAAGAGTAAAAGCTTTAATGGTATCGCGATGCTTATGACCGCTGCAAGGATCAGATAGATCAATCCATTTTCTTCAAGTATAACGTTCTTCTTATTTTTTAGCATTTCCAGCATTGACATTATTTTCCTGTTCCACGGTAATCATTTCGCATAATATTATACTATAATCCGCATGATTCCGCAACGTCTTTAGGATGCAGCCGGAATCCCCAATACGGCTCTGTTCACTTCATAAGCATTCTGGAATTTCTTCCTTACTTTTGGATTTGATCTCCGAAAACGCATAGACTGCAAGCCCGGCCCAAATGAATACAAAGGCTGCCAGGCGTATATGGTCGAAGGGTTCATGATAGGCGAAAATGCCAAGCAGCAATGTGATCGTCGGAGAAATGTATTGAAGGAATCCCACCGTTGTCAAATCGATCCTATTGGTTCCGGCAGCAAACAGAATCAATGGGATCGCCGTCACAACACCAGCGAACGCAACCAGGACATAATGGCCGGCTGATCCTGCCGATAAAAGGCCTGAATGATCCCCCGTCTCCATAAAGAAAATCACGATCAGCGCGACAGGCGNNACTGTTTCGAACAGCAGCGCCAATATCGAGTTGGCGTTCACTTTCTTCTTAATGGCTCCGTATATTGCAAATGTAACCGCCAGCCCGAGCGCCACCGCCGGGAATTCGCCATATCCGATCAGAATGACGGCAACGCCTGCCGAGGCGATCACCAATGCTGCAATCTTATATTTATTTAGCTTTTCACGAAAGAAAAGCACGCCAAACAAAGCGGTGATCAACGGATTGATATAGTAGCCCATACTCGTCTGTATGACCTGGCCGGAATTGACTGCCCAGATGTAGATGCTCCAGTTCACGGAGATGATCAGCCCGCTTAGTAAAAACAGTGCCGCTGTCTTTTTACTTTTTAATGTTGCCATGATTTCAGCTGGTTTATAAATGAACCTCGCCAATATGGCAACGAAAATACAGGCCATAAGCATGCGGTAAAACATGATCAGGACAGGCTCGATCGGCGCCATGGCCTTCCAATATACCGGAAGCACGCCCCAAATGGCATATGAAAGGGTTGCATAAGCAACCCCTTTTTCATACTCTTTATTCCTGCGAACGATACTGTTGTGCTTAGTCAAATCAGTCACGCTTTCATTGTTTGATTTCATTCTTCCGAGATAGGGTTATTGATCGCTTCGCCGGGAGGCACGATCGGGAATACGTTTTCATCGATGTGAATGTCGCAAATGATAACGGTCCCCTTGTTATTTGCCTTTGCGTTTTCCAGCGCTGCCGCAAGTCCGTCGAGATCCCTCGTGTAATAACCGGTAAGTCCCATGGATTCGGTCAATTTGACATAGTCGACGACATCGGGAAGATCGGTGGCGGAATAGCGCCTTCCAAAGAAAAGCTTTTGCCATTGCCTGACCATGCCGAGCGTGTCATTCTTGAGCACGATCGTAATGATCGGAAGCTTATAGGCCGCTACAGTGATGAGTTCATTGAAATTCATCCTGAAGCAGCCATCGCCTGCGATGTGAAGAACGCGCCGATCCGGATTCCCAACTTGTGTCCCGATGGCTGCTCCAAGCCCGAAGCCCATCGTACCGAGGCCGCCTGAGGTTATGAAGGATCTGGGCGAAACGAACGGCCATTTCTGCGCAGTCCACATCTGATGCTGTCCGACCTCCGTCACAACAAGAACATCATCGCCCAGGCTTTTGTTCAACAGCTTGAAGATGTTGTCAGGACAAAAGGCAGCATCATTCTCAATGCATTCTTTCTTCCATCCTTCTATTGTCTCACGCCATTCCAGGCGCTCCTTTTTTTCGACCTTAGCCAGAAGCCTGCTTAAAATATCCTTTATATCACCGATCAAAAATTCATGTGCTTTCACATTTTTACCGATTTCGGATTCATCGATATCTATATGGATGACACTTGCCTGTTTCGCGAATCTGCTGACGTCTCCTGTCACACGATCGCTGAAACGGGCGCCTATCGCAATTACAAGATCGCTGTTGTGTACCGCTAGATTTGCTTCCTTTTGTCCATGCATGCCAACCATGCCGAGGGACAGCGGATTACGCCTCGAAAAGGCGCCAAGACCCATCAGGGTACTGGTAACAGGTATATCTCCTTTTTCAGCCAGCGCTGTCAATTCCTCCGAAGCATCGGATATGATGACTCCGCCGCCGGAATGAATCACGGGATGCTTTGCCTTGTTGATATATTCAGCAATCATGGAGATATCTTCATCCGACGCCGGTTCGATCTTTGTCTTATGCGCAGCCTTCTCAGGCTCATAATCACATAGCTCCAGCATGACATTTTTAGGCACGTCTATCAATACAGGCCCCGGACGTCCGCTTATTGCGATCTTGAATGCCTTTCGGATGCTCGGTGCCAGTTCTTCAACGCTGCTGATGAAAAAATTATGCTTTGTGATCGGTATTGTGATGCCCGTAATATCCACTTCCTGAAAAGCGTCTTTGCCGATCAGGCTGCACGCGACTTGACCGGTGATCACGACGATCGGCACGGAATCCATGTATGCCGTCGCAATGCCAGTCACGGTATTGGTCGCACCCGGGCCGCTGGTCGCAAAGCATACGCCGGGTTTCCCCGTTGAACGCGCATAGCCATCCGCAGCATGGGTGGCGCCCTGCTCATGGCTGGTCAATACATGCTTGAATGTATCCAGATAATCATACAGCGAATCATACAGCGGCATGATCGATCCTCCGGGATAGCCGAAGAGCGTATCGACGCCCTGTTCCTTCAGGCACTCCATAATGATTTGTGAGCCTTTCAGTTTCATATTATCACCCTGTCTTTATTTCTTGATCCACGACATCATATTCCTGAGGTTTTTACCAACCTCAACGATCGGATGCTCCAGTTCCTTCTTCTTAATGGCATTGAAATTCGGTCTGTTCGTCATATTTTCAACGATCCAGGCTTCGGCAAATTTCCCGTTCTGAATTTCTTCAAGCATCTGCTTCATTTCTTTGCGAACGCCTTCATTTATGATCCTTTTGCCTGCCACATAATCCCCATATTCGGCTGTGTCGCTGACGCTGTATCTCATTTTTTCGAATCCGCCTTCATAAAGCAGGTCTACAATGAGCTTCAGTTCATGCAAGCATTCAAAATAGGCGATTTCAGGCTGATAACCCGCTGCCGTCAGCGTATCGAAGCCTGCCTTGATCAATTCGGTCGCTCCGCCGCACAGTACGCACTGCTCACCGAAGAGGTCCGTTTCGGTTTCTTCCTTAAAAGTCGTTTCAATGACGCCGGCTCTTGTGCCGCCGACACCTTTGGCATATGCAAGCGCGATATCCTTGGCCTTCCCTGTGAAGTCCTGATATACGGCAATCAGCATCGGAACGCCGAATCCTTCCTGATATACTCTTCTGACAAGATGTCCCGGGCCTTTTGGCGCGCCCATGAATACATCGACATTTTCAGGCGGAACGATCTGGTTGAAATGAATGTTGAATCCGTGGGCAAAAGCCAGCGCGTTGCCTTCGACCAGATATGGCTTGATTTCTTCTTCATAGACCTTCTTCTGCTTTTCATCCGGCAAAAGGATCATTACAACATCAGCCGCCTTGGAGGCTTCCGCTACCGTGGCGGTTTTCAGGCCGGCAGCTTTGGCAAGCTCGATTGACGGGCTTCCTTCGTAGAGTCCGACAATGACATCGACGCCGCTTTCCTTCAGATTCAGCGCATGGGCATGACCCTGGCTTCCATAGCCGATTATAGCGACCTTCTTGCCATCCAGCAATTTAAGATCCGCATCTTTTTCATAGTACATTTTCGCCATTTTGTTACACTCCTTCTATATCATTTAATAATAATCGCGAATTGCCTGAATAAATGTATTTATATATTTTACTATGAGATCAAAGCTTAGTCAACCGTTTGAACCCCATAAAACAAAGGCCCGATGCGCCGGGCTCGGCATCGTTTTCACGTGTATGGCCGGACGCGCCGGATCAGTTCCAGAATATCGTCCGGCAATTCGGCCTTGATCTCCATGCGTCCCCCCCTGATCGGATGTTCAAAAGATAAAAAAAAGGCATGGAGCGCCTGGCGCTCGATCAGCAACACTTCGTCCTTTCCGTACAAGGAATCGCCGACGACAGGATGTCCGATATGCTCCATGTGTACGCGGATCTGATGGGTACGCCCTGAATCGAGCCTGAGGCTGACCATTGTATAACCGGTTTGAAAACGCTCAAGCACTTCGTAATGGGTTATGGATGGGTAGCCATCCTCTTTGACGACTCTTTTGACATCGCCGAACTGGGCCCTGTCGATCGGCAGATCAATGGTGCCGCTGTCGTTTTCAATGATGCCTCTGACGACTGCAATATATTTTTTGACAACGGCTCCGGCCGTCATCTGCCTTGAAAGCTCGTCCTGGGAAAAAGAATTTTTAGCAACGATCAGAAGTCCCGAGGTATGCATGTCCAGCCTGTTGACAAATCGTATCTTAAAACTTTGTCCTGTCTGTTCCATATAATGCATAAGGCCATTTGCAATCGTCCCTGTAGGATGTCCTTTGGTAGGATGCACGACGATGCCCGGCTGCTTGTTTATGATGAGCAGATCCTCATCCTCATAGACAGGGGTGATCGGTATGGCCTGAGCCGTGAAATCGCTTTCCTCCGAAGGCAGACTGACACTGATCATATCGCCCGGACATACCGGCGCATTGAGTCTGGCGGGGATCCCGTTCAGATATACGCCGCCTTCCGTTTTCAACTTCCGCATCAGCCTGGAGGAAAAACCGAGCCGGCGCTTCAAGAGCCCCTTGATCAGGAGCTCTTTGTCGTTTTCCACAACGCAATATTGAAATTTATTGTTCTCCATGCGGTTCTCCACTTATAAGAATTTGCTCTTGACCTTGTTCCAGAAATCATAATTTTCAAAGCGAAGCAGTTTCACTGTCGTCTTGGAAAAATTGATTGAAATATCAGTGATTCCCTGAAACCTGTATTCAAGTCCGTCCACGATCACAAGCAGCGACGTTTCCGATGTGTATTCCGGAAATATATTCACCGTAAGATCCGGCGGCACAATAACGCTGGACATGAACGATCTGTATGCGGTGGTGTTCATGGGCGCGATCGGCGTGATCTGAAGCAGGCTGAGCCTGGGGTCGACGATGCTTCCGCCAAGCGCATAATTGTAAGCCGTGCTGCCTGCAGGTGTCGCCACAAGAATCCCATCCCCACTGTATCGCTCGACAAAACTGTCTCCAATGGATATATTCAGATGCGCCGTTATCGATTTGTCTCCCCTTATGACGATCTCGTTGAGTCCCCGCAATCTCGTCTTTTCCTTGCCGATACCGATGTCCGCGCCTATGGTCCTGAATTCCTGGACCGAATAGTTGCCCTTTTTGTATTTGAAAATGAATTCATCCATTTGGTCGGGATAAAGCTCCTGAAAGAATCCCAGATGGCCTGTATTGATACCGATAAACGGCACATCCGGGAAGTTATACTTGCGCAGCGTATGAAGAAAAGAACCGTCACCTCCAACGCAAATCACGAGCTCCGCATCGGGACTGAATTCCCGGGGGACGATAAAACCGCTCTTTTCAAGCTTTTGCTTCAGCAATCTTCTCGTTTCTCTTGACACCGCGTTTTCGTTCGCGAAGACATTTATGATCCCGGGTTCTATCTGCATGGTGATTTCCTCCACTACCAATATTACACAATTTTCTCAAGCTCTTCAATAAGGCTCTCAAAAGTATCCATCGCCTTCAGCACCGGCGCAGGACTGCTCATGTCGACGCCCGCCTCTTTAAGCAGCTCGATCGGATAATCCCGCTCGCCTGATTTTAAGAATTCAATATAACGCAATCGCGCCGGCTCGCCCTCCTCGAGTATTTTTTCCGAAAGCGCGACTGCAGCCGAATATCCTGTCGCATATTTGTAAACATAAAATGCATTGTAAAAATGTGGAATCCTGGCCCATTCGAGCGCGATTTGGCCGTCATAGGCCACCTTGGCGCCGAAATATTTTCTGTTCAAAGCATCGTATTCACTGCACAGCCAGTCCTGCGTCAGCACACCGCCGACTTCGACGGTCTCATGGGTAAGCTTTTCAAATTCCGCGAACATTGTCTGGCGAAATAAAGTCGTTCTGAATTCTTCGATATACATATTCAGCAAATACGCCTTATGCGCCTTGTTCGTCGATTCTTCCAGCAATTGGCGCATCAGCAGGCACTCGTTGACTGTCGAGGCGACCTCGGCCGTGAAAATGGAATGGCCGCCATAAATAAAAGGCTGTGTCTTCCTGGTATAAAAAGAATGCATCGAATGACCCATCTCATGAGCGATCGTAAAGACATCCTTGAGCTTGTCCTGATAATTGAGCAGTATATAGGGCTTGCTGTCAAAGCTGCCGAACGAATAGGCACCGCTTGTCTTTCCTTTCGATTCATAGACATCAATCCAGCCGGATGACAGCCCATTCTCCATGTTGGCGATATATTCGTCGCCTAAAGGCTTCAGGCCTTTCTTCAACATTTCCAGGCCCTGTTCATACTTGATCTTCCCGAAAGGATCGGAAACCAATGGCGTATAAATATCGTACATGTGGACTTCATCGATATCAAGAAGGCGTCTTCTGATCTCCATGTAGCGATGAAGGAGCGGCAACCGGTCGTTGACCGCGTCGATCAAATTGTCGTATACATCCTGGCCGATCTTGTCCGAATCCAGGGCCGACAACAGCGAAGACCCGTATTTCCTGATCCTGGCATTCACGATATCCGTTTTTGTATTGTAATTATAAGTGGCCGCCAATGTATTCTTCTGCTTATCATAAGCCGCATACATCGCAGTGAATGCTTCCTTGCGCACTCTCCTGTCCTGTGATTCCATAAAGCCCGAATACCGTCCGTGGGTCAGTTCGGTTTCCTCGCCGTCCTCGTCAATGACCATGCCGAATTTCATGTCAGCATTGTTGATCATGCTAAAAATCGTGTTTGTGGCCGAGGTGATCTCGCTCATCTGCGCCATGATATTTTCTTCGCTTTTGGACAATATATGGGCCTTTTGCCGCAATAAATCAGAAATATAATGGCTGTAGATTTGCAAACCGCTTTCTTCATTCATGAAAGCATCCACTTTTTCTTCGCTGATTTCAAGGAATTCAGGCGTGAAAAAAGAGAGCTGAGCAGCCGTTTCAGCCATCAAACCATTCGCCCGGTCGCACATGCCCTGATACTTGCCGTTTGTGTTGTCCTCATCCTTTTTCATGCGCGCATAAACATAAACTTTTTCCGCTTTCTGCCAGATCGCATCCTTGTCCGTGAGTGCGGAAAAAAGTACAGTGGACCCCTCAGCAAGCCTTCCGGAATATTCCACAAATTTTTTGGCATCTTCACGGACTGCCGTAAAATCATTCTCCCATATGTCTTCATCCTGATACATGGCTTCGATGTCCCATTTATACGCGTTTTGTATTTCTTTTCTGGTTTTGATTTTTTTATCTGCTGGCATTTGAATCCTCCATAGTTATATATTATAATGCTATTATAACAGAGCATAGCAGCAAACGAAAGGACACAACTTAAAATGGACAACAGACCCATAGGATTTTTCGATTCAGGACTCGGAGGCCTTACATGCATCCCGTTCCTGATGAAAGCACTCCCCCGTGAAAAGATCATCTACTTCGGCGATACGGCCCGCACGCCCTATGGATCGAAAGCACCATCGACAATTATGGCATTTTCCATGCAAATCGCCGATTTTCTTGTACATAACAAGGTCAAGATGATCGTAATCGCCTGCAACACAGTGACGTCAACATGCCTGCCCGACCTGCAGGCCCGATGGCCTGAGATACCGATCGTCGGCATCATCCAGCCGGCGGTGGACAAGGTCGCTCGAAACTGCACAACAGACAATAACATAGGCATCATAGGCACAAAGGTCACAATAAAGAACAGGACCTACAACGCATTGATCGAAATGCTCGATCCGACTCTGAACATTTACGCGACGCCCTGCCCGACCTTCGTTCCGCTGATTGAGGAAGGCATCATCCAGCATGAAATAATGGATCTGTCCATAAAATATTATCTGGACCATTTTATTTCATACAACAAAATCGATACATTGGTCCTGGGCTGCACCCATTATCCTCTTATAAGAAAAAACCTCGAAAAGCTTTACCCGGGATTGCGCATCATTGATCCCTCCGAGGAGATCATTGACAGTATCGACAATGTGCTCCGAAAATACGATATATACAGCGAAAACTCCGACTTTGAAAATACGTTCTACGCCAGCGACCTGTCGGAAAACTTCATTAATATGATCAACCGAATTTTTGAAAACTCTGAATTCAAGGTTGCTTTCAAGAATTTTGACCTGGATGTCCTTTAATAAGGCAATACCGCATACAAGGAGGTGTGAATCATGACACTTGATGAGCTGATGGAAGCCATAGAGATTGAAAATCTCGACGAATTCGAGTTCTTTGAACACTTCTCCGCACTGATGGAATGTCCTGATGAAATTGAATTCGACATGTTCGCCAAAATTCTTGCCGAAGTGGACGCGAGCCTGCTTTATGAACTTACAGATAATTATTTCGAGGATATCATGCTGGGAGTCCCCGATGACGCGATGGGTCTGTACTCTATGCTTTACACGATACGCTCTTCATTGTGCGACGCGGCTAAGGAATCAAACTCAAGGCAGGATCGCATATTTTACATAGAAGAGCTCTATCGTTTCAGAAACTGGTACTTATTCGACAGCGTCGTCAAGTGCCGGCGCCTTTCTGACGGACTGGAAACCGAGGAAACCCTTTTTGACGCCCTGGCTCTTTACCGCCTCGAAAAGCTTGGTGAGGATAAATATGACTATGACTTCACACACGCGCTGGAATATTCTGTCGAGGATTACGCGTCAGCCTCAGAAAACCGCGAATATGACAGCGTCATCGATACAGAACCCGATGACGACGATTTTGACGAAACGCTGATCGATCGCGATAATCCGGTAATTGACAGCAACGAGCCGGATGACGAGGATGATTGGGATGAAAATCATTGATGCGGAGCCGGGACGATCGAAGGATCAATCCTCTGCTGATTTTTCCGCATCTCCTCTTCCGCTGTTTTCATTGTCTGCCGGTTCGGGATGCTCAGAAATATATTGGCCGTAGGTGATGTCGGAAACTTTTGGCTGCAGGTTGCCGTTCGCGATCTCGTAGAAGATGACCGACGCCGCGATCATATATGGGTAAAGCGCCAGATATCCGATCCCGAACGTCATCGCGGCCAGGATCATCCATCCGATAAACGTCAGATCCAGCAGAAATAGTTTCCCCTTGTTTCCCGACATTAAGCGCTTGCTCTCATTGATCGCTTCAAATGATCCTATATGGGGATTGTCACACAGCACCATGAAAGCCAGTCGGTAGCGGTACATCGCGATGATCCCCGGAATGATAAAAAGCAAAGCCCACAGGAAAATAAAAATACTCATTACGGCATATAGAACAATGGCTGTCCCATATCTTTCGAAGCCGGATAAAACCTCTGACGGATCGACATTCTCATTTCTGATGATCTTGAGCATAAAAGACGTATAGCCTAGGCTGATCGGTCCGGATACGGCCAGTGAATAGAGGAAAACCAAGATACGCGCGAAATCCTTATCGAAAATCGAATCGATGATAATGGTTGGAAGAACAGCCACAGCTGCAAAAATCAGCGTAGCCTTGACCGCTTCGGTCCATCTTCCCCGGAGCGCCTCCCTGGCACCTTTTCGCATATTGTAACAAGTCTCTCTGATAATGATATGGTTCATATTTTTCTCCTTTCGGGTCCGATACATTTCACAGCGCGATCATCCTACCGGGCTCGTTGTGAAGACGCGGACTTAATATGCAGTACCAGTATATGATATTTCTTTTATAAAAACAACTGTTTATAGCCTTGCAGGGCATGGCTTAACCAGCGTAGAATGAGGTTCATGATGATTTACAAATTTGGACTGATCGGCGAGAATCTGAGTCACAGCTTTTCGCCAAAACTCCACCGGGAACTCATGGAAAAGAATGGGATCCAAGGAACCTACTCGCTTATTGAAATCCCAAGGGATAAATTCGAAAGTGAATTCGATAAGCTCAAACAGAGTGATTACCATGGCGTCAATGTCACTATACCTTATAAGGAGCGAGTGATGCTCCTGCTGGATTCCTTGTCTCCCCAAGCTCAATATATTGGCGCAGTCAATACTATCTCTTTTATAAATGGTTTGGCATCTGGCTTCAATACGGATTACGACGGCTTTTTGCATATGATGGACGCCAATGGCCTTGATATCCGGAATGCCACGGCTGTTCTTCTCGGATCCGGGGGCGTCACAAAGGCGGTCGTCAAGGCGCTGATCGATCGCGGCATCGCCGGCATCACAGTCGTCAGCACAAAGACATCTCCATCAACAGATTTGGAAACGATCAACTATGCGGCCTATGAATCGAAACCGATCCGATGTGATTTTCTGATCAATTGCACGCCTGTCGGCATGCATCCCAATACCGCGGCAAGCCCCGTCACCGCTACCGCCATTCGCGCTGGCGCCGTTATCGACCTGATCTATAATCCTGAAGAAACGCAGCTGTTGAAGGATGCGTCGGCGCTTGGCGCGAAGACGGTTAACGGAATGCAGATGCTTGTAGCGCAAGCCGCCAAGGCTCAGGAAATCTGGCTTTCTTCCCACCAGGCCGAATAAACCATTACGATACATTGATTAAAGCCCGCAATTTACATTAGATGCTTTCCATGTAAATTGCGGGCTTCCTGTTTTGATAGGATCTCAACGCACGGCTGGACTTTCAAGTCAATTGACGCCGCCTGTATTCAAATCTTTCACTTCTAGTACAGATTCTTGAATATCTCGATGAAATCTTCCCTTTCAAACTGGACATAATTGTTCCCAAGCAGTCTCTGCTGGTTTGCAATGGTGCTGTCGGTAAATTCTTCGATCTGCGCTTCGGTCATGCCGTATTCCCTGAGAGGTTTCTTGGCGATGATCTTGTTCAGCAGCACTTCGAGTTCTCCGTAAACGTCTCCCGCAGCATCGATTCCCAAAGCTTTGGCGATAACTGCGTTGGCTTCCTGGATTTTTCCAACAGGCTTCTTTTTATTGTACATCTTGAATACTTCGGTAAAGAACTGATAATTTGCTTCACCGTGCGCTACATGGAACGCTCCGCCTATGGAATAAGACAAGGCGTGGACAGCGCCGACGCCGGTGTTGCCGAAGGCAATGCCGGCATAATTGGAGGCGATGGCAAAATCCTTTAAAAGATTAAATCTTTCATCCTGTCCTTTTTCTGCGATCTGCTTATATCCGGATACGATCATGTCAATGGCCTTCAGCGCGAAAAGTTCTGTATATGGAGATGATTTCGGCGCCACGAATGATTCAATTGCGTGAATCAAGGCATCGACCGAGCTTGTGCAGAAGAACTTGTACGGAAGTCCCTTGATCGTTTCAGGAATCAGGACTGCGTCATCAGCATACATGAAATCTCCGGCAAGGCCCTTCTTGATATGCTTTGATTTCAGCTCAGCGATCGAAATATTGGTGACTTCGCTTCCGGTGCCGCAAGTCGTCGGAACAAGGACAAGCTTCTTCATCCTTTGAGGCGCCACAACGCCCTCAAATAAATCGATGGATTTATCGGGAATATTCAACGCAAAAAGTTTTGCGATATCAATGACGGTACCGCCGCCGAAAGCGATGATCCTGTCAAATGAATATTTTCTCATTTCAGCGGTTATGGCATCGATCATTTCGTCGGAAGGCTCGCCCAAACCGAACTTCTCCTGAAAAATATAATTTGATTCGATTCCCAGCGGCTTCATGAAAGGCTCATACAGGAATTCCTGAGTCAAGACCAGATCATTCTTGGTGATTTTGAATTCATCGTTAAATTCCTTGAAAGTATCGAATACATGAACTTTTGGAACGATTCTCAATGCTTGCATATTATTATCCTCCTATTATCATATAACACTTTGCGTTTCTGAAAGTTTTAAAATTCCATGTGGAATCGTCTTTCATATTCCTCAATCAACTCGTCTTTAAAATCCGGATGCGCGATATTTATAAGATTCTTGGCTCTTTCCCTGAGGCTCTTGCCTTTCATTGGCGCAATGCCGTATTCGGTCACGATATAATCCACATCGTTTCTGGAAGTCGTTATAGCAGCTCCCTGATCGACAAAAGGAACGATCTTGGAAATCTTCGTACCATCCTTTTTAATTGTGACAGAAGGCATGGCTATGATTGCTTTTCCGTCAGTGCCCATGCTGACTCCACGCACGAAATCAACCTGGCCGCCAACGCCGCTGAACTGGTTGAGGCCCATGCATTCCGAAACGACCTGTCCCTGCAGATCCACCTGGATACAAGAATTGATGGAAACCATTTTATACTGCTGCATGATCACTGCCGGATGGTTCGTGTAATCTACCGGCCTGACTTCAACACATGGATTGTTATGAACAAAATCATATAGTTTCTGGGTTCCCATCAGGAACGTGATTGTCATTCTGCCCTTATTCATCGATTTTTTACTGTTGTTGATGACACCCATTTCAAACAGTGCCAGCGTTCCGTCCGAGATCATTTCCGAATGGATCCCAAGGTCTCTCTTGTCATGCAGGAAAAGCATGACTGCGTCAGGGATGGCTCCTATGCCAAGCTGAAGTGTCGAACCATCTTCTATGAGTGACGCACAATTCCTGCCGATGGCTTCCTCAACTTCGCCGATCTTGGGAGGCTGAAGCTCAACGATCGGGTGGGAAGCTTCAACGATATGGTCAAGCTCTGAAACATGCACAAAGCTTTCGCCATAGGTTCTGGGGAATCTGTCATTGACCTGCGCGATGACTGTTCTGGCTGATTTGACTCCCTGATAGGTATAGTCCACGGAGGTTCCGAGACTGCAATAGCCATGCTCGTCCGGTGGTGTCACCATGACAAGCAGCGTATCAACTTTCAGTTTTCCTTCGCGGAAATATTTCGGGATTTCATGGAAAAACGCAGGTGTAAAGTCGCCGCGTCCTTCCGAGATGGTTGCCCGGACATTGGCGCTTGCAAACATCGGATTGACCCTGAAATGCTTTTCCATCCCGGGCTGAGCATACCCGCCCTTGCCCAGGCTGACCATGTGCTTGATTTCGACATTTTCATACTGCTTGTAATTGGCCACCATCGCCTCTACAATTACAGTTGGTTCTCCAACACAGTGCGCAAGCACCACCGTATCGCCGGACCTGATGTTTTTGACCGCCTCTTCTGCTGTGCATAACCTGCTTTTGTAAATCTCTTTCCAATCCAAATTTAATCAGCCTCCTCTTTTATTTTATCGATCACCTTTTCGATGTGATTTTCGTCACAAAGCATTGTCGGGGGTTTGCGAACCTTGAAGTGTTTATATGCGGGACAGCAATTTGAACAACCACCGATCACAAGTAAACCGTCATATTCCCGATCCTCCTGTGCGATCTCAAACTCCACGCTATCCCCCAAGCTTTGCCGGATAGCCTCCAGCGCTTTACCCCTGTCATATCTCGGATTGCAGCCGCCGCAAAATCTCACTCCATATAGCATGAACCGTTCTCCTATTTGAATGGACCGCCGGAGGTCTTCCGGCGGTCCTGTCGCTATTTTACCGTGACCGGCTATTACTCTTTTATACCTGCGATTTTCTTTGCAAGTTCTTTCTTGTGTCCCAGATTGCTCTGTCTTGCAATCATGATTCTCTGAGCCTGTGGAGAGCCTGCTCCATGCATCGATTCTGTCCTGTATCCGACCGCGGCCATTCCAAGGCACATGTTTTCAAGGAATCTCAGGATCCTCATCCTGTTTTCAGTAGGAACAGACGCAACGCCTTTGAAATATTTGTTGCAGGTTTCGCCAAGCGTCATGCTTCCGACTTTGAGATCGGATTTGAAATCTTTTTCCGAAGGCATTGTGACCATGAGGCCGCCGGCGATATCTTCAGCAAGTCTGACGATCTCATATGGGAATCTCGTGACATTCTGCTTGCAGACGTTGGCGAGCAGCAGGTCGATCTGATAGTTCCCGGCAGCAGTCTTAAAGCCTTCCGCTGAGCATGCGATGCCGCAGCAGTAGAGTGTCTCATTCAGATGAGTCATTTCAATGAGCTTGTCCTTGATATGGGAAGCTTTTGCGGCGCCATTGTAATCTGCGGCAAGAGCGGCTGCTCCAATCACGACGTCGCCTACGCCGACTTTGCATCCGCCGTAGCTCTGTCTATGATATCCGGCGAATCTCTCAACCAGCATGCCGGAGAAATCCCACTCTTCGCACATGAAAATCCTGTCGTTCGGTACAAATACGTTGTCAAATACGACCAAAGCTTCCTGCCCGCCGAACTGTTTGTTGCCGAGGTCAACGTCAGCGCCTTCTTCGAGCTTTCTTGTATCGCATGATTGTCTGCCATAAATCATGTATAATCCTTCGACGTCGGACGGGATCGCAAACGATATTGCATAAGCCTTGTCCGCTTCAGTCATGGTCATGGTAGGCATGATCAGATGCTCATGGGAGTTGATGGAACCTGTCTGGTGGGCCTTCGCACCCCTTACGACGATACCGTCCGCTCTTTTCTCAACGACATGAAGGAACAGGTCCGGATCTGCCTGCTGGCTTGGGGAAAGTCCTCTGTCGCCTTTTGGGTCAGTCATGCAACCGTCGACAGTAAGGTCGTTTTCCTGAACGTAGGTCAGGTATTTTTTGAAGTTTTCATGATAATTTGTCCCATATTTCTGGTCTATTTCAAAGGTCGTTGAATACTCAGCATTGAAAGCATCCATGCCGACGCATCTCTGGAAGCAGGAAGATGTCGTTTGTCCCAGAAGTCGCAGCATCTTGACCTTTTTTCTCAAGTCATCGGTGCTTTGATGCATATGGCCGAAACGATTGATTTTCTTTCCGGTCAGGTTTGAAGTGGCAGTCATCAGATCTTCATACTCGGGCATGGTTGCCAGTTCATACGTCATGGAGACGCAGTTGATGGATGGTCTGATGATCGGGTGATCCACAAAATTCTTAACGCGTTCACCAAACATGTAGACCTTGATGTCGAGTTTTCTTAAGCTCTCGATGTACTGAGCTCCGTTCATAAGTGCCATAATATAATCACTCCTTTATAAAATATATTAGATGTGCTGAACCGGGGGTCCGCCTGACAAGCGAACCGACGGAACATAATTGTTACCAGTTTTATATTTATGCAATTTTTATGCCATTTAATGATACACAACAGATCACGTTTCGTGATTCAGGATTTTCTTCGCCATATCGATCAGATCCTGGCTGACAGACGTATCAAGGATAACATCTTCTATCTCCGGGAGTTCCGCTGTCAGTATCTCCTTGACAACATCCTCGATCGTGTTTTGCGCTGAAGGACAGCCGCTGCAGGCTCCTGTGAGTCTTACTTTTGCGATATTATTCTCAAATCCAACCAGAATGACGCCGCCATAATGGGATGCCAATACCGGATCGACCTTTTCCTCAAGGACTTTTCTGATTTTATCCTCCATTTTCCCATACCCCCTTCATACAATTAGGATTATATACAAGACCCGAACCATTATCAAGGCATATGCTAAAAGTCAGAAAATTGAATTATCGCACGGTAAATTTATTGCTCATTTACGGAAAATCGTGTAAATAATTTCACCATTTCCATCAGGGTATATTGTTCCTGCCTACCGGTTCGATACAATGGTTTTTATGCCATTCACATTCAGTTTTCGAAAGACAAAAGCTTTTCAAGGATAATGTGCGGTGCAAGATCCTGATCATCCATCAGGATGATCGGCACGAAAACCGCAGCTGCTTCGACTTCAATGAGTTTATGTGTATTTTTCATTCCTTCGGCATCAAATCCCAGCCGGACCGACGGGATATAGTACGTTTTAGTACCGCCGCAGCCTCAGCTTGGATTTGTGGTGTTTCGAATCATGTCGATAATCAAAAATCCGGCACCCTGCCGCTTCATAAATTCTAATACTTCTTGATCGATTTTTATATCCATTGATGTGACGCTCCTTTTCCGCCTCAGCAAAACAAGCCGGGTGGGCACCCTTTTGCCCGGCTTGTTCCTGATGGCTCATTTTGATTTAAGTTGCCGTCGCAGGCAGAATGTTTAAATCGTTTCTTTATTTTGCTCAAAGATATTTTCATCATATTCAGGCTTGTTTCCAAGCAGGATCAACAAGCATAGAACAGCTCCCACGGCAAGACCCCAAGCTGCGCCACGCGTCGCCAGGACAGCAGCCATGACGCCTGCGATCCCAAGATCATTGGCTGTTCTTGCCTTCATAACCCCTACCTTGATCGATACATAACCCTGTATCAGCATGGTCGATGCCAGGGCGATGCCCAGAACAGGCTTGACCAACGTGACGATCGGCAACAGCAGATATCCGGTCAAGGTTCCAAATCTGAAAGACCCTGCTCCTCCATTGATGGAATCCATTGCTTCACGTCCGTGCTTGAATCTTTCGCAGACGACGACCTGCATGGCAGCCCACAAAGGACCGCACATTGTTATGTCCGGTCCGATGATGGACATCAGCATATTTCTGGCACCGAAAATCATGTGTGATCGGTTCGGATTGTAATCGATTTTCTCATCCAGCCTTACCTTTCCGGCATCATCCAGCAGCGCCTGCGACTGGATCATGTCTCCGAAAAGTATTATATACGCTGAGAATACCATCGGCAAACCACTGATGAACATTGAAAGCGGCGGAAATCCAACTCCAAGGAAGGTCCACTCTGTAAACAATGTGTAAAACGCAGGCTGCGTGATGCCCCACTCAATGACGGGCCATTCCGTTTCACCGACAAGAGGCCCTACGATTATTGCCAGCGCGATGACAGGAAGTATGCCCAGATTGCCTATGATTTTAAGAATAGGATGCTTTGACCTGATTTTTTTGAATTGATTTGAAAACAGCAGATAGAATCCAAGGCCTATGCAGATCGTTATTGAAATCGGAAAAGTATCGAAGCGGGCGTCTTTATTGAATATGACCATGACCGCCGCGAATCCGGAGCCCAGTATAATACCGCACTGCATCGCGTTCGGAACGAATGACACGATTTTCTTGCCAAGTCCGGTAGCTCCAAGGACAAAAGCCAGAATGCCCAAGGTCAACTCAAACGCGATGAGCGCCTGGACACGTTCCGGTCCCATCGGGAACTGGGAGACATGGAGCATAAGAAGCGGGATCGCCGGCGTGACCCAACCCGGAATAACAGGATCGCCTAATAATACATGTATGCAATATAAGATTCCGTTTAAAACGACGACCGCTATTGCCACTTCAAATGGCATTCCGAGATATTCGGTGAGCATCGGGATCGCTCCGAGACAGACTGCGCACATCAGTAAACCCTGAAAATAATCTGCCCATTCAAATCTATAGTGAATGAACGGTAATCTGACCTTGAACGGCCCGGCCGGCAAATACGGCTGCTCTTTCCCATATTCCCTGCTCCAGATTTTTTGACTATTTTTCTGCAAGTCAGTTTGGCTTTTTTGAATTTCATTTTTTTCTGACATTTCATTACCTCCTCATCTAAATAGTGGCTTTCCACGCTATTCATAAGAGCAAATACAATGCCAACGCTGTTGATCGTTGATATTCAAACGTTTATTAATAACCTGGCATTTTTTTAAGGCTTCAAGTGAGCATAACCGCTCGAAATGAGCGGGCGATTTTGCTACAGTAGTTCAAAACCGCTCTTTTTTGAATTCTAAAAACCTGATAATATGCTATGGTTTTGAAAGCCATATTGTTGTATTATAAATTATTGGAAGTTGATGCCAATGCATTGAGGTGTTGCTGATGAACTGCGCTGATACGATTTTCGGACTGCCATTGCAGACTTTTTATATTGGAGGAGGATTGTTCATTTTATCAACCTTCCTTCCGACGATCATCATGCTCGTCCTGGAATACAGAAAAGAGAAATCTCATGAATAGTGTGATCATCTACCTTTTTTTCTTTGCCGTATATACGATCATTTTACTTTTTTGGGGTAAAAGCGGATTCAAAAAAACAAACAATATGCGGGATTTTTGCGTTGCAGGCAACAGTCTCGGGCTTTGGGCCAGCGTATTCACTTTCACGGCTACCTGGTTCAGCGCGGTATCGATGCAGAGCGTGACCGGATCTGTTTATATGTTCGGCTACTCAACGATCCTCTATTCTGTTGTCGGATGGTTTTTAGGCGGTTCGTGCCTGATTTTCGTTGCTCATAAAATAAAAGAGCATGATATCCTGACGATTCCGGAGTATTTCAAGATCCGTTATGACAGCCCGGCTTTTCAGGCATTCGGCGGATTCGTGACCGTTATCTGCTACATTTTATATATAATCATTCAGATAAAAGGATTCGGTCTGGTAGTTTCAGAACTGTTGGACATCGATTATAAAATCGCTATCCTGATGATCTATCTCTTTGTCGTATATACGAGCTTTGGCGGTTTATTCTCGGTTTCCAAAACTGACAGCATGAATTTTGTCGTTGTATTTCTCGGAATAGCGATCGCAGTCGTTTATATAATCAGTGATATCGGCAATTTCACATTGATGAACGAGAAAGCTTCAAATCTCACCGACGGCGCCCTGTTGGACCTGTCATCAAATAATCTCTTCAGTCCGTTCATGATCCTTAGCACAAGCCTTGCATGGGGTCTTGGCACGGCCGCCAATCCCCAGTATATAATCAGGATCGCTTCGGCAAAAAATAGAATCATTGGAATGAAAATGATCTGCCTGTCAGTTATATCCATGGGTTTCCTGTACTTCGGCCTCATGATCATCGGTATCGGCTCAAGAGTGCTGCAGTCTGACATATCACAAATCGGCTCATCTGATGAAGTTCTTTCGTATTTTATCAACAACAGTATCCATTCAAATCTTAGCGGCTTCATATTCATCAGCATCATCGCAGCAGCCATATCGACTGCCAATTCGCAGCTTTTGCTTATGGCCAGCAGTTTCACATATGATATTTACATGAACATGTTTCATAAAAATCTTTCGGAAGAAAAATTCCTTGGGCTTGCGCGGGTCGTCATATTTATTACCGGTACGGTTTCCCTTTTATTATCTGTAAATCCTCCGGATAGTCTTCTCCTTTTCGGCAGTTATGTATGGACGGTCTTTGCCGTTACATTCCTTTGTCCGCTGTACGGCGGCCTTTACTGGAAAAAAGCGACGTGCCGCGGAGCAGTGGCATCTTCTGTCGCAGGTCTCGTCTCTGCAACAGTATTTTTTATCATCGACCAGAACAGTTCACTTGGCAGCATTATTCATCCTGTACTTCCGGGCATGATTATTGCTTTTATCGTTTTTTACAGTGTCAGCATTGCCACTTATAAAACAGGGAGCATCCGTCATGAAGCTTGATATTGAAAACAAAATATTGATCCCGTTTATGATCCTTGCGGCATTCCCAATCATGATCCTCGGGATCTTCTCGTTCTGGAACGGCTACCAATTGTTGCTGAACAACACCTCAAAGCATTTGGAGGCTTCGCTGGACGATACGATAGCATACATTGAAATAGCTGAAGACAAAGCGTTGTCAGACGATATGACCGCCATGGAGGGACGTCAGGATACGATCGATCATCTGAAGAGGATTAAAAAAGAGAATCTTATCATTACAAGCAATGGCGTCGTTCTGCTTAATAATACAATGATCAGTCAACTGCCCGACGAACTTTTTTCCGGGAATGAGGGCGAAGGTTTCTTAAATACCGATAATAACTTGTTTTATTACCGTAATTATCCTGCTTGGGACTGGACTGTCATCATTTCGGCTGACAAACAGCTGCTGGTCAATGAATTGCTTGATATCCAAAAGTACATTCTTCTAATGGCAATAATATTCTTGGTCATATCGATGCAATCCATCATTTTTATCGCTCACAATATCTCTAAGCCGATAAAGTATTTCGCTGAGGTCTGTAAAAAAATCGGTATCAACAACCTGAATAAAGTCACATTGAACCGCAGCGATGAAATTGGCATACTGGCCAATTCATTCAACAAGATGATCGATCAATTGAACGACAGCACCGAAAGTCTTATGGAGATGAAAAAGTTCAATGAGGATATACTTGAAAACATCTTCATCGGTATCATGACGGCAGATACTGAAGGCAACCTTTTATCCATCAATAACGCCGGAAAGCAAATTTTCGAAAGCCGATATGACAGCGCAGCGATCCGCAATGCTTTGAACGGGCAGATCCAGAAAACCCTTACCGACAGGCGAAGCATCAGCAGCATCGCAACGGTTGCTGCAGAGCATGACGGATCCATTATTTATTTGGATGTAAGCACTTCGCTATTGAAAAAGGATGCTGATCATATCACCGGAGCGATCTGCAGTTTCAGCGATATAACAGGCAGAAAGAATCTTGAGAACAACTATGTTCGCGTAAATCGTCTGGCATACGTCGGACAATTTGCCGCCGGGCTGGCCCATGAAATCAGGAATCCCCTTACAGGCATAAAAACCAGCATCCAAGTCATCAGAAACAGACTCCAGAAGGAGCAGGACCGATCCAGCCTGGAGCTCGCCGAAGGCATCATTTATGAGATCGACAGAATCAACAGGCTAATCACTGATCTGCTTGATTTTTCAAAAATAAAGAGGACAGACCGTCAAAAGAGCGAATTGATAAACATCCTTCGCAAATCAATTGATCTTGTCAGCGAAGAAATTGAAAGGAAGCAGATAGATGTACAGTTACGGTCATATACTGATGCCATCGATGTTTTGGTCGATCCCGGACAGGCGGAACAAGTATTCCTGAACATCATCACCAATGCCTTGCAGTCCATGGATGCTCATGGCAAATTGAAAATTCTTGTCGATAAGGATCCAGAGGAACCGGATAACAATGTCCGAATTTCTTTTGAAGATACGGGTTCAGGGATCGACAGCGGGATCCGGGAAAAAATATTTGATCCTTTCTTTACGACAAAGCCTAAAGGCACAGGTTTGGGCCTTTCTGTGGTCGCACGGCTGCTGGAGGAAAATGGCGGCTACCTCGAGCTTGAAAGCACTCAAGGAGAAGGCTCGACTTTCAAGGTATATCTGCATATTATACGAGGAGACATTCAATGAAAATCAAAATACTGGTTATAGATGATGAGATCATGATCTGCAAATCACTGAAAGCAGGATTGACCGACATAGGCTACGACGTCTCGACTGCCTCGAATAGCAAAGAAGCCATCAGGTTGGCCGAAGACTTCCGTCCCCATATCGTTTTTACGGATATGCGGCTCGGCAATGAAGACGGCATTGAATTGATAGACGACATCAAACGTGTGGACAATGATATTGAGATCATTGTAATGACAGCTTTCAGCGATATAAAGAGCGCTGTCTCCGCCATCAAAAAGGGTGCTTTCGACTATATAAACAAGCCTTTCGAACTAGACCAGATCAATATAATCATTCTCAGGGCATATGAAAATCTAAGAATGAAAAACAAACTTTTCATCCTTGAAAAGCAAAAGGAATCAAGCTTGAAATGCATGATCGGGGATTCTCCGAAAATCCATGAGGTTTTGATGACGATCGACCGTCTAGCGAAAAACGATAATGTAACTGCGCTCATAAGAGGAGAAACCGGAACTGGCAAGGAACTCGTAGCCGAAGCGATCCACAATAACAGCATCCGAAAAAACTACCCGCTCTTGAAGATCAACTGCGGAGCAATACCGGGACAGCTTGTTGAAAGTGAGCTGTTTGGGTTTGAAAAAAGTGCCTTCACCGGTGCCGCTTCACAAAAGAAAGGGCTGTTTGAAATCGCTGACGGAGGATCGGTATTTTTGGATGAAATTGGCGAATTGCCTCTTGAGACGCAAGCAAAGCTGCTTCGCTTCCTTGAGGACAGAAAATTCAGAAGGATCGGAGGTCTTCAGGATATCGAGGTCGATGTGCGAATCATATGCGCTACGAACAGAAATCTGGAACAGGCGATCAAAGATAGAACATTCCGAGAAGACCTATATTATAGAATCAACGTGGTTCCGGTAGTGTTGCCTCCTCTGCGGGAGCGCGGCAGCGATATCATTCTGCTGGCCGAATTTTTTCTGGAGCAGTTCAATATTAAATTCAAAAAAAATATCAAAGGGTTCGATGAGCAAAGCAAGGCCAGATTCCTGGAATATAGATGGTCAGGCAACATACGGGAACTCCGGAATGTCATCGAACGAATCGTGATCCTTAATGACGAGACCTGGATTCGAATTTACCACTTGCCGCTGGAATTGCAAAACCGTCAAACGAATGGATCGCCCTCATCCGATGCCAGGTCATATGCCGCATGCAGCAATCTGACCCTTGACGAAAAAATGGATTGCATCGAAAAGCAATGCATCCTTGAAGCTCTCGAAACAGAAGGCGGAAATCAAACCAAGGCTTCAGCGCTGCTCGGCATCAGCAGATTCACGCTCAAAAGAAAAATGGAAAAGCATGGCATATGAGATTCTACCTGATCAGCTTCATAAATCGTTTTGTTTCGGAATAGACATCGCCGGCTCCAAATATTGCGGATCCGGCAACTATTATATTTGCACCGGCATCCAGAACCAAATCGATGTTGTCGGCTGTGATACCGCCATCGATTTCTATTTCAAGCTCAGGCCTTCTTCGATTTTTGAGCTCATTGACAGCCTTGATTTTTTCAAGCGCCGACGGTATGAATTTCTGGCCCCCGAACCCCGGATTGACCGACATGATCAGCACCAGATCAAGATCATCGATAATATGCTCAAGAGCATCCAGCGGCGTCGCCGGATTAAATGAAACGCCCGCTTTTATACCAAGCGATTTGATCTGCTGGATCACACGATGCAGATGGATGCATGCCTCGGCGTGCACCGTTATGAATTCTGTATTTTTTGTCGCAAAGCTTTCGATATACTGCTCGGGTTTTTCGATCATCAAATGGACATCGAACGGCAATCCGGTCTTGCCCAATAAGCTTTTCATGACTATAGGACCCATTGTGATATTGGGCACGAAATGTCCATCCATAACATCCACATGGATGTAATCCGCACCAGCCTTTTCGATGACAGCTACGTCCTCTGCCAACCTGGAAAAATCAGCGGATAGAATTGAAGGCGCCAGTTTGTTCATGATCAATATCTCCTTTTTGCGGTGATCTCCTGATAAAACGACTCATATGAATGGTAACGGGAAGGATGGATCCTTCCTTCCCCGACCGCAGCCTTTACTGCGCAGTCAGGTTCGTTGATATGCCTGCAGCTGCTGAATCTGCACTTTCCGATCAGCGGGGATATTTCGGGAAATAAATGCTGCAGTTCATCCTCTTCAGCATCCAATATGTCAAACGATGTGAATCCCGGGGTGTCGAAAATAAAACCTCCGAAGGGCATTTCAAAGAGTTCCACATGTCTGGTCGTATGCTTTCCACGGCTCGTTTTTTGGCTTAAGACACCGGTTTCCATGCTTGCCTGTCCGTGCAGCCTGTTCAGCAGCGTCGACTTTCCTACTCCCGAAGGCCCGGCAAAGGCTGTTTTCTTGCCCGTCAGAAGCTGTTCAAGCCGATCCACGCCTTCTCCGCTGATTCCGCAGAAAAACGCTGTTGGGTATACATTGCTGTAAATCGAGGACGCATTCTCCATCGCGCCCTCTTTCGCCAGATCCTTCTTGTTGAAGCCGATAGCTATATCTATCTGATGTTTTTCAGCCATGACAAGCAGACGGTCAAGGATCAGAAAATTCGGTTCAGGTTTTGCCAGCGCCATGATGATGATGATCTGGTCCAAATTAGCCACTGGCGGTCGTATAAAGCAGTTTTTTCGAGGCAGTATCTCGCGGATCGATCCGATACCGTCTGCCGCCTCCTCAAACAATACTTCATCGCCTACAAAAAGAATATTGTTGTCTTTTCTGAACAGCCCTCTTCCCTTGCAGACATATGTTTCACCGGAAGCCGCGACATCATAGAAACCGCCTATCCCCTTAGTGATCAATCCTTTAATCAATTGATTTCTCCTGTGGCAAAATCAACATTGACGTCCATAATGATTTCAGAATCAAAGTATACAAGTATGTTGGACACTCCTTCTCCGCTGAGCGTTATAGTCTCCGACCCGTCAAACCTGTTCCGGCTTTCAGAATCGATGACCTTGTCCGTCCCGTTGTATACAGTCAAATAAAATATTTCATTCTGTGCCCGGTCATAAGGAATGGTGATTGTAATGGATCCGTTTCCCGACGCGTTTCCTTCTCCCTTGCTGACCGTTAATACGACGGCCGTATCACGGGCAACCTCGGTTCCGGCGGGAACAGCCTGGTTCATGACCACATTGAGCGCATATACATTGCTGTATTCATACACCGGATCTGCCATCAGCAAGCCGGCTTTTATGATTTCCTGTTTAGCCGCTTCCACATTCATGCCGATCAGATTAGGCATCGATATCTGCGCGGTTTTCAACCCGTCGCTGACGACCATGTCAACAGCGGTTCCTTTGGCCGCAGGCGTGCCGGCTGCGGGAGACTGACTAATGACAAAATTCTTTGGCAGCTCGCTGTTCTGTATCGTCACGCCGCCTTGTACAAAGCCGTAATTTTCAAGTGTGAACGCTGCATCTTCGAGAGATTTGTTTGTCAGGTTCGGTATGCTTCCCTCTTTGACTCCCTTACTGATATTGATCTGGATCGTATAGCCTTCCTTTACTGCCATATCCGCAGACGGATCCTGCGACATGATCTCTCCGGCAGCATATTCCGAATCATACAATTCTGAATCCACTTCATACTTTAGTCCGATTTCTTCAAGCTTCGTCTCGGCTTCGGCAATAGTCATGCCGGTCAGATCCGGCACCGTCACATCCTTCTCCGCGAAACCACCCGTCACAACTGCCAAAACCAACTGGCTGGCGGGTATCGCGCAGATCAGCGCAAGTATGATGGCCGCCGCTTTAACTTTGCTTATCCTGATTTTCTTTTTTGGTTTTATGCTGTCCTTCTCTCTCGTCTTTTCCATTTTATCCTGCCCTTCTTCTCTGATCGTGATCATGATCCGGCCATTGTCAGCTACACTGGCCTCGTAGTCGTCTCCCAAAATGACCTTTGGCTCGGCGGATGATCTTTGGCCGTATTTTTCAAGCGCATCCAGCATTTCATCCGCTGTCTTGTATCGATTGGTCTGATATTTTTCGGTCGCTTTGAGGATAATGTCTTCAAGTTCCTGCGATATATTGGGATTCAGCTGCGAAGGCGGCTGGATTTCATTATTTATATGCATGATCGCCACCGATACCGGGTTGTCCGCATCAAAAGGCACTTTACCCGTTGCCATCTCGTACAGGACTATGCCCAGGGAGTAAATATCCGATTTTTCATCTACGTAACCTCCCCTGGCCTGCTCGGGAGAAAAATAGTGTACCGATCCCATGATCGTGCTGGTATTATTAACGATCGTGGCAGAGTTGACCGCTTTCGCAATACCGAAATCGGTGATCTTGGCGGTCCCGTCATTTGTAATCAGAATGTTGTGCGGCTTGACATCTCTGTGGATGATATGATTCCTATGTGCAAGGCTCAGCGCTGAAGCGATCTGCTTCACTATTGAAACAGCCTGGCTTTCAGGCAAGGCCCCATCCCGGTTGATGATGTCGCTGAGCACTTCCCCATCGATCAATTCCATGACAATATAATAAATATTGCCCTCCTTGCCGACATCATAAACATTTACGATATTGGGATGTGACAGGCTGGCTGCAGCCTGGGATTCCCTCCTGAAGCTTTCAATGAATTTCGCGTCCTTTACAAATTCAGGCTTCAAAATCTTAATAGCCACAAATCTGTTCAAGAGCCTGCATTTCGCTTTATATACAATGGCCATTCCGCCTTCGCCAATTTTTTCGATAAGTTCATATCTCCCCGCTAGGATCTTACTGCTCACCTTTTTTCCCCCATTCTTCTCAAATCCTGACACAGACAGCCGTTATATTATCCTTGCCTTCATTGCTGTTCGCAAGCTTGATCAGTTCCGAGCACGCGTCATGCATGCTGCGGTCACTGCTTAAAATATCCATGATCTGCTCATCCTGCACTTCACTGTACAAACCATCGGTACAAAGCAGTATGATATCTTTCCGCTTCAAATCCAAATCGTAAAAATCCGGCCTCACAGCCGCCTCTCCTCCAAGCGCTCTGGTGATCATATTGTTCATTGGATGCGACAAAGCTTCCTGTTTTGTTATTGAACCCTCTCTAAGCATCTGGCTCACGATCGTATGATCCTCCGTCACCTGTCTGATGACGCCGTCCCGAACCAAATACGCGCGGCTGTCGCCAACATTGACAATGAAAGCATGCTTGCCCGAGACGTAGAGCAGAACTGCCGTTGTCGCCATGCCCCGGTAAGCTGCCTGATTCCTTGACGCCTCATACACATCGGCATTGACCTGAGAAAAGCAGGTTTCAAAATATTGCTTAAGCATGGAAGTATCCCAAGACTTGTCGATCGGAGTCTTTTCTATAAATTCAGCAATTTCGGACACCGCCGTTCTGCTGGCCATTTCCCCAGCATTATGCCCTCCGACACCGTCTGCTACGATATAGACGTTCTGTTTTGGCATGACGAACAAAGCATCTTCATTGACGCTTCTAATTTTTCCGGGGTCCGTCTTGAAACCTAACTGCACCATAAATTTATCCTTAAATATGTTTACTTTGATTAATTATACAAGCATTTTAAACCCTTTGTCATTTCTTTTTTCTCATTTTGCAAATGAAAAAGCCGTCTGTTCCATCGATGTTCGGAAAAAGCGTCCTTTGGGATAGCTTTTCAAATTCGGGATCGGCATCAAGAAAACGATTGACGACATCCTCGTTCTCCTGCCGCATCAACGTACATGTCGTATAGACCAGAATGCCTCCCGAACGGACATATTTTGAGGAAGCGGACAAGATACTGAATTGCACTTCTGACAATTTATCCAAAATATCTTCATCCCTGGCATATTTGATTTCCGGTTTTCGGCGCACGACGCCCAGCCCCGAACATGGCGCGTCGACGAGCACCCGATCGGCCATTTCAAGATATTCGCCATATGTTTCAGTACCGTTCCAAAGCATTGTCCTGACTATGGATATGCCGTTCTGCTCCGCGGCAGCCCTTAGCATCTCCAGCTTGTGCTCATGAATATCAAAGGCCTCGATCCTTCCCTCATTCTCCATGCGTTCAGCCGCATAAAGGGTTTTCCCGCCCGGCGCAGAACAGACGTCTATCAAAAATTCACCCTTTTGAGGATCCAATACTTCAACGGCCAACATGGAACTTTCATCCTGCACTGAAAAATGTCCCTTGCTGAAAAGCTTGCCGTCAAGGAGTCCGGTCCCCTTTACATATATGGCTGAGTTGCTGTTCCGTCCCTTTTCGACTTTAAATCCGCTATTCACAAGCGCTCCGATCAGCTTTTCCCGGTCTGTCTTCAATGTATTGGCACGAATGCAAAGATCCGGCGTCTCATTACCGGCAGCCATAAGCTCCTCTGCAAATGATTCCCCATATCGATCGATCCACATTTTAACAATCCACTCAGGATAGGAGTACCGGATCGAATAATGCGCGGCTAGATCCAATTCCTTGTCCGGAAGGCTGATCTTCTCATGCAGCCTGATCCAGGAGCGCAGGATCGCGTTGACAAAACCTGCCTGTCCATAAGCATGCGCTTTTGCAAGATCGACGCTTGTGCTGACAGCGGCGTATTCCGGAACCGATCCCATGAATATCATCTGATAAATGCCCATACGCAGGATCGCCAGTGCTTCGCCCTTGATTTTTTTCAGCGGCTTGTCCGTCAGATATGCAAGAATATAGTCTATGTACATTTTATTCTTTAAAACGCCATAGACTATTTCCCTCACCAGCGCCGGTGAATCAGGATCGTTCTTTCTGATCAGAGCGTTGGCGGCAATATTTGAATATGCCTTGCTGCTTTCAACTTCAACAAGGATCTGCATTGCTGTTTTTCTGTTTTGATCCTTTTTCTTTCCCATGATGTCAGCTTCTGTTCCTCATCATCAAAATTCTTAGAAGATTCGCTATTGCCATCGCCATTGCCGCAACATAAGTCAAGGCCGCAGCGGACAGCACCTTTTTCGCTCCGGTCCTTTCCTCAGGCTCGATCACGCCGAGACCTTCAAGCTGCTCGATCGCCCTTGCGCTTGCATCGTATTCCACAGGCAGCGTGACTGCCTGAAAAAGAACGACTGAGGCAAACATCAGTATTCCAATGTCAAAAAGACCAACATATTGAGTGAATAATCCCAGCAGCAGCAGCGGCCACGCGAGATTCGAGGCGATACTGACAATCGGCGCGATAGTATTGCGGACATTCAAAGGCTTATATCCGGTCGCATGCTGTAATGCATGTCCCGATTCGTGTGCGGCGATGCTGACTGCGGCGATCGAAGCACCGCCATAAACCTCATGGGAAAGCCTCATGATCCTTTTCCGCGGATCATAATGGTCGGTCAGCTTGCCCCGCACCACTTCAATGGGCACATCCGAAAGCCCGTTGCTGTCAAGTATCAATCTTGCGGCCTCGGCCCCCGTAACCGCATGCCTGTTTGCGACGGAGGAATATCTTCCATAAGCGGTGCTGACCCTTGCCTGTGCATAAAACGCCAATATCATGGCGGGTATCAGTACAATGATCGTATAATCCATTTAAATATCATCCTTTCCGCATTCCAATACAATTCCGGGTTCCATTCTATTCCCTCTGAGATACTCATCAGCAGTCATGGCCTTTTTCCCCGCCGGTTGAAGTTTTCTGATCCTGAGAGTCCTGCCTCCGGCTGAAACGTCTATGCCCTCCGTGCCTATGGAGGTTACTGTTCCGGGCTGAACGGGGTTTTCCGAGTCGATGGTCTCGGCTTCCAATATCTTGATCTGAACGCCCTTTAAAAATGTGTACGCGCCGGGCCATGGATGCAATCCGCGAATCAGGCGTTCGATCTCCTCCGGGCTTTTATTGAAATCGACACACCCTTCGTTTTTTTTGATAATGTGCGTGTAGGTCGATTCCGAATCATCCTGTTTCTTCCTTTGCACAGCACCGCTTTCAATGGCCGGCAGCGTTTCAGTCAAAAGACCCGCACCAATTTCCGACAATTCCGACTGCAGCTGCTCAGCATTTTTTCTATCGATCTCGATCTTAGCCATTGCCAGGATATCACCGGTATCCAGGCCCTCATCCATATACATAATACTTATTCCTGTAAATTCATCGCCTTGAATGATGCTTTGCTGTATCGGTGATGGCCCGCGATATTTCGGCAGCAATGACGCATGTATGTTGATACATCCCCAGCGCGGTATTGCCAGCAGTTCAGGCGGCAGGATCCGGCCATAGGCCGCAACGATGATCGCGTCAGGCCTTATCGATTTGATCCTCGTCATAAATTCATCATTATCCCTTATTTTCTGAGGTTGCAGAATGTCGGCTTCAGCCACGCCTAGTTCTATCGCTCTTTTCTTGACTGGTGTAGACTGAAGCTTTCCCTTTCGGTCTTTCATCCTGTCAGGCTGCGTAACGACCAGACGCACATCATGACCCGCCTTAAAAAGCGCTTCGAGCGGCGGTACAGCGAATTCAGGAGTCCCCATATATACGATTATCATGATCCCTCAGCCTTTCCGCTTTGACCTTGATCAAAGCTCCTCGTCATCGCTTCCCGCATCTCGGATATTCTCCGCCTTGTCTATGAACAAAATACCGTTTAAATGGTCGTTTTCATGGGAAAATACCCTTGCCAGCAGTTCTGTTCCCTCATAGACCATCCTGTTCCCGTTTCTGTCCAGCGCTGAGATTTTGAGGTATTCAGGTCTGTCGACTGTTCCGACCATTCCGGGAACGCTCAGGCATCCTTCATCATCGGTGATGCTGCCCCTGGCCTCAATTATTTCCGGATTGATGAATTCCATGACGCCTTCGCCGATATCGGCGACAAATATCCTCTTCAGTATGCCGACCTGCGGAGCGGCTAGTCCGACGCCATTTTCAGCCTTCATGGTCTCGGCCATATCTTCAAGCAGCATTATGATCCGGTCATTGATCTCCGTTACTTCTTTGGCTCTTTTTCTAAGGATCTCATCGCCTTCATGAACAATATTCCTCAATGCCATATTAATTCTCCTTTAATATTTATGTTAACTTTAAACTAAACTATATGGATTCCGATCCACCGAAATAAGCAGATCTGTTTTTTTACTGTCATGAAGCCTGCCCTTCAAACGCCGGATATAATCTTCAAAAATTTCGGCATGGTCCGCGTCAGCCTTGATCAGTATCTGGAATCTGTATTTGCCGTTTATCTTGCTTATCGCCGCGGGATGAGGCCCCAAAACATTGGGCGCGCCTGCACTTCCGGCTTTTTTTCTAAGTGCGGCTGCAATATCTGATGTTATTCTGCCGGTTTCGCTTTCACCGTCTCCCATGACCATGATTTGGATGATCTGGCTGAAAGGAGGGTAGAACAGCTGCTTGCGCACCATGATCTCGTTTCGATAAAAGCCTTCATAATCGTTGGCTGCTGCTGCAGTGATCGCGTAATGGCCGGGCGTATAGGACTGTATGATCACCTTTCCGGCCTTGTCGCCCCGGCCGGCTCTTCCGGAAGCTTGCGTGATCAATTGGAATGTCCTTTCCGCTGACCTGAAATCAGGTATATTCAGTGAAATATCAGCGGCTACGATGCCAACAAGACCGACATTCTCAAAATCGAGGCCTTTAGCGACGATCTGTGTCCCGATCAGAATATCTGTCTTTCGCTTTTTAAAATCCGACAATATTCTGTCAATGCTGCCTTTTTTTCTGGCTGTATCCAGGTCCAGTCTCTCGATCGAGGCCTCCGGAAAAATCACCTTCGCCAGTTCTTCGACTTTCTCGGTTCCGGTTCCAAAATGCCTGATATATTTGCCTCCGCAATCCGGACAGGCAGCAGGGGGTTTTTCGCTCAGGCCGCAGTAATGGCATACCGCCTTGCCGATATCCTTATGATAGGTCAGCGAAACGCCGCAATTTCTGCATTTCATGACATAACCGCAGCTTCGGCATGAAATGAAGCTCGCATACCCTCTCCTGTTCAGAAACAGAATGACCTGCCTGCCTGTCTTCAAACAGCTGCTGATCTCATCATACAGCCTGACGCTGAATATGCTTTTATTCCCATTTCGCAATTCATCGCGCATATCCATGATCTCGACGGATGGCAGCGGCATGAGGTTATATCTTTCCTTCAGAACCACCTTTTCATAAATGCCTTGCAGCGCCTTATAATACGATCCTGCCGACGGCGTTGCGCTGCCGAGCAGCACTACAGCACCGGCATCTTCCGCTCTCCTGATTGCCACCTCTATGGTGTCATATTTTGGTGTCATATCGGATTTATAAGTCGTCTCATGCTCTTCATCTACAATGATGGCTCCAAGATTTGAAAGCGGCGCGAAAATTCCGGATCTGGCTCCAATAACGATACTGACGTCCCCTCTTTTTGCGCGCATCCATTCATCATAACGTTCGCCTAGTGTCAGCCTGCTGTGCAGCACTGCGATCTTCTCTGCGCCGAATCGGCCAATGAACCGATCGATTGTCTGTTTGGTCAATGATATTTCGGGTACCAGCATGATTGCGGTCTTGCCTTTTTCCAGCACACCTGCTATCGTCCGCATGTATATCTCGGTTTTTCCGCTGCTTGTAACGCCATGGATCAGCACTGCCTTGTGCCTGCCTGCATCGATATGCGGCCGGACTGCATCCATTGCCAGTTCCTGTTCACGCGTCAACTCCGGCGCTGGAACAAGGTCTGTTTCAGCGTCCTTGTTCGGATTGCGCTCACGGCCTTTTTTCGAAACGGAGCCGGCCGGAGTAAAACACTTTACCGCATCGATATATCGGCAAAAATAGCGCTCCTTCATCCATTTGCACAGGCTGACCGTTTCAGGATCCAGCGAGGCAGACTTATCGATGTCTCCGATATCTTTGATGTTCTTGATATTTCCATCTGCAGAATCAACGATTTCAAAAACGTATGCGTCTTTTGCCCTATTGCCGGCGCCGAACGTTACCCGTACTTTATCTCCGATATTTATATCGTCGGAAACCGAACGGTATGTGAAAAGGGAATCGGTGCTGTCGCTGCTGTTATCGATCACTACATTCACATATTTCATTCAATCGGCCCCTCTATGTTCTTAATTACAGCAGGTATATATTGTTCTTCCTGCATTCCTCTATCATTTCATCCGGCCATATTCCGACCTGCACTTCACCGATATGCGCCTTCCTTAAAAAGTACATGCAAAGCCTCGACTGTCCTATTCCTCCTCCGATACTGTAAGGAAGCTCCTTATGCAATATTTTCCGATGGAATTCAAGTGTCTTCCTTCCGGATGCTCCCGCTATTTCAAGCTGTGTTTCCATCGATTGCTCATCGACCCTGATCCCCATGGAGGATATTTCGAAAGCCATGCCCAGTATTTCATTCCAGAGCACGATATCTCCGTTCAATTCCCAGTCGTCGTAATCCGGCGCTCTTCCGTCATGCCTGATCCCCGATTCCAGGATGCCCCCGATATTCTTGATGAACACCGCCTTTTTTTCCATAGTTATGGCGTTTTCCCGTTCCTTCGGCGTCATTTCCGGATACATATTCTCCAATTCCTGAGTCGTGATAAAGAAAATATCCTCCGGCAACTCGGTTTTGATTGAAGGGTATTCGTGGTTCACGAAATCTCCCAAGGCTTTGATCGCGGCATAGATCGTCTTTACAGTATCTGCAAGATAACCGCTGTTCCTGTCGAATTTCTCGATCGCCTTTTCCCAATCCCACTGATCGACATAAATGGAGTGAAGGTTATCAAGCTCCTCGTCACGCCTGATAGCATTCATGTCGGTGTATAATCCGGTTCCCGGTTCAAAGCCGTATTTTCCAAGCGCCATACGCTTCCATTTGGCGAGTGACTGCACGATTTCCATCTTTCTTTCATTCATATCCAGAAGCGTGAAATCCACAGTTCGCTCGACGCCATTCAGATTATCGTTCAATCCGCTGACCGGATCAACGAAAAGAGGTGCCGATACCCTGGTCAGCTTGAGTCCTTTTGCCAGCTCGCACTGGAAAAAATCCTTTATTTTTTTAATCGCGATCTCCGTCTCCATGAGGCCGATCACCGGTTTGTAATTCTTTGGAACCATTAATTTCTCTGTCATATATTTATCCTCCATTAATTATTTAACTTTCGAATAGCTGCATCCGCAATAGTCCTGCCGATAAAGTCCGTATTCCCTGGATAAGGTGACAGATCTTCTGTATCCATCCTTCTTCTTGAAATCCGCGGAAATATAGTTGATTCCATGAATACCCTGCAATTCAAGACCGAGCGCATTGATCAGCGTCGCATTTTTATGAGGGCTGACAGACAATGTCGTACAAAAGCAATCGAAACAGTCTTCCTTTGCCCTTATAGCCGTCTTTTCGAGCCGAAGCCTGAAACAAGCTCTGCATCTGCTTCCGCCTTCAGGCTCATTTTCCATGCCTCTTGCGGCAGTCAGAAACTTATCCGGCTCAAAGTCGCCCTCAATGAACCCGATCGGCGATCGTGCATTATATGAATGCAGGAAGGATATTTGCGCCTGCTTTCTTTTATCATATTCCTCAGCATCAGTGATGTTGGGGTTGTAAAAGAATATCGTCAGCCTGTAGATGCTTTCGAGCCGCTCGACGACTGCCGTGCTGCACGGGCCACAGCAGCTGTGCAGCAGCATACTGGGACGTTCCGGATCTACGCCCATAATTCCTCCTCGGACGGAACCTGATTGTCTTTCATATAATAACCTATCCGCGATACATTGATCAGATGCTTGTAATCCAGATTCTCCGATATGCTGTTGCCGCCCCAGGACCCGCAGCCGAGCGTATTCGTCGGAGCAAATCCGTTAAAAAAGCTTCCCCCCGCGCTGGTAGCGCTGCACTGGTTTATGACGAATCTGCTGACAGAAAGCGAAAGCGCGGCATATTCGATATTCTCCACCGTATTGGAATGGATCGCAACGCTATGTCCTTTGCCTTCCATCTCAAGATTTGCCCCGGCGATCGCCACCGCTTCCTTGAAATCATCATAGCGATACAGAGCCAGCACTGGACACATTTTTTCTTTTCCGAGTATATCCCCTGGCCCCTCCGTTTGCGCCACAATGACCCGCGTCCCCTCCGGGACCTCTATCTGCGCCATCGCGGCGATCTTAGCGACCGACTGTCCGACCACATCCTTGTTCATTGCTCCGAACTGGAAAAGCGTGTTTCTCAACCTGTCGAGTTCATCCTTATCCGTCGCGACATAAGCGCCGTTTTTTCTGAACGCGTCAACTGCTTCGTCATACACTGCCGCCGGTACGATGACAGACTGTTCGGCAGAGCATATGATACCATTGTCAAAAGCTCTTCCTGTGATGATCATCGGCACCGCTGCCGCCAAATCCGCATCTTTGTCTATGATGCACTGCACATTGCCCGCTCCTACACCGAGCGCCGGTTTTCCGCTGCTGTACGCTGTCTTGACCATGCCCATGCCGCCCGTCGCTATGACGATATCCGTTTTTTCAATCAGTGCTTTTGTGTTTTCACGCGACTGCTGATCGATGATCTGAATCAGGTTTTCCGGAGCATGGATTTCAGCCAGTGCTTCATTGATCAGACTGACAACCATACTGCTCGTCTTCAACGATTTGTGATGCGGGGTTATTATTATGGCGTTTCTTCCTTTCAGCGCAAACATCGCATTGGACATCGGCGTAACGATCGGATTGGTCATTGGCGTTATTGCCGACACCACGCCCATGGGCTTTGCTATCTCCGTGATTCCGGTCTGCTCGTTCCTGCTGATGATTCCCACAGATTTCTTGCCTTTAAGGCTATTCCATATGATTTTGGCTTTCATTCGATTTTTAATGACCTTGTCTTCATAGACGCCCATCCCTGTTTCGTCGACTGCAAGCCGCGCCAGCATCTCAGAATTCTCATCGACGATCCGGGCGATCGTCTTAACGGCCAGATCCACTTGATCCTGGTCATAGGTTTCAAATTCCTCCTGAGCTTTTCTTGCTCTATCAAGATAACCGCCTATATATTCGTTTGTATCCATATGCTCATCTCCTTTCAAAGGCTATACAATTGCAATGAAATATTATATCATATTTTTACCACGGTGCAAATCGTGATAATCAACAAATGGAGCAAAAAACAAGATGAAGCATCATCCTCAGCCGGGTAGAGAGCCGGTCAAATATTACAATGCCATTGGCCCCTGTTTGAAGGAGATTTTCGGCTGCAGAGTCATGAAGCTTTCCATCGACGGCGGATTCACCTGCCCAAACAGGGACGGAACAGCCGGCTCTGGCGGCTGTATATTTTGCTCCGAGAACGGCTCCGGTGAATTTGCCGGTCGGGCCGCTGACCCTATCAAAGACCAGCTGGGCGCACAGGTGGAATTACTCAGGAACAAGTGGCCGGAAGGAAAATATATCGCTTATTTCCAGAATTACACGAATACATATGGACCCGTCGATTTACTGCGCGCCAAATATGAAGAGGCGCTGTCATTTCCGGGTGTCGTTGGTCTTGCCATCGCGACGAGGCCTGATTGTCTGGGGGATGAGGTGCTGTCTCTTCTACGCGAATTGAATGATAAGACATTTCTTTGGGTCGAACTTGGGCTGCAGACGATCCATCCACATACTTCAGAGCTGATCAACCGCTGCTATCCGCTCGCCGCATTCGACAAAGCCGTCGAAATGCTGGCAGCCAATTCCATCCGTACTGTGGTCCATCTGATTCTGGGACTTCTTGGTGAATCACACCGCGACATGATCGAATCAGCCGCCTATGTCTCAAAGAAAGACATTTTTGGCATAAAGCTTCATCTTCTCCATATCCTTAAAAAAACGCCATTGGCGGAGTTATACGAAAAAAGCGCCTTGGACGGCAATTCCGACGGTTTCAGGACTCTTGACAAGAACGAATACATATCCCTGGTTGCCGATATATTGGAAATACTTCCGGAATCGGTCACCATACACAGATTGACAGGCGACGGGCCAAAAGCCCTTCTTATCTCACCGCTCTGGAGCTCTGACAAAATCAGTGTGCTGAATGGCGTCGTCAGCGAATTGAAGAGGAGAAACAGCCGTCAGGGCAATAAATCAGGTTCATTTATCCTCTGATAATCGACCGTCATTATAATGCTTCCTGCATAAGGAAACATACATATCGTTCCCTCCAATTTGGATCTGTTCGCCGGTCTTGACAAATTTACCTTCCACGACGCGCGCAACCATAGTGGCTTTTCTGCCGCACCAGCAGATCGTTTTGATCTCTTCGATCTTGTCCGCATAGACCAGCATATAATAGGATCCTTCAAAAAGCTCGTTTCTGAAATCGTTCTTCAATCCATAGGCAAGTACGGGCGTATCGAAGCTGTCCACGATCTCAGCCAGTTCTTCGATGTGGTGCCTCTTTAAAAACTGGCACTCATCGACAAGCACGCAATCGATCCTGCCCTTGCGCCCCTCGTCCAGGAAAAGCTCCAGTATATTTGTATTGTCCTTGATGAGTTCCGCGTCTCTAGTCACACCGATCCGTGAAACGATCTTCCCGACGCCGTATCTGTCGTCGATGGCAGGAGTAAGGACCAGCACTTTTTTACCGCGCTCCTCATAGTTGTAAGCAACCTTTATAAGTTCTATCGTCTTGCCTGCGTTCATCGTGCTGTACCTGAAATATAACTGCGCCATGCCGCACACCTCCGGTTAAATAATTTGATTCAAAATGCACCCCGGCACCGCCGGCATCTATATCCTTGCAACTCCTGTTGAAAACGCTGTCCGGTAAACTGCTTCAGCGACCGCCTTGCCAACTCTCGGATCAAAAGGAGGCACAATGATGCAATCGGGGTTCAGTTCATGTTCATCGATGAGTCCGGCAATAGCCCTGGCTGCCGCCACTTTCATTTCCTCATTTATATCGGACGCCCGCGCGTCGAGTGCTCCCCTGAATATTCCCGGAAAAGCCAGCACATTGTTGATCTGGTTCGGATAATCGGACCGGCCTGTGCCGACGATCCTGGCGCCTGCTTCCAGCGCAGTTTCAGGCATGATTTCCGGTTCCGGATTCGCCATTGCGAAGACAATTGGATCCTTGGACATCGAGCGGATCATATCCGCCGTCACAACGCCCTTTTGTGAAACGCCGATAAATACATCCGCATCCTTCATGGCATCAGCCAACAGACCTTTTTCATTTGCCTTGTTCGTAATGAGCGCCAACTCTTCATGGACCCAATTCGGGTAATTATCGTCCCTGTTGATGATTCCTTCCCTGCCGCAGGCCAGTATGTCAGAGGCGCCCATGCTGATCAGCATCCTGATGATAGCTCCGCCTGCCGATCCGGCTCCGTTGACGACGATCCTGATACTTCCAAAATCCTTTCCGACGATTTTAAGCGCGTTAATCAATCCTGCAGTCACGACAATGGCAGTACCGTGCTGATCATCATGAAATACCGGTATATCCAATTCTTTCTTCAGGCGTCTTTCGATCTCGACGCATCTGGGCGAAGAAATATCCTCAAGATTAATCCCGCCGAATCCGGGCGCTATCATCCTGACAGCATCAACAATATCATCCACTTTTTTTGAAGCCAGGCAAATCGGAAAGGCGTCGACACCGGCAAATTCTTTAAATAGAACAGCCTTGCCTTCCATGACTGGCAGCGCCGCCCCAGGTCCTATGTCGCCAAGTCCTAGAACCGCGGTCCCGTCTGTCACGATCGCCACCAGATTTCCCTTGCCCGTATATTTATATACCTCATCTATATTTTCGCTGATCGCCATGCAGGGCTCCGCTACGCCGGGCGTATATGCCATAGACAGATCATATCGGTCCTTGACCGGCACCTTGCTGGCGACCTCGATCTTCCCTCTCCATTTTTCATGCAATGCCAAAGCTTCTTCCTTCAAACCCATGTTTTCTCCTCTTTCCGCAGATCGTCAATTTATTACCATACACATTATTTGATTATAACATCGAACGTCGTCAATTGAAATATAATGATTCCTGATAGCTGAAAAAAATAGACCATCGAGCCAAATCGCTGCAACCGTCTATTTTTCATTGGTTTATGGTGCCCAGACTCGGAATTGAACCAAGGACACGTAGATTTTCAGTCTACTGCTCTACCTACTGAGCTATCTGGGCAAATGGTGGGCCTTCAGGGACTTGAACCCCGGACCGATCGGTTATGAGCCGAGCGCTCTGACCAACTGAGCTAAAGGCCCGTATTGAGTAATGGTCGGAGTGAAAGGATTCGAACCTTCGGCCCTCTGGTCCCAAACCAGATGCGCTACCAAGCTGCGCTACACTCCGGTGTAATTATTTGGCAGGGGCAGTAGGACTTGAACCCACGGCACGTGGTTTTGGAGACCACTGCTCTACCAGCTGAGCTATGCCCCTACGATCAGTTCTCCGGTATATGGCGGAGAAGGTGGGATTCGAACCC
>DIEM01000041.1 GCA_002418625.1 Firmicutes bacterium UBA5774
GGCAGCCGAGGTCCGGGATATCGTTGCTCAGGGCAAGGGTATACTGCCAAAGGGCTCGCCCAAATTGGGCTGCCATTTCACGCCGCTTTGCGTCCCTTGGATAGACCGCATGTTCCGTGAGAATGGTGTCTCGCTTTCCTTCAGCAGCCATGTCTCGTTTTTCAAAAGGGAATTCCTTCCTTTCAGTTCGGCGGATCCCTATAAAATGGCGGCCCAGCTATGGCTGCGGCATCCCAACAGCGTGAATCTGGGGTTTCATGTTGAATTGATGACTGAGATGCTGAAGGAATATGATATCGACGCCATGCTTTATGGCTTCTTCTCGTTCGACCGATGGCTGGGATCCTATCAGAGCATGACGCTGCAGACGATCGAGGACAATACCGGGATCAGGCACTTCTATATAGAAGGGGATTTCTGGGAAGACCGGAATTACAAGAAAACGGATCGAAAGGGCCGCATAGAAAGCATAGCCTATTTCCTTAAAACGAATAAAATGTTCATTGACTCGGAATATACCGATCAGCAGAAGGATTGACGGGAGAAGAGGTATATGGCACGGAACAAGATCATCAGCAGCAAAGAAGCTATAATCGATACTTCTTTGAACATTATAAATGAGGAAGGCGTCAATTCGCTTTCGATCCGAAAAATAGCGTCTCGCATGAACGTATCCAGTATGACGCTCTATAATTATGTCGAAAACGTCGATGACATCAAAAAAGAGGTCGTCATTGAAGGCTTCAGAAAGCTTTATAAAGAATCCTACTGCGCGCTGTTGTCGGTCAAGAAGCATGATGGCAGCATCCATATGAGGGAGGGCTGCATCGATCTTGCGAGAGTTTTATTTAAATTTGGCTGCGAGTATCATGGATTATTTCAGCTCATGTTTTGCAGCAGTGACGGGAAATTTAGAAATGATGCTGAAATACTGCCGTTTTACGGATATTTTGCCAATCTGCTGAGGCGGAAGGGAACAGGCAGGAATGCCGCTGATCATAACCGGACACTGCAGATGCTGGACCACATCGCTAAAAATCTCATCCTCGAACGGATCCAGGGTGTTCATGCCTACACTGCCGAAGAGTATGAAGCATACATAGAAGTATTTGTATCAAAGATGTTTGATAATGAAAAATGAGGGAGCCGCTTTGAGGAAAATCATTGCTGAAACCGAGAGCCTGTGCCCGTATTGTCTTGGGAAAATTCCGGCACGATATATAGAGCGCGAAGGACAGATTTTCTTAGAGAAAGAATGTGAAACGCACGGCGTATTCGAAACGCTATTCTGGCGCGATGCGGCTATGTACCATGAATGGACTGCGCAGTCCAGCCATGCGGAAAAACAGGCGTCGGGAATATCGCCAAATCTTGGATGCCCCTATGATTGCGGCATATGCAGCGAGCACGAGGGTGGAGTCTGTACGGCGATCCTTGAGATCACCTATCGCTGCAATCTTGATTGCAGCATCTGTTTTGCCGATGCGACCCACGCCGGCTACGAACCGGATCTGCTGGAGATTGAAAAGCTGTACCGGACTGCAAGGCACTATGGCGGACAATGCTCGATCCAGTTGAGCGGAGGCGAGCCGACGATCAGAAACGATCTGCCTGATATTATAAAGATTGGGAAATCGATGGGATTTCCGCATATACAAGTCAATACAAACGGATTGCGGCTCGCGGATTCTCCGGGTTATGCGCAGGAACTTAAAAATGCCGGCGCGGATTTGATCTATCTTCAGTTTGACGCGGCAGACGACCGTGTCTACGAGCGGATCAGAGGCAGAAAGCTGCTTGCTTCCAAGATTTCCGCCATAGAAAATTGCAGGAAAGCTAAATTGGGCGTCCTGCTGGTGCCGACGATCGTTCCGGGCATGAATCTGCATCTGCTCGGGGATATAATCGAATTCGCGAAAGCCCATATGCCTGTGGTCAAGGGAATCCATTTCCAGCCTGTCAGTTATTTTGGGCGTTATGAGAACTTCATGCCGGATAATGAAAAGAGATGCAGTCTGAGTGATGTGATCCATGGGATCGAGCATCAAACCGGAGGGGAAATCAAAATGGACCAGTTTGTGCCGCGCAAGAGATTCGATCCCCACTGCGCATTCAGCGGTGTTTTCTATCTGACGGAAAAGGGCAGCCTGGCCGGCATTACAAAGGATGAGTCGCAGCAGCGCGTTCAGGAGCCTGTCGATTACGCCGCGAATGCCAACAAGTATACAAACGCGCTCTGGCGCATGCATGAAAATAATGAGACTGCCTTCGGCCGGAGTCCCATGGAGCGTTTCAGGGAACGGCTCAAAAATTACTCGCTTAGTATAACAGGAATGGGATTCCAGGACGCATGGAACATCGACCTGGGACGATTGAGAGGCTGCTGCGTGCATGTGATCGGCAGCGGCGGCCGTTCGATACCGCTTTGCGCATTCCATCTGACCAGCGTGTCGGGAGAGAGATTATACCGCAATGAATGATATCATTTATTATACTTACAGCTTCTGTCCTGAATGTCTGCGTGAAACGGTTGCCGAAATCATCTCGGCAGACGGAGAAGTCTATTTGCGCAAAAAATGTCCGGAGCACGGAGAATTTATGACTCTGATCTGGCAGGATGATGCGGAAGCATTCCTGGAATGGATGGAGGCCGGCGGGATCGACGTCAAAGATCTGCCGCGTTCTGTCGATGCATTGGAGCGGAAGCGGAATTACCGATGTCGCCTTGAACCATCCAATGGAAAGCAGCCGACCACCGCCGCGCTGATGGTGACGGCAAAGTGCAATCTTTCGTGTCCTGTTTGTTTTACAAAATCAATGGACGGCAAGGAGGCGGAGCCTTCCCTTGAGGAATTGAAGCGCCTGCTCGACAACTATAAAGACTTTGCGGGAGAAGGCGCGCCGCTGGAGTTTTGCGGCGGCGAGCCGACGACGCGCCCGGACATCTTTCAACTGGCTGAATATGCCCGCTCCGTCGGATTCGACTATATCCAGCTGAATACCAACGGAATACGCCTTGCCGGGGAATCAGACTATTGCCGGAAGCTCAAGGATAGCGGCATAACGACGGTCTACCTCGGCTTTGACGGAATTGATGACAATGTATATCGCTACAAATATTCCGCGGATCTTTTTGATACTAAAAGAGAGGCGATAAAAAATTGTGTGAAGGCCGGACTGGCCATAGTACTTGTTCCGTGCATCATTCCCGGTGTCAATGATGATCAGCTGGGCGCCATCATCAGGATCGCCAAGGAAGGCATGCCATCGGTAAAGGGCGTCTATTTTCAGCCGATCAGCTATTTCGGATGTTATCCGTCCGATGGCCGTCAGCGTATAACGATTCCCGAAATCATGAGGAGAATCGAAAGCCAGACTGGCGGAGAAATAAATGCGTCGGATTTTCTTCCGGGAAATTACGAGCATCCATTATGCTCATTCCAAGGCATTTTCCTCAAGGACAGGAATAACAGCCTCAAAGCGTTGACCAGGCTGGATAAGAGGCAATTGAACGAACACAATTTTATTCGGATAAGAAACAATGCGAAATATCTTTGGAGCGAGAGCAATCAGAGTTATCTGACCATTGGCGGCATGGCGTTCCAGGACGTGTGGAACTATGACAGCCAAAGGACCGGCAGGTGCTCGATACAGATCATTGGCAGGAATGGCAGCCTGGTCCCGTTATGCGCAAAATACCTGACGAGCGCCGCCGGCCGACGTGTCCTGCATGAAGAGTGAAGGGGAGAAATGAGCATGAGTGTACATTTGCAGGAAGGGCTGTATCGTATTTGCCGGGAGCGGATAGCGCGCGACGATGCATATCGCGCGGTTTTCGGAAACCTTGCAGACAGCGGAAATGATGCCTTGAAGTTCAGCGATTATAGAGATTACAGGCTTCGGGAGACATTGAAGCATGTCTATCAAAACAGCGTATTCTATCGCAAACTCTTTGATGAACATTCGATAGTGCTTTCAGAGATCAATACCATTGACGATTTGGGAAAGCTGCCATTCACCGATCCAGGGGATCTGGCGTCGGGCGGGTATGATTTTTTGTGCGTTTCCCAGGGCGATGTCGAAAAACAGGTCACCTTTTTGAGCAGCGGAACAACCGGAATCAAGAAGAAGGTATTCTTTTCCGCTGCGGATGTCAGGACCATACTGCGTTTTTTAAGCGCAGGAATGAATTCTGTCACACATGATACGGCAACTGTTCATATAATTCTGCCCAATTCCCATGGTCGCGGCATCGGCGAACTTCTCTCCAATTCACTCAAAATCGCCGGATTTGATCCTTATGTCACGGATATGACGTGGTCAAGCGAAAGGCAGATCGATCTTGTCAAGGAAAAACACCCAAATGTCATTTTTGGAAATACTCGGTCGATTTATCGAATGACGAAAGAAATGACCAGATCGGTGGATCTTTCACAGCTGGGTGTCGATGTGATATTTTTGACCATGGAACACGCATCAGCGGCGATGGTCCGCAATCTTGAGAAAGCATGGAAGTGCCGTGTCTGCATGCATTACGGCCTGGCTGAGATGGGATGGGGCCTTGCCGTGGAATGCGCGCATGCTCCGGGCTACCATTATAATGAAATGGATGTCATCGCAGAAGTCGTCGATCCAAAAACCGGAAAAGTTCTTGAGAACGGGCAGGAAGGCGAACTGGTCTTCACATCCATTGGAAGGGAAGCCATGCCGCTGATCCGATACAGGAGCCATGATATCGCAACGTTGATGAACGGACCATGCGCCTGCGGCCGGACGCTTCAGCGCATTGGCTATGTCAGGAAGCGGATGGAATCGACGATTACGACCCCGGGCGGCAAAGAAATCACGCCGGCGCTTCTTGACGAGGTATTATATGCATTTGATGATGTCATAGACTACAGCGCGCATATTGACTACAAGACAGGCAGGGGGGCTTTGTCCCTGTCCGTGGAACTTCTCGATCGGCATGAGGATATTCAGAAAAGAATATCACAGACTGTGGCTGACTTTTGCGTATACCATCTTGGAATGGACCTGCCCGCCATTGAATATCTCGAAAAAGGCGCACTGAGCGCGATGTGCGGTGAAAAAAAGCTGATCCGGGCGATAGATTAGGTTGTGAGAGCAGTTCGAAGCCGAACATGGCCGCTGTCATCTTCTTTATAGTTCAACGACAACCCTTCCCTTTACTTTTCCCTTTAGTATATTCTGCAAGACCTCGGGAACTTCGCTCAAAGACACTGTGCGGTAAAGCTCCGGCAGTGCCGGGATCTCCCAATCGTTTGCAAGGCGATCCCACATCAGGCGCCTAAAGTCTGCCGAGCATCCAACTGAATCAACGCCGTATAACGTGACGCCTTTCAGGATGAACGGATATACGGATGTATGAAGCTCGCCGCCTGAGACATTGCCGCAGGCTGCGACACAGCCGTCATGATGCGTTGTCTTCAAGACGGTGGCGAGTGTATTGCCGCCGACACTATCGACTGTAGCGATCCACCTTGGTTTTTTCAGCAGTTTATTCGAATGATCATCGATTTCTTTGCGGTCGATCACTTCAAAGGCGCCCATTTTCTTAAGCAGCGCGCTTTCTTCCAATTTGCCCGTGGATGCAAATATGGTGTATCCCAGCTTTGAAAATAACTGCACAGCGCAGCTTCCAACGCCTCCGGACGCTCCGGTGATAAGTATATTGCCATCAGACGGTTTCACACCATGCTTTTCGATTAGTTTATAGGCGCACATTGCGGCTGTCAGGCCGGCTGTTCCGTATTCCATGCTTTTGCGAAGCGATATTTGCGCAGGAAGCTTTATCGGCAAGGTGGAAGGCACCCTGATGTATTCCTGGAATCCGCCGGAGCGCGACATACCAAAGTCAGCGCCGGTCACGACGACATGATCTCCTTCCTGGAATGTCGGATCGGTGCTCGATACGACTATGCCGGCGGCATCGACTCCGGGTGTATGGGGATATTTTTGCGTCACGCCTTTATTGCCGATCGAAGATAGCGCGTCCTTATAATTTACAGATGAGTAGGATACTTGTATTGTGACTTCGCCTTCAGGCAATTCGCAGATTTTTTTGTCTGTTATCCGGCAATCGTAGGAACCGTCCCGCTCAAAAACGGTCAATGCCTTGAATAGCGTAGATTCGTCTAAAATGGTGCCAGTTATCATAAACTTATAGCCTCCTTGATTTCTTTCAGGCTCATAAATCAGCCTCCATGTCATAGCGCATAAATCAACTTTATCAATAATGGGGAGACCTTGCATTGATAAATTGTTTTACGTGAAATTATAATACCACATGAGCTCTTGTTCGGCTAGAAATTCTGATCTTTGGCGCGTAAAAAACGCAGTGGGATTGCAACGTCAAAAATATGGAGACAAATCCCACTATTTTTGATATTGTGTAAGACATAAAAAATATTTGTTTCAGGACAAGGCAAATCCCGTCGTTCATTGCCTGAACAACAATTTGAAATCCGGTCAAGAAGGAAGTGGTATTTTTGTTGATAGGAAAAGAATATATCGAGCATTTTTTAGCGGTAGGGCCCTATCTGAAAGAGATTTTCGGAAAAGATTTAGTGGTTTGGGTGTCGGACCGGAACAGAGTCCTGGGATACTTCCCGGGTGAACATCTCAAAGTGCCGACGGATGATCTCCTGGCGAAGGATGATCCCATGCGCCTCGCGATGGAAAAAAGAAAGACGATGCGTGCCAATATACCGAAGGAAATGTTTGGCATTCCGTATAAAGAAATCGATAACCCGATATTCGATTCCAACAATAATGTCGTCGGCTGTATTTCAATCGGCATCAGTCTGGACCAGGAAACGAAAGTGGCAGGCGCTGCCGACAGCATCAGCGAAACAGTGGGCATCGTTGCAAATTCAGTCAAAGACATCGCTGCATCGGCTGAAAACATCAGGAACAGTGAGACGAAGCAGAGGGACAATATCAACGAAATCAATAATTTGACAAAAGAGATCAACAAAGTATTATCATTTACGAAAAATATCACCGTTCAAACGAATTTGCTTGGAATAAACGCTGCCATTGAAGCAGCACGGGCAGGGGCGCACGGCGCCGGTTTCGGCGTCGTCGCCGACGAGATCCAGAAGCTTTCCATCGAATCTCTGGAAACCGCCAGGAATATCGAAGCATTGATCATGAAAATAAACAAGGCCAATGAGATAACACTTTCAAGCTCCGAGTCGGCATGCATTACAACGGAAGCGCAGGTGGTCGCGACGGAAGCGGTGAGGACAAGAATCCTTGAATTGGAAAATATTTCCGAAGAACTCAAAAAGATTGCAAAAGATCTCTAATTTATAGGGCGGCCGGATGGCCGCAGGATGTCCCGCAGTTTTATAAAATGAATATGATGATCACGATCCGTTTGAGCAGATTCTATGCGTTTACGGATCGTTTTCAATTTGAATTGCAATCTGTTCGAATCTGATGGCATGCCATTATCGTTCTGGAGGCCAATTTTCGACGATGTAATATTTAACGTTGAAAATTACGAATAATTTAGTATAATATAAGCAGCGAAAGAAGGTGACTTTTATGCCGAATATCAAACCGGTTTCGGATTTGAGAAATTATAATTTGGTTTTGAAGGATGTTGCTGTGGGCGAGCCTGTTTTTTTAACAAAAAATGGAAGAGGGCGATATGCGATTATCGACATTGCCGATTATGAAAAAACACATGCAGAAATCAAATTAATGAACGAGCTTAATGAGGGTCGCAAATCGGGCGAAGAAAATGGATGGATACTACATGAGGATGTTAAAGCATATTTTAAAGGAAAAGCAAAGTGAATGAACTGCGTTATTCTCCTGAAGCCATGTGTGATCTTGAAGCGATATGGGACCATATTTTCAATGAACTGCAGAATCCCGCAGGCGCAAAAAATACCGTTGATAGAATACTGGATAAAATAGGAAAATTATCAGAGTTCCCGGAAATAGGTACCTCGTTAACGGTAGTCACGACGCTTGAAAATAGTTATCGGTTTCTTGTGTGCGGAAACTATCTTGCATTTTATCGGATTGAAGAAGCTCTGGTAAGTGTCGACCGTATTTTGTTTGGCGGTCGTGATTATTTGCGGATTATATTTGGAGATCCAGCAGAATACGATCCGGAATAACAATAGCTGTCCACAAAGCTCCAATCTGTACACAGCTGAAGAATCATAAGTGAACGAACAATGACAAAACCCTGTAACCGAAATGGCCGCAGGGTTTTTACATATTTCAACCACCTAAATCAACTCAATTGTGAGATCGTGTTTTCAAATCGAATGTCCCCCCTCGTATTGATAGTTTCCAGCTAGAAATCAAATAGTATATTGCATAATGAAGAAGCCTGTGATAATATATGAGTAAATTCAAATATAATCATATGAAAATGAGGGGGCGGTAAAAACGTTAGAAATTTTTAAAGCGCTTAGCGATGAAAACAGGCTCAGAATAGTCAATATTCTGGTTGATCAGGCGTTATGCGTCTGTGAGCTGGAAGTCCTTCTAGAAATGACTCAATCTAATGTATCAAGGCATTTGGCGAAGCTCAGAGGCAGCGGAATCATTACAGCGTCGAAAGACGGCCAATGGGTCCATTACAAGTTGAGCAGCACATTTGTCAAGGAAAATGAACTGCTTGCGAATTATTTGAAACTCGAATTTGGCGAAGGCAGTGTGTATAAAAGAGATCTGAACCGTTACAGAGTCTACAACGATAGCGGATACAGCTGTCAACATATAAGAAGTGACAAAGCGATGGTCGAGAAATATATCAATGACCTGGGAGGGAAAAATGAATATTGAAAAACACGCACGATTATCTTTTCTGGACCGATATCTGACGGTCTGGATCTTTCTGGCCATGGCCATAGGTGTTTCAGTTGGTTATATATTTCCGTCGGTGGCAACAACGCTCGAAGGCATGAGCACAGGCACGACCTCATGGCCGATTGCGGCCGGCCTTATCATCATGATGTACCCGCCCCTTGCAAAAGTAAAATACGAGGAAATCGGCAAGGTGACACAAAATAAAAAAGTCTTCGTTTTTTCGCTAATCCAGAACTGGATCATTGGCCCGATCCTCATGTTCATACTTGCGGCGATATTTCTTCCCGATATGGCGGAATATGCTGTAGGACTCATAATTATAGGAATTGCCCGCTGCATCGCGATGGTGATCGTATGGAATACACTGGCCAAAGGGGACAACGAATATTGCGCTGCGCTGGTTGCGCTCAATTCGATTTTCCAAATCATCTTTTTCTCGATTTATGTCTATGTATTTATCACTGTGCTTCCCAAAATACTTGGTTTGTCATTCGGCGGCATGGCGATCGATATCAGCATGTGGCAGGTAGCCCAGAGCGTCCTGATTTATCTTGGGATCCCTTTCTTTGGCGGTATCATCACAAGGTTTTCGTTAATCGCGGCTAAAGGCAAGGATTGGTATGAGAACGTATTCATTCCGAAAATATCTCCGGTTGCCCTGATTGCGCTGCTCTATACAATCATAATAATGTTCACCCTGAAAGGTGAGTATATCGTTGAACTGCCGATGGATGTCGTCAGGATCGCGATTCCATTGCTGCTCTATTTCGCTATCATGTTTTTCTTCAGCTTCTTCATGTCCATGAAGGGCGGATTCCATTATGACCAGACAGTGACACTTTCGTTTACAGCGGCAAGCAACAATTTCGAGCTCGCAATAGCAGTCGCGGTTGCCATATTTGGAATAGGAAGCGGCCAGGCCTTCGCAGCTGTTATCGGACCGCTTGTCGAGGTTCCTGTCATGATCGGGCTAGTCAATGTTGCCCTTCTCTTAAAATCCAAATATTATCTCGCCGATGGGACTCCGCTGAAATCTTTGGAAGCCGCAGCGGTGTCAAAGAGCAAAGAGTAGGAGAAATAGAAAAGAGATATAGAAACAGAAAGGGATCGATATGAAAAGATACAAAATAGCATTCGTATGTACAGGAAATTCCTGCCGCAGCCAAATGGCTGAAGGATGGGCTAAAGAACTTGGAAGCGATGTGTTTGAAAGCTACAGTGCTGGCACGCATCCGGCTGACGCAGTGAATCCATTCGCAATTGCTGTTATGAAGGAAGCGGGGGTGGATATCAGTTCGTACCAGCCGAAGCTTCTTGATGAGATACCCTATGAAGTCGATATTTTGATTACCATGGGCTGCGGCGTCGAATGTCCGTTTTTGCCTGCAAATTTTCGAGAGGATTGGGGTCTGGATGACCCTGCCGGCAACCCGATCGAAGCGTTCAGAATAACGCGCGACACCATAAAGCTTAAGATGCTTGATCTGATCGGCAAGGTTCGGGAAGGAGCCATCGTTGAAATCAACGAAAGATAATATCAAGAAAGTATATATCGAGCCAACGTCCAGATGCAACCTGAATTGTAAAATGTGTCCCAGAAATGTCTGGACAGGTGAAATATTGGGCGATATGGATTTGACGCTTTTTAACAGCCTTATCGATCAGGTGCACAAAATAAAGAGCATCCATACTATTTTTTTCGGTGGTATCGCAGAGCCGTTGTCACATCCGGACATCGCTGCCATGATAAGGAAAGCGAAGGTGCCCGCTGTCACGGTCGAAATGATCAGCAACGGCAGCATGCTGAATGAAGAGATCATTGAGAAACTTCTTTTGGCCGGACTGGATACTTTATGGATCTCCATTGACAGCGCCCATCATGACAGCCAGGAGGACCTGGCCGGTCTTGACGGATTCAAGAAGGCGAAGGCGAATCTTTTGGCCTTCAATCTGCTTCGCCGAAAGATCAATCCTGCTGCGAAACTTGGGATTGCATTTGTGGCAATGAAAAGCAATATTGCTGATCTACCGGAAATTATTGACCTTGCCGCTGTTTTTGGCGTATCTGAACTGAAAATCTCAAATGTCATTCCATACATAAAGGACATGCAGGAGGAGATGCTTTATCGCAAATCCCTCTCTTTTGGGAACATTAAAAATGCAAAGCTCAGCACAATATGGCAAAGCGAGGCCTACAAAACATTCAGGTCCAACATCAATAATTTCGATTTCTCTCCTTGTACAACGTGCGGTGCCTGCACCTTTGTCGACGATAATATGGAAGATTGCTTTGGCAATCTCTTCCCGACATGCGGGGGCTGTCTTTGGGCAGAAGGCTTTGCGCAGTGCCCTTAAATATAGCCGGAACCGCTTCATATTTAAGCAATTGCAATACCGCCAGCCACATTAAATATAAAATACGAAAAAACGCGTTACAACAGTCGATGTTGCAGCGCGTTTTTATTATAGGGTCCCGCCAAATATGCAATTGTATGAATGTTGAAAAGGCAGAAAAATATTCTTTACAAGAGCGTCCCGTTAGATTATACTAAACGCATTCAGTGAATACATACGGTGAAGCGATTCTATTCAAGCTGAAGCCAGATCAAAATGTATGGGAGGTATAGGTGTGGATGATATGAAAAATAAGAAGGAGGGAAAAACTTTGGAAAGCATGAAGCAAAATTTAATAAAGATTGTCGGAACAAAAAATGTGATCGACAGCCAGGAAATTCTTGAAGCTTATTCTAGAGATCATAGCTTTGCAAAACCTATGATGCCGGTGCTCGCTGTAAAGCCGGAAGATGCCGCACAGGTTCAATTATTGGTCAAATGGGCAAATGAAACAAAAACACCATTGGTGCCGGTAAGTTCCGGTGCGCCGCACTTTAAAGGAGATACCGTTCCAAGTGTCCCCGAATCCGTTATCGTTGATTTGAGCGGAATGGACAAAATCATCAGCATCAACCGCCAGCAGAGAATGGCGGTCATTGAGCCGGGAGTGACCTACGCACAGCTGCAGGAAGCATTGGCAAAGGAAGGGATGACGCTTTCCACTTCATTAAGGCCAAGAGCAAATAAATCTGTTTTGACAAGTGTTTTGGAAGTCGAGCCGAGACTGAACTGCCTGCATCAATTCAACTATACAGAACCGGTAAGATGCACGGAAGTTACTTTTGGAGACGGCAACCAGATCTTTACTGGAGAAGCCGGCAACGGAGCAAAAGATCTGGAAATCCAGTGGGGACAGGAAAAATGGCAGGTCCACTCGAACGGCCCTCAGATGGTCGACATGCTGAGAATGGTGCTTCAGGCGCAGGGAAGCATGGGGATCGTGACCTGGGCATCAGTCAAATGCGAACTGCTTCCCACGATTAAAAAAATGTATTTGCTGCCAGCGAAAAAATCAACTGATTTGGAGGCTTTCGCATATAAAGTGATCTGGTCAAGACTCGGCGATAAGCTTTATATGATGAACAGAGCCTATCTTGCTAATTTGCTTGGAGATACTTCCGGAAAAATTGCCGCGCTAAAAACAGAACTGCCCAATTGGATCGCCGCTGTCGGCATATCGGGAGACATCCTATTGCCTGAAATGAAAGTAAGCGGTCAGGAACAGGATATTGCAGATGTCGCGAAAGAAAATGGATTGCAATTCCTTCCGGCTGTAACGGGAGCATCTGGTGAAGAAGTACTGTCAAAATCCATCAATCCTTCCGGAGAAAAATTCTGGAAACAAACTTACAAAGGCGCGTTCCAGGAGATCTTCTTCATCACGACGCTCGATAAAACATCCAAATTTATCGATGCCATGTATGGGCTCGCAATTGAAACAGGCTATCCGACAGAAGATATCGGCATCTATATCCAGCCGCAGCATATGGGGACATCCGTTCACTTGGAATTCAATCTGCCCTATGATCAGGCTAACGCCAAAGAAGTGAAAAAGGTCAAAGGCCTATATGAAAAAGCAAGCAGGGAAATGTCGAAACTCGGCGGATATTATGCAAGGCCATATGGCATTTGGTCTGGGATCCAATTGAACAAAGATGCTCAATCCTATGAGATTTTAAAGAAAATGAAAAATATATTTGATCCAAACAACATTATGAATACCGGAAAATTAACTTTAGAATAGAGGCGGCAGAAATCAACAACGTAAAGTTTTCCCCTTTTGCCGCGGCTTCAGCCGCATTGGCAAAGCGGACAGCGAAGCAGGCATAGGCCTGTGGAGGAGTTCCTGAACGGAACGTTGTGATTTCCTCGCACGGGTTCGCCGTCAATTCACAAAGTGAATTGGGCGAGCCGACGAAAAGGAGGATTTCAAGATGGCTTTAAAAGATTTCAGACCTATGATGGAACGCTGCAGCAGTTGCGCCGGCTGCAAGTTCATCCCATTTGAAAAAGTGAAGAGCTTAAGATTTGCGCAAAACTGTCCAAGCATAGGCTATTACGATTTTATGACTTATTCAGCCCGCGGACGTTTTCAATTGAGCCAAAGCTTGCTCGACGGAAGGGCGGAGCTTGACGATACGACCACAGAAGCGATCCACTCCTGTACATCCTGCGGTTATTGCGATACGGGATGCAAGGTCACAAGATACAATCTGGAAGTATTGGAACACAATATCGAGCAAAAAGCATATGCTGTTGAAAACGGGAAAATATTAGAAGGCCAGAAGCCTGTCATGGACAATCTTGCAAAAGAAAACAGCATGATTCCCGGGACGAAAAAAGCGAATCGGACAGATTGGGCAAAAGATCTCGATCTTAAGGATTTGTTCAAAGAAAAAGGTGAAATCGCATTCTTTGCCGGATGTAAATACAGCTATGACCCCAAGCTTCAGAAAATTGCCCAATCTGCAGTCAAATTGCTGCAAGGCGCCGGAGTGGATTTGGGATACCTTGGAGCTGCTGACAACTGTTGTACGGGCCGTGCGCATCAAATGGGATTCTTCAGCGAATTTGAAAAGGGTGCGGCAGGCAACATCAAAGCGTTCCAGACTGCCGGAGTAAAAATCATCGTCACGCCATGTTCGGACTGCTACCATGCTTTCAAACGACAATATGCGAAATTGGGATCGGATATAAAGGTGCTTCATGTTGTCGAGTATGTCGACCAGTTGATTCAAGAAGGCAAAATAAAATTTACAAAATCAGTCCCAATGACTGTGACCTACCATGATCCCTGCCACCTTGGAAGATTGGGCGAAGCGTATATCCCATGGGAAGGCAAGGAAAAGAAAATCTATAACCAGATACATACCTGGGAACCCAAAAGGCCCCGATACAATGGAATCTACGGAATCTATGACGCGCCAAGAAATATCCTGAATAAGATCCCGGGCGTAAAGCTGGTTGAAATGGAACGGATCCGTGAGTATTCCTGGTGCTGCGGGGCAGGCGGCGGATGCAGCGAATCCAATCCGGCATTCTCCGCATGGACTGCCGGCGAAAGAGTGACCGAGGCGAATGCGACAGGTGCAGACGCGATGGTGACTGCCTGCCCATGGTGTAAAGATAACTTTGCCAATGCTGTAGATGAAGATGGTAACATGATCGAAGTTCTGGATATCATCGAACTCGTACAGCAGGCTTTGTGAGAGGAGGCAATAGCATGGCTTTATCAAGAGAAATCTACAAGGCGCTCGAAGCGATTGTCGGAAAAAGAAATATTTCCGACAATACCGGTATTTTAGAAACATATAGAAGCATTCCGGCCCAAGGGTCAGCGCACTACGGCCCGTCAGAGCATTGGACGCCGATTCCGCAGGCTGTCGTTTTGCCGGGAAGCACAGATGAAATAAAAAATATTTTCAGGATCTGCAATAAATATGGCATAGAGTTCAAAGCATCAACGACTTTCTGGTCAACGATGGGTTATATCGGCGGTGATCATGCGATCCAGCTGGATCTCAGGCGCCTGAAGAGCGTAGAAATCGATGTGAAGAACATGACTGCCGTTATTGAACCATTTGCGATCGGCGCAACCGTTCAGGCAGAAGCGATGAAGGTCGGACTGAACCTCAATATACCCGGTTCAGGAAGCAGCTGTTCCACAGTGGCTAATTTTTCATCCTGGGCGGCATTCGGCCCCAATTCGATCTCAATGGGGCAGGGCTCGGAGAACATACTTGGTATGGAATGGGTCCTTCCAAGCGGAGAGGTCATGAGAACAGGCTCCCTCGGTTCAGGCGACGGCTGGTTCTGCGGAGAGGGTCCCGGACCAAGCCAAAGAGGCTTGCTAAGAGGTATTTTTGGAAATGCCGGATCGACCGGCGTCTGTACGAAAATGGCGGTAAGACTGCATCCATGGCCAGGTCCGGCCAATCTGCCCACAAGAGGCGAGGCGCCGGCCTATAAAGCGGATTTCGGCGACAACTTCAAGTGTTATACCCTTTGCTATCCTGGCTGGGAAGCCTGGGCACGCAGCATACAATACTTTTATGAATGTGATGTGGTGTATTCGGGGCACAGGCAGTTCAATATGTTCGGCAGGGATTTAAAGGCATTCATGTTGAAAATCATCACCAATCCGGACGGGCAGCTTGCTGATTTGGAAACCCTGGTAAAAGATACATATCTGCAGAAGCAAAATGAAAGCATGAAGTTTGAATATCAAATCATCATAGCGGGTTACTCAAAACGGGATATGGAATATAAAGAAAAAGCAGTCGACTATATACTTGAGCAGACCGGCGGCTGGAAAAACGAGATGATGCTGGAAAAAGATATGCATGACTACGCGCTATTGTACCTGACAAGAATGGGGCATAAGAATCTGAATTTTGTCATGTGCGGAGCATATGAAGGGACCTTCGGTTTATCCGGCAACGTTTGGAAAGCAATCCAGGTTGCCGAGGAAGCCGCGGCCAGAAAGAAGGATTGGGAGCAAAACCATACGCATATAGCCGCGACCGGCGGCGAATCTGCGATGGGCAGCTTGTCCGGCATCGGCGGCGGCGGCGCGACAGGCTGGGAGTTCTTTATGAACTTCGATGCGTATGACAAGGAATCCATCAGAGGAACATGCGAATTCGTCAACGGCAATCAGGAACTGCACAACAAGTATGCTTTCGGTCCGGATTTCTGCAGATGGAATTCAGATGTAAGGCATATGAATGGATACAGCTATACCCAGGAAGAACACGACTCAATGTTTGTAAAGGCACCGCAGCCATGGGTCTATGCTTATCAGTATAAAATAAGGGAAGCGCTCAACCCGAACAACCTATGCGGAACTTACCTCAGAACACTGACGCCGGATAAGATAAAATAAATCCAGACTCCTTTATCGGCTGATGTGCGGCAAAAGCGCATCGTTCAATCAGTCTTCCTCAAAGAAGGGCTGCCCTGCAGCGACCATTGATGTCGTGCTGGGCAGCTTATTTTTGTGGGTTTACCCGAATTGGACCCTGTTTACAAAAGTGGACACTTAACCGCCATAACGGTATAGTTTGGGAGGTTTAAGAAATGGCAATTCGAACAAGAAAATGCGATCAGGATTTTAAAGACAACACGGCGAGGAGTTCTCTTGACATGTTCGATTAAATTAACTAAACTTTGGTTAAGAATTTTGCGTGATAGAACAGATATTATATATGCTGCACGCTTGTTTCTCTTTTAAGAAACATGTTAAAATGTAGGCGTTACGAAAAAAATTGCAGTACAGCGGATTTTAAGTTTTGAGGTTAAGCATTTGAAGAAAATCAGTTCGAAAATATTAATAATCATGATAGGGTGCTGTATTCTTATTTCGCTTCTTATTGGAGGATTCAGCCTTTATCAGGGCTCTAAGTTTATAAGGAATGAAGCAAGCGATAAACTTATATTTATGGCAAGCAGTTATGCCAATGAATTCAGCCAATCAATCGAAAGGACCGAAAGCTATGTGGATTCGCTGCATTCATCTGTAATAGCTTCCTTCGACATGGAAGCCTTCAGGAATGATCCATACTATTACAAAAGATATGAGCAGGAAATAGATGTTGTCATGCAAAAATATGCATCGAACAACAATGACGCTTTTGGGATGTATCTGACTTTGAATCCGGAATATACGAAAGGCGAGTTCATTGAGATATGGTACGAGGACTTCTTAAGGACGGGTGTGCTATACAGGATAAATAGCGGGATGTGTGAGACATATCCGGAGATATTCAAGGACGGTTGGATCTATCCCTGCACCACTTCATTCGATAAAGATGAAGAGGGCATGAGATTCTTATATGATACGATTGATGCCAGAAAGCCCCTTTGGTTTAAGCCTTATCAGGAGATAGGTCTGGCAAACACGACTCTTTCAGATATAACAGTCATATCGTATGTCGTACCAATCATTATTGAGGATACAGTAATTGGCGTGGTCGGCATGGATTATAATTTCGACGAAATCCAGAAAACGATACAGGGAATGAACGCTTATGAAGGTGGATATGCGTTTTTGATTGACTCGGACTACAATATTTTGGTACAGCCTGATTCTGCCAAAGACGTAAAGAACCTGGATGGAATAGCGCATTTGATCGATAGTGATTCGGAAGCACCTTCGGGAATCGTGGAGTACGGTGACGGAGGAATGAAGGAGATCATTGGGTACAGCAAATTATCAAACGGTTGGACATTAGTGCTGGTGCAGATGCGCGAGGAGATTTTCAAACCTGCATGGGAGCTGAGCATTTTTATAGCAATACTTGCATTTATAAGCATCGTGATAACTGCCATGATCGCCAACTCTTTCACTAAATCCGTATCGAGACGATTCGATAGCGTCACGGACCAGCTTCACTATATGGAGATCGGCGATTTTGACAAGGAGATCCCTGCTGAATTGCTGAAAAGCGATGATGATCTTGGATATTTTGTTAAATCTGTTCATACGATGCAAACAATCATCAAGGATCTTATGAAAGAGATCGAAAATCAAGGCACCGGATCAGATGAATCCACCCTGATCAGCGATGCAGTCGAAAAAACTCAGGATGCAACATCAAAGGCGGCATTTGCCATTGAGCAGATTTCCATCGAACGGGTCGAAAAAGAAGAGAATCTGAGAGATACCTTGCAGAAGCTTGAAGAATTGAATTTCAAACTTCAAGCAACGGTCGATGAAGAGGTACAGAAAAACAGGGAAAAGGATGCGGCGCTTCTATACCAGTCGAGATATGCAAAAATGGGAGAGATGATCGGCAATATCGCACATCAGTGGCGGCAGCCGCTGAACAGCCTGGCAATTATTCTATCGGAGCTCAAGGACGCACAGGACCATGAAGGGCTTGATGCAACTCAATTTGAAGCTGCCATCGAAAAGTCGAACCAGATCATCCAGAGTATGTCCCAAACGATTAATGACTTCAGGAATTTTTTGAATCCATCGAAGCAAAAGACGTCGTTCTCCCTTCATCAAGCTGTCAAATTTTCCGCCAACTTGATGGAAGAGAGCATCCGATCCAACAATATATCGCTGCATATTGAGCTCATTGAGGATTCCAATGTCTTTGGTTATGAAAATGAGTTTTCCCAGGTGGTTTCAAACATCATCAACAATGCGAAGGATGCGCTGCAGGAAATCGGAGATAGAAAAAGGACCATTCGGATAAGAATCCGTAAAGAAGCTCAATGCGCCCAGATTGATATTTTCAATAACGGCAAACATATTCAGCCTGAAGTAATGGCAAAGATGTTCACACCATATTTTACGACAAAAACACTCGAAAGTGGGACTGGAATCGGTTTATATATGTCGAAAATAATCATTGAGGAACATATGAAAGGCGAAATCAGTTTCCAAAATGTTGAAGATGGCGTCTGCTTCAGGATCATGCTTCCCCTCTCAAGTCATTGCGACAATGAGTGGATGAACAACAGATCGGCAGGAGGGTGCAATGATAAACAATGATATATATAATTTGAAGGTTTTATATATTGAGGATGAATCCGATACACTGGACGCCATGGCTCGATTCCTAAGAAGAAGATTCGCATCAGTCACAATTGCCAAGGATGGTGAGGAAGGTTGGAGGAAGTTCAACGAATGCCATCCCGACTTGATCATTACTGATTTGCTTATGCCTGAATATAGTGGGTTCGACCTGATCAGAAAAATCAGGGACACAGGATATGCGAATCCAATCATGATCACTTCAGCGCTCCAGGATGTCGATTCAATTATCAAGACAGTTGATCTTGGTATAAGCAAATATATCATCAAACCCATCAGCCTGCCTGACTTGGATTCTGATCTCGATAGAATCGGACAAGAAATCATTGCGCAGCAAAACAAAATATTCGATTATACAATCGAACAAAAGAAAGAGCGCGAAACCAGCATCAGGCACAGTATATCAAATATGCTTAAAAAATATTCCGGGAAAGGGCCTAGAGACGTGAAGGTTTTTATTGGATCGGACTTGATAGAAATAACATGTCTTGAGGTTCGGACCGTTTTCGAAGAAACACTTTATGAAAAGGGGAAAAATACCGCATTGATCGAGCAGAACCGACGGTTATACTATCAGATACTAAAAAATGAGATCGAACAAAATGTTTCGCACGTAGTTGAAATGCAGGTTAAAATCAAGGATATTCATATCAATGCAGCAATGGATTCTGATGTGATTAATTTAGTATGCAGCTAGATGCGTACAATTAATATTAGGGGTATTTAAGAAGCCATACTAAGCAGGGCCATATTTCACTTGATTTCAAGCTCTGAATATGCTATATTCGAACCAAATATATAAGTATCATGTGTTTCGGATGACAGCAGCGCTGAGCATCTGAAAAGTGAATGTATAGGGCAGAAGATTTCCGGATTTGATTGAAAGACATTATAGATGCGCTTTTAATAGACCGGCACAAAATTATATTTTGTGTTGGTCTTTTTTATTTGCCCGATCTAACCGAAATAATCAGTTTGGGAGGGGATCGTCATGAAGGTTAAAGCAAACAATCTTTTATTGCCGGATTTTATCAAACATAATTATGAAGTCCTTTTAGAATTATTCAATTGTATCAACGTTGGAATCTACATCACGGATGGTCAGGGTACAACTTTGCTTGTAAACGATGAGTCGATTAAAACCGGAGGACTTAGCCGGGAGGAACTTTTAGGGAAAAACATGGCGGATCTTGTCCAATCAGGATATGTGACGGAATCGGCATCACTGAAAGCGATTGCCAGTGGAACGGAAGAAAGCATCCTCCAGTTGTTAAGGGATGGGGTACAGGTTTATATCACCGGAATACCGCTTCTGAAAAAAAACGAGGTGGAAGTCGTCGTATGTACAGAGCGGGATATAACAGAAACCATCAAACTCAAAGAGATTCTTGAGGAAAAAGATAAAACCAATAAAAAATATCAGGATGAACTGGAGTATCTGAGAAAGCAAAACGCAAGAATCGACCAGGGGGTTATAGCACAAAGCCAAACAATGCAAACCATCATTGATATGGCCTTACGCATTGCAAAGTGGGAAACAACAGTGTTAATAACGGGCGAATCCGGTACAGGCAAGGAGGTCATGGCAAATTTCATCTATCAAAACAGCAAACGATGCGGTAAGCCATTCATCAAGGTCAATTGTTCGGCAATACCTGAAAACCTCATTGAATCCGAGTTCTTCGGTTACGATCGGGGAGCGTTTTCGGGGGCCAGGAACGAGGGCAAACCTGGTTTTTTTGAACTATCAAACGAGGGGACGCTTTTTTTAGACGAGATTGGCGAACTTTCGCTTCAAATGCAATCGAAACTGCTTAGAGCGCTTCAGGAGAAGGAAATCATGCGAATTGGCGGAAAGCAGCCAATTCCGCTTGATGTCAGAATCATTGCTGCAACGAATGTAAATTTGAAAAGAGCGATCGCCGAAGGCGGGTTTAGAGAAGATCTTTATTATAGGCTGAATATCATACCAATCGAAATACCGCCTTTACGCAACAGAAGGGAAGATATAATTCCACTGGTCATCAGTTTCATCGACCAATTCAATGCGAAGTATTCACAAAGTAAAACAATCAGGATGAACGCCGCTCAAGCCCTTGTAAACTATGACTGGCCGGGGAATATACGAGAACTAAAAAACATCATTGAACGAATAGTCTTAACGACCGATGGCGATGAAATAACAAGGGCTCAAATCAATAATCAGATTTATCATGCGATGCCGCCTGATGATTTGACGGATGCAGACAATAATCTTTCGCTGCAGGCCCAAGTCGAAATGTTCGAGAAGGATTTGCTGAAAAATCTGATGCTTCAATGCAGCTCTGCTTACGAAGTATCGAAGATACTGAAGGTTAACCGATCGACGATTTCAAAAAAAATAAGGAAATACGGTATCGAACTCGAAAATTAACTATTTTGCAGAACAGCATGTTGCCAACTGGCAACATGCTGTTTTCATTTGGCAACATTGGTCGTATGCCACGATGATGTACCAATGTGTCGGACCAATACTGAAAAATACGATAAAAGAGTTGAAGATGATTTTCAGTGGCATTTAGTTTCATGAATAGTAGAATTCTCACTGTTGCCAGGCGGAAACATCAGTAGCTTGTTGAATTTTCAAAAAATCATGTAAAGTGTTGAAATATGAACGTTTGTCAAGCTTGGCACAGCTATTGCGTTATATTTTGTCGATGGCAATAGGATGATGAGGAGGTGAGACGATGCATATCACGTTATTGAACCATGAAGGGGATATGACAGCAGCTGCGCCATGAAAGAATCATATAACGTTAATAGAATTTTAGTAGTCGGAAAAAATAATTCAGATGAAATAATCTATAAAGGAGTGAAATTATCATGGGAAATGTTGGAAATGGGGCCGGAAGGCTATCTACAGGAAAAATTTGGGCATTCTCAATTGGCACATTAGGGGAATATTTTGTATATTTTCTGTTTTTCAACTACTTTTTATACTATTTGACGGACTATGTGGGAATTGCACCAGCCATTGCAGGGGCAATACTGTCATTTGCAATGATATGGGATGCCATTACTGATCCGGTCGTGGGCTATATTAACGATACAAGCAAAAATCCCAATGGACGCAGAAGACCAATGATGATCAAAACAATCATCCCATTCATCATTACTTATGGACTGTGCTTTATTAGGCCCAACATTGAAATGGGACCTGCGCTTTATATCTATTATGGGTTTGTAGCGCTTGCGTTCTGGCTTTGCTTTACCTGTGTACAGGTGCCGTTTTACGGATTGCTTCCTGAGATCGCGCATCATGAAACGGACAGGCTGAAGATCAGGCAGGCAATGGCATTTATCGGAAATGGCGGGAATTCCGCCATCGGACTTGTGCCAATCACTTTGGAACTTGTAATTAAACTTGGATTTGACGAAATGGCTGCGTGGTCGATCACCATGTTCGTTCTGGGGACAATAGGAGCATTGGGATTTGTCGCGACATATTACGCGTCAAAAGGAATGGAAACACCTATTGACCAGGTCGTCAGACCAAAATCCAATATTTTTGCCACATATCTGAAAGTGATAAAATTGAACGGATATCTTCCTGTCGTACTGCTCTATATGCTGTCAACTGTTGCCATAAACATTGTATTCGCTTCCATTATGTATGTCGGCGGTGAAAAATTGCAGCTTCCGGCAGGTCAGCTCTCCATCGTCATGTCGGCATATACTTTTTCAGGTGTAATATTCGTTCCGCTTATTACGCTGCTGAGTAAAAGATTCGGTTCGCTCAAATCGTTCAAAGGAAGTCTTATAGTCGCGTTGGTTGCCTATATTGCAATTGGTATTGTTGGGGTGAACAGTTTTGGAATAATGCTTGTGCATGGAGTATTGACCGGCGGCTGTTTTGTACTCTTTACAGCTTACACATATGTTCTGTTTTATGAAATCTGCGATCTGGCATACTTGAAAACAAACGAACAGCTTGAAGGATCTGTAATAAGTTTCGCAACCTTCGGTTACAAGGTTGGGGCGGCAATCAGCGGTCTGTCAATGGGATTGGCATTGACAATCATTGGATATGACGGAACTGTCGAGGTCAAGTCGGTGGAAATGCTTTCAAAACTTGATGGATTGATCACATTTATCCCTGCTGCCCTGATTGTTGCGATATTTGCTCTCCTGTGCCTATATCCGATCAAGCCAAAATCATATGAGGCTATAAAAGCAGCAAAAGTTGCAAAAGAAGAGGGCAGGGAGTATTCAATAGCGGAATTCGAACACTTACTATAAAGCTTATATTGTTGAGCACATAAAATTGGCAAATATTTGAGAGAAAATTAAAAGGAGAAAGACAATGGCAAAGAAATTTAAAATGTACATCGATGGCGAATGGTGTGATAGTTCTTCTGGAGAAAGTTTCAAACTTTATAGTCCAATCGATGGTGAAGTGATCGCAGAAATACCTGTTGCGTCAAAAGAAGATGTTGAAAGAGCAATACAGGCGGCTGCCAGAAACAAAGAATCCTTCAAGCTGACGAGCGACAAGTATCGCGCAGATCTTTGCAATCGGATTGCAGATGAAATCGATAAAAGAAAAGAAGAAATAGCCCATTGGATGACGATGGAGCAGGGGAAACCCTATTCAACCGAATCGATACCTGAAGTCGAAGAGTCAGCTTTGAATTTTAGGATAGCAGCAGAAGATATCAAGAGAATCGATGGTGGCGTTCTTTTCTCAAATGATCCAAATAAAAAAATATACACCCAAAGAGAGCCCAATGGCGTATATGCTGCCATAACACCCTGGAATTTCCCACTCGTAATACCTGTCGAATACGTGGCGCCTGGCCTTGTGACCGGGAATACGATGGTTATGAAACCTGCAAGCTTGACGCCAATCAGCGTGATCATCATGGCCGAATGTCTGGAAGCCGCCGGCGTCCCCAAAGGCGTTTTCAATGTCGTTACAGGGCCTGGCGCAACGGTTGGTGAAATGATGGTCGGACATCCGCTGGTAGATGCGATAGGATTCACCGGAGAAGGTGTCACAGGCAAAAAAATAGCATCGATTGCGCTCTTAAAGAGAATGCTGCTTGAAATGGGAGGAAACGGGCCCCAAATCGTCTGCGATGATGCGGATATAGCCGAAGCCGCAAAGGAGGCCGCCTATGGATGCTATATGAATGCAGGGCAGGTATGCTGCGCTACTGAAAGAATTCTCGTTCAGAGGAATGTCAAAGATAAATTCGTTGCTGAACTTCTGAAAATAACACAAGCGTTGAAGGTAGGGAACCCATTTGAGGATGGTGTCGATATGGGCCCATTGAACAGCGAAGCAACTGCTGTGAAAGTGGACACCCATATTCAGGATGCGATCAGCAAAGGGGCTAAGATTGTTTATGGCGGTGGAAGAATCCAAGGAATGCCGACAAACCTTTATTATGCACCGACAATTCTGACTGATGTTGTCCCGGGAATGCTGATCAATGACGAAGAAACCTTCGGGCCTGTAGCACCGATTATCGAATTTGATACGGATGAGGAAGCTGTCAAAATAGCAAACGGAACGCCGTATGGCCTTCAAATGGCGGTTTTCACAAGCAGTCTGAAACGCATGAAATATTATACCGACAGACTGAAGACCGGCAACATTGCCGTTAACGCTTCGACATGTTACTGGGAAGCACATCAACCTTTCGGCGGAAGCCCGGGCACTGAATCCGGACAGGGACGACTTGGCGGAATGTACACGATCTATGATATGACGCATATCAAGACAGTCACTGTCGATTACGACAAATGTAAATAAAACTATTCATCGCAGGAGAGGCGGATTTGATTCGGTCTGCCTCTCCTTCTTTTTCACGACTGAAAGAGGTGTCCAATGGCGAAGCATGAAAAGGCATTTGGGGTGACAGGGCTCTTGCTTGCTTCCTTTTTCTGGGGGGCTGAGTTTGTGGTTGAGAAAGATATCCTTAGCATGGTCGATGCAAATTATTCTAATGCAATCCGCTTTGGTATCGCGAGCCTGATCTGTACAATTGCGCTGTTGCCTCACATTAGAAAAATCAACCGGAGAAATTTATTTGACGGTTGTATAACGGGTCTGTTCATGGGGCTTGGCTTCGCATTTCAGACAATGGGATTGAAAACAATCAACGCCGGAGAAAATGCAGTTTTGTGCTCAGCATATATTATGATCATTCCATTGATTGAGTGGTTCTATATGAGAAAAAATCCCGGGTTACGGGTCTTTATATATGCTGCGTTGGCAATTGCAGGGATATTTTTGATTTCATATGATGGGACAATGGCTGCCTGGAATTTTTCGAAAGGAGAGTTGCTGACGCTGAGCGGGTCGTTTTTCTATGCCGTTGCGATCATAACAATTAATGCGGTTTCATCAAAAACCGATCCTGTGATGCTGACACTAGTACAATTTTACGTTATCACAATTGTTTCAGTCGTATTCGCGATCACCCTTGAGCGCCCACCGGCAGATTTTTCCTGGATGATGGCGGCGGAATTTGCCTATCTGATCTTCTTTGCGACAATTGGTGCACAAATGCTGATGAATTTCTGCATGAAGTATGTGACATCATCGGCGGGAGGATTGATATTTTCGACAGAATCCATATTCGCCGCCGCACTCGGTGTTATTTTTCTCCATGAAACAACCACCGTATTTCTTTGGATCGGTATGGCACTGATAGTGGGAACGAATATCTTATACCAGACAGGATTTCCCGGGAATGCAAGTGATCGTATAGAACTGGAACTAAGCAGCAATAAATCTGATTAAAGTCAGGGGCATAAGAAACCATAATCTGCAAAATCCTGGCATGCCATAGGGATGCGGGATTACTCACGAAGGAGGAAGAAATATGAAAGTATTGATTGTAGGAGCAGGCGGGCAGGGAGGCCCCTGCGCTTCCATTTTGGCAAAACAGGATGAGATAACTGAGATCCGTCTGGCAGATCTGGATACTGCAGTTACCGAAGCGGTCGCCGCCCATATCGACAGCCCGAAAATTAAAACGGATAAAGTCAACGCGCTGGATTCCGACGACGTGGCACGTGCGGCCGCAGGCGCAGACTGTGTCATAGATATGGTCATGCCATGGATGGCTACCTATGTCATGAAAGGCGCTTTAAAAGCAAAGGCAAATTATGTCAATACCGCGTTTGATGCGCCGTATTGGGACGAGTTCCTGGCAGGAAAGAAAATCGAGGAATTGACATTGTATAAAGAATTCAGGGAAGCCGGCTTGACGGCGCTGCTGGGCTGCGGCATGGCCCCAGGCTTTACAAATGTCATAGCCCGGCTTTATGCAAAAAAGCTGGATACTGTGGACAGTATTAAAATGCGCATCGGGAAAGCGGCAATAGTACCGAATGAAGGAAAATACGATTATATGCTGAGACCTTGGAATCCGGGCTGGTCTCCCAAGCAAGCCCTGGTGGACTGCGCGACGCCGACTTATGCGTTGGAGGACGGGAAATTTGTCCTTTATCCACCATTTGGCGGCATCGAAGAGTGCGACTTTCCGGAGCCGATCGGAAGATTGCCGGTCACACATCACTCGCATGAGGAGATTTACAGCATGCCGACCACATTCGAAGGCCTCAGGGAATGCGATTTCAAATATTATATCATGCCGCAGCCCGCCATGCTTTATGCAATGGGCCTGTGCTCCCAGGACGAAGTCCAGGTGGGTGACGTCAAGGTCAAGCCCATCGATGTGGTAGCGGCAATGGTTCCAAAACCGACAAACGGCCTGATCGGCGAGACGGCGGAAAAGCTTGCGGCTGCAGACAAGATGTCTTTTTTTGAAATGATCGTTCAGGTTTCCGGTATTAAAGACGGGAAAAAAACCATCTACCACGTCAATTTGCCGAAGATGAACGCGCCAGGACCGGAGCTGCTGAAAATCTACGGCACATCACTCGTCTATGTCGCCTTGCCTGCCGCGGTTGGCGCGCTGCAGATCATGGAAATTCCAAAGCCGGGAATCATATTTGCGGATCAACTGGATCCGGATTTGTTCATCGTGATCATGAGGCGAACCGGGTATCCTTATAAATGGACTGAAACTGTCTATTAATACTAATTGAATATTGGCTGACATAATTCCTGTAGCGGAGAGCAGAGCAAATTTAATGCTCTCTCTCCGCGAAATAATGTTTCGAGTAATTGCAATGAATAAGTCGCTTGAACGGTACGAAATAATGGAGCAATCTATATTCGTTGCGGATTATATTTTTTTGGAAAAGGGCACTTTAGCATGCTGTAGAGAATTGTTTAGTTTAACGAATGCATGATCTTTAGTACCGCATCACAAGCTTCCTCAAAATTGATCCCTTTGGCATAATCGAAATCTTTCTGGTAGTTTGCCCAGAAAGCTTGCATTCCGGAATTGTCCCGTATATCGGCAACAATACTTTCGTATCGTCAAAGAACCGATATACTGCCGCGCTTCTTGGCGGTTTCTTCCGAGGCGGCTTTCAGAATCATTTGATCGAATTTTGTGCCGCGTAGCCTGTGAAGAATGTAGACATCGTAAAAGTCCCTTGGCCGGGTATTGGCAATATTTCGTGACAACACTGTTTCAAGCTTTTCAGCCAGTATAGTCTCCACGTCATATGCCATTATAGAGATAGATCGCTCATCGAATAATAGTCGGAAAGGATATTCGATTTCACGGGGGGTGATCTTATCGCCGGTGGTTACATCCACTTTCATCGGAACCTTCAGAGAATGATAGCAGGCGGTCAGGCTGACACGAATACCCGGATAATCATCGGTTTCACGGATATCGGTTGTACGATTGACCTTAAAAGTCACGTCATCTTCGATTTCAATCCTGCAGATCTCTTCAAAAATCCTAACAATGACGTCATGGGAGAGCTCGAAACCTTTGATGGTTGTGTCAAGATCAAGGGTGGCTCTCGAATCAAGACCAACAATGGCAGCAATCAGAAAGCCGCCTTTCAGAATAAAGTTCTCCCTGTATTTTGAAAGTGATATGCGTTCCAGTAATCGTTCCATCATATTATTCTGTATGACAAGCTGTGCGGAAAGATGCTTTTCGGCTGCCATTTTTTTATATAGGCTTTTAATTGCATAGGATTGCTGGTAATCATAGGAGAACTTCCATATACTTCAAAACCTTTGGCTTAACGCCAATCAGTTCAGCATAGTTCATGAGTTTGGCTATATCTTTTTCCTTTAAGCCGGTATAGGTCTTCATGGCTTGATTAATGACTTGAATATCCGCTCGATGGCGGGCTTTAACAATGTCACAGAGGGTACGTTCAATATCATATACCTTAATTGGGTTGCCTCCGGGAGACGACATCACGATAATCCCTAAATCATAGGTATCGATAGTGGACAGCTTTGCAATGATGCCTTGCTTTTTTACGACTCCGGTGTTGTAGCCGAAAGGGAAGGTCATGGTGTAATGAGCGGGTGTGCGATCAGTCATACCGTGAAGGTACAAGGCAGTCTCGTGCGAAAAAATGCCTTTTGCGAACCGGTATTGCATAAAAAACATTTCATCTTCCCAGACTTCCGTCAGCGCATAAATACCGCGTGCTACTCTGTAAATCCTGCCGGATGCAACCATATCACCCAGGCAACGTCTCGGAATACCGGCATCCGTTACTTGGGTAGTCGTCACGATACCATTGTTTACTTTTAAAATATTTTGAATTTTAGCTTCATTATTGGTCATTTCTAACCACCTTCTTTGTACATTCATGCTACAAATCATAGCACAACACAGCACAAATGTACAGATGGTTAGATTATTACATTTCGGACGACTTCTCGTTTCTTTCTTCCTCATAAGCAGCACCATTACTAAGCAAGAGCGCAATCTATAATTTTGGATATATCATGAAACTAATTTTTCTGTCCATTCAAGTGTATCCAATTCAATCTCCCGAAAAAAAGTGTAAATTTTCGATCGCGCCGACCTGGGTGCATACCGACGTTAGATACGGCGCGCTCATCAGAAAAGGATCCGTATCAGTCTACACTTTCGTTCTCCAGGACGCGCTTGATTACCTAGGCCATCCGCTGGCCATCGACGGCGTATTTGGACCAGGAACAGAACGAGCCTTAAAAACGTGGCAAACCAAAAATAAACTTATATCTGATGGCGTATGCGGACCATCCACATGGACGGCTATCTGCAGCGCGGTCGCAAGAAAGAGAGGAAACTAATGAACGAGTTGCTATTACAAATCCTGCTCGTGATCGTATCGCTGATCGGCGTACTGATCACATATGTCCTGGTACCATATTTAAACGCCCGGACCACAGAAACCCAGCAGAAGCAAATTGCGCTCTGGGTGCAGATTGCCGTTGAAGCTGCCGAACAGATTATAAACAAGGCTGGCGCCGGACTGGATAAGAAAGCGTACGTATTATCGGTGCTGAATGAAAAGGGGATCAAGGTTACTGCTGAACAGCTGGATACTCTTATTGAAGCGGCCGTGTACCAGCTGAACAAGGCGAAGGCTGCCGCTACAACTTAACGCACGATCAAACGCACGCGTGCGATTTTGGCCCCTGCTTCGGCGGGGGCTTTATTTATTGGCAACAGAAGGCGGTCGGTTGTCCGATTTTGTCGGACGGCTAACAAAATTCGTAAAAGGCGGCATATTATGATAATATGTTTTCAAACCGTGACAAATTGTCACGGTTTCATTTGGAGTGGGGCAGAGTTTCTTTGATGATAACAAACGAGAAAAAATGAGGAGGACAAACATGCGAGTGGATATAAAGGGAGCGGCAAAACATACCGGGCTATCTGAAATCGCAATCAGAAAAGCGGTTTGGGCAAAGAGGTTTCCGGTATACCGGACGGGCCGCGGGAAGATGATCTTCGACACAGACCTGCTCGATGAAGCGATTAAACGAGAGATGCTTCGGAATGTAGAATTTTTTGAATAATAACAACGGAATTTAGTACGACAAATTTACGACAGTACGACAAAAAAACGACCTAGTACGACACAAAAGTAGCCAATAATAGCATCTGTAAAAGAAATAAAAAATACTGCAATCCGTTGGAAATGCAGTATTTTCATGGTCGGAGCGACATGATTTGAACATGCGGCCTCTTGACCCCCAGTCAAGTGCTCTACCAAACTGAGCCACGCCCCGATATGTTGGGTTTCGTTGATTTTTCAAGCAGATAAGGTCCGAAAAAAACGACTTCGCTGATCGCATTACACTCGCAAATCACATGGCTTATTTTTTGCCTTCTTGAATTGTCGTTGGACATATTGGCAGCGAACGTGTGTCTTTGGACATTAGGATTTTTATGTATTGCAGCGATTTTTTCACAGCCGGCCTGTAATAGCTCTTCTTAAAAAAATCGGTGCTGATCTGCTTGCCTTTGTATTTTAACAAAGATTAGCCTTCACGGTCAAGCCATTTTTGAATAATTGACCGCATAGTGGGGCGGAACAGTATTATGTTCTTCTTCCAAAAATATAACGCCTGTATTTTGTTAAAAAAGGTTTGCTCAGCGGAAAAATCGCGCCAAAATGTGTCCGCCGCCCAAATGGCAGCCCTTGTCGATGTTGACGATCTCGGGTTTACGGCAGCCCAATGCTTTTCAGCAGTTTGCTGCCCATGTTTATTCCGGGACGCTGAAAAGCTTAAAATCAAAAGTCCGGCGGCGGTACCAGCCGATGATGTATAATAATTACATTCCAATTATATTTTATAATATTAGTGAATTTTCAGACAATTAGAGGTATACTTGAATTGGAAATCTAATACATAGGGAGCCTATTCTTATTCGCCATCTTGATTTGGGACTATGGTTTTCTGATAATCACAAACACCAGCCGTTGTTTGTAGAAAGTAGAGGTTTAATTATGAAGGATTCCAAGGATAAAATTAAAAATGCAAAAGATAAGATAGTAGGCGAAGTGAAGGAATTGATTGGAAAAGCTACTGATAATGAAGAGTTGGAACTGAAGGGCAAGATTCAGTCCTCCAAATCGGATTTAAAGGAAAAGGCTGCAGAAATAAAAGATAACATCGCAGGAAAAATAAATGACATCATTGATAAAAAGAAAGATAATGAAGATGACAAGTAAGCAGTGTTTACATTAAGAAAGGAGGGTTTATCATGGGCAGAGGTTTGGGCATAGTAGGAGTAATAGTGGTTGTTCTTGTAGTCCTTTGGCTTCTGAAGATAATCTAACCGAAATGGAGCAGCATTCAAATTGAAAAACCTTTGGAGGTTGTCGTTTAAATATGGATTCAGGAGATAACCCAAGTAGTGATATGAAGGCCGTACAGAAGAACGGCAAATAAAAAAAGAGAGCTGATGCTCTCTTTTTTCTAAAGACTGATTAGTCCCTGTAATTGCTGTTTCTGCTCTGTCTTTTTTTTGCGGCTCTGCACTCTGCACATCTCTGTGGCTCGTTTTCGAAGCCTTTTTCCTTGTAGAACGCCTGCTCTCCAGCCGTGAAAACGAATGAAGCACCGCAATCCTTGCAAGTCATGTCTTTGTCTTTTAATTCTGTCATATCTGTTTACCTCCTTAATTGATTTGGATTTGCAATTTCCATAAAACCTACCCTAAAAAATTAAAGAGAGTTTGTGTAAATTCAATCATCCATCGGCATCCAACTGCCAACTTGCTTAGGATACTATGGATTCAACGTTCTGGCAAGCGTTTTTTCAAAAAAGTTCGAAATATTTTGAAATAAAAATCAGGGATGAATAATAGGCCCGGACACGGCTTCTTTTTTTGATGCAAATGCCGATATATATTATATAATGAGCATTAAAGATTTGACTGAACGCAAAGGAGAAATTGAATGAGCCGATTGATAAAAAGTGTCATAACGCGCGTGGAGCCCGCAGATCGGGAGGAATTTCTGCATGACGTTCTTCGGGAAAATTATTTGGTTATGATTATCACTGCAGCGCTTCTGGCTGTCTCGGAAACATTCATTTACATATCATTCAGAGGCAGGCTCTTCGATACGGACGGCGTTGTTTTATTATTTGCTGTTTTCAATACGGTTTCTCTGCCGATCCTGGCTTTCATTTATTTTAAAATAGAAAGGATAGGATGCAGGATTGCCCAGGCAGCACAATTTATCAATGCCATGGGAGTGCTCGTGTTCTGCTGCGCGCTGGCCCTGATCCCGCAAAAGGAATTTGAATCCATGCATATTTATGTCATCGCACTATTTGCCATAGCGGCATTTCTGCATCTGCACCCGCTGCACAGCCTCGTCTTGTATTTGACGGGCTTCATCATTTTCAACGCGTATTTACCTTTGTATCAGACGAATGAACAGGCGCTGCTGATCATGAGGATCAATGTCACAATAATGAATATAGCGGCATGGGGCTTGGGGCGGCTTGTTTTCAGGATGAGATTGACGCGATTTCTGGATAAGCGGACGATCATCGAGCAAAACCGGAAGCTGGCGGATATGGCGACACGGGATCCAATGACCGGGCTGCTCAATCATGAAACCGCTTATCGGAAGCTATGCGACGAGGTGGTGCGTTCCAGGAGATACGGGCATCCCTTGACAGTCATGATGCTCGACATCGATAATTTCAAAAGCGTCAACGACAATCATGGACATCAGGCAGGCGACCGTGTGATCAGGCAGGTTTCCGAGATCCTGAGGGAAAATTGCCGCAGGACGGATCATGCCGGCAGGTACGGCGGAGAGGAATTCATCTGCATACTGACGGATACGGATCTGCCGGATTCCATTGCGTTGGCCGAGCGAATTCTAAAGGCTGTCGGATCAGAGGATTTCGATGAGAACATACGCGTCACCGTCAGTATCGGCCTTTACGGATACGAAGGGGAAGACGCCGACGAGATGATCGGCGAAGCGGATAAACTCCTGTATAAAGCAAAGTCGGCGGGCAAAAATCGCATCGAGGCTGGAGCGGGAGTCTCTGCCGCCGTCTCGTGACAGATGCTGATCGGCAGCGGAGCGCGGCCGCAACCTACGCACTTGAGGAAGGCCGCTCGAACGGCGTTTTTTTATCTGCGCATATCCATATAATAGGCATCTTTTTTTTTCGAATATGTTATAATCAATCTGTGTGAAATGGCAAGATCACATAAGCGGCATGAGATCGAAAGGAATGGAGATGGTACTATGAAATACAGGATATCACCAAAGGCTGTCGGGATCATGAGCGTCGCCGCTTATGTTCTCATGATCACAATGAATGCGCTTGCCTCCATTCTTCCGATCAACGGTCTTACGACAGCGGACGTATCATACCGGTATGGCAGTTTATTCACGCCTGCAGGCATCACTTTCTCGATCTGGCTGGTCATATACCTGCTGCTTCTGGTTTATACGGTATACCAAACGGGGACCGTCTGGAGGCATACGGTCCAGCAGGCAAAGCTCATCGGCCGCATCAATTGGCTTTATATTCTTACCTGTCTGCTCAATGCGGCATGGATCCTATGCTGGCACTATGAAAAGCTGCTTCTGTCATTGCTGGTCATGTTCGCTCTGCTGGCGACACTGATCGTCATCTATCTGAGGATCAGGGGCATGCTGAGATCCGTCGTGCCAAGGAGCCAGAGTCTCTGCGTCATGGCGCCCTTCAGTGCCTACCTCGGATGGATCACTGTCGCCACCCTCGCCAACGCGGCGACTTATCTCATAAGCATTGGCTGGAATTTCTGGGGATTGTCCCAGGTTACCTGGACTATCATATTGATCCTGGCCACGGTGTTCATCACGCTGATGATTCAGCGATATTACAGGGATCTTGTTTTTACGGCAGTGATCGTATGGGCGCTGACGGGAATCCTGATCCAGCATATCACGACCTATAAGATGTCTTATACGCTGATCATCGTTACAGCGGTCATGAGCATCGCCGCTGTCCTGATTGGGGTCGTCCTTATATTCTCACGAAAGAAAAGGGTCAGAAGAAAAGCGAAAAATCTGCGGCATAGCAGGAGGAAAATAAAATGAAAGGCGTTTTGAAAAGATTTCTGGAATATGTTGAATATGACACGATGAGCAGGGAAGGGACAGGAACGACGCCGAGCACGGAAGGGCAGCTCGTCTTTGCCCGGGCTTTGGCCGAAGAACTGGTTGAAATAGGCCTTGAAGACGTATCGATCAGCGAATACGGCTACCTGACGGCAACGCTGCCCGCCAATACGGACGAACCGCTGCCGACGATCGGCCTGATCGCGCATCTTGACACATCCTTTGAAATGACTGCCAAGGATGTCAAGCCGAAAATCATAGAAAGCTACGATGGCCGGGATATCCTGTTGAACCATGAAAAAAACATCTGGATGAAGCGGGATGAATTTCCCAATATCCTTAAATATAAAGGGGACACAATCATAACGACCGACGGCACAACGCTGCTCGGAGGCGATGACAAGGCCGGCATAGCCGAGATCGTAACAGCGATGGAGATCCTGGCAGAAGATCCGTCCCGACTTCACGGGAGAGTCCGGATCGCGTTCACGCCGGATGAAGAGATCGGCGAGGGATCAGATCATTTCGATGTCGAAGCATTTGGCGCCGATTATGCTTATACAGTCGACGGCGGCCCTGCGGGTGAGCTGACTTATGAAAATTTCAACGCGGCGAAGGCATGGGTAGAGATTGCCGGGCGGAACGCCCATCCGGGCGACGCCAAGGACAAAATGATCAATTCCATTCTCATAGGCATGGAATTCAACGCGATGCTGCCGGCCGACGAGGTTCCTCAGAAGACTGCCGATTATGAAGGTTATTTTCATCTGATGAGTTTTAGCGGCTCGATCGAGGAAACGAAGCTGGTTTACATCATTCGTGATTTCGAGGCCGAGGGCATCAGCGACCGCAAAGAGCTGCTTCAGGATATCGCCGATGATCTGAATGAAAAATATGGGGAAGGGACCGTGCTCATACTCATGGAGGACCAATATTTCAATATGCGTGAAAAGATTCTGCCGGTCTTCCATATCGTTGAAAAAGCAAGATCGGCTATTGATGCCGCCGGACTTTCGACGACAGTTAAGCCGATCCGGGGCGGTACAGACGGAGCGCGGCTGTCATTCATGGGCTTGCCATGCCCGAATATTTTCACGGGCGCGGAAAATGTCCATGGCAGATTTGAATTCGTATCGCGGTCTTCCATGGAAGCGGCGGTGGAGGTTCTGCTCAGGATCCTGACGGTTTAGGCAAGTCATTTGGAATTGTAAAATCAGCAAAAAGGAGCGACATCAACCATGGTAACGATCGGAAACGACTGGGACAGTCTGCTGTCGGAGGAATTTGAGAAACAATACTATCTGGATTTGCGGGAATTCCTGATCGGGGAATATAGGAGCCATACCGTCTATCCTTCAAAATACGACATATTCAATGCGCTGAGGCTGACGCCCTATGATTCGGTCAAAGCGGTCATCATCGGACAGGATCCCTATCACGGTCCGGGCCAGGCTCACGGGTTATGCTTTTCGGTCAAAAAAGGAGTGCCCAAGCCTCCGTCCCTCGTGAATATTTTCAAGGAACTGAAATCGGATGTCGGGATCGCGGCGCCGCCGCATGGCTGTCTTGAAGACTGGGCCAGACAAGGGGTGCTGCTGCTTAATGCGGTCCTCACGGTCCGCGCGGGAGAAGCGAACTCCCATAAGGGGAAGGGCTGGGAAATTTTTACCGACAGGATCATCGCGCTGCTGGCGGAGAGGGAAAGGCCGATGGTGTTCATGCTTTGGGGAGCGAACGCTCAAAAGAAAGAAGGCCTGCTGTCCGGCAGCAGGCATCTGATACTAAAAGCGGCGCATCCAAGTCCGCTGTCCGCGCACAATGGCTTTTTCGGATGCGGGCACTTTTCGAAGGCCAACGAATTTCTTGATGGATTTGGCCAAAAGATCGATTGGGCTATAGAGTGAGAACATCGATGGACGGCCTGACATGCCAGAATGCGACCAGCCGTTCATACTCCTCTTCGGCTTTTGGATCCGGCCGTCCCGTACGGATGGCACGGATCATTATATTTTTTGCCGTATGCTCCAGGCTCGTGAATTCGATGAGCGACACATCATAGCCACAGGCTTCCAGCTTCAGGGCTCTGAGCGCGTCGGTCAATATGGCGGATGTCCGCTCCTTCAGGATGCCATGCTTCAGCATCGGATCCAGGATCGGGTTTTTTATCTGGTCGAAGAGCTCATGCTGGCAGCAGGGAACGGACAGGATGATCGATGCGTTCCACTGGGCGGCCTTGATCAGGGCGTGGTCCGTAGCGGTATCGCAGGCGTGCAGCGTTACGACCATGTCGACGCCTTCGACGCTGCTGAAGTTTGAAATGTCTCCAAGTTCGAAATGCAGCGCTTCATAGCCAAGATCACTTGCGATCGCTCGGCAGGAACCGATGACGTCCTCCTTGAGATCAAGGCCTGTCATTCGTACCTTTAGTCCCTTTTGCAGATGCAGATAATGATAGAGCGCGAAGGTCAGGTAGGCCTTGCCGCAGCCGAAATCGACGATGGATATCTCCCTGTCCGCCGGCAGTGCCGGGAACACGTCGTCGACGATTTCAAGGAATCTGTTGATTTGCCGGAATTTGGCATAGTGTTTTTTCAGGACCTGACCGGAATCGTTCATGACGCCGAGTCGGATCAGGAAATCGCAGGGGCTGCCGTCCGGTATAATATATTTTTTTGTCTGGTCGTGAGATAGCGGCTCGGCTTTTTTTGACGGGGCGCTTCTGATGACCCGTGGACGGTCGGCATTGGCCGCCAGGATCTGATAATCCGCATCTGCGCTGAAGACGCTGATTTGCTTGAAGTCTTCAGCCATGAGCCGCAGGAATTCCGCCATGGCTTCATGTCCGTCCATGTTTTCGTGCCGGACTTTGTCTGCGGAATGGTATTCGGCCTGATAGCAAAGCTTGTCCTTTAAAAGAACAGGGCGGATGATGACTTTGGATGAAGGTGAACTCTTTTTCCGCCGGCTCGAAAAGACCATGCGTATAAGCGTTCCCTCATTCAACAGTTGTTGGAATAGAAGCTCGAGGTCATTCATGAAATGCTGTCCTTTCCGGCGTGTGCCGCCAGATCTTTAGTGATGAGCTGCCTGATATCCTCGCCCAGGGTCCTTGCTTCATCTTTGCTCAGGCCTTTTGTCCCGACCGGAGGCAGAATTCTTAAATCGACATGGCCGGGTCTGATCCACTTGCCTTGTCTTTCCATAATCTTCCATGATCCGTCTATGACGACCGGGACGACAGGCACGCCAGCCTTCAAGGCCATTTTGAGCGCTCCGGCCTTGAATTCCCCGACCCTAGCGCTCTTGCTGCGTGTGCCTTCCGGAAATATGATGAGGGAATGTCCGGACTCGAGAAGGCTGGAGGCTCCGGAAAGCGCAGTGATCGACTGCCTTGCGTCGCTGCGGTCGATGAAGATGCAGTTCAAGTATTTCATCCATGTCCTGATCATGGGCATTTTCTGGATCTCCACTTTCGCGACGAAGCCCTTCGGCTTGTCCAGCGAAGCGAGAAGAATGGGGATGTCGAAATTCCCCTGATGATTGCTGACGATGACTGCCGGTCCGCTAGGGATATTGTCGGCCCCTGAGACTGTTACGCGGACGCCGCCGGCCCAGAGCGTGGCACGAGCCCATTTTCGGACGATCCTGTCGACGAGTGCGTCGAGCTCTTCGGTTCTTCCGGCTTTGGACAGCGCGTCGGCTTTTGCCTGATCGGGAAGCAATTTTAGAAGATAAAGCCAAAAAAAGATAAACCATAAAATCGTTCTCATAAGTTTTTCGTCCGCCTCCTGCGTTAATTTTAAATCCAGCGGATTATATTTTAACATTTTTTTGTTACTTATGTCAAAGTGTGTTATAATATCACGGTTATTATTACGCGATTAGGAAAGCAGGGAAATAAATGTCAGAAAAACAAAAAATTGTCAATATTGCGGTCATCGCCCATGTCGATGCCGGAAAATCAACGCTCGTGGACGCTTTTTTGTCCCAAAGCGGCGTGTTCCGGGAAAATCAGGAGGTCGTTGAGTGCGTTATGGACAGCAATGACATAGAACGTGAGCGGGGCATTACGATCTATTCGAAAAATTGCTCGGTCATGTACAAGGACGTCAAGATCAATATAGTGGATACACCGGGACATGCGGACTTCTCTTCGGAAGTCGAAAGAATCATCAGGACCGTCGATACGGTCATACTTCTCGTCGACTCGAGTGAAGGCCCGATGCCCCAGACGCGGTTCGTGCTCCAGAAGTCGCTGCAGCTGGGATTGAAGCCGATTCTGCTGATCAATAAGATCGATAAAAGAGACCAGAGGGCGAAAGAAGTCGTAGACATGGTCTATGAACTGTTCATGGAGCTGGAAGCGACGAACGACCAGCTGGATTTTCCCATCCTCTATGGCATCGCCCGGGAAGGCGTGGCCAAGAACGAGCTTGAAGACGACAGCGTCAACATCATGCCGCTGTTCGAAACGATCCTGGACCATGTCAGCATTTATCCGGACCGCAATGACGAACCGCTGCAGCTTCAGGTCTCGACGCTGGCCTATGACGATTATATCGGCAGGCTGGGCATCGGCAGGATCTATAAGGGAAAAATAAAGGAGGGCCAGACCGTCACTGTCGTGAAGGAGGACGGGTCGCTGGCCTCAAGAAAGGTCAACCAGATATTCGTCTACAGGGGGATGAAAAGGGTATCGGTGCCTGAAGCCGAAAGCGGTGACATCGTCGTGATATCGGGCATTTCCGATATTTCCATCGGTGAGACGGTCTGCGATGAAAAGCAGCCGGATCCGCTGCCCATGATTCCGATCGAAGCGCCGACGCTGTCGATGAATTTTCTGGTCAACAAATCTCCGTTTGCCGGAAAATCCGGTAAATATGTCACAACCAGACATTTGAAGGAACGCCTGGAAAAGGAGCTGGAAGTCAACGTGGGCCTGCTTGTCGAGCCGCTGGGCGCGACGGACGGCTTCAAGGTCTCAGGCAGGGGAGAGCTGCATCTTTCGATATTATTGGAGAATATGCGCCGTGAAGGCTATGAGATCGGCGTGTCGAAGCCGGAGGTCATCATGCACAAGGAAAAAGGGCATTTGATGGAGCCGGTCGAACGGCTGATCGTCAGCGTTCCGGAGGAATATGCCGGTGCGGTCATTGCGAAGCTGAATATCAGGAAAGGCATCATGGTGGCCATGGACAGCGGCGAAGGCGAATTCTCGAAGCTGGAATACCTGGTTCCGACAAGGGGACTGCTTGGCTACAGGAGCGATTTTATCAACGACACAAGGGGCGAGGGAACGCTTGTGAGGCGTTTTGAGCATTTTGAAGAATACAAGGGCGAAATCCCGCAGAGAAGCAATGGCGTGATGATCTCCCAGGAGGAAGGCGTTGCGACTCCTTATGCGCTCAGCAACATATCCGAGCGTTCGACACTTTTCATCGAACCGGGAACCAAGGTCTACGAAGGCATGATCGTCGGTATGAACAGCAGGAATGAGGACATGGTCGTCAATCCGTGCAAGGCGAAAAAAGCCACAAATATGCGGGCAGCTGCCAGCGATGACGCGATCAGGCTGGCGCCGCCGAGGATCCTGAATCTGGAAGAGGCTCTGGAATTCATCAATGACGACGAACTCGTCGAAGTCACGCCGGATGACATCAGGATCAGAAAAAAACTGCTCAAGGAACTCGAGCGCAGAAGAAGCGGCAGGAGCTGACCACTATGCCGGCCATGCCGGTGTGCATGCCGGATAAATTCATCATGACGGGAGGAAAATGAACATGTCGGACGAAGCCATCATTCTATTGTCAAACATCGGCATCGCGCTGCTCATGCTTATCGCGGGAGGGGTGGCGGTGCGGATCACCTTGAACATAACGAGAAAAGCCCTGCACAGGAGCTCGGTGGACGAGGTGCTGTATTCCTTCATATTGAATTGCATCAAGGTCCTCATGTGGATCGTCATCCTGGCAACGATTCTGGGCTATATAGGCGTTCCGCTTTCCGCGTTTCTGGCAATCGTGGGATCGGCGGGCATCGCGGTGGCGCTGGCGCTTAAAGACAGCCTTGCAAATTTTGCCGGCGGGATCATCATTCTGCTTTCAAAGCATTTCAAGAAAGGCGACTATATTGAGGATCTGAATGTGGCCGGCGAAATCCAGAAGATCGATCTGCTGTTCTGCACATTAAAGACGCCGGACAACAAGACCATCACGATCCCCAATGGCAAACTGGCAAATTCAACGGTGATCAATTACTCCAGGGAAGAACTCAGGCGCGTGGATCTCATGTTCAGCATCAATTTCGACAACGATGTGCGTCTGGTCAAGGAGATTCTTGAGCGCGTCGCGCGAAGCGACAGCCGCATTCTGCAGGAACCGCCGTACATCATCGGAATGTCGAGCCAGAAAGAAGGGCTACTGGAGCTTGACATGAAGGTCTGGTGCCGCCAGGAAGTGTATTTTGACGTCAAATATCATGTCCAGGAGCAGGTCCAGGAGGAATTCATCAGGGAAGGTATCACGCAGCTTCCGCAGATGCGTGCTTTCATAAATCAGCAATAGCGGAATGATCATTTATTCTGTATAATAATATCGGCGGGCAAAGCTGCCGCAGGAGCATAATCAAGCAGAGGAGGATCACACAATATGGGTAAGATGGGAAATATGGCATCAAGACTGGGGCCGGTGACGGGATACTGGGTCCTCATCATCGCGGCGCTGGTTCTGGCTAAGCTTTTCAACTGGGTCGACATAGAAAATTCATGGGAGATGATCAAGTTCATCGGACTCGTGACTGTTGCCTATCTTGCACTGCAGGGCGTGTTTTTTGCGGCGAAAATAATCAAAAAATAGCGTTCCGGCTGCTCCCAAGAATTCCTTGACGGTCCGGGGCATTTGTGATAGGATTACACCAATGAAATAAGATCCTTTAATCTGATCCTGCGAGATCAAAAGGGAAGTGCGTTTTGCGGCAAGCCTGCAGGATGCGATCTGCTGTACATGATGCCTTCCTTATATGGAAGGCTTTTTTATACCTTTAAGTTAACTCCGTGAAGTTAGAAAGGATGGTAAACATGTTAAAAGGAAGAGATTTGCTTGAACCGATGGACTTCAGCCCGGAAGAGCTGGACGAGATTTTCGTTCTCGCTGACGAGATCATACAGGACCCTTCGAAATTCGCACACAGCTGCGATGGGAAATTGCTGGCGACCCTGTTTTACGAGCCAAGCACGAGGACCCGGTTCAGTTTTGAGGCGGCCATGCTGAGACTTGGCGGGCAGGTGATCGGATTTTCAGAGCCGAATTCCAGCTCGGTATCCAAGGGCGAAAGCATTTCGGACACGATCAGGACGGTGGCCTGCTACGCAGACCTCGCGGTCATGCGCCACCCCAAGGAGGGCGCGCCGAAGGTCGCGGCGTACAATACTGAAATGCCGGTCATCAATGCCGGTGACGGCGGGCATCAGCATCCGACGCAGACACTGACGGATCTTCTGACCATCCGAAAAGTAAAAGGCGGATTTAAAAATCTTGTCGTCGGCATCTGCGGCGACCTGAAGTTCGGCAGAACGGCCCATTCTCTGATCAAGGCCCTGTCCAGGTACGAGAATGTGAGCTTTGTGCTGATCGCCCCCGAGGAGCTTCGAATCCCGGAGTATATCCGTAGCGAGGTGCTTGTCAGAAACAACATAACATTCAGCGAAGTCGAGAATATGGAGGAAGTGCTCCCGGCGCTCGATATCTTATATATGACCAGAGTCCAGAAGGAACGCTTCTTCAATGAAGAGGATTATATCAGGCTGAAGGACCGATACATACTGGATATGCCTAAAATGAAGCTTGCGACAGACCGGCTGACCGTGCTTCATCCGTTGCCTAGGGTCAATGAAATCGCGGTCGAGGTGGATGAAGACCCGAGGGCGATGTATTTTGACCAGGCAAAAAACGGCATGTTTGTAAGGATGGCGCTGATCATGAAACTTTTGGGGGTGAATTGATGGTACTTGTAAACAGCATCGAAAAGGGCATCGTGATCGACCATATCAGCGCGGGACTGGGAACCAGGATCTTCCACTACCTTGGCATAGAAAATTCCCAGTACACCGTGGCTTTCATCATGAACGCCACAAGCAAGCAATACGGGAAGAAGGATCTCATTAAAATCGAAAACGTCATAGATATCGATCTGGCCGTGCTTGGCCTCATCGATCCGAATGCGACAGTCAATGTTATTGAAAATCACGTCGTGACCAGAAAGATCAATTTGGAACTGCCGAAAACCGTGACAAACGTCATCAAGTGCAAAAATCCACGCTGCGTCACATCGTCTGAAAGCAACGTGCCGCATGTCTTTCATCTGGTCAATGACGAAAAAAGAGAATACCGCTGTGAATACTGCGATGATATCGTGGATATGAAAGGGGACAAGCAGGATGAGATTCTGCATAAGCAATGGACTTGTAGTCGATCCGGCGGCAGGTAGGGCCGAGATACGCGATATCTGGATCCGGGACGGACGCATAGTTGGTCATGAGAGAAAAAATGGCGTCATTTCGGCTGAATCGGAAGAAATCGATTATATCGACGCAACGGGGAAATGGGTCGTGCCGGGCCTCATAGACCTGCATGTCCATTTTCGGGAGCCGGGCTTCACGCACAAGGAAACGATCGCCAGCGGTTCTGAGGCAGCGCTTCGAGGCGGTTTCACCACGGTATGCTGCATGCCGAACACCCAGCCGGTGATAGACAGCAGGAAAATGGTCAGGCTGATAAAGGAGCGCGCCTCTGCGAACAATGGGGTGCGTGTGCTTCCGATCGGCGCGATCACGCGGGAGCAGAAGGGAATACAGCTTGCGAACATAAAGGGAATGGCCCGGGAGGGGGCTTGCGCCGTCAGTGAAGACGGCAGGAGCGTCATGGACGAGGACCTCATGAGGGAAGCGCTGCGAATAGCGGCCGATATCGATCTGCCCGTATTTTCACATGCGGAGGATAGCAGGCTGGCTGACGGCGGAGCCATGAACAGGGGCGTCATGTCCGAGCGGCTCGGCATCAGGGGCATCCCGGCCGAAGCGGAGGAGGTCATCGTCGCCAGGGATATCGGCCTTGCCATGCAAACGGGAGCGCGGCTTCATCTGTGCCACATCAGCACGAAGGGAAGCGTTGCGCTGATCCGGGAAGCGAAGGCTGCAGGCGCGCGCGTCACGGCAGAAACGGCGCCGCATTACTTTACATTGGATGAGGAAGCCCTGGCCGGACTTGATACGAATAAAAAGATGAATCCGCCGCTTCGGACCAGGGAAGACAGGGAAGCGGTGAAGCAGGCGCTGAAGGACGGCGTCATAGACGCGATTGCAACAGACCACGCGCCGCATCATGAGGACGAAAAGGCGCTGCCCTTTGAACAGGCGCCCTTCGGAGTCAGCGGGCTTGAAACCAGTTTCGCTGTAAGCTATACTGAATTGGTGAGAAACGGACCGCTTACGCCGCTGGAGCTCATCGACAGGATGAGCGCGTCACCCGCGCGCATTCTCGGAATAGAACGCGGCAGCCTTGCCGAAGGGCAGGTGGCCGACATCACGATCATCGACATCGATAAAAGTTATGTCGTCTCACCCGGTGCCTTTGTCTCCAAAGGCAGGAATACGCCGTTCGCGGGCATGACCGTTTGGGGCAGGCCATCCATGGTCATGATCGGCGGGATGATGAAAGGAGTCTTTAATGATAGATAGGCTGATAGGCAAGATCAGGGAAAAAAGCAATCCGACAGTCGTAGGACTGGATCCTTCGTTCGGAATGCTGCCTGATCATATTAAAAATGAGGCGATCGAACGCTATGGCAAAACGCCCGAGGCAATCGGCAAAATGTTCACCGTCTTCAACAAGGCGATCATCGACGAGGTCCACGACCTCGTTCCGGCTGTCAAGCCTCAGATTGCAATGTACGAGCAATATGGGCTCGAAGGACTTAAAGCTTATCTGGAAACCATCCGATACGCGAAGGAAAAGGGACTGATGGTCATCGGCGACATAAAGCGCGGTGATATCGCCTCGACTGCGGAAGCTTACGCGGCGCATATTGCGGGCGTGGAAATAGAGGGTGCACATTTCGACCTCTGGATGGAGGACGCGGTGACGCTGAATCCATATATGGGCTACGATGGGATCGAGCCCTTTGTCAGAGTTTGCAGAGAGAGAGACAAAGGCGTGTTTATACTGGTCAGGACCAGCAATCCCAGCGGAGCGGAGCTCCAGGACCTTGTGACCGGCGGCAGGCCGGTCTTTCATGAAGTCGCCGGGCTTGTCTCCAAATGGGGGCTTGAGGCCATGGGAAGCCAGGGCTACAGCAGGGTCGGGGCGGTTGTCGGAGCGACATGCGCAGAGCAGGGCGCCGAACTTAGAAAACTCATGCCACATACGTTTTTCCTGGTGCCGGGCTACGGCGCACAGGGCGGAACGGGCGAGGATCTTAAAGGCTATACGGACGCCAACGGTGAAGGCATCATTGTCAATTCATCCCGGGGCATCATTGCCGCTTACTTGAAGGACACCGACTATGACGGCAAACATTTTGCGAAGTCTTCGAGAAAAGCCGTTCTCGCAATGCGGGAAGATCTTGCGAAAAGTCTCGGCTGACAGCGGAAAGGCGGAGCCCATATGGAAAAGAAAGTAATTGAAGCAACGGTCAGAAGCAACAGGCAGATCGCGAAAGGCGTTTTCATGATGATATTGGAGGCCCCCGAAGCGGCTGCTTCAGCAAAGACGGGGCAGTTTTTGAACGTCTACCNNCTGCCGAGGCCGATCAGCATCTGCATGCACGACGCCACGGCACTGACATTGGTTTATGGGGTCGTAGGAGAAGGAACGGCCGAGTTTTCAGGCTATGTGGAAGGAAGCACGATCCGTGTCAGCACACCGCTTGGCAACGGCTTTGATATCAGAGGCATCATATCCGAACAGGGATCCGGCAGCACCGCTCCTGATAAAACGGCCCGTGCGAAGGCCGTGCTCGTCGGCGGAGGGATCGGTGTGCCGCCGCTGGCAGGGCTGGCACGGGAACTCGTTTCAGCCGGCATTGGATGCACGGCGGTATTGGGATTCCGGGACGAGCCGTTCCTGGTCGATCTGTTCGAAAGCATGGGCGTTGAAACACTTGTCTCAACTGACAGCGGCAGATACGGCCGCAGGGGGACGACGCTGGATGCGATCAGGGGCGCCGGCATTGATAGCGGCCATTTTTTTGCCTGCGGTCCGAAGGCCATGCTCAGGTCACTGAACGCGTATTGTACGGAAATATCGGCGCCGGTCCAGATTTCCATGGAGGAGCGGATGGGCTGCGGCTATGGCGCCTGTGTCGGCTGCGCCTGCAAGGTGTTCGACAGCTCGGACGGGGCTGAAGGATCCGACAGGAGGACAGTATATAAGAAAGTATGCACGGACGGCCCGGTATTCGACGGAAGGGATGTGGTCTGGGATGCATGAGATAAAAGCGTCAGCCGGAACGGATTATCCGGATCTGAGGACCGAAATAGCTGGTATTGCGATGAAGAATCCTGTCACGACAGCCTCGGGCACTTTTTCGGCCCGTGAAAGCGGGGCCTTTTATGATATCAGCCAGCTGGGTGCCGTGATCACCAAAGGTGTATCGAGCGTTGCCTGGGAAGGCAATCCTCCGCCGCGGATCGCCGAGGCCTATGGCGGCATGCTGAATGCTGTCGGTCTTCAGAATCCCGGCGTGGAAAATTTGGTGGAGAACGAGCTTGAATATTTGAAGCGGTTTGACACCAGAGTCATTGTGAATGTGGCAGGAAGAAGCGTCGAGGAGTATTGCGACGCAGTCGAGATGCTTTCGGATGCGCCTGTCGATCTGCTTGAAATCAATATATCATGCCCCAACATCAAGGAGGGCGGGATCGGTTTCGGCACAGACCCCAAAATGGCGGGGCTTGTTACGAGAGCGGTTCGAAAGGTTTCGAAGAGGCCATTCATCATCAAGCTGACACCGAATGTGTCCGATATCGCGGATATAGCGCGCGCAGTGGAAGCTGAGGGCGCCGACGCGGTCTCGCTGATCAATACAATGCTCGGCATGCGGATCGACGTTCATACGGGCAAGCCTGCCTTGCGCAATATAATGGGGGGACTGTCCGGACCTGCCGTCAAGCCGGTGGCAGTCAGGATGGTCTATCAGGTTAGAAGAGCGGTGCGGATACCCATCATCGGTCTCGGCGGCATCATGACAGGTGAAGACGCCGCCGAATTCATCATGGCCGGCGCAGACGCCATATCGGTCGGAACTGCGGCATTGATCGACCCGGCTGCGCCGGTGCGCATCAGGGACGAGCTCGCAGCATTCATGCTGAAGAACGGCTATAAAAGCATTAAGGAGATTCGTGATGGATTTATCGGATAAGAAAAAATTCGCGGAATTCATGGTCAGGGCAGGGGTCCTGACCTTTGGAGATTTCACGACTAAAAGCGGCAGAAAAACGCCTTATTTCATTAATACCGGCAATTACAGGACCGGAAGCCAGATCGCGCGTCTCGGCGAATTTTATGCTTCATGCATAGCGGAAAATGTCGGCGGAAAAATAGATGCCCTTTTCGGGCCAGCGTACAAAGGGATCCCGCTTGCGGTGACCACCGCCATTGCTTTAGCCGATAAGCACGGCCGGGACATCAGCTTTTGCTTCAACCGGAAAGAGGAGAAGGACCATGGCGAAGGCGGATCCATGGTAGGCTACAAGCTGAAGGACGGCGACAGGATCCTGATGATCGAGGATGTGATCACTGCCGGGACGGCGGTCAGGGAATGCCTGCCGATGATCAAAGCCGCGGCGGACGTTGAAATAGCGGGACTGGTCATATCCGCCGACAGGATGGAGCGCGGCAGCGGCAACAGGACCGCCATACAGGAAATCTATGAGGAATTCGGCATCAGGACCTATCCGATCATCACCGTCCGGCAGATCATCGATGTCCTGCATAATGCTCCGGTTGATGGCAGGATTTTCATTGACGACGTGATGAAAGAGAAAATGGAAGCCTATCTTGAGCGATACTGCGTCAAATAGGCGAGCTGCCGGCTTGGCTGGCCATGATGCGCGATGCCGGCACGGCACCACTGCAGTTGCCGCCGCATGTTTGTTAAGATCAGGTTAAGTTTGATGGACAGGGATCGTGGATCATTGTCTAAGGATCGATTTGATGCTATACTGAACATAGTATTTTCAGATCCGAGGAGAATCTATGAGCTTTGTCCATTTGCATGTCCATACCGAATACAGTCTGCTGGACGGCGCTGCCGGGATACCGAGGCTGATTGCCAAAGCCAAAGAGCTTGGGATGAGAGCCATCGCCATCACTGATCATGGCGTCATGTTCGGCGCAGTCGAGTTTTACAAGGAAGCCAAGAGGCAGGGGCTTAAGCCGATCATCGGCTGCGAGGTCTATACTGCCGCGCGTACCATGAAAGACAAGGACGCTGATAAAGATAAATATCAGGGTCATCTTGTTTTGCTGGCCAAGAATGCCAAAGGCTATAAAAATCTCATGAAAATCGTATCGCTGGGATTCACGGAAGGTTTTTACTATAAGCCCAGGATAGACTACAGCGTCCTCAGGGAGCACAGCGAAGGCCTGATCGCCCTTTCCGCCTGCCTGTCGGGCAACATCCAGCGCAAATTGCTCAATGACGATTATGACGGCGCAAAAAATGAAGCTATTGAATTGCTGGGCATCTTTGGCGAGGGCAATTTCTATCTCGAGCTTCAGGACCAGGGCTTGCCCGAGGAAGCAAAGATTCTACCGATGATCAGACGGATCCACAAGGAGACCGGGATACCGCTTGTAGCGACGAACGATGTGCATTATGTAGAAAAGCAGGACGCGGAAGCCCATGATGTTTTGCTATGCATCCAGACAGCAAGGACGGTGGACGATGAAAATCGCATGCGCTTTCCAAACGATCAGTTTTATCTGAAATCTCCGGAGGAAATGTCCCGGCTCTTCAACGATCTGCCTGATGCTATTGCCAATACTGTAAGGATCGCCGAGGAATGCAATTTTGATTATGAATTCGGCAAGATCTGGCTGCCGGATTTTTCCGCTCCCGATGGAAGGACCAACGAAAAGTATCTCAGGGAGCTCTGCTTCGATGGACTTTCAAAAAGATACGGGCAAATGAACGACGAACTGATTGCCAGGCTTGAATATGAGCTTTCGACGATCAGAAAAATGGGCTATGTGGAATATTTCCTGATTGTATGGGATTTCATTGACTACGCGAAACGAAACGGGATCATGGTAGGTCCGGGCAGGGGCTCGGCCGCAGGATCCCTGGTCGCTTACTGCCTTCGGATCACAGACATCGATCCAATCAAATACGGTCTTATATTTGAACGCTTTCTGAATCCCGAAAGAGTCAGCATGCCTGATATAGACATCGATTTCTGCTTTGAGCGCCGGCAGGAGGTCATCAATTATGTCATTGAAAAATACGGCGCCGACAAAGTCGCCCAGATCATCACATTCGGAACGATGAAGGCGAAAGCCGCCGTCCGCGATGTGGGCAGGGCGCTGAACATGAGCTATGCGGAAGTCGACGCCATTGCGAAGAAGATCCCGTTCGATTTGAAGATGACGATCGACAAGGCGCTTGAAACCAACTCGGACCTCAGGAAGGATTATGACGGCGACAAGAGGATCAGGCATCTCATCGACACAGCTCGGGCGCTTGAAGGCATGCCTCGCCATGCGTCGACCCATGCGGCCGGCGTCGTCATTTCAAAAGAGAGCATTGACGAATATGTGCCGCTTTATCTCGCGGAAAAAGGCATCAGTACCCAGTTCACTATGGGGACAATCGAGGAGCTCGGACTTCTGAAGATGGATTTCCTCGGACTAAGGAATCTGACCGTCATCCGGGATGCGCTTGAACTTATCTGGAAGAATCATAATATCCATATCGATTTCTCCACTATGGAATATGACGACAGGAAGGTTTATGAACTGATCAGCTCCGGCAACACGCTCGGCGTGTTCCAGCTTGAAAGTCCGGGCATGCGCCAGTTCATGAAAAACCTCAAACCGGACTGCTTCGAGGATATCGTCGCCGGTGTTTCGCTTTACAGGCCCGGCCCGATGGATTCGATCCCGGCCTATATCCAAAACAAGAAGAATCCGGACAAAATCAAATATGTCCACAAGAGCCTCGAGCCGATCCTTTCCGTCACCTATGGCTGCCTGGTCTACCAGGAGCAGGTCATGCAGATCGTCAGGGATCTGGCAGGCTATTCTTATGGCAGAAGCGATCTTGTGCGCCGCGTCATGAGCAAAAAGAAAATGGCGGAAATGCTGAAGGAACAGGAGTATTTTGTCAACGGCAAGGCAGATGGAGCAGGGAATATTGAAATTCCGGGCTGTATCAGGAACGGGATCCCGAAGAAGGCGGCGGACGAAATCTATGGACAGATGGAAAAATTCGCCGAGTATGCCTTCAACAAATCCCATGCGGCGGCCTACGCCGTGCTGGCCTATGAGACGGCCTATCTGAAGCAATATTTTCCGATCGAGTTCATGGCGGCCCTTATGACCAGCGTCATGGGCGATTCGGGCCAGGTGGCGAAATATATGCGCAATTGCGCGGAAATGGGCATTAAGGTGCTTCCGCCCTGCGTGAATGCCAGCGAGAAGAAATTTACCGTCGTGAATGGCGAGATCCGGTTCGGACTCCTTGGCGTCAAGAATGTGGGCGAAGGCGTCATTGACGCCATTGTCAGAATGAGACGCGACAAGGGTGTGCCGGACAGCTTCCGGACATTCATCGATCATATCGAAATATCTGAAATAAATAAGAAAGCGGTCGAAAGCCTGATCAAGGCCGGCGCCTTCGATTGCATGGGCAGGAAAAGAGCGGTGCTGCTTTCGGTATATGACAGGCTTATGGAATCCGCCCAGAACACTGCAAGAAAGAACCTGGAGGGTCAGCTGTCCCTGTTTCAGTCCCATACCGAAGCAATGCAGGATCCGGGCGGTGAAGACCGCATGCCGGATGTGGAGGAATTTGCGTCTGACATCATGCTGTCCATGGAGAAGGAGATGCTGGGGCTTTATGTCACGGGCCATCCGCTGTCGGATTATGCCTCCAGGATCGAGAGGGTCTCGAGCGTCACGACGGAGGAGCTGATGCATGCGGAGGATAATGCCGAATTAAAGGACGGCATGATGGTGACGCTGGCGGGAATTATAACCAGCAAAAGGACGATGGTCACCAAGAATAACAAGATGATGGCTTTCGTGCAGATGGAGGATCTGTATGGCTCCGTTGAAATCATTGTATTCCCGAATGTTTTCGAGAGCGTTTCATCGGAGATCAGGGAGGACAATGTCATCGTGGTCCATGGGAAATTGAATTTCAAGGAAGAAGAGGCTCCGAAGATCCTTGCGGAAAAAATAACGCCGCTTGTCATGCTGGATGATACCATGCCGATGAAAAGCCCTCCGGCCCGCAAGCAGCCCAATGCAAAGCAAGCAGGATCCGGAGACGAAACGGTCAGGATCGATATACCGCCGGAGCTTGACGAGGGACGCATACTGGAGGCTTTGAGGATCATACTGACGCGGTATCCCGGAGAGACGCCGGTGGTGATCGTTTCAGAAGGAAGCGGCCGGAAATTCAAGACGAAGAGGGATCTGTGGGTCAACGCGACGGAAGCGTTTTACGACGAAATATCAGGATTGCTGAACTGAAAATATACGAACGGTCGGGCATGATCGGGAAAGGCGGATATTTATGAAACGGATAGGAGTACTGACAAGCGGCGGCGACGCCCCCGGCATGAACGCCGCGATCAGAGCGGTGGTGCGGACTGGTATATTCAACGGCATGGAGGTCTGCGGCATCAGGCGGGGTTACGAAGGCATGATCGACGGAGATATAGTTGAAATGGATATTTCCAGTGTATCGGACATCATCCAGCGGGGCGGAACGATCCTCAGAACCGCCAGGAGCCAGAGGTTCATGACGCCTGAGGGTTTTGACAGAGCGGTCTGCATGCTCGAAAATTTCAAGATCGAAGGCATTGTCGTGATAGGAGGAGACGGCTCCTTCAGGGGTGGAGCAGACCTGACAAAGGCGGGCGTGCCGTTCATCGGCATACCGGGAACGATCGACAATGATCTCGCGTATACGGATTATACGCTGGGATTTGATACGGCAGTCAATACCGTGCTCGGTGCCGTTAGCAACATCAGGGATACCTCCTCATCCCACGGCAGGACGACCGTCATCGAGGTTATGGGACGAAACTGCGGTGATATCGCGCTTTACGCAGGGCTTGCCGGCGGAGCCGAGGCGATTTTGATCCCTGAGGAAAAGCCGGATATCAAGGGGATATGCAGAGATATCATCAGTGGTAAAAACCGCGGCAAACTTCACAGCATCATCATGCGGGCTGAAGGTGTCGGGATCACATCGGAAGAGCTCGTAAAGGCAATCACAGACAAGACGGGATCCGAAACAAAGCTTGTCGTGCTTGGCTATATCCAAAGGGGCGGCAGCCCGACGGCCGCGGACAGGATCCTTGCCAGCAGGCTGGGATGCAGGGCCGTGGAATTGCTCTTGAGCAACAGTGCCAGCAGGGCCGTCGGTGTCTCGGGGGGCGCGCTGGTGGATTATGAAATAACGGAAGCCCTGGGAATGACCCGTCCGAAGTCGGACCGGCTCATGGAGCTTGCGAGGATCCTGTCGATCTGATTTGAACGATTGAAGCACATGAAAGACAGAAGAGGTGAATAAATTTGAAAAGAACGAAAATAATATGCACGATAGGACCTGCGAGCAATAACGCGGAGATCCTTGAAAAAATAATACTTGCCGGGATGGATGTCGCACGGCTTAATTTTTCCCATGGCAACGCGGAGCAGCATGGTGCGAATATCGGGCGAATAAAGGCGGCGAGGCAGAAAACAGGGCGGCACATCGCCATTCTGCTGGATACCAAGGGGCCGGAGATCAGGACCGGCGATTTCGAGGATGGAGAGATCATACTGAAGGAAGGGCAGGAATTTACGCTGAAGTCCGGTGACTTCAAAGGAACGGAGAAGGCCTGTTCGATTTCATACGAGGATCTTTATAAATATGTGGCTCCGGGCAGCAGGATACTGATCGACGACGGTCTGGTCGAGATGAGTGTCAAGGCTGTGGACGGAACCGATATCCAATGCGAGGTGCTGAATCCGGGGATCGTCAAGAATAAGAAGGGCGTCAATGTTCCGGGAGTCAGGACAGACCTTCCGGCGGTCAGTGAAAAGGATTACAATGATATCCTGTTCGGCATCGAAAGCGATGTGGATTTCATCGCGGCTTCTTTTGTAAGGACCGCTGCCGACGTCAAGGAAATCAGGAAGATATTGGAAGAGAATAACGGCAGGCATATCAGGATCATATCCAAGATCGAGAACGCCGAGGGAGTCGACAATATTGATGAAATCATTGCCATATCCGACGGGATCATGGTCGCCAGAGGGGATCTGGGCGTAGAAGTCCCGATCGAGGCGGTACCGCTGATACAGAAGAAAATCATCAGCAAATGCAACTTTGCGGGAAAACCGGTCATCACGGCGACACAGATGCTGGATTCGATGATGCGCAACCCAAGGCCCACACGAGCCGAGGTGGCGGATGTGGCCAATGCCATCCTGGATGGGACGGACGCTGTCATGCTGTCCGGAGAAACAGCGGCAGGAAAATATCCTGTGGAATCTGTAGCCCAGATGCGGGAGATCGCCATTGCGGCCGAAGCGGAGCTTAATTATGAAGCGCTGCTTTATGACAGGAGCAGGATCAAGGATACCGGCGTCACCGACGCCATCGGCTATGCGACCTGCGCCAGCGCGCAGGGGCTTAAGGCCGAAGCGATACTGACGCCGACGACATCGGGTTATACGCCGACGGTCGTATCCAAATTCAGGCCGAAGGCGCCGATCATCGCGACGATGTCCTCGGAAAGGGTCGCCAGAAGGCTGTCTTTGAATTGGAATGTATTTCCGCTGGTGATCGAGTACAGGGATACGACGACGGAGAGCATAGAACTCTCGGTTCGTGAAGCGGTCGCTGCCGGTCATATAGGCATTCATGACCTGATCATCATAACGGCAGGCGTCCCGACAGGGATCGAAGGGAATACCAACATGATGCGTGTTCATATCGTGGGACGGGAAATATGAAGCGCGGACCGGAAGGAGCATGACCGCATGGATAGGATCTGCATAGTGATCGGCGCCGCAAAGGATGATCTGGACAGGGAATTCCTCGATAGATCCATTGCGCTGCGAACGGATCGAAAACCTTATGTTTATTGCGCGGACGGCGGCATTCATCATGCACGCAGACTGGGATTGCATCCTGACAAGCTGATCGGCGACATGGATTCCGCCGGAGACAGTTTTCTTGAAGGAGCCGCTTCAGGCATTGCCGGAGAAATCATCAGGCTGCCCAGCGAAAAAGATGAAACAGACCTGTTCGCCTGTGTGAAGGATGGTCTGGAAAAGGGATTCCGGGATTTCATGCTCATATTCTGCACAAATGGCAGGATCGATCATTTCATGGCTGCAGCGGCAATCCTGGAATATCTGGATGAGAGGGGAGCAACCGGAGTTCTGCTGGATAGCCGGAACGAAATAGCCTTTATGAAGCCGGGGCGTATTGCTGTCCCGAAGGATACGCGCTTTAAATATATTTCCATCATTCCGCTGGACGAAGAATTATCCGGCATCACGCTTGAGGGCATGAAATATCCGTTGACGGACATGACGGTCAGAAGGCCGGATATGTGCCTGCTCGTCAGTAACGAAACAGTCGGCGGCGATGCGGCGCTGACGATCGCAAAAGGCAGGGCGATGATCATCAAAAGCAGGGATGCTTCAAAATGACTGCGCCGAAGTCCAAGCTTCTATAACAGCGTATCGGGCTGTTTTCTGTCGGCCCGTTTGTAAGCGGCTTTTATAAGACTTTTGCGGTTGACGATGACTCTTTTATGGGTGCCTCTGCAAATGACACCGACGGAGTCGTGGCCCATAAAAGAAAGCATGATACGGTCGCCGATGATCGAATCGACCGTTATGACCAAGGATATGGTTTCACCGATCATGGTCGGTTTTTCGTGGACCATCTCGATACTCTTCGTTACTGTAATGAAATCCTCAGGGAGCAGGTGATCGAGAAGATCGGCGGTCGCGTCGACGACCATGGTCATGACAGCCGGAGTGGAGAGAAGGAAATCCAATGCTCCGGAGCCGTGATCGGAGCCTGCGTCGGTCGTATCGACAACTTTTGTATATATCGTTGACAGGCCTTCAGTAATATTTTGACTGATATCCATATCCATAAATGAGTCCTCCTGAATAAAAATAAAATTAATGATGAAAATTTACGCCCGGTTGTTCCGCTTCGACTGTTTCATGCACAAATGCAAATCGACAGGACTGCGGCGATCAGCCGGCGGGGAGCACTTCGATGACGGCTTTTCCCTTTACACGCTCGGACAGATGCTCGATGAGCGTATTTTTTTGATCCGCTTCATTTGAAACACCGAGGATGATGTTGGTGATCTTATGCTTGACGACCTGGTCGACAAGTGTTTCGAGTATATCCGAGGATCTGATCACCGTCAGGTTGGCGCCGTAGTCTCGTGCCTTCTCATAGAGATATTCCAGCGCGTCGCTGTCTTTTTCATTTCCCAGGAATTTGAAGTTGTGCTGGGCGACATGAATTATAAAAAGCTCACCCTGCCGGTCTCCTAAAACATCGAAACCATATTTGATGAGCCTGTCGCAAGTTTTTTGCTGCGTAACGCAGACCATGACATTGGTTTTTTTCATTTCCGCACTCCCGAATGTAATTCGTTTGAAGCCAATTATTTCACTTTCGTGTCATTATACAATATTTTATTGAAATATGCCAGTAATTGATACAGTATTGAAAATAATATTTTGTTTGAGGGATGATTTGACAGTATTATTGCATAAGCGCATATGGATAGGCGCTGCTTTTTATGCTAAAATATTAACAGGTACGGAGGACTGATGATGGACAGAACGATCCTGCATTGCGATATGAACGCATTTTTCGCCTCGGTCGAAGAACAGCGGGACCCGGAGCTCAAATCAGGGCCGATGGCTGTCTGCGGCGATCCGGCAGGCAGGCACGGCATCATTCTTGCCAAGAACGAGCAGGCGAAAGCCTATGGGATCGTGACTGCGGAGACTGTCTGGCAGGCAAGGAAAAAATGCCCGGGACTCATGCTCGTTAAACCGCATCATGAGCTGTATAAAGAATATTCTGCAATGGCCGGGGAAATATACAGAAGGTATACGGATCTTGTCGAACCCTACAGCATCGATGAATCATGGCTCGACGTGACGGGCAGCATTCAGCTGTTCGGTCCGGGTGTGGCAATTGCCGGCGATATCAGGAAAACCGTCAGAACGGAATTGGGACTGACGGTATCTGTCGGCGTTTCGTATAATAAGGTGTTCGCGAAAATGGGCAGCGATTACAAAAAACCGGACGCGACAACACTGATAACGCCTGAGAATTATAAAGAGCTATTATGGCCGCTGCCTGCGGCGGAGCTTTTTTTCGTCGGAGAATCCACGGCTGAACGGCTCNNGCAGGCTCGGGATAAAAACGATCGGCCAGCTTGCGGCGGCGGACAGGGGCATGCTGGCTTCACTGCTTGGCAAGCACGGAGAGCTGATATATGATTATGCCAACGGCCGGGACGAGAGCAAAGTCGACCCGTCAGGCCGCGAACGTCTCGGATCTATCGGAAACGGCATTACTTTCAAAAGAGACCTGGCGGGCGCGGCGGATCTCAGACGCGGCTGCATGGCCTTGGCGGATACGGTGGCCGGGAGGCTCAGGAAACATGGGCTGAAATGCCATGGCGTGAAAGTCGATATCAAGGATCCGTTTTTCAAGACCATATCGAGGCAGAAGCAGCTGGACCAGCCCAGTAACACGGCAGCGGAGATCAGCAGGGCTGCAATGGAAATCATCGGTGCTTCATGGGATTTGAAATCTCCTGTCAGGATGCTGACGATCACCGGAATCAATCTGACCGGCGAAGACGAGGATGAGCAGATCGGCATCGAATCGCTCACAGGAAACACCCGCGAAAGAAATGAAAAAATGGAAAGGGCCCTGGACAGCATCAGGAAAAAATATGGCAGGCATTCTATCGCTTATGGCGGGATGCTTGGCGAAGATATAGGCATAAATTTATTTGAGGATCAGGAAGAGGAAATCATCATGATCAATGAAGGAGAAGGAAAATGAACATTAAAAAAAGAGCAAAAAAATTCGCCTGTGCATTGCTTGCGGTCACCATGGCATCCACGCTGCTGCTTGCGGGCTGCGCCGGCGCCGAAGAACCTGAGCTGTCAGCGCCTTTGAAAATCGGAACCCTCAATGGCCCGACAGGCATGGGGATGTCTCAAATCATGGAATCCCCGGAACTCTATCAGGTAACGACATTCCAGAGCCCCGATGAGGCTGTCAGCAAGATTGTCACGGGAGAACTGGATATAGCGGCAGTATCATCCAATCTGGGGGCCGTATTGTACAATAAACTGGAGGGGGACGTTGTGCTGCTGGCGACCAATACGCTGGGGGTGCTGTATATAGCGGAAAATGGAAATGCGGTCGGAGATATCGCGGACCTTAAAGGCAAGACGATCATAGCCAGCGGCAAGGGAGGCAGTCCGGAGTTCATCCTGAATCAGCTGCTTCTGTCACAGGGGATCGATCCTACAAAGGATGTCACGGTGAATTGGCTCATGAACCATACGGACGTCGCGTCGTCGCTGATGGCGGCGGATGGGGCGGTCGCCATGCTGCCGCAGCCGTTCATGACGATCGTCAGCGAAAAGAATTCAAATGTCCGTCTTGCCGTCGATCTCAATGCAGTATGGCAGGAAACACAGGGAACTGCTCTTCCAATGGGGATCCTGATCGCTCAAAGGAGTCTGGTGGAGCAACGGGCGGCGGATGTTGAAATATTCTTGAAGGCTTATGCCGAGTCCGTTGAGCTCGTCAATGCGGATCCGGCGGCGGCAGCGGCGCTTATTTCAAAGCATGGGATCATATCGGACCAGATGATTGCCGAAAAAGCCATACCGACCTGCAATATCGTCTTCATCTCCGCCCAGGATTCCAAAGAGGATTTGAACAGATTCTATGAAATCATCAGCGAAATGGATATGAAATCAGTCGGAGGGAAAATACCGGATGAAGCATTCTATTATTCATCAGGAGAGTAAGGGCAGAAATCTGCTGATCCTCCTTTTTTGGATCATCGTCTGGCAGGCGGTATATTTGGCTGTCGGAAAGGATGTCATCGTACCGTCTCCGGGCGGTACCGCCGCAGAGCTGGCAAGGATGGTGACGGAGGCCGAGTTCTATTATAATGTCGGGGCGACGATGCAGCGTGTCATAGCGGGCATCCTCATTTCCTTTATTTCGGGGATGGCAACAGCGGTCACCGCTTATTTCTTCCCGATCGCGCGGGATCTGCTCAAGGGTGTCGTCAATGTCCTCAAGTCCACGCCGGTCATGGCGGTGATCATTTTTGCTCTGCTCTGGCTTTCCTCGGGCAATGTTCCTGTGTTCGTCTGCTTCATGATGTGCTATCCGGTCGTATATACCAATATTCTTGCCGGACTCGACAGCATGGATGAGCATTATATCGAGATGAGCAAAGTGTTTCGCGTCAGATCGACCGATATCATAAAATACATTTATGTTCCGTTCGTCGCGCCGCATATCAAATCGGCGCTCAGCCTTACGACGGGGCTTTCGTGGAAGACGGTCGTGGCGGCGGAAGTCCTGTCGAGCCCGAACCGATCCATGGGCTATAATCTGCTCAATGCGAAAGTCTATCTTGATACTGAAAGCCTTTTTGCATGGATCATTGCCATCGTGGCGCTCAGCATGATTTTTGAAAGGATCGTGAATCTATTGATCAGACATAAAGGAAGGGCGGCGGCATGATCGAAATAAGGATCGTGAATCTATTGATCAGACATAAAGGAAGGGCGGCGGCATGATCGAAATAAGGAACCTGCGGAAATCCTATAAAAGCACTGTGCTGTACGATGATTTCAGCATCAGCTTCGAAGAGAACAGGATCTCGGGCATCATAGGCGCCTCGGGCTGCGGAAAAACGACATTGCTCCGCGTGATGGCGGGACTTGAGCCATATGAAGCCGGTACGGTCTCCGGTATGAACGCCGGGGACGGCATATCCTTCGTTTTCCAGGAAGACAGGCTTCTTCCCTGGCTGAACGTGTATAAGAATATTGAACTGGTGCTTAGGGCGAAGATGTCTGCCGAAGAGGCGGAGAAACGCATCACGGAAGTGCTGGAGCTTCTGGACATGAAAAAGGCGAAGGATCTGATGCCATCCGAATTGAGCGGCGGCATGCAGAGGAGAGTCGCCATTGGAAGGGCGCTTGCTTTTGACAGCGATGTCCTGCTGCTTGACGAGCCCTTCAAGGGTTTGGATGACAAACTGAAAAATGAGATTTTGAATGAGTTGACGGTAATATGGGGCAGGCACCACAAAACGATCATTCTCGTGACGCATGACCTCGAGGATGCTTACAGGCTCGCAGATACGATCTATGAATTCTCCGGCCGGCCGGTCGGATGGAATAGGATCAGGGGCGCCGGCATAGCCGGCAGCGACGGGTCATAGAAGCCTGATGCTGTTGATGCTGAGTTCGAAATTCAGGCCAAGGTATTCGGCCGCTTTTCTGCACATGAGCATTCTTGAAAGGAATATCTCGAAATAATCCATGACGGCGCTGATCGTCGTATCGATTTCAAGTGATAGAACGATCTGCCGCGTTTCAACATTCACTGTCAGGTTGGATTCGTATACGGCATAGTTGACGCGGTCGTGGATATCCGCCATCGAGATGTCGCGTTTGCGGACCCGGGATCGTCTGACGTCGGATTTGTCGGCCAGGATCAGGGCGGCGGAGATCGGGCTTATGGAGGATCCGGTGCCTTCGTCATGATTGCCGATGGCGCCTATGATATCTGCCAGCTCATCAGGAGGAAGGCCCATTCTGTCCAGTATCCTGAACGCCATGACGGCGCCGCTCTGCGCATGGTCGTGGCGGTTGATGCAATTGCCGATATNNGATCCGGAGATCCGCGCCAATTCAACGGTCCGCTCGTCATAGTTGAGCAACGTCAATATTTCTGCTGCCTTTTGGGCTGTCTTTCCGGCATGGCCGAAGCCGTGCTCCGTATAGCCGAGCACGCCAAGCAAATCATTTCCTTTCGTGATATATGTCGAGATTTCCTTGCTGCTCCTGATATCCTCAAATGTTACCATCCTGTACGCACCTCTGTTCGTGATTCATTTGACCCCATGATACTTCCATTTGTGTAAATTATACCATGACATCGCCTCCCGATATAGCAAATATCTTGAAAGATTGCAAAGACGGAAAGTTCATTGGTATAATAGCGCTGAATCGGTTGACTAAATGGCTGAATTGCAATAATATTATTTTGTATGAAAAAGTGACGGCTTGCGCCGCCATCGGATTTGGAGGATTTAGGACTTGAGGATATTGACATTGATTTCGGGGGCATTATTTATTATTGCCGGTATATTCTGCTTTGCTAACCCCGGCGCGACGATCCTGTCCCTTGCGTTTATTCTGGGTTGCACGATGTTGATATTCGGCCTGAGCGGCGTCATGACCTACGTCTATAACCGGCATCTGCACGAAACATCCGGATGGATACTTGAAGAAACGATCCTGACACTTATTTTATCAGTGATCATACTGATGAACCAAATCGTGACAGACGCTGTCATACCGGTATTTTTCGGCATGTGGATCATGTTCTCGGGCATAACGCGGGTCGTGGCCGCGTTTACGCTAAAAGAGAAGGGCGCCAAAATATGGGGCTTTTCATTGGCTTTCGGCATATTATCCGTTCTGGGCGGCATTTACGCTTTTTTGAATCCGATCATGGCAAACCTTGCCATGCCGATCCTTATCGGCGTGTTCTTCCTGATCCAGGGTTTGAACACGATCACAACGGGATTGTATATGATAAAAGAGGATAGAATGGATGGACAACATTAAAAAAGCTGCTATCGCAGCAGGAGCCGTCGCAGGCGGAATTATCGGCGGAACTGTATCGCTGGCCGGTAAAATGACTAAAACTGAAGTCGTAGAGGAGTTGGGCGATGGAATAACGGATTCTGCGATCATGACCGGAGAGCTTGTCGGAGAAGCGTTGAGCGGTGCGGCAGACCTGGTCGCCGGCGGGCTAAGGAAAGATCACGACATGATTTCCGAAGGCGGAAAAGAATTGAAGCATGCCGCTAAAACGACCCTCACCAATGCCCTGAACAATATCAAGGTGATCGGCAGAAGCGGCGCAGGGATCGTCGGCGGGATGGTCCGCGGCGATAAACAGGAGGTTGCCCGCGGGTTAAAGAATCTCGGCAAGATGGCCGCGATCGGGCTTGTGACCGTCGGCGTCGTCAAGGCTTCGCAGGATGACAGGGGAAAAACGGCCAAAAGAGAAATGCAAGACGCGGAAAACGAAAAAGAGTAGCCGGGCGCTGCTGCCGTGACGCTGGTGTGAATTTCGAAGACCTGCGGAAATTTTTCGCTCGCAATGACATATTATAGATATCATAGATTTAGAATACGGAGTAACTTGAAAAATGGATTTAGTGACACCATCGTTTCTGTTTGGCGGCTCAGTCGGACTATATTTTGCTGCGGCGTTTGCAGCGCTTGTTTATATCAAAAGGCAGAAAACAGGAAATATCATAACGCATATTCTATGCATGCTTGCAGCGGTTTCGGGAGTGCTGTGTTCCGGGATGCTTCTTTTTTCGGGACAGGAAAGCATGACAGGCGTACTGCTCGGATCCGCGGTTCCTTATATGGATATCAGTATCACGGTCGACAGACTGTCGGCATTTTTCCTGATGCTTTTATCGATCCTTGTCTTTTGCGTATCATTGTATTCGATTGGTTATGTCGCGCATTATTATGGAAAGCGGAATACCGGTTATTTCAACATTCTCTATGCCATTTTCATTTTGTCGATGGTATTTGTCATCACGGCCGGAAACGCTGTTTTTTTTCTGATCGCCTGGGAGGTCATGGCCGTCATCTCCTATCTGCTGGTTGTCTTTGAATCCGAAGATCCAGAGATTCAGAAAGCCGGCCTGCTTTATGCCGTCATGACGCATATCGGCACAGCTTTTCTGATGATCGCTTTCATGGTCATGTTCCGATATACGGGATCCTTCGATATATTTGGCCCGGCCTCGGAAATACCTGGGCAGGCAAAAAATGTGATGTTCATCCTATTCCTGATCGGCTTCGGCACAAAAGCCGGCATCATCCCGGTCCATATTTGGCTGCCCCATGCACATCCGGCGGCCCCCGGCAATATCTCCGCGCTGATGTCCGGCATCATGATCAAGACCGCCGTCTACGGACTTATTCGATTTGTTTATGATTATATGGGGATCCAGGCTGTCTGGTGGGGGGTCGCGATCCTTCTGGCCGGTCTTGTTTCCGCGTTCTTTGGCGTGGCATACGCATTCATCGAGCAAAACATCAAGCGCATGCTGGCCTACAGCAGTATTGAGAATATGGGGATCATATTCATCGGGACCGGTGTGAGCTTCATTGCTTTCGCCAGGGGCGCCGACGCGGTCGGTGCGCTGGCAATGGCGGCGTCGCTGCTGCATTGCTTCAATCATACGCTTTTTAAAGGATGCTTGTTTTTGGAGGCGGGTTCTGTCCATTATGCGACGCATTCTAAGAATATGGAAGATCTGGGTGGCCTGATAAAAAGGATGCCGGTAACGGCGGTCATATTCCTGGGGGGCGCCCTTTCCATAGCAGCCGTCGTTCCCTTTAATGGCTTCATCGGCGAATGGCTGACCTATCAGGCGCTGTTTGCCGGAATCGTGCCCGGGGACGCGGCGTACAGCATCCTGTTCATTTTGTCCGTGGCGGTGCTTGCGCTGGCCGGGGGGCTGGCTGCGGCATGCTTCATAAAAATGTACGGGATAGCGTTCCTGGGACTTCCGAGAACGCATCATGCCGCGGAGGCTCTTGAGGTGCCGCGCACCATGAATGCGGGCGCGGGGATCCTGGCGGCGCTGTGCCTTATCGCGGGAATATTTCCGCTGTTTTTCCTCGCTATGATCGATCAGGCAGTTCTTGAAATGACGGGATGTTCGATCGCGGGCCAGCTGCAGGGAGGGCTTCTGCCGCTTTATACACCGCTGGCTGCCGGAAGCAGCGTGATCATGCCGCAATGGATACCGCTTTTAATGGGGATCGTTGTGATCATTGCTTTCGCAGCGCTTAAAGTGTTCGGACGCAACTATTCCGAGAGGAAATACGGCACATGGGACTGCGGCTTTGAAGCGCTGAATGCCAGGATGCAATACAGCGGGACCGCTTTTTCAAAGCCGATCCGCGTTATATTCAGGATGATCTACCAATCCTCACGTGACCTGAAGGTCAAAGGGGAATATGTCTACCACCCGGAAACCATGGAGTATACGCTTAAGACGGATTCCGTGTTTGAAAAACGCATCTATGATCCGCTGCTGAAATGGGTGACTCTTTTTTCAAAGGGAATCAAATATAAAGTGCAGACAGGAAGTGTCCATACGTATCTGTTGTATATATTTATTGCCGTGCTTGCATTGATGCTGTACAACAAGATCGCTTAGGGGGGACGGAGAAATGAACACCATTCTATATATAATGATACAGCTGGCAGTCATGATCCTGCTTGCGCCTCTCGTCAACGGCGTGATCGCAAGGATCAAGGCGGTGTCTCAAAAAAGGCGGGGCGTTCCGCTGCTGCAGATGTATTATGACATTTATAAGCTTATGCATAAAGGCGTCGTTGTTTCCGAGGTATCCTCATGGATTTTCAAGGCGACACCGTATATCGTCCTTTCGTCGACGCTTGCAGCCGCCGTGCTGGTGCCTGTGACGACACGGACAGGATCGGCCGGTTTTTCCGGGGATCTGATACTGGTGGTATATCTGCTGGCGCTTGGAAGATTTTTCATGTGTCTCGCCGGACTCGATACCGGCAGCACCTTCGGTGCCATGGGCTCCAGCAGAGAGGCAATGATTTCTGCGCTGATCGAGCCCACGATCCTGGTCTCGGCGTTCACTGTGGGGCTGTCGGCGGGATCGACCTCGGTCATTGAAATGATGGCGGCGATGCAGCAAAAGAACATGCCGTTGACGCAGCCTGCTTTTGTGCTGACCTTTGCGGCGATGATGCTGGTCATCATCGCTGAGACATCGAGGATCCCGGTGGACGATCCATCCACCCACCTGGAATTGACGATGGTCCACGAGGCGATGATTTTGGAGTATTCGGGACGGCATCTGGCCATGATGGAGCTCGGCGCAGCCGTCAAGCAGCTTGTGCTGATGGTCCTGGTCGTGAACCTGTTCCTGCCGCATGAGCAGATGATTCAGGCGGCCGGCGCCGCATCGCTTGTACTGTCGCTGGCGATTTTTACCGTCAAGATCCTGGCGGCCGCCATTGTGATCGGCCTCATGGAGGTCTTTACCGTAAAACTTAGATTTTTCAGTATTTCCAATTTTGCGGCGGTATCCTTCATACTGGCGTTTCTGGGATTCATGCAATATTTCGTGCTCGGGAGGTAGCCATGGACAATTATCTTGATATTTTATCAGCTCTGATCCTTTTTTCGTCATTCGCACTGATGGCCAATAAAAGAATCAAATCATACATAAAGACATTCAGGATGCAGTCGTTCCTGATCGCGCTCGCGGCAGGGCTGCTCGGCGCCGAAAGCCTTATGGAGGACGGCAAGTTCGATATCCTTGTCGTATGCCTGATCATTCTGGCGCTGAAGGTCGTATTGATCCCGCGGCTGCTCCACAGGACATATGCAAACGTCGAATATAAAATCGAAAAGGACTTTTTTCTTAATATCCCCATCCTGATAATAGCCAGCTGCATGCTTGTCGTTTTTGTATATTTTTCGGTTTCCACTGTCAGCGGCATCAGTGAGGGGACCATGAACGTCCAGATCGTCAATTCGTTCTCGCTGGTCCTCATTGGATTCTTTTTCATGATCAGCCGAAAAAAAGCCATCGGGCAGATCGTCGGCTTTCTAGTGATCGAAAATGGTGTCTTCGCGACTGCGATGTTTTCGACCCATGGCATGCCGTTCATTGTCGATGTGGGTATTTTCATAGACATGATCACTGCAGTGCTGATCATGGGAATCATGGTGCTGAAGATCAATGAGAAATTCGATTCGATCGACATCAACCAGTTGAAGAACTTGAAAGGATAGACGGGGATATGGGACTTGTATTATGGGCCGCGCCGATCATAGCGGCACTGGCTGCGTTCGCAGCCGGTGGAAGAAAGACGCTTCATGCGATCAGCATCCTGGCTTCATGCGTGCTGCTGCTGACGGCAATATACGCAACAGTCATGGTCATCAGGGAAGGCTCGCTTGGCTACGGCGTTTTTGGGGGATTGTTCTATCTGGATGGAGTCAGTATTATCGTTCTTGACATCGTGGTCGTCATCGGACTGCTGGTGAGCGTATTTTCAACAGGCTATCTTGAAAATGAATTTCACCACGGCGTGATGAGCGAGCGCAGAATGAAATTATATTATATTTTAATGTATTCATTTATGTTTGCCATGATTTTGGCGCTGAGCGTCAACAACATCGGAATACTGTGGATCGCGATCGAGGCGACAACGCTTGCATCTGCTTTTCTGGTGGGATTCAACAATGACAAGCATGCGATCGAGGCTGCATGGAAATACGTGATCATATGTTCGGTTGGGATCGCAATGGCACTGATGGGGATCATTTTCCTGCATCTTGCGTCCGTCGGCAATATAGATCCCGGCCAGTCGCTGCAGTGGCAGGCGCTGCTGACGTCGGCGGAGGGCCTCAATCCCGACATACTGAGACTCTCCTTCATATTCATATTAGTCGGCTTTGGAACAAAGGCCGGACTGGCCCCGATGCATACCTGGCTTCCGGATGCCCACAGCCAGGCGCCATCGCCTATCAGTGCCCTGCTGTCCGGCGTGCTGCTGAACAGCGCCATGTATGCGATCGTCAGAATGATCGCCATCGTCAATAAAAGCCTGGGAGACAGTCTTTTCACCGGCCGGATCATGATCGCTTTCGGATTGCTGTCCATCATCACGGCCGCAGTCTTCATACTAACGCAGAAGGATTACAAGAGGCTGCTGGCCTATTCGAGCATAGAGCACATGGGGATCATCGCCATTGCGTTCGGCCTTTTTACGCCGATATCCCTTTTCGCCGCATTCTTTCACATGATCAATCACTCTTTTACAAAATCCATGCTTTTCCTTGCATCCGGCAACATCCTGCAGAAGTATGGGACCCGTGACATCGCAAGTGTAAAAAGTCTGATGAGAGTGCTTCCTATTACAGGCACGGCGTTTCTTCTGGGGCTGTTCGCCATTTCAGGCACACCGCCTTTCAGTGTCTTCGCCAGTGAATTGAATGTCATGGCCGCAATGTTCGCCGAAGGCCGGTTTGTGCTTGGCGCCGTATTCATACTCCTGCTTGCCATAATATTCGCGGGTATCGCTGTGACGCTTTTCAGGATCTTTCACGAAGCCGAGCTTGAGGAGGACAGTATCGTCAGTGGTTCCAACATGCCCGGCACCGCCGCCATTCTTGTTCTGCTGGCAGTAACTGCAGTGATGGGCGTCTATATGCCGGAAACTTTGAAAACCATGATCACGGATGCCGTAACGATCATCGGCGGAGGTATTTGACATGAATATTTACGAATTCAGTACACATTTGCAGGAACGCTTTCCAGAAGCAATAGAAACTTCCGGAATATTTGAAAATGAACTTTATGTGTCCGTTAAGCCCGGCCATGCCGCGGGCTTGAGTTATTATCTTAATTTGGAGACAGGGCTTCCGCTCGTATCGATGTTCGCTTCTGATGAGCGCGGAACGACTGGCAGCTTTTCAATTTATTATGCCTTTGCGGATCGCGCAGGCAGCTATCTGGTCATATTGAAGAAGCCGGTCGATCCCGCCGCGCCGAGCTTTGAATCCATCAGCGCCAGGGTACACGCCGCGGCGCTTTATGAGCGGGAGATCAAGGATCTCTTCGGTTTGATCCCGACAGGCCATCCGGATGCCAAAAGGCTGGTATTCCACAGCAACTGGCCTAATGGGGCTTATCCGATGAGAAAGGATTTCGAGAAGAGCCATCAGCCGCCAATCGTCAAGCACGAAATCAAGTTCAAGAAGATAACGGGCGAGGGCGTTTTTGAGATCCCAGTCGGGCCTGTCCACGCCGGCATCATCGAACCCGGACACTTCAGATTCAGCCTGGCCGGCGAGCCGATCCTGAATCTGGAAGCGCAGCTCTACTATGTTCATAAGGGAATCGAAAAACTCGCCGAGGGTTGTACGATCGAACGCGGATTATATGTTGCCGAGCGTATTTCAGGTGACGAAAGCTTCACCAATGCGCTTGCATATTGCCAGGCAATAGAAAAGATCGCCGGCGTGAAGGCGCCGGAACAAGCCGAGTATATAAGAGTCATATTTGCCGAGCATGAGCGCCTGACGGCCCATCTCGGAGATCTGGCGGGGATATGTCTCGACGTTGCATATGGTTTTGCGGCATTTCAATTCAGAATGATGAGAGGATGGGCGTATATGATGGCTGATGAGCTGAGCGGAATCAGATTCCTGCGAAGCGTCACAAGACCGGGCGGCGTCGCCAGGGATTTTATAGGCGGCAAAGAAAAAAGCCTGATCAGCCAGCTGAAACGAATACGCAAAGAGCTCGAAGACACGGAGGAAATCATCCATCGCAACGGCATGTTCATCGACAGGGTCGAAAACACCGGCACTTTGAGCCGGACGATCGCAGTGGATCTTAACGCTGTCGGCCCTCCTGCGCGGGCAGCAGGAGTCCATCAGGACGTACGTGAAAATTTCCCGTACGCTGCCTATGCGAAACTCGGA
>DIEM01000047.1 GCA_002418625.1 Firmicutes bacterium UBA5774
AACGGACTTTGACTCCGTCATTCGTAGGTTCGAGTCCTGCTACCCCAGCCACTGGACCCATTAGCTCAGTCGGTAGAGCACTTGACTTTTAATCAAGGTGTCCCGCGTTCGAATCGCGGATGGGTCACCAATTTTAAAAAAGCAGACCTGCATCCAAGGATAGCGGGTCTTTTTCGTATTGGAGGGTATTATGAAGAATAATGAAAGGATCAAGCTGTCAAAGGAAAAGAAAGACGAAATGGTCGGGATGATCAAATACTACTTTTCAAAGGAGCGGGATGAGGAGTTCGGCGACTTGGCTGCGAACCTTCTATTGGATTTCATCACGGAGAAGTTTGCGCCGGAATTTTATAACCAGGGCGTCTGCGATTCCTACAAATTCATGAATGACAGGAATGAAGACCTGCTGTCGATCCAGATAATCTGATTTTTTAGTGACTCACAAATTCAAAGCAAAGCCCGGCAGAGAAATAGCCGCCAGGCTGAATTGCATCTGAAGGCAGTTAGTTTTCTCTCTTGCAGATTATGATATTGGATACAAAGAAACATTGCTATAAGTATAAAGTTATTTTTGAATAGCACTGAAAAATCAAGGCTCAAACCATTGACATTAAAGCGTGTCGACTTATAATAAAATAAATAAACATTGTTTTGAAATACAGTATGTATTGAAACGTTTGAGAGGGGGAGATTCCGCTATGAAACGATTCATGTACTATCTGCCAGTCTTCGTAATCGTTGGATCAAATATAATCTATGATATTTCCGCAATGTCTTTTCCGGATAAAATAAATGCCCAGGCGGGATTGACGGCAGTATATATTATTGCAGCCATTGTTTCTGTAATAATCTTTTTTGTCACGAACGAGACGAAGGATTTCTTCAAAGAGGTTAAGAAAGTGAATTGGGCAATTTTTGTTCTGGCGGTTGGCTGTACTGGAATAGATTTGGGTTACATTCTTCTTTTTAGAGCAGGATGGGATATCAGCATTGGTTCCCTAGTCTGCAATATTGCACTCGCTATTCTATTGATTTTCGTTGGCATCTTGTTTTATCGTGAAAAGATAACAAAATATCATTTGGCTGGGATATCGATGTGTTTGATCGGTCTTACCCTGATAAGCGTTTAGGAGGAAGTACAGATGCTGTTATTCTATTTGCCGGTACTGATCGTCATCTTTGCCAATACGACCTATGATATAAGTTCAAAATCAATCCCAGAAGAGTTAAATGCCTATGCAGGTGTAACCATTACCTATACAATATTGGCATTTTTTAATTTTTCATTATTTCATATTTTAAATCCAGATGGATCCATGTTTGTTGAAATCTCAAGGTTAAACTGGGCGGTCATTCTATTTGCGCTTGCATCCGTAGGTCTCGAATGTGGCTATATATATTTGTATAGAGCAGGCTGGAACATTAGTATCGGCGGAGTTGTTTGCAATATTCTTCTGGCTGTTTGTATGATCATCGTCGGAATCTCAGTATTTCATGAAACAATAACACCCAGGCAATTCACAGGCATTATTTTTTGTGTTGGCGGATTACTGACAATCAATAAAATGGAATTAAAAAAGGTAATAGGTGAAGAAAGTTCATCTGAGGCAACTTAGCCTCCGAAAAGTCTGCTTCAACTGATTAATATTTCGTCCTGATGGATTCGCATCGCTCGCAAATTGAGACAGCCTTGATCAACTTTTTCAACACCTGTGATATCTTACGGAAATGCTGGAGCCCCTGACCGTGGCATTCCACCCAATTCGTGCAGCGAATTGCCGGTGGAATTTACTCAAGGAAATCACAAATCTTTGATTTGCAGATTTCTACTGTCAAAAAATTCCTTCAGCAGGTTTTCTGCCTCCGAATAAGGATCGGTATTCGAGTTGAGAATGGATTCAATACTTTTATCTGTCGCAGCTTGAAGTTTGTCAAATTCTCTGAACTGTTCACCGATGCCTGCATAAATAAGCCCCTGCAGTTCCGATTTCAATCTTAGCTTATGCAGCCGCGCGGTCTTGCCCGATTCAGCCAGGTGGCTGTAATGGCTGTCGATGGCTGCCATGAGATCCGCGATGCCGATGCCGGACGAGGCAATGGTGGTGACGATCTCGATGCCGGGACCGTCCGGGACAGCGCCCGTGCCATTGTGGCACAGCATGGACGAAAGATACTGGATCGTTTTTCCGGCATCGTCGTGATCCGCCTTGTTGACAGCGATCACGTCGGCTACTTCCAGAATACCGGCTTTCTCGGCCTGTATATCATCTCCAGTACCCGGGATCGTCACCAGTACGACCGTGTCGGCGACGCCGGCCACATCGACCTCGGACTGGCCGACTCCGACCGTTTCGACGAAGATGTAGTCCATTCCCAGGACCTCGAGTACGCGGATGGCGCCATGTACGGCCTTTGATATGCCGCCCAGAGCCCCGCGGGTGCCCATGCTCCTAATAAAAACACCGGGCTCGATGTTCAGATCGGACATGCGTATGCGATCTCCCAGAAAAGCGCCGCCTGTTATCGGGCTGCTGGGGTCGACTGCAATGATCCCGATCTTTATCCCTCTTTTCAGCAAATGCTTCGCCAGCTGATCTGTCAGCGTGCTTTTTCCGGCACCGGGAGGGCCAGTGATGCCGATGACGCGGGATTTGGCGGAAAAACGCCAGCATTCCCGCAGAATCTCCGTCGCGCCCGCTTCACTGTTTTCGATCATCGAAATCAGCCTTGCCGCCGCACGCTTGTTTCCATTTCTGATTTCATCGATAATATCCATGGTGCTTACCTTCTATTGTTTTTCTCAATGAATTCGATAACGTCTGTTGTCGGTGTGCCCGGAGTGAATATGGCGGCGATGCCGCTTTCAATGAGAGCCGGGATATCGGCATCGGGTATGACGCCGCCGCCGAACACTGTGATGTCATCTACACCGCGGTCTCCGAGGATCCTCATGACCTTCGGGAAAAGGTGGTTGTGGGCGCCTGAAAGGCTGCTGAGACCGATGAAGTCCGCATCCTCCTGGATGGCGATCTCGACGATATTTTCCGGCGTCTGCCGAAGACCTGTGTAGATGACTTCCATCCCTGCGTCCCGAAGGGCTCTCGCTATGATCTTGGCGCCTCTGTCATGGCCGTCGAGGCCGAGCTTGGCGATAACGACGCGTATTGGTCTTTCCATAATGATTTCCTCCGATTCTACAGTGTGATGGACTGCTTGTATTCCCCGAATTCCTCTCGAAGCACTCCGCAGATCTCGCCGAGCGTGGCGTAGCGCTCGACAGCGTCTATGATAAGGGGCATCAGATTTTCCGGGGTGCGCGAGGCCACCCTGAGGGCTTTCAGCGCCGCCTCCGCCGCGGCGTTGTCACGGTTTTTTTTAAGCTCCGCCAGTCTGGATCTCTGGGCTTCCTCCACCTCAGGGTCGACATACATGAGGCCTGAAGCCGCCTTTTCCTCCATCTGGAATTTATTGACGCCGACGATGATCCTGCTCTTTTTCTCGATTTCCTTCTGATATCTGTAGGCGCTGTCCTGGATCTCCTTCTGCATATAATTCTTTTCGATGGCCTTCCGGACACCGCCCAATTCATCAATATTGCGAATATATCTCATGGCTTTTTCTTCGATCTCGTTGGTCAGGGCTTCAATGTAATAGGAGCCGGCCAATGGATCCACGGTTTCGGTCACGCCGCTTTCGTATGCCAGGATCTGCTGTGTCCGAAGAGCGATCTTCGCGGCCTCCTCCGAGGGAAGGGCCAGGGCTTCGTCCCGGGAATTGGTATGAAGGGACTGGGTCCCGCCGAGCACGGCGGCCAGCGCCTGCATGGCCACACGGACCACGTTGTTTTCGGGCTGCTGGGCTGTCAGCGTACATCCTGCCGTCTGGGTATGGAAACGCAGCATCAGCGATTTGGGATTCTTCGCGCCGAACCTTTCCTTCATGATTCCGGCCCACATTCTTCGAGCCGCCCTGAATTTGGCCACTTCTTCAAAAATGTCGTTATGCGCGTTGAAGAAAAACGACAGTCTCGGTCCGAAATCGTCCACATCCAGACCTGCTGCGATGGCCGCCTCCACATAGGCGATGCCATCCGCCAGCGTGAAAGCCACTTCCTGGACCGCGGTGGCTCCGGCTTCTCGGATATGGTATCCGCTGATTGATATCGTATTCCATTTCGGTACGTTCGCCGAGCAGTAACTGAAGATGTCTGTGATGATGCGCATCGATTCGGCGATGGGGAATATATAGGTGCCCCGGGCGATATATTCCTTCAATATATCGTTCTGGATGGTTCCTGAAAGCTCAGACAGCGGGACACCCTGCTTTTTCGCCACGGCGATGTACATCGCCAATAGGATCGCCGCCGGTGAATTGATCGTCATTGAGACGCTGACCTTTTCCAGCGGGATGCCGGATAACAGCGTTTCCATATCCTGCAGAGAGTCGATGGCGACACCGACTTTGCCGACTTCGCCTTCAGCCAGCGGATGATCCGAATCATAGCCGATCTGGGTTGGAAGGTCAAAGGCGACGGAAAGGCCGGTTTGGCCCTGTTCCAGAAGGTATTTGTAGCGCCTGTTGGATTCTTCTGCTGTCGCAAAGCCGGCATATTGGCGCATCGTCCAGTATCTGGAGCGGTACATGGTGGGCTGGACGCCCCTTGTATAGGGATATTCGCCGGGGAAGGAGCAATCCTCCATATAGGAACGCTCTTCCAGGTCCGCGGGCGTATAGAGCCTTTTGATTTCAATGTCGGAAGAGTTCCTGAAGGTTTTCCTGAATTCAGGCTGCCTGGCCAGGAGCTTGCTTTCAACCTTCCCGTCCCAGGCCTCTTTCATTTCTTTTAAATGCGTGACTGTTTCCTTCTTGCTCATAGCGGTTTCTACTGCCTCCATTATTTTTCATCTGTCGGGACCTTGTTGTCTTTCATGTAAAACCTATTTTTAGAATTTTGCAATATGTTTCCATTAATAATATTATATACACGTTAATGAATAATATATACAGGGTGAAATGAGTAAAATGTCCATTTTTCAATAGAATATTTCATATTGGTAAATATATCACAATATAAACGGCAGCAATACCGGGGAACGAAAAGCTTATAGGTGAGGGAGCCTACATGAAATAGCAAAAACAACTTGATTTTATTCCGCCCTCTTGCTATAATAACTTACTGTGAGCGCCTGCACCAGGCTCGCTCGCAAAATACGGCGACATAGCCAAGTGGTAAGGCAGAGGTCTGCAAAACCTCTATTCCCCAGTTCAAATCTGGGTGTCGCCTCCAAGGATTAATCCCCAAACCCATAAGATGGATTTGGGGATTTTCTGTTGGAAATATGAATAATAACCAGCAGATAGCTGAAAAGAACAAATTAGTTTTTGTTAATATCATTTTCCAATAAAGAAAAATTACTGGCTGCCGATATATTAATTGAGATACACACTTTTACAGTAAGAGCAACTATTTGAATTGAACCGCCAAGTGTCGAACGGCATGTCAGGTGGTGTGAGAAAGGGGAGATTGCAATCTCATCGAAACCATTGTAGATCTACCTGACACCATCATTCGATTGGTGAACGGCAAATATACGTTGTGGCTAATAGCGCTACTGAAGTTTTAAAAGGTCGTCGCCTTTAAAAGGAGTATTTACAGGCAAGACCGAAAACAGGAGTACGGAGCATGGAATTTAGTATAATAATCGGATATATCGCCGTAGTGCTGGCCATGATTTTCGGCATCGTCTTAGGGCAAGACGGAATTGATTTTGCATTGATGTCAAACTTTATCAACGGCCCAAGCATTTTTATCGTTCTTGGGGGAGTTAGCTTTGCCCTGCTGGCATCCTTCCCCTTGAGCACCTTTAAGCAGATCCCAAAACAAATGAGGATGATCTTCGGTAAGGACAAAAAAGACCCCAACGAATACATTGAGATCATCACGGAACTTTCTAAGGTAGCTCGTAAGAAAGGGCTGCTTTCACTGGAAGAAAAGGCCAACGGCTTTGAGGACGAATTCCTCAAGGAAATCGTCTTGCTGATCGTGGATGCTGTCGAGCCGGATAAACTGAGGTCCTGGTTTGACCAGAAACTTCACTATTTGGAGCGGCGGAACGCAGAAGAACGGAAATTCTATGAATTGGGAGCCACGCTGGGTCCGGCCTTCGGTATGCTGGGTACCCTGATCGGCCTGGTCAATATGCTGAAAGCCATGAGTCTGGATGGAGGAGCGGAAACATTGGGCGCCAACATGTCCGTAGCATTGATCACTACCTTTTACGGTTCAATGCTGGCAAACTGCTTCTTCACCCCTTTGAACAACAAACTGGAGATCGCCCAGGAACGAGAGCTGCTCTACAAGGAAATGATCATCGAGGGGGCCATCTCCATCAAGCAAGGAGAAAGCCCAAAAAACATACGGGAAAAACTCCAGAATTTTTTGGCAGAACATGAAATTGCAACCCTGGATGCTGATGGCGAAAGGGGCAGGGAAAAGCCCAAGAAGTTCAAAATAGATAAGAGGGACCTGAAGGAATCGCAGGTATAAACCATGGCCAGAAGAACCAAGGGAACATCAAAATTGAATAAAGAAGCCTGGCTTGCAACCTACGCGGATATGATCACTCTGGTGTTGGTTTTTTTTATCCTGCTCTATTCAATGTCCACCATTGACCAAGAAAAATATCAGATGCTGGTCAAGGCCTTCACTGCAAATCCGGAAACCATTGAAAAAATAAGGCTCCTGGAAAGCGAGAACGAATTGGATGCGGGGAAACCTGATGCGGAAGAGGGCGGAGTCAAGGGGGACAAAGTCGGCCAGGATGAAGAGGTCATCGACAACCTGGATACGCTCTACGAATTTTTGGAAAAATATGTGGAGGAGAACCAGCTTCAGGATTCGGTTCAGGTGGAAAAGGGCAAGGATATGGTCTATGTCCGGTTCATGTCCACGCTCTTCTTTGAGGCAGACCGTGCGGTTCTAAAACCAGGAGGGCAAGAAATTCTGAGCTTTGTAGGAAATGCTCTGGGGCAGATTGAACCCTACATTAAATTCATCCGGATCGACGGCCATACGGCGGTGGCAGCCTCGGGAACCAGCAGTGCGGATGACCGGCATCTCTCGACTGACCGGGCCAATACGGTCCTAAAGTACCTGGAATCCAACTATATCGACGACCCGGCCAAACTGATGGCCGTCGGCTATGGCATGTATCGGCCGGTAGCCCCCAACGACTCCGAGGCCAATCGGGCCAAGAACCGCAGGGTGGAAATCCTGATTGCCAAGTCGGACAGCCTTCAGGATGAGCTTGATAAAATTTATGATCTAACTGACGGAAATAAGGATGCCGCCGGGGAAACGGAGTAGACAATGACCTTATACCCTTTCATCCTTCAGACATCGGATATGGAGGAACGGCATCGTAAGCCAGTGGACATGCTTTAAAGCATTTCACATCGCATCGTTTCTGAAGCGGAATAAAAAGACTGAGGGCTACCGGGACAACATCACCGGGTATGTGTTCAAACTCATATCGCTGCTGGTGAACAATTTCATCCTGTGGCAGTTCAAAATCTTATGGCTTTCTGATGGGCTCTATTTATCCAGTGCGGTTCAACGGACATTGAGTTCATAACCATGGGGACGGATTCGAATATAATGGCTTTGAATCAACATGGATTCCTTGCACCATGATTACTTGCTGCATAAAACTGCATATTGTTATTGACCATATTCACATCCTCACCGGTCACTATAGAATGAGTATTATTTATCGTACTTCAATGAACTTCAATTCAAGGAAAGAACAAGCCCACCTTGATGATGAGCAAGCAAGATGCTTTGTAAAGGCATTGGCAATTGAACCGGATATAAGAGTGAAAACGTTATTAACTATGCTTTTATACAGTGACGTGCGAATAGGTGGGCTTTGTGGCCTTGAATGGCGTGATATCAACTGGAGGTAGAGCGCAATATCAATCGTAAGGACTTCTCAATATTGAAGTGGGTAGGGGCTTATAACCCATGGAGTGGATGCTCCAACGGTAGCAACAAAGGCCGGCCACTCCAGAAAAAGCACGACATTGGACAAATATAGCCATGCAACCAAGATCGCTGACGAGAAGGCCGTTCAAGTCCTGGATGGGATACTATCACCTAAAAACATTATGCCGATTAGAAGAAGAATCATCCACCTTAACCCTCGAAAAAAAGTTCAACTTCAGTTCAATACCTGCGTAAAAAACAGTAATAATTGATCAATAAGTATTAAATTATGGAGTGCGAAGAATGGCTGAATATCAAAGGTTATAGGCATTTATTGAAACATATAAAACCCTTTCGTTAGCATTGCAAAACCTCTATTCCCCAGTTCAAATCTGGGTGTCGCCTCCAGAATGAGCTCTGCAACTTAACGCGTTGTGGAGCTTTTTTATTAAAATTGATATAATTTGTCGGGTTTCTTAAAATAAAGTTGAATGTTATTAATGAAACGATTTGTGAAAAAGGAGGTGGTACTTTGACGGGGAATTCTGACGAAAGGCTTGCAGCGCTATTGAATTCGGACCCGCAACAGGGATATGTCGAATTGACAGAGAAATACCTGGGTTTTGTATATAAAATTGCGCACAGCAAACTTTTTGGCATATGCAGTAAAGAAGATATCGAGGAATTCGTGTGTGACATTTTTTATGAGTTTTACTGCAAACGAGACAGGATCGACCTTGAAAGAGGCTCGATAAAAGCCTTTCTGGTTGTATTCACAAAACGGAGAGCAATAAACCTGTTCAATAAAAAGGCGAAGGGGCAGGATGGAATTTCTTTATACGATGATAATTTGGAAAACATACTGATCGACAATGAAAATGTGGAACGGCGGGTTTTAGAGGCTGAGGCAAAAACAAAAATAATTGCTTCAGTCAAAGCTCTGGGATCTCCGGACTGCGAAATCCTCATCAGAAAACATTATCTGGGGCAGACCCTCAGAGAAATCAGCATCGACCTGGATATGAAAGTCAAAACAGTAGAAAAGCGGTATGAGAGAGCGTTGAAGAAATTGAGAGCCGTCATCGGAGGTGTTGAAAATGAGTAAAAACAAATACGATTTACCTGAAACAAGCGCAGAATTTTTTGATGGTCTGGAAGATTTGAATATAGAGGAAACCGAGGCACTTCTATCGGGAATAAATAAGGTGACACTTTTACCCGATGAGGAAATGTCTATAAAGGAAAAAGTACTGCAGAAAGTGGGAACGAAAGAATCCGGAAACATCCGGGAAGCAGAAAGCAAATCTGGGACCAGTATAGGGATTGCATATTTCAAGCATAGAAAATTCATGACAAGGGCGGCGGCTTTTTTTGCCGCGGTTATGGTTTGTTCCGCTGTTGCGATAGCGGCCACGAATATGGATGCATTGCAGCGCTTTTGGGGGAATGATACGGAAATTTACGGCAATAGAGCCTTTGAGACTGTCCAGAGTGTTCAAAACGAGAACGTCAAGGTCAATATTGAAGGAATCGTCTCCGATAATTATCAGTGCGTTTTCATATTAAGCATGGAGGCGCTTACAGATGAAGGGCGAAAGCTCATAAAGAACGCCAGCGATCCGCATAATATCGCCTTTGCGATAAAAATAACCCCTGCATTTATAACTGGCGCAACAGATCAAGGCAGCAGCGGAATTTTCCAGTATACTGATGATAATAAGAACAAAGACTATAAAGCCTACCGGTGCGATTTTGAACTTGAAAATGTAGACCTTACGCAGCCTGCAACCGTCGAATTTGCGGGACTGACCATGAGCTTTGATATTCCGAGTTATATGCAGGTGATCACGCTGTACCCTGATTCGGATGCAGGGTTTGAAAGCGTTGATCTTTCGCCGGTCGGATATTATTACAAAGCCGTGGAATTTGCGGAGGAGATAAGATTGATCAACAGCGATGGCACGCTCGATGAAGAACTTGGGTATCATGGCTCAATGTATCAGGAAAACAACGAGGAGGCAATGGTAATTGGATCTTTCACACGGCTTATCGATTTGAACGACTATTTGGGGATACAAATCGACGGGATAAAATACACTCGGCAGCATTGATTGCTGTCTCAAATATGGAACAGTACGAGATTATTATCCATTGAAACCATGTACCGGTAAATTGCATACATGCATGCCCAGCCGCCTCGATCCAAAAAAACTTGCATCTTTTCTAAATGTGTGGTATATTAATTAAGTTGGATAAACACAACACTATAAGCCAAGATTAAATATGATTATTACATTCCCTTTTAGGTGGATAAGAAATCAATATTTTGTCAAATCACTTAGCACTTACAGAGGAGAAATGTAAAATGACAGACAAAAACTTAACATGTAAAGATTGCGGAGCAACATTCGTATTCACAGAAGGCGAGCAGGCTTTCTATCAGGAAAAAGGGTTCACAAACGAGCCTCAGAGATGCCCTGATTGCAGGAGAGCAAAAAAAGAGCAGAGAAATAACGAAAGAAACTATAGATAGGATTTCTTGAAAGCAAAACCTACTGGATAAGATTTCAGTAGGTTTTTGATTATTTTTTTGCATATCAGCTTCAAGCGGTTTTATATGCGTAAGGGATGGAAAATTTTATGGTCAAGAAATGCAAGCAATGCGGTTGTCAGCTAAAGCCGGATGAAAGCAATAAACTTTGCGAAAATTGTCGCAAGCAGAAAAGAAGCCGGCAATCGGAAGTGAAGAATATTAAATAATAGTAAGGCATATCAATAATAGATTTTGTAAAAGTTGTATGAGGAGAAGAACGATGAACGAAAAACAAAAGGGAACGATTAAATTTAAAGCAACGAGAGGGTATGGATTTATTTTGCCCGAAGGTTCGAAAGAAGGCGAAAAAGGTATATTCTTTCATAGGACGACTGTGATCGATGATAAGTTCGATGAATTGACAGAGGGTCAGGCAGTGGAATTTGTCATAGAAGAAACTGAAAAGGGACCGCAGGCGGTTTCGGTCGCAGCAGCTTAAACGAATTGCCTTTAACGTAATGCGCGTTGAAGGCTTTTTAGCGCAAATAATTATTTATCTTTCAGATCATCAGGTATATAATGAAGTCGAATCAAGACGATTCACAATTTCACTTACCTGGGATCGAGACGGCAGAGGCGTATTTGGACGCTTGTCTTTGTCAGAGTCAATAGCGTAACCGACTGTAATGGTCGGTTTTGTTATTTTGTGAAAGGAGATGTTTGTGATGTCGAATGTAAAAAAATCCATCTTTATAGCCGTACCGGTGGATAAATTCGGTGCATATGCAAAAAACCCGAAGGATTGGCCGCAATGGTATGTGCATCTATCGGGGCCGGACGAGCTCGAAGGCGATGGTGGAGCGGGTACACAGGCGGAGTTCAAATACTCGATGCTTGGCATTCACTTGCCCGTCACGATCAAAGTAGTAGAATGCAATACAAGTCCGGAAAAACACTACTGGAGAGGAATCGTGGAAGGAGGAATAGCTGCGACGCAGACAATGACGGCTATTGCCAAAGATGGCGGCTCCGAAGCGACGCTGGAGATCGAGTACACAATACCGGGTAATATTCTTGGAAAGATAGCCGACGCGCTGATACTCGAAAAAATCCAGGAAAACGCAACAATGGCCACGCTGGAGAATCTGAAGGCCATATGCGAAGCCCTGTAAAAAATTTGATGCGATCCGGTCCAACTGTTGGGCCGGATCTTTCAAACCAACTGCAAAGACTGATTTTTAAAGCCGCATAAATCGATCCTTCGATTATGGCGGCCACATCATAATTAGATTATGAAAACGATTAAATATCGATTGCCTTTTCATTTCCAAGGTATATAATTAAATATACAGAAAAATCTGATATATTATCCAACTAATTTCCGACGGCTGAGACGACCGGGGTGTATTTTGGACGCTTGCCCCGATCCGAGCCAATAGCGTAACCGGCCGTTGTGCCGGTTTTTGTTATTTTTGATATGCGAAGGAGGTTGAAGAAATGAAAAGAAGTATCGCTATACTGGTTGCATTGATGCTTGTATTGGCTTTGTGTGCGACACCGATCTACGCAAATACTCCGGGATATTGGAAAAATCATACTGAAGCCTGGGACAGCGATGTGGCCTGTGATGATGAATTCATAGGCGGTCCGGAAGGATTCACATGGCTGAACGCTTTGGGCACGTCGCCAAAGGGCGACTACTGGTATATTCTGGCGCGCGCATATGCTGCGGCGTATCTTAACGGCATGGCTGAATGGGATACCGGAGCAGGAGAGGCTGTCCGGGAAGCCGGGCAGCTGCTTGAAGATTATGGCCCCGGTGAATTTGTAAAAGGCTCTGAGCAATTGGAGCTTGCAAAATTCTATGCTACCGCGCTTGACAATTGGAACAATGATATTTGGGACTAGTTTGCCATGAGACTCGTTGTCTGACACAGGCAGCACACTCGGGTCGAAGCAGCCTCTGCTCAGAAATGGATGGAGGCTGTTTCATTTTATGGATAGGATCGCCATGGGATTCAGGCATTTGCTCCTGCTTTTCCGGGTAGTGCCAAGTAAACTTGCTAATGGGAGGGCAGCGATATGAAAAAAGTCACAGAAAAGGCATTGACGCGGATATTTATCCAAAGTGGCTACGCATCGCACTGCGCTTTTTTGCTGAGCGGCGAGATATCGGAGGATTTGTTCGAAAACAGGCAAAACTCTTTGAGAGAGAAAATCTGGGCCTATAGAAGAGGATTCCTTTCATCCGACATTGATGACTATGGACTGACGGAAACCAATTACAGGCAGTTCCTGAGCAATCGCGATTATTACCGGCTTTATCCTCTCAATGGCTTATTTGACAAATGGATCGACGACAAGGTCACGACCAAATATATCCTGCAGCCGTTTAACTCGTATATGCCCAGGTATTATTGCCTCATAGCGGATAAGGACCTGATCATGCCGCTCATGGACAGCGACGGCAACAGCCCGGCGACAGCAGAAGCCATTGTCGATTTGCTGATGAGTGAAAATAATTTGGCTTTGAAGCTGGTCTATAGTCAATCGGGGATCGGATTCCATAAGATTTCCTACACGGATGACGGGTTTTCGATAAACAATAATATAGTTGACAGAACAAAAATGCTGCAGTTCATTGAAGGCCTGGAAGGCTATATCGTCACGGAGTACATCAGGTCCCATCATGAAATAAGCAGAATATACAGCGTGTCTCCCAATACGGCCAGAGTCATGGTGGTCAACGAAGACGGGCGCCATCCCGTTATCGCCAACGCGTTCATGCGATTTGGAACGGCACGGTCGGGTGTCGTAGACAATGTAACGGGCGGAGGCATCGCTGCGATTGTTGACGTTGAAACGGGAAGATTTCACGACGCCTTGAAAATAGAGGATCATCATACTGTCAAATGCGTCTTGCATCCTGATACGCATTTGAAGATAGAGGGGATCCTGCCACACTGGGAGCTGATTAAGACGAAATTGATTGAAATCAGCAGATACCTGTCAGAACTCCGGTTCATGGGCTACGATATCGTCATAACAGAGGAAGGCTTTAAGATTCTCGAGATCAATTCCCTTCAGACCGTGGCGCGTTTTCAGAACAATTATCCTTTACGGGTCAATAACGCGGCATCTTCATTTTTCAACAAACTATTAAAAGAAAATAGGGGATGAAATATTTTTAAATTGCATTCATTGATCCCAAAATGCAATTCGAATTGCTATTATCGCTTTAATCTTATAGAATAATGGTAGTTAAAGATTGAGAAGGCATTGCCGAATCGTACTTGCATGCACGCAAATGTCAATCTGTTTTCGGAATCGTATCTGGTTGTTGATTGGAGGGATGATGATGAAAGGGATTATTTTGGCTGGAGGCAAGGGTACAAGACTCTATCCGATGACGAAGGCTGTTTCAAAACAGCTGCTGCCAATCTACGACAAGCCAATGATCTATTATCCGCTGTCGGTGCTGATGCTTGCAGGCATTCGGCAAATCATGATCATATCCACACTGGAGGATACGCCGGTCTACCAGAAATTGTTTGGGGACGGTTCCGCTCTGGGTCTTAAAATCTCCTACAGAGTCCAGGAAAAACCGAGAGGGATAGCCGATGCCTTCATAATCGGGGAGGAGTTCATCGGCGGTGACAAGGTCTGTCTGATCCTGGGCGACAATATTTTTTATGGACAGAATCTGACGCGATTGATGAACAGAGCGAAGAAATTTGATAAAGGCGCGGTCATTTTCGGTTATGAAGTGATGGACCCGCGTTCCTTTGGCGTGGTCGAGGTCAATGAAGAATGCAAGGCTTTATCCATCGAAGAAAAGCCCAAGAATCCCAAGTCCAATCTCGCCGTTCCTGGTCTGTACATTTACGACAATCAGGTCATTCAGATCGCAAAAAATGTTAAGCCGTCCAAAAGAGGAGAAATCGAGATAACATCTGTCAACAAGGCGTACATGGACAAGGACGAGCTGAACGTGCTGGTCCTCGGCCGCGGCATGGCCTGGCTGGATACAGGGACGCCCGAAGGCATGCTGAAGGCGGCGGAATACATCGAAACGATCCAGTCCAGACAGGGCTTCTATATCGCTTGCCTGGAAGAGATCGCTTGGAGAAGGGGGTTCATCGATGCCGGACAGCTTCGGTCGATCGGAGAAAGCCTGAAGATGACGGATTATGGAAAGTATATCCTTTCACTGCTCGATTGATTGCCGCTATCGTCAAGAGGCCCAGGTTTTCCATAGTCCATCCGGGAGGTGACGCAATTTGAGCGTAAGAAAAAAAGCAGAAACAGGGTATGCGATGGCGCAGGACGCAGCGGCACAGACCAATGACGGAATATTGGTCAGTATCATCTGCACGGCATTCAATCATGAGCGTTATATATCGGACGCCCTGGACGGTTTTCTGATGCAGAAGACGGATTTTTCTTACGAGATACTTGTCCATGACGACGCATCGACCGATGGCACGGCGGGGATCATCAGGGAGTATGAAAGGAAGCATCCGGAGCTGATCAAGCCGATCTGCCAGACTCAAAATCAGTACAAATTGGGAAATCTCGGATCGGTCATAATAAGGAAGCGGGCGCTTGGCAAATATATAGCTGTTTGCGAAGGAGACGATTTTTGGATCGACCCCCATAAGCTGCAGAAGCAGGTGGATTATATGGAGCGGCATCCGGAATGCAGTCTGTGTGTGCATGCTGCATACAAGGTTCTGCCCGACAAGAAGAAACTGAGGTCCAGAGTGCGCCCGAACCGAGGAGACAAGGTATTCACAGCCGAAGAAGTGATTGAAGGCGGCGGCGGACTCTTTGCCACGAACACCATGCTTTATCGTTCGGAGTATGACGAAGTTCGGCCGGATTTTTTCAAGATCGCTCCCGTTGGGGATTACCCTATGACGATCCATCTGGCAAACAAGGGCACAGTCTATTACATGGACGAGTTCATGTCGGCATATAGGGTGAGTGTTAAAGGATCCTGGACCGATCGTATTTTTTCGGATGAGGAAAAAGTGATCATTCATTTCGGAAGGATCGCCGCGATGCTCGACGCGATAGACCTGACAACGAATTACAAGTATAAGGACGCCATAGCAAATGCAAAAAAGCACAATGAATTTCGCATCAAATTGATGCAGGGCAAATTCAGGGAGCTTAAGAGCCCCGAATTCAGGGATTTCTATGAAGCCTTGAAAAGGAAAGAAAAGTTTAAAATATTTGTCAAGCAGCATCTCCCGTATTTTATCGGACTGATAAGAAACCAATGAGGAAGCTGATTCATGAAAAATGAAATGACAAGACCTGTAATTCTATCAAATCTCTTGTGGAAGCTGATGGAGCGAGCCGGAACACAAGGGATCCAATTGGTTGTCCAAATCGTGCTTGCACGGCTTCTTCTGCCTGAAGAGTATGGGATCATCGCTATCATAGACGTTTTTATAACCATATCCGTTATTTTTGTGCAGAGTGGTCTGAATACTGCGCTGATCCAAAAGAAAGACGCGGACGAGACGGATTTCTCGTCGGTATTCTTCCTGAGCCTTTTAATTGCGGGACTTTTCTATCTGCTGCTTTTCATATCAGCACCGCCGATCGCTGACTTTTTCAGCGAGCCGCGTCTTGTACCGGTCCTTCGTGTATTGTCTCTGACATTGTTCTTCGGTGCGTTTAATTCCATTCAAAATGCTGTTATAGCCAGAAACATGAAATTCAAAAAACTGTTTTTCAGCAGCATCGGAGCGATAGCGGTATCGGGAGCGGTCGGCATAGGCATGGCGTACGCCGGATATGGCGTCTGGGCACTCGTTGGACAGATGATCACGAATCAGGCAGCGGTCACCGTCATTCTGTGGTTTACCGTAAAATGGCGGCCCAAAATGATTTTTTCAATGCCGCAGGTGAAGAAATTATTCTCATTTGGATGGAAGCTCATGCTGTCGTCATTGATTCTGACGCTCTATCACAATCTGCGCAGCGTCGTCATCGGGAAACTCTATAATCCCGCCATGCTCGGATATTATGACTTAGGGTACAGGATTCCGGCGCTGATCATCATAAATATCAACGGATCCATCGTTTCGGTCATGCTGCCGGCCTTGTCGTCCTTTCAGGATGACAGGGAAAGAGTAAAAAGCATGGTGCGGCGCGCGATCGTAACAAGCTCCTTTGTCATATTTCCGATGATGGTGGGTCTTGCGGTCGTCGCGGAGCCATTGGTCGCAACGCTGCTCACTGAAAAATGGCTGCCAGCGGTCCCGTTCATACAGTTCGCCTGCGTCGCTTACGCTTTTTGGCCTATGCAGACAGCAAATCTTCAGGCGATCAACGCGCTTGGACGCAGTGATATATTCCTGAAGCTTGAAGTGATCAAGCTGATTTTGGGACTTTCGATACTTTTCCTGGCTGTTCCGTATGGCGTATATGCCATTGCGGCCGGAGGCGCCTTGAGCGGTTTGATATCGACCTATATCAATTCGTTCCCGAATAAAAAACTGCTGGACTACAGCTATGCGCGGCAGTTGAAGGACATCCTGCCGTCATTCCTGATGTCCCTGGCTATGGGCATTATTGTCTATAGCGTTGGATTTCTGGGATTGGATACACTTCCGACTTTGATCGTCCAGATTCTTTCGGGAATTTTTTCCTATACCGCCATGGCCTGGTTCTTAAAGGTGGAATGCTTGACATATTTGCTTGAAACAGTGAAAGAAATTATGAAAAGCAGGAAGGAGGCAGGGCGATGAGCAGGCGAATAAGGGTCACACAATCCTCCATGCCGGAATACGAGGAGTATATTGAAGAAATCAGGGATCTATGGGAGAGCCGCCAGCTGACCAATATGGGCTCAAAGCATCAAAAGCTTGAGCTGCTGCTGGCCCGCTATTTGGATACGCCGCATGTTTCCTTATTTGCAAACGGACATCTGGCGCTCGAATCGGCTATCGAGGCATTTGATCTTTCGGGTGAAGTGATCACAACGCCGTTTACCTTCCCATCCACCGTCCACGCCATCGTCCGGCGTGGATTGACACCGGTTTTTTGCGATATCGATCCGGATGATCTCACGATCGATGTGGAAAAGCTGGAGTCTCTGATTACTGAAAGTACATGCGCCATCATACCGGTCCATGTTTACGGAAACATGTGCGATGTTCTGGAAATTGACAGGATCGCAAAGCTATACGGGCTCAAGGTCATTTACGACGCCGCTCATGCGTTTGGCGTCAAGCTGAATGGGATCAGTGCCGCCAATTTCGGCAACGCCTCCGTTTTCAGCTTTCATGCCACCAAAGTCTTCAATACTGTCGAGGGTGGCGCCGTCACTTTTCGGGACAGTCAATTGACGGATAAACTTTATGGCTTGAAGAATTTTGGCATCATGGGACCCGATTCCGTGAAATATGTCGGTGGAAACGCCAAGATGAACGAGCTTCAGGCAGCGATGGGCATATGCAATCTACGCCATATAGAGGGTCAGATCGATAACCGCAGGAGAGTCGTTTTAAAATATCGGGAGTATCTCGATCATCGGGCCGGCATTGGGATCAACCGGGAGCAGAAGGGTGTAGAATCAAATTTCGCCTATTTCCCTGTTGTCTTTGACGAGAAGCTTTTCGGCCATACCAGGGATCAGGTGTATGAGCGGCTTAATGAAAACAACATCGGCGCCAGAAAATATTTCTATCCGCCTGTGACGGAATACGAATGCTACAGGGATCGGTTCCGATCAGTTTATACGCCTGTCGCTGAATATATATCGGATAGGGTCTTGTGCCTGCCGGTCTATGCAGAGCTTGAGGATCATGATATTGAAAGGATCTGCAGGATCATTGCTGAAATGTGATGTGAGAGCCGATCACGGGGAAGGGGGAGCAATAATGAAACAACTTGTTACCGGCGGAGCCGGCTTCATCGGCGGAAACTACATTTATTACATGCAGGAAACACAGCCGGGATGCGAGCTTGTCTGCCTTGACGCATTGACTTACGCGGGCAATCTTCATACGCTGAAGGGCGCCATGAAAAAGCCGGGCTTCAAGTTTGTGAAGGGGGATATCACAGACCGGGAGCTTGTTTTTCAACTTTTTGAAAAAGAAAAGCCCGATGTGGTTGTCAATTTTGCGGCGGAAAGCCATGTGGACAGATCTATAACGGATCCGTCCGTTTTCCTGAGGACAAACATCCTCGGAACCCAGGTTCTCATGGATGCGTGCCGGCACTACGGGACAGTCCGCTTTCACCAGGTATCCACCGATGAAGTGTACGGCGAGCTGCCCATTGACAGGCGGGATCTGTTTTTTACCGAAGAGACGCCGATCCATGCATCGTCGCCGTATTCCGCATCCAAAGCGGGAGCGGATCTTCTGGTCCAGGCTTATTGCAGGACCTTCGGCCTTCCCGCCACCATTTCGAGATGCTCAAACAACTATGGACCCTATCAGTTTCCGGAGAAGCTGATCCCGCTGATGATTGCAAACGCTCTGGCCGACAAGGAGCTGCCTGTCTACGGGAAGGGAGAAAATGTCCGGGACTGGCTGTATGTCATGGACCACTGCGCCGCAATCGACAAAATCGTCCGTCTGGGAAGGGTTGGAGAAATATATAATGTCGGCGGGCATAACGAGAAAACAAACATGGAGGTCGTCAGGATCATTCTCAGGGAGCTTGGAAAACCGGAAGAACTCATCAGATTTGTGACGGACAGGCCGGGCCATGATTTGAGGTATGCCATAGATCCGCGAAAAATTAAAGACGAACTGGATTGGCAGCCATCGGTTTACTTTGAGGAAGGCATCAGGCTGACTGTCAAATGGTATCTTGAGCACAAGGCTTGGTGGGAAATGATCATTAACGGCGACTACAGGGAAAAGGAGGATCGGCATGATGAATAAAAGGATAGCATTGATACATTCGTCGATGCCTCCGCTCGAAGAATATATCGAAGAGATACGGCCTTTATGGGATACGCTCATGCTCACCAACAACGGAGGCATTCATAAAGAACTGGAAATCAAGCTGGGCCAATATCTGGGGGTGGATAACCTGAATCTTTTCGCCAACGGTCATACGGCCCTGCAACTTGCGATCGAGGCACTCGAATTGGAAGGGGAAGTTATCACGAGCCCGTTCACGTTCGGTTCGACGACCCACGCGATTGTACGAAACGGCCTGACGCCTGTCTTTTGTGACATCAAATCCAATGATTGCAATATCGACGCTGATAAAATAGAAGCGCTGATCACAGAAAAAACATCTGCGATCCTGCCTGTCCATATATACGGCAACGCTTGCGACACGGAAAAAATCGATGCGATTGCCCGTAAGCACGGGTTGAAGGTCATCTATGACGCCGCCCAGGCTTTCGGCGTCAGTATCAACGGAAGGGGTATCGGATCCTTCGGAGACATATCGGTGTTCAGCTTCAATGCGACCAAATCCTTCCATACGATCGAAGGAGGTGCGGCTGCATGCCGTGATGCCGCAATCAAAGAAAAACTGACAAAGCTGGCGAATTACGGGAAAAATCTTGCGGTCGAGTATGGGATGGAGCTTGCGGGTATCAATGGCAAAATGAACGAGTTCCAGGCAGCGATGGGTATGTGCTGTTTAAGATATATCGACGGAGAACTGGATAAGAGAAAAACTGCGGACAGCCAGTACAGACGCAGGCTGGAAAATGTGGAGGGTATCAGGCTGATCCCGGACAAGGATTGCGACACACGCAATTGCACTTATTTTCCGATCCTCGTGGATGAAGAAAGATATGGGCGCACCCGGGATGAACTCGCTGGAAAATTGCTTGAACAGAATATCACGTCAAAGAAATACTTTACGCCGCTGACGCCTGATTTCATTTGTTATGGCGGGCAGTTCGGAGATCCGGATTTGCCGGTGGCCAGATATATGGCAGACCGTGTTCTTGCGCTGCCGATGCATGCGTATTTGTCTCACGAAGATATCGACAGGGTGTGCGGCGTCATAGAGTCGAGGGAGTGACGATATGAAAGTTCCGGATATTTATTTTGAGGAATATTGGGGGATGCTGAATGCCGCGAATGATGGCGGCACCTATCATTCGTATTTATATGAGGATGAAAACGGCCGCATATTGCATCGCTTTATCAAACGGCCGACGAATATCCTGCCTGACACTTACGACATCTTGTCGCCGACCGGGTTCAGCGGTCCTGTCATCCTGGACTGCAGCGAAAAAGGGAAGGCGGCTCTGGTGCGGAATTTTGACCGGAATTTCCAGAAATATTGCGAGGAAAACAGTATAGCCGCCGAATACATCCGGTTTTCACCGTGGATCGGGAATCATGAAGATTTCCGGGATGTGTATGAGCTGAAGCATCATGGCTACACGACAGGCATTGACCTGACGACGGATTTTTTCCATACGGAATTCAGCAAGGAGCGCCGCAGAAGGATCAACAGGGCAGAGGAAAGCGGCGTGCGTGTACAATTCGACTTTGAAGGCGATACCCTGGATGAGTTTTACCGTCTTTACAACCTGATGTACGACAAGAATGACACGGAGGATCCCGAGCATAAGTCCATGCTCAGCAGGCGATATATGTCCGACGCTTTTCGCATGTGCAAAGGCCATATATTCATCGCCAGCGCCGCCGTTGGGATGACAGCGGTCTCGTCGACCGTCTATATTCATTCCGATCGGTTTTTGCACAGTTATCTGACGGGCAATGATCCGGCATTCTACCAATTCAATGCCAATAGCGTGGTGATATTGAAGGCCTGTGAATGGGGAAGGGACAACGGCAAGATCGCGCTGCACCAAGGAGGAGCACGAAATGAGGGCATTTTCAGCTTCAAGAAGCAATTCGCCAGGAACGGCGTCTATGATTTCCATGTCGGGCACAAAATCCGTTTGAATGAATTGTATGACAGGCTGATCGCCCTTAAAGGCAAGGCTAATGACCGGTATTTTCCGGCATACAGGGAGTAGGAGGGAATACTTTGGCAAGGATACTCTTGACGGCGATAGGATCTTTTTCAGCGGATATCGTCATAAAAGAATTAAAGGCGAAGGGGCATCATGTCATTGGTGCCGATATGTATCCCGGGCCCTGGATCGCCGATGCCTGTAATGTGGACAGGTTCTACCGGGCCCCGCCCGCAGTGGAGGGGGACCTTTTTATCGGTTTCATCTCTGATGTCTGTCATGATGAACAAATCGATTATGTTATCCCTCTGACCGATCCGGAGGTGGACTTGCTTTGCTGCCTGAAAGAGTCGTTTTTGGCCAGCGGCACAGTATTATGCGTTCCCGATGAAAATACAGTCCGATTATGCAGGAATAAGTACCGGCTTCCGATCTTTTTAAATGAAGCGGGCATTGAAAACATTATTCCGACAACGCTCTTGGCCGATGATGCGGATGTCGAATTTCCGATGATCATCAAACCGGTATCCGGCAGAAGCAGTCAGGGATGCCACAGAGTAGCTGACGAAATCAAATTGGAATACCTGAAAAACACTTTGAATGGAAGCGATTATGTCCGGCAGCCATTATTGAAAGGCAATATCGTCACAGTGGATGTGGTCCGGGACAGCCTGACGGGGGAGACGGTCTGCATTCCGCGAAGAGAACTGCTCCGGAATCCGAAAGGAGCCGGAACCACTGTGGAAATCTTTGAAGAACCTGAGCTGGAGCGCATAAGCGCCTTGATCGCAGAAAAGGTCGGAATAAACGGCACTGCTAATTTTGAATTTATTGAAACGGCCGGAGGGGAATTTTATTTTTTGGAAATCAATCCCAGGTTTTCCGCCGGAGTGGCATTCACACAAATGGCTGGATACGACATGGTGTCGAACCATTTGAACTGCTTCATGGGAAGACCGATCGACAGAAAACTTTCGATCGAAAAGATGATCATCGCGAGGAAATACCAGGAGTACGTGACGATGCGTTTATAGTGGGGGGAAGATGAATGAAAATACCGGATATTTTCTTTGAGGAATCCTGGTGCCGGATGCATGCGGATTATATGGGCGGGACCTATCATTCCTATGAATACGAGGATGATCACGGCATTGTGCTGAGCCGTTTTATCAAACGCCCGACGGGCATCCTTCCGGACACCTATGATATCGTATCCCCCTGGCGTTACTGCGGGCCGATTGTTATTCAATGCGGGAAAGAGAGAGCGGAGCTGATTCGAAGCTTCGACAGGGATTTTCACAATTACTGCGTCGCGAATAATATCGCGGCTGAATTTGCCCGATTTTCGCCGTGGCTGAAAAACCATGAAGATTTCAGAGAGCTCTATGAGATGAAGAAATTCACTGGTACGATTGGGATCGATTTGAGCGGGGATTTTTTCAATTTGGAATTCTCGGCGAAGCGGCGGGGAAACGTGAGGAATGCTGAAAAGAAAGGCGTCCGGACAGAAATTGATTTCAAATGCACTACAGTTGACGAATTCTACCGATTATACAGTCTGATGGTAAAAAAAAACAAGCTCGACGCAGCTTCGACCTATAGCAGAAAATATGTTCAGGATTTGGTCGATTATTGCATGGGCAACGTATTTATCATCAACGGATATGTAGGAGACGAGACGGCGTCTTCCGGCATATTTGTTTATTCGGACGACTATGTGCATTATCATTTGTGCGGCAATGACCCCAAATTTTTTGGACTCGACGTGAATGCCCTGATCACATATAAGGCCGCCGAATGGGGCAAGGACAACGGCAAGAGGCTTCTGGACATCGGCAGCGGCGCCACGGACAGCTTGTTCAAATACAAGAAATTATTCACGCAGGAAGGATTCTATGATTTCTATGTCGGGTCCAGGGTCCACTCAAATGAGCTTTACGAGGAATTGCTGAGATTGAAGGGGAGTGTCAATGACGCCTATTTCCCCTGCTACAGATAGATCAAGAAGGAGCGCTTGAAGTCATGGAAAGCATTGCCTGCACGACACCGATCCAGCAAATGAAATATGATGACGGGGAAAACACTTTTTTTATCAAGCGCGATGATTTGCTTCCGTTTTCATTTGGCGGCAGCAAGGTCAGGATTGCTGAGCATTATTTTAAAGACCTGGAGGCAAAAGGCTGCAACTGTGCCATAACATACGGCGGCAGCAGATCCAACATCAACAGGGTGATGGCCAATATGTGCAAAGCGAAGGGGCTGGAATGCCGGGTCGTCATGTCCGCGGATGAGGACGGGACGATGGCAGAAACCTGCAACAGCAGAATCATCAGGCAGCTTGGCATCGAGCCGATATGCTGCGATAAAAGCCGGGTTTGCGAAACAGTTGGGAGCGTCATGGATGACTGCAGGCTGAAAGGGCTGAAGCCATATTACATATACGGCGACATTCACGGCAGCGGGAACGACCACATAGCGGTGCCGGCCTATATTGAGGCATATGATGAGATACAGAGCTGCGAGACCGCAGCCGGACGGGAATTCGATTATATTTTTCATGCTTCGGCGACGGGTATTACCCAATCAGGGCTCATTTGCGGCAAACTGAAGCATCACGGAAATGCCAGGATAGTGGGTATATCTGTTGCGCGGACGCATGGTCAAGTCAGGGCGCTGATTGCCGATAACGTCAAAAAGGCCCTGGGCTGCGAAGGCGGGGCTCACCTTGACGAAAATATATATGTTGAGGACCGCTATATCTGCGGAGGCTATGGCAGATATGACGACCGCATTATGAAATCCATCCGGGAGGTCCTGAACTCTGACGGGATTCCTCTGGACACGACATACACAGGCAAGGCTTTCTGGGGAATGGGCGAATATTTGAAGCAACATGGCGTCAAGGGCGCCAGAGTGCTCTTCATTCATACCGGAGGGCTTCCGCTGTTTTTCGACGATATACGAAACCATGAAGGGCTGTGATCGATCTTGTCAAACCGAGCCTCGAGGAAATTGATCATCATCGGCTTGATCCTATGGATCTGCCTGATTTTCCTGATGTCTTCCGATATGGATTCCAATAGCAAGACAATCATGATGTCTGAAGAAATATACAGGTTATTGTCGGGATTCGCCCATGGCGCGAACAGTGGCCTGTTCAGCGCAGATCAAATCGATTTCCTGCTCCGCAAGGGCGGCCATTTTTTGGAATACCTGGTGCTCTGCCTGCTGCTGCTGAAAATCAGGGAAGTGTATATGCTGGAGTCGAAATTGAGCGTGACACTGATTCTGCTGATATGCCTTTTGATTGCAAATCTGGATGAGTTCCGGCAGAGTTTTATTATTGGAAGGACATCTATGGTCGGCGACAGTCTTATTGATTTTGCGGGCAGCCTGACCGGGCTGCTGATCCACAGCGTACGCAGAGGCCGCGCAGTAAAAAAAGAAAACCGGTGAACGCGTCAAAACGAGCCTGTGTCACAATGCGACAAAGCCGCATTCCTTGACATGAAGGGCTGTTTTTAGTATTATATATTTATCACCTATCCACACAGCAGTTGAGTATTGAACGAAAGAAAAGATCACATAGGATTTACGCTATCTTGTATCCTGAAGTTGAAGGATGTATTTTGCGGATTGAGAAACGCTGATGAACTCCGAAAATGTAAAAGGGCTGAGCAGGATCGGCATTCCGGAATAAGATTTAGGAGGGCAGACCAATGACGTTGTTCTCGAAAAGAATCTTCGACATCTTTTTTTCTTCTGTCGGACTGATTTTATTAAGCCCTGCTTTTCTTGTGATTGCTATTCTAATAAAAATCGATTCTCCGGGCCCTGTTTTTTACCGGCAGATCCGCGTTGGAAAAGACGGCGAGGAATTCTATATCTATAAATTCCGCAAGATGCGTGACGATGCAGGCAGCAACGGCCCCAATGTCACTGCCATCAACGATTCGAGGCTGACAAATTTCGGCAGCTTTCTCATGAAGCACAAACTTGACGAGCTTCCCCAATTATGGAATGTTTTTATCGGGGATATGAGCCTGGTAGGCCCAAGGCCCGAATTGCCGTGCTTTGTAAAGCTTTATACGGATCAGCAGATGCAGATCCTGAAGGTCAAGCCGGGAATCACGGACTTCGCGGCCATCAGCTTTATTGGCGAAGGCGAATTGCTCAGCAAGGCAGACGATCCTGAAAAATATTATGTTGAGACATTGATGGAGACGAAGCTCGATCAGAATTTTAGATATATCAATGAAATGTCGCTCAAGACGGACTTGAAGATCATCATGACCACATTGTTGAAAATTCTTCGATAGACGGGAGGCGATCCATAATGATAGCTGTTATTTTAGCGGGAGGCAAGGGCACGCGGCTTAAGCCTTACACCATAACGCTGCCGAAGCCGCTGGTACCGGTGGCCGATGAACCGATACTCAAGCTTATCATCGACAATCTCAAATCCCAGGGAGTCACTGAATTCAGGATCTGCGTCAATCATATGGGCGAGCTGATCAGCTCGTATTTCGGAGATGGCTCGGAGCATGGCGTCAATATCAACTATTCCTGTGAAAAAAAACCGCTCGGGACAGTCGCGCCGATCAAGCTGATCAAAGACCTGCCGGATAATTTCCTGGTCATGAACGGCGACATTATCACCGATCTCTCGGTCAATACCTTATATGAAGAGCATATGAAAAGCGGAGCGATCCTGACGATCGCCACCCACGAGCGTGATGAAAAAATAGATTACGGCGTGCTCGATTTTGACGATCACGGATATATCAATAAATTTGAAGAAAAGCCGGTCTTTGATTTCAATGTCAGCATGGGGCTTTATGTTTTCAGCAAGCGGGTATTCGACTATGTGCCCGACAATACCTATTTCGGTTTCGATGACCTGATGTTAACCTTGCTTGAACACGGGGAAAAGGTGAAGGCCTATCCTTATATGGGCTACTGGATGGATATCGGACGGCCTTCGGATTATGAGCAGGCTGATATGGATATGAGGCGCAAACTGGGAATGATTTTGTATGGGAAGAGGAAGGGGGACTTGACATGATCTGGAAAGTCCCCCTCTTTGACTTGCATTTCGAAGAAGAGGAAAAACAGGCTGTCATGGAGGTCCTGGATTCCGGATGGATCTCGTCCGGAGTTAAAACACTGGAATTCGAGAAAGGATTTGCAGAGATGACAGGGGCGCGGCATGCGATCGCTGTCAGCAGCGGCACTGCGGCGCTGCATCTTGCGGTGCTCGCGCTGGGCATCGGGCCCGGAGACGAGGTGATCGTGCCCTCCCTGACATTCGCGGCTACAGTCAACGCAGTTCATTATACCGGGGCGAAGCCTGTTTTTGCAGATATCGTATCCCGAGACGATCTTACAATATCTTCCCGGGATATCGAAAGAAAAGTCACAGAACGGACAAAGGCGATCATCGCAATGCACTACGGCGGATTTGCATGCCGGATGGATGAGATCATTGCCGTAGCTAAAGCGCATCAGCTTGAAATCATCGAAGACGCGGCCCATGCGCCGGGAGCCCGCTATCAAGGCAGGCATCTTGGAACGCTGGGTACGGTTGGAGCGTTCTCCTTTTATTCAAATAAGAATATCACGACGGCGGAAGGCGGCATGATCGTGACGGCCAGCGATCGCATCGCAAAGGAGGCCAGGCTTCTGCGCTCCCACGGCATGACGGCGTCTTCATATGACAGGGCGCTTGGGCATGCCTCCGCGTACGATATCAGGCAGGTCGGCTATAATTACAGGCTGGACGACATTCGGGCCTCGATTGGAATAGTGCAGCTCGGCAGGCTGGCCGGCGACATTGAAAAAAGAAAACAGTTGGCAGGTCTTTATCAAAAGCGGCTTGCCGGATTGGCCGGGATCACGGTTCCTTTTCATGGAGAAGCGTATGAATCCTCCAATTATATATTTCCGATCGTGCTGAATGAAAGCTGCGGCATAGGGCGGGACGAATTTCGCGAAAAACTGGAAAAGGACTTTGGCATACAAACCAGCGTCCACTATCAGGCGGTGCACCGGTTCACGCACTACATCGATCCGGCAGTCGTATTGCCGGAAACCGAATATGTGGAGGCTCATGAGCTGACACTGCCGCTGTATTACAGAATGACGGCGGAGGAGGTCGGTTATGTATGCGACAGCGTAAAGAAAATACTGGCGGATTCGGAGGAGCGGAAATGAAGGTTCTTGTAACAGGTGCAGACGGATTTATCGGAAGCCATCTGGTTGAGAAATTGATGCAGGACGGATACCAGGTCAGGGCTTTTGTATGCTACAATTCATTCAACAGCTGGGGCTGGCTCGACACTTTGCCTGAAGACAAGCTTAATGAGATCGAGATTTTCGCAGGAGACATCAGGGATCCCAATGGTGTTCGCAAGGCTATGGGAGGAATGGATGCGGTGTTCCATCTCGCGGCGCTGATCGCTATTCCTTTCAGTTACCATTCGCCGGATTCTTATGTGGATACTAATATAAAAGGGACGCTGAACGTCTTGCAGGCATCCAGAGATCATCAGCTGAAGAGAGTGATGATCACCTCGACCTCCGAGGTCTATGGCACCGCGCAGTATGTTCCGATCGATGAAAAGCATCCGTTTCAGGCACAGTCTCCATACTCTGCGACGAAGATCGGCGCGGACAGGATCGCGGAGAGCTTCTATCGAAGCTTCGGCCTGCCGGTCACGATCGTGAGGCCTTTTAATACTTATGGCCCGAGGCAGTCGGCTAGAGCCGTCATACCGACGATCATCACACAGCTGCTGTCAGGCAGGACTGAAATCAGGCTGGGATCCCTGTCGCCAAAGAGAGATTTCAGCTTCGTCAGGGATACCGTATCTGGATTTGTCAAGCTTTTGAACTGTGAAAAGGCTATCGGCCAGGAGGTCAACATCGCCTCGCAGCAGGAGATATCCATCGGCCAGCTGGCAGAAGAGCTGATCCGCCAGATCGAGCCTTCGGCGACGGTCTATTGCGACGAAGAAAGACTGAGGCCGGAAAACAGCGAGGTCGGAAGGCTGCTTGGCAGCAATGTGAAGCTCAGGGAACTGACGGATTGGGAACCGGAGTATACGCTCGAGCAGGGTTTAAAGGAAACCATTCAATGGACGAGGGAAAACCTGAGCCGTTTCAAGCCGGACCTGTATAATCTTTGAACGGCATTGGACCGATCGCGGGAGGCGGGGATCCGGAATTGTTATTAAAAAAATGGGAAGACCTTCCCGACAGCATGAAAAACGAAGCCGTCCGCGGATATTATGACATCCTGCGGAAAAAGCAATCGAGTTTGCTGCTGAAACGCTTGTTTGATGTCGCTGCAGGAGCTGCTGTATTGGTTTTGGCCTTGCCGCTGATGCTGTTGATAGGCATGATCATAAAAGTTGATTCGCGGGGTCCTGCGATTTTCAGACAGGTTAGGGCAACCCAGTATGGAAAACGCTTCAAAATATATAAATTCAGGACCATGGTGGTCAATGCCGACAAGATCGGAACGCAGGTCACAACGAACAACGACAGCAGGATCACGCGGGTCGGGAGGTATTTGCGCAAGTATCGGCTGGATGAGATACCGCAATTGATCAATATCATCACCGGCGACATGAGCTTTGTCGGAACCAGGCCGGAGGTCCTCAAATATGTCGACCGATACACGGATGAAATGATGGCGACGCTGCTGCTTCCAGCAGGCGTCACTTCGGAGGCGAGCATTAAATATAAGGATGAAGAAAAAATTCTCAGCAATGCCGCCGATGCCGACAGAACCTATATCGAGACGGTTCTGCCCGAAAAAATGCGTTATAATCTTGAAAGCCTGGAGCATTACAGTTTCCGGGGAGATATCGGAACAATGGCAAAGACAATATCGGCAGTGTTCAGAAACTAGAGCGGCAGGCTGAAGGACCGGAGCGGGAGTGGTTGGATGTACAGGCATTTCGGTAAAAGATTGTGCGACTTGACAATAGCCATTGCAGCGTTTCCGTTTTGGATCATCATGTTGATGATCCTGAGCCCGTTGATATATCTGGAAGACAGGGGAACGGTATTTTATAGCGCCCCCAGACTTGGAAAAGACGGCAGGATCTTCAAAATGTACAAATTTCGCTCAATGAAAATGAATGCGCCGGATATAAGGAATGAAGACGGCTCGACATTCAATTCCGAGAATGATCCGAGGCTGACGAAGATCGGCCGTATCATTCGGAGGACGAGTCTTGATGAGACGCCTCAGATATTGAACATCATCAAGGGCGATATGAGTGTCGTCGGCCCGAGGCCGGATCTGCCCGAAGACATCTATTTATATACCGAGCATCAGAGAAAAAGCCTGACAGTGCGGCCGGGCGTATCGGGCTACAGCCAGGCGTATTTTAGAAACGCGGCCTCTCAGGAAGAAAAATTCAATAATGATGCTTATTACGCGGAAAATGTTTCAATGCTTTTCGATATGAAAATAATAGCGCGGACAGTCGGGGCCGTATTGAAAAAAGAAAATATATACAAGAACTGAAACGGGAGCATTCCATGAAAAAACTGATGATTTTGGGCGCTGGCATTCTGCAGCTTCCGGCGATCCTGAAGGCGAAAGAAATGGGGTTGCAGGTGATAGCAGCCGATATGGATAAAAATGCGGTCGGGTTCAAGGAAGCCGACATATGTCTTGAAATCAGCACGATCGATACCCAAAGGCTAGTGGCTGCAGCCAGGGAATACCGCATAGACGGCGTAATGACGATGGCGAGCGACATGCCGATGCGTTCCGTCGCAGCGATAGCGGAGGCGCTGGATTTGGTCGGCATCAGCATGGAGACGGCGCTGAAAGCCACAAACAAGGCATTGATGAGGGAATGCTGGGCTGCTTGCGGCGTGCCGGTCCCTGAATTTTACAGGGTGGAAGGTTATGACCAATATCTGGATGCCATCAGCCGATTGAAAGGCCGATGCATCGTCAAGCCCGCCGATAATTCCGGCAGCAGGGGCGTGTTTCTGATCCGGGATCATCATGATGAGAGCACCATGGAATATGCCTACGATTACGGAAAAAAATATTCGAGAAGCGGCGTGCTGGTCGTTGAGGAGTATATGACAGGACCTGAGGTCAGCGTCGAGACCCTGAGCGTCGATGGAGATGTCAATATTATCGCTATTACAGACAAATTAACGACCGGAGCGCCAAGATTTGTGGAAATGGGTCATTCACAGCCTTCCGGGCTTGACGGATCCATCAGGCGGCAGATCGGGGAGGCGGCCGTGTCGGCTGTAGGATCCATAGGCATTGAAAACGGCCCGTCTCATACAGAGATCATCATAACTGAAAGCGGCCCCAAAATCGTAGAGCTCGGAGCAAGACTCGGCGGCGACAACATCACTTCGCATCTGGTGCCGCTGTCGACAGGCGTTGATATGGTCGGATGCTGCATCGACATTGCGATGGGCGCGAGACCGGTCATGGAAAAGACAATAAGCATGGGTTCAGCGATACGCTATTTTGAAACGCCTGCAGGGAAGATCACCGATATCCGGGGCGTCGACGCCGCGCAGCGTCTTCCGGGAATAAAACAAATTAGCTTTGTGAGGAACATCGGAGATATTATCGGGGAAGTGAACAACAGCGCAGACAGGATCGGATTTGTCATTTCGCAGGCACGGGACGCCGGAACGGCGATCCGGCAATGTGAAAGAGCCGTTGAAAGCATCACGATATGTGTTGAAGGATAGGATCTGGATATGCTTAGAATACTGTATATAGCAACTTCGTTCCCGGAACCGGAAAAGGGCGCGACGATCTATACGGATTTGGCGGAAACGCTGCATGAAGCAGGACATGAAATTACGGTGGCGGTTTCAGAGCCGGCCGGAAGCAATCAACACGGCCAATTGAAAACAGAGCGCGGATTTGAGGTTCTGCGGATCATCACCGGGGACTATTACGATGTCGGCTTCATCAGAAAGGGCATGACGACGCTGAAGATCCCGATACTGATGAGGAGAGGCATCCGAAAATATCTGAAGGACAGGGTTTTCGACTTCATTCTCTATGAAGCGCCACCCGTTACGAATTCAGATCTTGTATGCTGGGCTGGAAAGCACTTTGGCTGTCCGAAATATCTGATGCTTAAGGATATATTTCCTCAAAACGCTGTCGATCTGGGGATCATGAAAAAAAACAGCTTTGTCTGGCGCTACTTTGCCGGCAAAGAGAAAAAGCTTTATCAAACAGCAGACTTTATAGGCTGCATGTCGCCGGCCAACGTGAAATACATCCTGGAGCACAATTCCTGGATCGATCCTGTAAAAGTCGAGCTGTTTCCGAATACAAAGCGGCTCAGCCATGAACCGAAGCCAAACGGGCGGCCAATGAGAAAGAAGTTCGGCATTCCTGACGAATCATGCGTCTTTCTTTTCGGCGGCAACATGGGAAGGCCGCAGTATCTGGAGCTGCTTTGCGAAACGATCAGGAAATTCAGGGATGATCAGGAATTGTTTTTCCTCTTTGTCGGCCGGGGGGCTGATAAACACAAGCTGGAGCAGACAATCAAGGAAAATGGAATACGGAATGCGCTTCTGCTTGACAATCTGCCTCGCGACGAATATGAACAGATCACGCGTGAGATCGATATCGGCCTCATCGTGCTCGATCCCCGGTTCACGATACCGAACTATCCATCACGGATATTGTCCTATATGGAGTATGCCAAACCGGTTTTGGCGGCCACGGACACGGCGACCGACATCAGGGACCTGATCAGGGATGCGCGGCTTGGGGAATGGGTCTGGTCGGGAGATGCCCGGGCGTTTATGAATAAAGTCAAAGAAATGTCCAAATCGGCCGAGCTCGCTGAAATGGGCGGAAACGGCCGCGAATTTATAGAAAAGCATTATCAGGTACGGCGTTCGGCCGAGATCCTGGAAAGCCATTTTGATCCAGGGACGAGGGGGTGACAGGATGTTCAAAGACAAGACTCTTCTGATTACCGGTGGTACAGGCTCCTTTGGGAATGCGGTCCTGAAACGGTTCCTGAATACCGATATACGAGAGGTCCGTATTTTTTCGCGCGACGAAAAGAAGCAGGACGATATGAGGAAGCTCTATAAAAGCGATAAGATCAAGTTCTATATCGGGGATATCAGGGATCTGCCGTCCATTAAAAACGCCATGCACGGCGTGGATTACATTTTCCAGGCGGCAGCGCTCAAGCAGGTGCCGTCCTGTGAGTTTTTTCCGTTAGAAGCCGTCAAGACCAATGTGCTCGGAACGGACAACGTCCTGACCGCTGCAATTGAAAGCGGTGTATCAAAGGTGATCTGCCTGTCGACCGACAAGGCTGCGTATCCGATCAATGCCATGGGCATATCCAAGGCGATGATGGAGAAAGTCCTTGTAGCTAAGTCAAAGACGGTAGACCCTGACAAAACGATGATATGCGGGACGCGGTACGGCAATGTCATGGCTTCGCGAGGCTCGGTGATCCCATTGTTCATCGATCAGATTAAAGCCGGTCTCCCGCTGACAGTAACAGACCCCGGAATGACACGGTTCCTCATGAGCCTCGAAGAGGCTGTGGAGCTGGTGCTGTTCGCTTTCAGCAACGCGAAGGCCGGCGACATCATGGTCCAGAAATCACCGGCTTCGACCATAGGGGATCTGGCGCTGGCTGTCAGGGAAATATTCGGCGCAGACAATGAAATCAAGGTGATAGGAACGCGCCACGGCGAAAAAACATTTGAGACTTTGCTGACCAGAGAGGAAAATCTCGTGGCCGCCGACCTTGGAAGATTCTTTAGAGTGCCTGCAGATTCAAGAGATCTGAACTATGACAAATATTTTATAATCGGAAACCGAAAGCTTTCATCCGGTGAAGAATACAACTCCAACAACACCGAAAGACTGAATGTCGAACAGATCAAGCAGAAGCTTCTGAAGCTTGACTATGTGCAACAGGAGCTGGAAGGCTGGAAAAGACAATGAAAATACTCGTGACGGGATCGCAGGGCTTTGTCGGTAAAAACCTGACGGCGGAGCTGCATAATCAACTTTATGCAGATATATTCGAATACGATATCGGAACAGATCCCTCGCTATTGGATGCCTATTGCGCGGACGCCGATTTTGTATTCCATCTCGCAGGCGTCAACAGGCCGGAGCATGAGTCTGAATTCATGAAGGGCAACTTTGGGTTCACATCGACGCTATTGGATACATTGAAGCGTCATGGCAACAAATGCCCCGTCATGATCGCCTCATCCATACAGGCTGCTTTGGACAATCCGTACGGCCGCAGCAAGAAGGCCGGAGAAGATCTGATGCTTGAGTATGCCGGGGAAACCGGCGCGACAGTTCTGATCTACCGCTTTCCGAATGTTTTTGGAAAATGGTGCAGACCGAACTATAACAGCGCGATCGCGACATTCTGCAGCAATGTGGCGAACAGCCTCCCTATAGAGATCAACGATCCGGATGTGATCATGTCGCTGGTCTATATAGACGATGTTGTCGAAGAACTGATCCGTGCCCTGAAAGGCCTGGAGAAAAGAGCCGGGGATTATTGCGAAGTTGCTCCGGTCCATAAGGCGAGGCTCGGAGACATCCTGGAACTGATCAGATCATTCGCGAAAAGCAGGGAAAACCTCCTCGTGCCTGACATGAGGGATAATTTCACGAAAAAACTCTACAGCACCTATTTGAGTTACCTGCCGCAGGATGGATTCAGCTATCCGCTCAGAACAAGTAAAGACAGCAGGGGAGCCTTTGCGGAATTTCTCAGGACGGCTGACAGAGGCCAGGTTTCCGTCAACATCGTGAAGCCGGGAATAACAAAAGGAAACCACTGGCACCATACCAAGAGCGAAAAATTTCTCGTCGTGAGCGGCAAGGCCGTGATCCGATTTCGGCAGATCGGCAGCGAAGCGGCGTTTGAGTATCATATGAGCGCAGAAAAGCTCGAAGCAGTCGATATCCCGGCTGGATACACCCATAATATCGAGAACACCGGAGACACGGATATGGTATTCCTGATATGGGCGAACGAGCAGTATGATCCGGAACATCCGGACACCTATTTTATGGAGGTCTGATATGATAAAGAAACTCAAGGTGATGACTGTCGTGGGAACGAGGCCGGAAATCATCAGGCTGTCTGCAATCATCAATAAACTGGAAGCTTCGGAAGCAATCGACCACACCCTTGTCCATACCGGCCAGAATTATGATTATGAGCTCAATGAAGTTTTCTTTGAGGATTTCAAGCTTAAGAAGCCTGATCATTTCCTTGAAGCGGCCGCAGCAACGCCAATGGAAACGATCGGCAATATCCTTTCAAGGATCGATGTGGTTTTGGAGAAGGTCAAGCCCGATGCTTTTCTGGTATTGGGAGATACGAACAGCTGCCTTTGCGCGATCGCGGCAAAGCGGAGGCACGTTCCGGTGTTTCACATGGAAGCCGGGAACCGCTGCTTTGACTATAGGGTGCCGGAGGAAACGAACCGGAGGATCGTGGATCATGTCGCGGACATAAACATGACCTACAGCGATATCGCAAGAGAATATCTGCTGCAGGAAGGATTTCCCCCAGACAGGATCATCAAGACGGGCAGCCCAATGACGGAAGTGATCGGATCAAGGCTTGAAGACATCGAAAAATCCGATATCCTTGAAAGATTGGGGCTTCGTGAGCGCTCATACTTTGTCGTTTCAGCCCACAGGGAGGAAAACATCGACGACGCCTCCAATTTCCATGAGCTGGCCGGCAGCCTGAATGCCATTGCGGATCGTTTCGGGATTCCGGTCATTGTCAGCACCCATCCGAGGACCAGGAACATGATCAATGAAAGCAAGATCGTGTTCAATAGCCTGATAAAACTGCTCAATCCGCTCGGTTTCAATGATTACGTCAAGCTGCAGACACGAGCCAAAGCGGTGCTGAGCGACAGCGGGACCATCAGCGAAGAAGCTTCCATCCTGCGCTTTCCGGCATTGAACATCAGACAGGCGCACGAGCGGCCCGAAGCCATGGAAGAAGCCTCCGTCATGATGGTGGGCCTTTGCAGCGACAGGATCCTGCAGGGGCTGGCGGTCCTTGAAACACAAAAGACGGACACGCTGCGGCCTGTAGCGGATTATAGCATGGAGAATGTATCGGACAAGATCCTGAGGATCATATTGTCATACACCGATTATGTGAATAGAGTTGTCTGGGGGAGCTTGCGATAGCATGGTGAAGCAAATGGATTTGAAATTTTTGATATCCAAATTGATTTTAAAACTGCAGATTCCGTCAATCAGGAATTCCAGGATCGACAAAACAGCCAGAGTCTGTTCAGCCTCGAATGTCGTGGATGTGAAAATGGGAAGATACTCTTATATCGGCAATTGCTGCACCGCTGTAAATGTTGAAATTGGAAATTTCTGCTCGATCGGGGATCATTGCATCATAGGCGGTGCGAGCCATCCGATCGAATGGGTGTCGACCTCGCCGGTATTTCATTCGGGCAGAAACATCCTGAAAAAAAATTTCTCGGCACATTCGTACAAGACGTCGAAAAGGACGGTCATCGGAAACGATGTCTGGATCGGTGACTGCTGCCTGATCAGAAGCGGCGTCATAATAGGCGACGGTGCGGTTGTCGGGATGGGGTCCGTTCTCACAAAAGACGTCGAACCCTATGCCATCGTGGCCGGCAATCCGGCCAGGGAATTAAGGAAACGGTTTGACAAGGACACTATCGAGGCGCTGATCAAGAGTCGCTGGTGGAACCGGAGTGACGATGATCTTAAGCGGATGTCCGTGGATATCGAAGATCCTTGTTCATTCCTGGCGGCCGGAGGGGATAATCATGAAGATCGTGCATATTGATGAAACTTTCCATCCGCTCTATGGTTATCAGGTCAACCCGCTGGCGAAATTCCAAAGCAGGCAGGGACATGATGTTTATATCGTAACCGTTGACAAGGACATGATCTATCCTGTATATCAGGAATTCGGGGACAGCGGGGAAAACATGGATCAGCATGACGAAAAATACATGGCGGAATCGGGAGTCAAAATCATCAGGGTGCCCGTGCGGCGATATATCTCCAACAGAGCTATATATACGAACGAGCTGTTCCGGGTAATCAGCCGGCTGGAGCCCGATATCGTGTTCGCGCATCTTGTCGAATCCTATGCGTCGATCGTGCTGCTGTTCAGGCGTAAGGATTACCCCATCGTCTTCGATTCCCATATGCTGGCGATGGCCAGCAGAAACAGGCTGGCCGGAGCATACGAGCTTTTTTATAGACTGATCCTCAGCAGAATCATAAAACGAAATAAATTTATCGTGATAAGAGCGCAGGATGATGATTACGTCATTTCACATCTGGGCATACCGGCCGAACTGGCGCCATTCATTTCCTTTGGCTCTGACACGAGCCTTTTCAGGCCCGACAGCGAAGAAAGGATCAGGTTCAGAAGCGAGCACGGAATTTCAGAGGATGATTTTGTGGTGATATATACGGGCAAACTTACAGAATCAAAAGGCGGGCTCTTTCTTGCTAATGGCATCAGAACCAAACTGATTCCCAAAACCGGCCGCCAGGTGGTTTTCGTGATCGTCGGCAGTGTGGCCGACGCATACGGAAAGGAGGTCGAGCGCGTTTTCTCCGAATCGGAAAATCGGATCATCCGTTTTCCAACACAGAATTATACGGATCTGCCACGGTTTTACCAGGCCGGCGATCTGTCGGTCTTTCCAACGCAGTGCAGCTTGAGCTTCTATGATGCGCAGGCCTGCGGACTGCCTGTCGTTTCGGAGGATAACAGCATCAACGCAGACCGATGCAGCCATGAAAACGGATCAGTCTTCAAAGCCGGGGATCAGGAGGATTTCAGAAGGAAAATACTGGATCATGCAGAGATGGACGGGCAAAAATATCAGGAAATAAGTCGGAATGCGATTTCATATATAATAGAGAACTTCGACTACGAGCATATAACAAAGCAATATACAGCGATACTTGAACGGGAATATGACAGATTTCGAGCCGAATGGAAGGACCGTAAGCAATGAGGATTTGTTATTTGCTGGGAGGTTTTACAGATAACGGCGGTATCGGCAGGGTCACTTCGATTCTGGCGAACAGTCTATGCAAGGATCAGGAATATGCTATTTATGCGCTTAGCTTTTTCGATACGCATAAGCAGGATCTTTATCATATGGAACCGGAGATCATCAGGAACCATTTGTTTGCCGATCCCTTGAATATGAGAAAGGCGATTTTGACCGGCGGGATCAAAAGATTGAAGGCGTATTTGAATGAAAATGACATCGACATACTGATCGCCTGCGGCGCTTTGTATTATCCGATTTCCATACTTGCCTGCAGAGGTGGAAAAACAAGATGTATCTGCTGGGAGCATTCAAATGTATCCAATGCCAAGGACCATTCCTTCCAGCTGCTGTGCAGGAGATTTGGGGCGAAAAACGCGGATATTGTCGTTACGCTGACAAAGCATGATCAAAAGAGTTTTACAGGTGAATACGGCATCGGCAATGTCGCTCAGATTTATAATCCGATCGATGAAGAGGCCATCCGGCATGTGAAGGATTACAACGAGAGCTCCAAAAAGATATTAAGTGTCGGGCGCCTGTCTTATCAAAAGAATTTTGAACTGCTGGTTGAGATCGCTAAAGAAATACTGCCGCGAAATCCGGGCTGGAGCTGGGATATTTACGGGCAGGGCGATTTGAAGGATCTGCTTCAGGAGCGGATCGTCAGTTATGGGCTGGAAAGCCGCCTGACCCTTAAAGGCCAGGTCGGCAATCTATATGAATTATACAATGATTATTCCATGCTTGTGATGACCTCCCGGTACGAGGGGTTCCCGATGACTTTGCTGGAAGGCATGGCGTTCGGGCTTCCGCTGATCAGTTTCGATATATTGACCGGCCCCAATGAAATCATTCGCGACGGGGAAAACGGTTATCTGATCGATCCTTTCTCCAAAGAGGCCATGATCGCGTGCGTCAACAAATTGATATCCGACAGTGCACTGCGTGCCAATATGTCGAAGTATGGCAAAAATGACTGCGGAAGGTTCAGATTGGATGCCATTGAGAAGGAATGGAAGATGATTTTCAACGAACTCCTCCGATCGAACGGTGGAAATTGACAGGAGCAAAAGAAATCCATGTATGAGAAATTGGATTCAAACAACTTGAAGACAGCCCATCCGCTTTTGACCCTGCTCTTCTGCGGTTATTTATTCTATAGTTTTTTTGAAATATATCTGAATCCCATCATCGGAGATTCCGGAAAGTATCTCATTTTCTTGATAATTTTGTTATTTTTTATCAGTTACAGAAGTATCAATATTGAAATAAAATGGTATCACTTCCTTGTTCTTTTATGGCTCCTGCTAAAAGTGGCCTCTATTTACTGGGCGTCCTTCAACTACATCGTCCAGCTTCACTTTTTATCACAAATGGGGATGGTGGCGTTGTTCATCATAATGACATTTGTCGATTTCGATGAAAAATTTACCACCGCAATCGTCAATACATTATTTTTTTCAAGTGGTTTGACGGGAATCCTCTGTCTTTTTTTCAGCAGCCCGTACCTTGGTATATTCGATGCGAGACAGGTGCTTACCCTGATGGGCAGCCAGACCGATCCGAACAATCAAAGCGCCTATCTGCTGGTCGGCATCGCGATAGGCCTCTATTGGATATTTGATGGCAAGGGCAGCAGCCTTTTCAGAATGATCCTGCTTGGCAGCATTGCAGTGAATATTTACGCTATATTTTTGACCGGCTCGCGGGGCGGTCTGCTGTCCGCGGCCCTGATCGCGGTATGTGCCGCATTGCTCGTCGATAAGGGAGGACATCTGATTTCGTTGAATACGGTCAGAAATGCACTGGCAGTAGGGTTGTCGGGCTTTGGGGTCTATTGTGCCGTCAAATTTTTTCTGCCAGCCGATATATTGGCAAGATTATTCGATTTATCGGATTATGCCGGAGGAAGCGGCAGAGTTGAGCTTTGGGGCAATGCGCTCGAATTATTCAAGGACAATCCCCTGATCGGAGGCGGATGGGGATCTTATTGGGGCTATAACGGCTACTACGAGGTCGTCCACAATACCTTCATCAGTGTGCTGGCCGATAGTGGCCTGATAGGATTCGCACTGTTGTTCATTCCCTTGGTCTATTTGGCTGTGAAGTCTTTGGAACAGCGCTTTGCACTGTCATTTTTGATTTTGATCGCAGGGCTTGCACCGGCATTTTTCCTGGACGCGATCAATAAGAGGTTTTTTTGGAACGCGATCATCATTGCCTTCGTTCTGATCAACGGTCATCAGCGGCAGGCTCAGGAAATTCAGGAAGTTCAGGAAATCCAGGGAGACGGGGATGAGAGGGGAATCGCGGCCGTGAAGGAGTATGGAAAGAGGTGAAGACATGCTGAAGGTGAACGTCATAGGACTGGGCTACATAGGCCTTCCGACTGCCCTTATTTTGGCGGCGCACGGTGTGGATGTGACGGGAACGGATCATAACGCAGGGGTGATCGAAAACCTGAAATCCGATCGGATATCGTTCGAGGAAGATGGATTGCCTGATATTTTCACTCGCGCGAAGGAATGCGGGATCCGTTTTGCCACCGGAGTAGTCGAGGCGGATGTCTATATCATAGCAGTACCGACTCCTTATGATAAAATCAGCAAGAAGATCGATCCGAGCCTTGTCGCGGCCGCCGTCGACAACGTTCTGGACGCATGCTCCGAGGGGGCTGTGATCGTTATCGAGTCCACCGTTTCTCCGGGTACGATCGACAAATTCATCCGTCCCGCAATCAAAAAAAAAGGATTTGCCATTGGACGGGACATCGAACTGGTCCATGCCCCGGAACGTATAATACCCGGCAATATGCTGCATGAGCTTGTACACAATCCACGTGTCATCGGTGCGGACAACATCGAAGCCGGCCTCAGGATCAAGGATCTTTACAGTATTTTCTGCGAGGGCGAGATTGTTATTACAAGCATCAGAACGGCTGAGATGGTCAAGGTCGTAGAAAATACCTATCGAGATATCAATATCGCATTCGCCAATGAGTTGGCGATCGTATGCCGTTCGGACAATATGAATGTCTACGATATCATCAAAATCGCAAACATGCATCCGCGTGTAAACATACTGCAGCCAGGGCCGGGTGTCGGGGGACATTGCATTGCCGTGGATCCGTGGTTCCTGGTCGGCGATTATCCGGGGCTTGCGAATATCATTCTTGCAGCAAGACGGATCAATGATTCGATGCCTGAATTCGTGCTGAAAAGAGTCTGCGAAATCATGAAGGAAAAAAGCATGAAGGATTTGACGCGCATCGGGCTTTACGGACTGACATACAAGGAGAATATTGACGATGTAAGGGAAAGCCCGACTTTGCAGCTGCTGGACAAGATGGAGAAGCATCTGGCTCCTGTTTTGAAGACCTATGATCCTTATGTAAGAGCGGATATCGTTGAGAACCAGTATCATGATCTCGATGCATTTCTTGATGCCATAGACCTGATCGTCATCATGGTCGCCCACGACGAAATCAGAGACAATATCGATAAATTGGAAGGCAAAACAATATTGGACACAAAAAATATTTTTAATAAAAAAGGAGTGTATAAACTCTAAAGAATTTCTGCTGACCGACGATAATATTACTAGACAGTATACCCGAAGATCCATGCCGCCGGAGACGGCTGACATGCCTGGAAATCGACATCTTTATTTTTGGAGTTGAATTTTATCGGGAAACGTGGTATAGTCAAAAACGGTAAACAGAATAGTACATTACAGAAACCGAAAAGGGCAAATCTGTCGAAAGGCAGTGGCGCAAAGCTACGGGTCTAAGGTCTTAATGACCATGATCGCCGGGCTCCCGAAATTCTGAGATTGTATAAATTCGCAGTTTTTATTTAGTATACTTATGCATTTATCTCTATTACGAGGAGTCGGAATAGGGATTTTTTTTGTGGAAAAACAAAAGGGATCCATTATCAAAAGGAGAAAACAATAATGGGAAGAGAAACAAAAATCTTTAGAAAGAGACAGAGAATCAGCATTTATCTGATGGCCATGCTTCTGGTCATGAGCACATTTTTCATAACGATCACAGAATCAACTGTCTACGCTGCCAGTGCCTCAAGTGTAAAAAAAGTCAAGATCGCGCAGACGGCTCTGGTCAACAATGCTCCGATAAGCCCCGTCGAAGGTGTGGATACAGATATTGTGGCAATGGCACAGAATATCGTTAACAAATCGATCGGAGGCGTGACAGTCAAATTATCCTCGTCAGCCAATTCGCAGATACAAGGCTCGACCATAGTTTACGGGATAGAAGACGTGTCGGGGAAGGTCACATTCACCTTGACGGCGAAATCATTTACCGGTATCCAAAGTGTCACAGTAAATGTTCCGGCAGCTTCAGCGCCGCCTGAGGAAGAGCCTCCTGCAGTCGAGGAGCCGGTCGTCGAGCCTCCTGCGACTGAAACGACAGACATCAAGTCTCCTGCAGTTGAAGAACCGATTGACGAGACGCCGGTACCTGCACCGGATACAACCGCGCCGATTTTGAGCATACCTGCTTCCATTACAGCGGAAGCCGCGTCGTCTGCGGGAGCAGCAGTGAGTTTCACAGCAACGGCATCGGATCTGGTCGATGGCGCTGTTGCCGTCACCTGCACTCCGGCCTCTGGGTCGACTTTTGCGATAGGGACGACTGCAGTCAATTGCACAGCGACGGATTCATCAGGAAACAAGTCAACCGGAAGCTTCAATGTGACTGTCAGGGATACCACGGCGCCCAAGATCACAGCACCGGCTGCTGTCACCGTTGAATCAGCTGAGACACTGACTGTCGTGAACATCGGCAATGCTACGGCGACAGACGCAGTCGGCGTTAAATCCATCATAAACAATGCGCCCTCCGCTTATGCTGTCGGATCGACAACTGTGACCTGGACCGCCAGCGACGCGGCAGGCAATAAGTCCACAGCGACACAACAGGTGACCGTGACGGCTGCCGTGACGGAAGCCGTTACCTATCTGCCTGCAGCCCTGCAAGCCGATAATCTTGTGAACCCGGCACAGTCGCTGCAGAATTTCCTGAATACATGCAGCGGAAAGAAGGTCGTTTTCCCGGCCGGCAAAACATACATACTGGAAAAACAGCTGGTGATACATCATGTCAAGGATCTGGAAATAGATTTCAACGGCAGTACCTTTAAACTGCCAAACAGCTGCTCCATTCCGAGCAGAAGTGACACAGGCCACTATGTACCCGGCAATACAGCCGTCGTGGTCCATGACGTCGTCAATTTATCCTTCAGCAACTACAATATAGACGGCAACAAGGCAAACATCTCAACGTCAACCTGGTGCACAGGACTTGCGATCATGAATGCAGATGGCTTCACATCCGTGAACGGCTCCTTCAGGAACTGCAATTATCATCACATTATCCTGGGACCTACCAATGTGAGCACATATAATAAAAACATCAACTTCACAAAGACTTATTTTAAAGATCATGGCGGAGCATCCGGGGGAGCCGGCATATCGGATGTCTATATCAGCAACCGCAGCACCGACAGCTTTTCGTTCATCGATGTTGTCGTTGACAATACGGTGCTGAAGGATTACGCGTCTCAGGCCCAATGCTTCTACGTCGCAGGCTTCAATGGCTACTTCGAGAATGTTGTCACCAATAATTGCGCTGTTCCGCTTGATGTTCGATATGGAACACATGTCGCAAAAGATTTTACCGTAACGAATGCTGAAAGAGTCCTGATGGTGCAGCCATATCCGGGCGGCAACGGAAGCAACGGCTACGCCAGGCTCACCGCTTCCAACTTCACGGGCAAAAGCATCAAGGGCAGCATCGACGGAGCTAATGGCTTATATATCATTGCCTGCGATTATTGTCATCTGGATAATTTCAATATCGAAATGGATGCGGCAGCGCAGTATGCATGGTATGGCATCAGGATCAGGCAATATTATGCGGAATATCCGATCAGCAATGTCGTCATCAGCAACACCACAGTCAAGAATTTCAAGACTGCGGGCGTTCTGATGGAAAACCTGAGCGCTTCATCGGAATTTAAAACCCTCTCGCTGACCGGCGCAACCAGCTCAACTTATGGCGTCAGGTCTACGACTTGCGCTGCGTATCAATATTTCACAAGCCTGACCACGTCGAATTGCATCAGATCCTCCTCGACAGACGGCATGATAAAAATTCTATAATTGTCTGGCCGGGAAATCAAAATTCGATAAATAATGTAACAAATAGCAAATAATTCCATGCGGATGGCAACGAAGCCATCCGCTTTTTTAAAATTAATGTTGGAAAATATCGAATCTATGATATACTATAAAAAATTAGTTGCCACTTTAATAAGGGTGAAATGCCATAAGATGGAAAATGGAAGTGATTGGATAAGTGAAAATGAAAAAAACAGAAAAACAGAATAGTGAATTTAATAGGAAAAGAGCGAAGGCATCAAGGAATCAAAAGAGAGGGATGATTGTTGCGGCGGCGCTGCTGCTGCTGATCCCGGCCTTTCTGATGTCATATTTTGGAACTGCTGCATTTACAACTGAAAGCGCAGTCATCGACAAATCCGAGATGCAGGCAGATATATCTTATTGCGGCCAATTCCCGGTCACGCTTAAAATTGGCGGAAAAACGATCGTATCTGATGTTCCGCCCGTGATCGTCAAAGGCAGGACGCTGGTGCCGGCGCGAGCAATATTTGAAGAGTTTGGCGCCGTTGTTTCCTGGGATGAGGCGAATCAGCAGGTTGATATATCAATGGAAGACACTGAGGTGGTCCTGAAAATCGACTCGAGATCGGCTTTAGTAAATGGAGACGGTGCGACATTGGATGTTCCGGCCTTGATCATCGAAGACAGAACAATGATCCCGGTGCGATTTGTAGCTGAATCCCTGGGTTTTGTGGTCGACTGGAACAATAGCACCAGGACCGTTTTGATCGGATCCTCATCTGGAGAAATTGGCGAAAACAGTACTCCCGGTTCACAAGCCCCTATAGACGATGTGCCGGCTGATTTCGATCCGGTAACTGACGACCCCATCGATTCGACGCCTTCGCCCGCAGATGCGGTCTATTTGCCTGCGGCATTGCTGAACGCCGATGTTGCGAACCCGTCGCAGGCGCTGCAGAATTTCCTGAATGCCTGCAGCGGCAAGACCGTCGTTTTCCCGGCAAACAAAACGTATGTGCTTGAAAAACAATTGGTCATCCATCATGTCAGTGATCTTGAAATCGATTTCAACGGCTGTACATTCAAGCTTCCGAACAATTGCTCCATCGCCAGCAGAAGCGATACGGGCCATTATATTCCGGATAATACTGCCGTTGTGGTCCATGACGTCACGAATTTATCGATGTACAATTATAATATTGACGGCAACAAGGCGAATATCGCTTCGACGACATGGTGCACGGGGCTTGCAATCATGAACGCCGATGGCTTCACCTCTGTGAACGGTTCCTTCAGGAACTGCAATTACCACCACATCATCATGGGACCGACGAATGTCAGCGCATATAATAAAGACATCCTGTTCAAGGAAACATATTTTAAAGATCATGGCGGCGCATCAGGCGGTGCCGGGATATCGGATGTCTATGTCAGCAATCGCAGCACAGACGATTTCTCATTCATTGGAGTTGTCGTGGACAACACCAGATTGAAAGAATATACGACTCAGGCACAATGTTTTTATATAGCGGGCTTCAATGGGTATTTCGAAGACGTGGTCACCAACAACTGCGCGGTGCCGCTTGATATTCGCTATGGCTCGCATGTCGCCAAAAACTTTAAAGTAACAAATGCCGAAATGGTACTGATCCTGCAGCCTTATCCGGGCGGCAACGGAGGCAATGGCTATGCGAAGCTCACAGCCTCGGACTTTGACGGCAAAGGGATCAAAGGCGGCGCGACCGGAGGGGCTACGGGACTCTACATTATAGGCTGTGAACGATGCCACCTCGATGATTTCAACATTGAAATGGATCCGGAGTCTGCCTATGCCTGGTATGGGATCAGGGTCAGGAAATATTATCCGCAATTTCCGGTAAACGATGTCGTCGTAACCAACACGACTGTGGAGTATTTTAAAACGGCGGGATTGATCATGGAAGGCCTGAACGCTTCGACGAACTTCAAGGATCTTGAACTTGTCAGCGCGGTCAGCTCCACCTACGGCGTCAAAACCACGACCTGTACGGCATATCAGTATTTGACGGGCCTGGTGACGACGAACTGCATAGAATCCTCCTCGCCTGACAGCATGCTGAAGCTCCTTTAGTTTCATTCGGAAAGGCATATAATTTAAAATCAACTGTTTGCCGGCGGGAAGGCGATGCGCTTTTCCGCCGGTTTATTTTGCATTGTCGATGCAAAACATAGCATTTATCTGAAGATATGATATACTGGATTCAACCAATGATTCTATCTGAATGCATGAAGTTCAAGGGAAGATAATTGGAAGTGAAATGACTTGTGAAAATCAGAAATAAAACACAAGATACAGGAACAAAAGCATCGGGGAAGCGAAATACAGCAATGATATTTTTGGTTGCTGCGCTGATTGCAATACCTGTATTTTTTGTGTCGGTTTTTACAGCGGCGACTTATACGGCAGAGGACGGGGTGATCACTCAGGTCGAGATCCAGGCCGGGATATT
>DIEM01000075.1:0-26871 GCA_002418625.1 Firmicutes bacterium UBA5774
GCGTCTCTCAGTGTCAACTGCTTTTAACTGTTTTTTTCTCGCTTTTTCAAGCTTTTTTTCAGTCGGCCGTTAACCTCCAAGTCACAGACACGAGTGTTATGATATCACGCAAAGAATCACTGTGTCAATATGTTTGAACAAAATAATTCCATAAGTTCTCAAATTTCATTTCCATCGTTTTTTTTGCTCTTGTGCAGCCCGCAAGTAACATATATCAATACCCCTGCAAGATTCATAAGGCCGTAGAACAAATAGACTGCGGCGCCGCTGTAATGATCGACCAGCAAGCCTCCCGCAAAGAGGCAGACAATGGACCCCGCATTCGAACCGATCGCCGTATACCATGTGATGGCGCTGCCAAGAATGGATTTGTCAACGAGCCGGTCTATATACTTCACAGCAATGATCAGGAATATGCCGTTATTAACTCCTTGTATGAAAAATGTCGAAACCAGAAGAAGCGTCGACGGTGTCGTTCCATACCATAGAAATCTCGCTGCCGACAGGATCATGACCATCAGCAGCAGCTTTTCAGCGGAGATCTTTCTTCCAATAGCTTCCGCAAGCCACATCATGGGTATCTCGCTGCTGACCATCAGCAGCAGCGCCATGCCTATGCCGGCGATCGTTCCGCCGGCTTCGAGATAAAGGAAGCCGAAATAAGTGTTGTTGGCGATCATCGTCCCATTCATGAAGAATGCGCTCAATACAAGCGCCACGTATCGCTTATTGGCAAGCAGCTTGCCGAAGCTTCCCGCCGGGCCCTTTTCATGAAGATCGGTGACCGCAAGCACATCGGAGTCTGATCCGGCTTGGCACTGATCCTTTTTGGGCGGCCTTATCGATACAAGAAACAGGAGCCCCAGCAGCATCGATATGCTGTACATCGGAAAAATCGTTATGAGGCCAGCCCGTTCGGCAATGAGTCCCGCCAGGAAAACACCCAGCGCAAAGCCTGCGGATCCCCATAGCCTGACCTTACCGAACACATGCCCCGAGCTCAGCGTTATTGCGTCATTCAACGGCCGGATAGGGCTTTCAAAAAAGAAAGCCGCTATGAATACCGCGAGGAAAAGTCCATAATTTGTAATAAAGCTCAACATAAGGATAAGGATCAGCGCAGCTCCATATAATATGTACAATAATTTTCGGCTGCAGTTTCTTCTTTCATAGACCGCACCCCAGAAGGGGGCGGCGATGATTCCCGCAGCCGTCGCAGAAGCAGTGATCGTTCCGATCTGGACTCCGTTGAAACCAATACTCTTAAGATACTGGCCCAGAAGCGGGAATAACGCTCCGATGCAGAAATATGAAAACATGTAGATGCCGATAAAGCCGGCATATTGCTTTTTCATTTATTTTCCTCGATGATTTCATACATTGTATCTGCAAGGTCTTTCGAAATATGATCCGACAGCAGCCTGACCCTGGCATTTATGACAGAGTTTCCAAACCGGATCATGATCGTGTCTCCAACCTTGACATCGCTGCCGGGCTTGGCGGGTTTGCCGTTAAGATATATCCTGGCCTGCTCGCATGCTTCCTTTGCGATCGTCCTTCTTTTTATCAATCTGGAGTTTTTCAGGAATTTGTCGATCCTCATTCAAGGTCCCTCCCCTTTTGGACTCTCCTGTACCCAATGCGTCAAACATCGGCAAAGGCGGCAGTCATAATAAAAAAAGCAGCCACGCAGCTGCTTTCTTTACTATAATCATGAAAAAATTACTTTTCGTTAACTGCATCCTTTAAGGCTTTCCCAGCTTTAAACACAGGAGCTTTTGCAGCTTCGATCTTGATAACTTCGCCCGGTTTTCTTGGGTTTCTTCCCTGTCTTTCTTTTCTTGACCTGGTTTCAAACGTACCGAACCCTATAAGTTGCACTTTATCACCAGTAACCAGAGCACCCTCAACGCTAGCGACAAATGCATTCACTGCTGCTTCTGCGTCTTTTTTTGTAAACCCAGTCTTTGCTGCCACACTAGCAACTAATTCAGCTTTATTCACGAAATCGACCTCCTTTAATAAGATGATTTTATATAATAAGAAGCGGAGCCCCTCATTAACCGATTTGAATTCCTATATTCTGTTTTCAAGTACGAGCTTGGCCTTTTCCCACAAGGCGTCCATCTCCTCGAGCGACATCTCCTCGAGCTGCCTGCCTTGCTGCGCGGCCGTCTCCTCAATGTAGCTGAATCTTCTGATGAATTTCTCGGAGCTTGCGTTCAGAGCCTCCTCCGGGTTAACCTTGAGAAATCTTGCCACATTTACTGCTGCGAAAAGGATATCGCCGACTTCATCTTCGATTTTCCGACGGTCATCTCCCTTATACACTTCCAGCAGTTCATCGGTTTCTTCCAGAATCTTCTTGAAAGCATCTTTAATATCATCCCAATCAAAACCTGCATTGGCTGCCTTTTTTTGTATCTTATAACTTTTCATCAATGCGGGGAGTACTTTGGGAATGCGTTTCATAGATTCGGTGTAAGTGTTGATATTCTTCTCTTTTCTTTTCATATTCTCCCATTTTTCAATGGCCTTGTCAATACCTTCACTGTTTTTATTTACAAAAACGTGGGGGTGCCTGCTGATCATTTTATCAGCTTCCCTATTGGCGATTTTCGTCAAATCGAATTCTCCATTCAACTCCGCGATCTGCCCATGGAAAATGACTTGCAGCAGAAGATCCCCAAGCTCCTCTTCAAGATTGTCCGGGTCTCTGTTGTCGATCGCTTCAATGACCTCGTAGGCCTCTTCGATCAGACAGGTCTTAAGGCTGTCGTGGGTCTGGGCCCTGTCCCATGGACATCCTTCCGGGCTACGGAGATAAGCCATGATATCCGTCAGCCTTTTAAAAGCCTCCGCCTCGGTTTTACCGGGTTCGTAAAATTTTTCCATCACGGTTTCCTGACCTTTCTCCAGAGAGCCAAAAGTTTTTCGCCTTTTGGCAGTTTTGCGATTTCTTCCTGCGTAATGCTCCTGGTGGCGAAAAGCATCGCCCCATAAACCGCTGCGCCGGTACCCACCGCTATCAGCACCGCCATGCTGTTGCCCAATATGTGTGATATCAGGAAATAGACAAGCGCGACGATCGCACTCATGACAAACGCCGATAAAAGCGGCTTTAAAAACGTCAATTTCTTATTGAACCTTGTTCCTGTATACTTTTCAACTGCAGCCATATTCAGCGCGGAGGCTACTATATACGCTGTGACCGTTCCGATCGCGGCTCCCTTGACATTGATCCAGGGGATCCCTGTCAGCATGAAGGTGATCGCTATTTTGAACACGCCGCCGATAAGCAAATTGACCACGGGGATCGTCTGGCGTCCCAATCCCTGCAGGACGCCCGTCAGCGTCTGGACCGTCGATAGGAATATAATCCCGAAAGCCAGGATAAAAAGGTTCGGTGCAGCGTTGACAGCGCTGTCATACTGGAACGGATACAGAAGCGTCATGATCGGTTCAGCCAGCGTCATGAGGCCAAATGCGCACGGCAATCCGATCAGCATGGCCGTTCTCATGCCAAGCTCCGTATTATACTTTAAGAACGCCGTGTCGCCGCGCTCGTTGGCGGCAGCTATCGCCGGCACAAGACTAGTCGCGACGGCGATAGACAGCACGCCCGGAAAATTGATCAGCGGCGCTGCCATTCCTGTAAGCTGCCCATATAGGCTGTTGGCAGCGGCTTCGCTGAATCCCGTATCCTGCAGCCTTCTCATGACAATAGCGACATCGATGGCATTCATGATCGGCATGATCGCTGCGCCTATTGTAACTGGTATGGCTATCGTGAATATTTTATACAATATTGCGGACGTCTTTTCTTCTTTGGCGCGGTATTCTTCATTAATCTTATTTTTGATATGCTTGCGTTTTCGCAAATAGACGGCGATGATCGCCGCCGCTCCTGCGACAGCACCCGCGGCGGCGCCGAATGTAGCCCCGGCCGCTGAAAATTTTGGGCCTTGAGCGATCAGAAGCACGGCGAGTCCAAGACCCAGGGCAACGCGGAAAAACTGCTCAACGATCTGCGAAGCCGCAGTCGGCTTCATGTCCTGCATTCCCTGGAAATATCCGCGATATGCTGCCATGACCGGCACGAACAGAAGTGCAGGCGCGATTGCACGCATCGCATAGACCGCTCCGGGATTTTTAAGCCATCCGACAATCAGCTCGGCGCCGAAAAAAACAACCGTGAAGGAGAAAATTCCAATGCCAAAAAGCAGGATGAATGAGATCCTGAATATGCGATGCGCCTCATAATGATCCTCTATCGCGGTTCGCTCCGAAACAAGCTTTGATATCGCAATCGGGATACCTGATGTGGACAGTACCAAAAACAGCACATAGATCGGATATGCCGTTTGATAATATCCCATTCCCTCGTCGCCGATGAGATTGGCCAGCGGGATCCTGAAAAAAGCGCCCAGCACTTTGATAACCAGCCCCGCGGCTCCAAGCACGACCGCGCCCTGCAGAAATGTTTTCCTTGACATTGGTCCCTCCGTCCATAGGCGCAGTCAACGCCGGCCGCTGCTGTATTATTCCGAAAATTCGACCTTCATAGCCGCTCTGATCCCATCGATCTTTTCCTTGTATGCGCTCTGCAGAATCGTATACATGATCGTCTGCTGCGCTTCTTCAAAGGTTTGGGTATAAGTCCTCTTGTCAGCGACCTTGATGATATGGAATCCATAATCCGACTGAACAATGCCGCTCATTTGACCGATTTCAGTGGTAAAGGCCGCTTCGGCAAAGGTCGGCACCATCTGTTCCCTGGCGAAATATCCCAGATCTCCGCCGTTGACAGCGGATGTCGTATCAATCGATTTCTCCCCGGCGATCGTTGCAAAGTCCGCCCCGCCCTCGAGGTCCTCAAGGATGGTTTCCGCTTCCTCCCTGGTCGTGACCAATATGTGGCTGGCTTTGACCTGGTCCTGAGTGAACTCGTCAAGATGCCCGTCATAATAAGTTTGTGTCTGCGCATCAAGATCAGTGATCTCAGACATCATTTCCGCATAGAAAGCTTCAGTGTAATACTGGTTATCAAAAAACTCCTCCAGATACTCTTCTGAAATATTATTGTTTTTCATGAAGGTTTTGGTCTCTTCATCAGAATCGACCTGCGCCTTGAATGCCTGGAATTCATCGTCCCTGGTTTCCGGAACGACATCTGTGCCGTTGCTGTCCAGATACTGCCTGATGACTTCCATGTCGACGAGGTCCTTGAGCGCCGCTTCCCTGAGAGCGGCGACCTGCACCTCATCTGTGATGAGCGTTACATCTATGCCTGCCGTCAGTCCGTAAAGCGGAAGATATTGGTCCACATCGCTCGAGCTGATCGATGTATCGTTGACCTTGGCCAATTCCGAATCGGCCGGAGCGCCGCATGCGGGGAGAATCACCGTCATCGCCGCGATCAGCAGCACCGCAGCCGTTTTCTTTATCTTATTCATATATTCTTCCTTTCAAAATTAATTTTTTTAGTTCTTAGCTTAAACAGTCGTTGATATTATACCACAGCTTTCTGTATGCCCGACACCAGTTTTTCAGCTAGTTTCTTCAATTCGGCCATTTTGTTTTTGCCGGGGCTGAAGGTATATTTGATATATGGCCTGTGGCCGACATTAAGCAAAACCGCCGGGCCATATTCCGCAGCAAGCATGGACAGCAATTCCGCCGTCAGCCGATGCCGCTCTCCGAATTCCAGTACGAACCGGTTCCGCTCCTCTTTGATCTTCGTTGTTCCAAGCTGCTCGCAAAGTGATTTTACATAGGAGACGGATACAAGGTTTTCGACCGGCTGCGGCACATCTCCGAATCGGTCCGTCATCTCGTCCATGATTTCCAGTACATCCTCACGGGTCCTGACAGAAGCTATCTTCTTATAAATGTGAAGCTTTATCAGCTCATCCTCGATATAGCTGTTTGGTATATACGCGTTGATATCAATCTCGACAGCTGTTTCAGCTTTTTCAAAGTTCTTTGATTTGCCTCCCAGCGCTGCCACAGCCTCTTCAAGCAGCTTGCAGTAAAGCTCGTAGCCGATCATCATCATATGGCCGTGCTGCTCTGTTCCGAGAAGATTTCCGGCCCCCCTGATCTCAAGATCGCGCATGGCGATCCTGAATCCGGATCCGAACTCGGTGAATTCCTTGATGGCCTTCAGTCTTTTTTCCGCAGGCTCGGTCAGGATCTTGTCCTTCTGGTGAAGAAGGTATGCATAGGCGATCCGGTTCGATCTGCCGACCCGGCCCCTGAGCTGGTAAAGCTGGGATAATCCGAATCTGTCCGAATCGAGGATCAGCATCGTATTGACATTAGGTATGTCGAGACCCGACTCGATGATCGTCGTTGCAACGAGGACATTATATTTGTGGTGAGTGAAATCAAACATGATGTCTTCCAGTTCCCGTTCATTCATCTGCCCGTGTCCTACCGCGATCTTCGCCTCCGGAACCAGCTCCGCGATTTTGGACGCTATGCGTCTTATGCCTTTGACGCGATTGAAAACGACATAGACCTGCCCGTCGCGGTCAAGCTCCCTGTAAATCGCCTCGCGAATTATTTCGTCATCCTGCTCCATCACATAAGTCTGAATAGGATAGCGTTCCTCGGGCGGCTCCTCGATCACGCTCATATCCCTGATTCCGACCAGAGACATATGAAGCGTTCTTGGTATCGGCGTAGCGGAAAGGGCCAGAACATCGACATTTTTTCTGAGCATTTTGATCGACTCCTTGTGCTGGACACCGAACCTCTGCTCCTCATCGACGACCAGAAGCCCAAGATCCTTGAAAGACACATCCTTTGATAATAGACGATGGGTCCCGATGATCACATCGACGCCCCCGCTCCTGATTTTCCTGATGATTTCCTCCTGTTGCTTTTCAGTCCTGAAACGGCTCAGCATTTCTATTTCAAATGGAAAATTCTCCATTCTTTCCTTGAAGGTATAATAGTGCTGATTGGCCAGTATCGTCGTTGGCACGAGCACCGCCGCCTGCTTTCCATCGGCTATGCATTTGAAAACAGCCCTGGCAGCCACCTCGGTCTTTCCATACCCTACATCGCCGCAAAGCAGCCTGTCCATTGGAATATCCTTCTCCATATCCCTCTTGATTTCTTTGATTGCCCGTAACTGGTCCTGTGTTTCCTCATATGGAAAAAGATCTTCAAATTCCCGCTGCCAAGTCATGTCGGCCGTGAAAGCGTGGCCCTTTTCAAGACTTCGGGCGGCAGAAAGCTCCAGCAGCTCTTTTGCCATATCCTCGATCGCGGCCTTGACTCTTGCCTTTGTCTTTTTCCATTCACTGCTGGAAAGCTTATTTATTTTCGGGACGATCCCCTCTGCTCCGACATACTTCTGTATGATGTCCATCTGCTCGACAGGCACATACAGAAGATCCTCACCGGCATATTGGATTTTCAGATAATCCTTCTTGGCCCCCTGTATTGTCAGCTGCTCGATTCCCACAAAGCGGCCTATGCCGTGATTCTCATGAACGACATAGTCGCCGGTGCCTATATCCGTGAACGCCTTGATCGGGCTGCCGCTGCTGCGGTCCATCCTCGTCCTGCGATGCTTCGCGGTCGTAAATATATCGGCATCCGTTATGATCACGTACTTATCTTCTGTGAATTCCATTCCGGCGGACAGATTTCCCTTAACGATACTGACATTGCGATCCAACTTGTTCCGCTCGAGAAAATTGCCGATGTTTTTGACACGCTCGTCAGTGGAGCAAGCGATCAAAATTTCGTATCCCGCTTTGCCGTATCGGCGGATCTCCTGCTCGAACATGTCCATTCTGCCGTTGAAGCTGACAGTTTGCCTTGAATCGATATTGTACACTGCGTCCGGTTTCCCAATGCCTCTGATCGGCTTTGAAAACGGCATCAGAAATAATGTCAGACAGCTTTCACTGATACGTGTGAGGTCTTCGTGCTCGATATGCAGCTCGTGATCCGGCGGTATGGCTTCCCCCCGCTCCAGAATCTCCAGGAAATCCTGCCTGGTATCCCGATAACTGTTTTCCAGTTTTTCCATGATCCTGTCCGGATCGTCAAAAATGACAATGCCGTCCGGCGGCAAATAATCCCACAACTGCTGAGGCTCGTCGTAAAAATAATGCATATAATTCTCAAGCAGCTGCAGATTCGTTCCGGTGCCGATAAATTCCAAAAGGCGGTCTTTTCTTGCCAGCAGCTTTCCTCTCCGGTCACGATCCGCCGTATCCGCATATTGTCCGTATGCCTCGCTTATTCGCGCGGCGGCCTGGCTGAAGACCGCTTCATCACGAATCATCATCTGAACCGGATAGATGACTGCTTCCCTGCAATTTTCGATTGAACGCTGAGAAACACTGTCGAAAGTCCTGATCGAATCGATTTCGTTGTCGAAAAGCTCGATTCTATAAGGATAAGGCGAATCTGCCGGAAAGATGTCGATGATCCCGCCCCTGATCCCGAACTGTCCCTTCCCTTCCACGACTGCTGCCCGCTCGTAGCCCATGCTGACCAGCGCTTGCTTGACCATGTCGAGGTCGGCGATCTCACCGGGCCTGAAATTCAGCTTATGCTTCGTGAAAACATCTTTAGGCGGCATTTTCTGGACTGCCGCGAGTATAGGCGCGATGACAATGCAGTCCTCGCCTTTCAGCATGCCGATGACAGCCTGAAGCCTCTCTTCCAGATAACTGTGGCTTTTGGCTTCATATTTGAAAAGTATCTGTTCCTCGGAGGGAACGACATATACTCTTTTGCCCACAAAAAAAGCAACGTCCTCCGCCAGTTTCTTCGCTCTCGCGTAAGAAGCCGCAACAATAAGACATTGTCTTTGAGCCTGTTCGCAAACAGCGGCTGCTACTGCCGCAGTTCTGCTGTCTGAAACGCCCGATATGGCCGCCGCACCTTTTCCGGCCGCCAGCAGCCTTCTGATCTCATTCCCCGTTTTTATCCGCATTGGCATCCCACGCATTGAATTCGTTCATGGCATCGTCGATTCCCTTCGCCAGCATGCGCTCGATAGCGTCCGCCGCGCGCACAACGGCTTTTTCCATGACAGTTATCTCCTCTTTCCTGAAGCCGCCAAGCACATAATCTGCAAGTCCCGCTTTGCGCTCTCCGCCGATCCCGACTCTTACTCTTGGAAATTCATCGCTCTTAATATCATAAATTATGGATCTCATACCGTTATGGGACCCGGCGCTTCCTCGTTTCCTGATCCTGAGCCGGCCCATCTCAATGTCCACATCATCATAAACGACAATCATGTCCTGCGCTGCGACTTTGTAATATTCGAGAATCTCCCTGACCGAATTGCCGCTGAGGTTCATATATGTCTGCGGCTTGACCAGCAACACCTTTTGGCCGGAGATCATTCCTTCCCCGACCAGCGCCTTGTGCTTTATCTTGTTGATTTTGATGCCGTTTTTTTCGGCAAGAAAATCGACAGTCATAAATCCGATATTATGCTTCGTGTGCTCGTATTTTTTCCCGGGGTTGCCAAGCCCGACCACCACATACATCCCGCCGCTCCGGTTCAATCAAAGAGTCTGCTGATGGAATCATTGGTGAATATACGCATCATCGCTTCCGCAAACAGCGGCGCGACGGAAAGCATCTTGATCTTGTCCAGATTCTTCCCGTTCATCATCGGAATCGTATTCAGAAGCACAAGCTCCTTGATCGCCGATGCCTTGATCCTGTCGATCGCAGGTCCGGACAGGACCGGATGCGTCGCGCAGGCATAGACTTCCCTGGCGCCAAGCTCCTTAAGAGCGTTTGCCGCATTGGTGATCGTGCCGGCTGTATCGATCATATCATCCACGAGCAGGACATTCTTGTCCTCTATATCGCCAATGATGTTCATGATTTCCGATACATTGGCCTTCGGACGCCGCTTGTCTACAATGGCGATCGGAGCATCCAGCGGATGCGCCACGTTTCTGGCTCTGGCGACGCTGCCGATATCGGGGGAAACTACCACAAGGTTGTCCAGTTTCTTTTCCCTATAGTATTTGACAAGGATCGGCACCCCAAGCAGATGGTCGACAGGAATATCAAAATAGCCCTGGATCTGAGAAGCGTGGAGGTCCATCGTGACGACCCGGTCCGCTCCCGCTTTTCCAAGAAGATCTGCCACAAGCTTCGCCGTGATCGGATCTCTGGCCTTAGCCTTCCTGTCCTGCCTCGCATACCCATAATATGGGATAACAGCGTTTATTCTGCCTGCCGACGCTCTCTTCATGGCGTCTATCATGATCAGCAGCTCCATCAGGTTGTCATTGACAGGCTCGCAGGTCGACTGCACGATATATGCGTCGACACCCCTGACGGTTTCCCATAAGCTGACGGATATCTCCCCGTCGCTGAATTTGCCCACTGTAGATTTTCCAAGTGGCTTTCCCATGATCAGCGCGATCTCCTCGGCCAGATCCGGATTGGAATTGCCTGAAAAAATCTTGAACTCGCTGTAAACGCCGTTCTTCATTTTAATCCTCCTTAGTCCTTAACAGATTCTTTCTTTTGACCCAGCCCTCTATATATTTTTCTTTTACCCTTCCGAGACAAAGGGCCCCGCCCGGAACATCCCTGGTCACGGTCGTGCCTGCGGCAACATAGGCGTTCTCCCCGATGACGACCGGCGCCACCAGATTGGAGTTGCTGCCGATGAACGCGCCATCCTTTACGATGGAACGATGTTTTTTCTTACCGTCATAATTTACAAAAACGACTCCGCATCCGATGTTGACATCTCTGCCAATCTCAGCGTCGCCAATGTAGGACAAATGTGAGGCTTTCGAATGATCTCCTATGGATGCATTCTTGACTTCCACAAAATCGCCGATCCTGACATCTCTGCCGATCCTGCTGTCCGGCCTCAGGTAAGCGTACGGGCCAATTTTCGAATCGGATCCGATATGGCTTTTGATGATCGTCGAGCTCTGGATCTCGACTCCGTCTTCGATGACGGAATTCTCTATGCGTGAATTCTGTCCTATGATGCATCCGCTTCCTACCGATGTGCTGCCCGTAAGGATCGCGCCCGGATAAATGACCGAATCCGCTCCGACCGAGACATCAGCATCAATATAGACGCTTGCCGGGTCCGGCATGGTCACGCCGTTCAGCATATGCGCTTCACAAATACGGGCTCTCATGATTCTTTCGGCATCCGCCAATTGAACTCTCGTATTGATGCCTGCTATCTCGGCGGCATCGGCAATGGGAAAGCCACCCGCTTTCTTTTTTTCGCGGACCGCGATGCTTAATACATCTGTGATATAGTATTCATTTTGAGAATTTTCTGTATTTAATTTCGATAGACTGGACTTAAGAAGAGCCGCGTCAAAGCAGAATATGCCTGAATTGATTTCCCTGATTTGTTTTTCGCTGTCGTCAGCGTCCTTTTGCTCAACGATCCCAAGCAGCTCCTGCCTGTCGTTTCGCAGTATCCGGCCATACCCGAACGGATCTTGAAGCTCCGCTGTTAAAACAGATGCGTCATAATCGCCGTCTTCGTGAAACTTGACGAAGCCGGCCAGCGTGTCGCCGGTGATCAGCGGGGTATCGCCGCACAAAATGAGCACCCCTCCGGTCTCCGGCAGCAGATCCCGGGCCTGCATCACCGCATGCCCCGTTCCCAGCTGCTGCTCCTGCAGGACAAAACGAAGTCCCTGCCCTTCACAAGCTGCCGTCACGTCCTGCGCGCCATGGCCTACGACAAGAACGATCTCCTTGATCCCGATCTTTTTGACCTGTCTGACCACATGCTCGACCATTGCCCTTCCGCATACATTATGCAGGACCTTAGGCCTGGAGGATTTCATCCTGGTTCCCGCACCGGCGGCCAGTATAATTGCTGTATTGCAAATCATCAGTTATGCTCCTTGTCAATATTGGGGCATGCAAGAACGCTCCCCCGTCGACTTGCCTATTATACCATTTTTTCGCACCCTCTTAAAGGGCAAATTGATAAAAAAACTACATTTGCGAAATGTATACAAAACAGAATATAATTAAGCTGGAATTATCATAAGGGCATGAATGTTTCAGTTTTGCAGGACAGGGTATATCTCAAGCATATTGCGTAATATTTCGGAGGATGATACTATGAACAAGCGAAATCTGACTCTTGCCGCAGCCGGCCTGATCCTTGGAGCTATCGGACTGTATGCGGCTTTTTCCGGAAGCGCCCCTGAATCAGACTATATCACTGTTTCCTCTCCCGGCTCCGGCAGCGGCATATTAGCCGTCGGCAAGGTCCGCTCTTCCGAAAGCGCGGAGCTGGTCGCCGAGGTCAGCGGCCGTATACTGAGTTCCCCGTTCGAAGAAGGAAACGCCGTAAAAACCGGCGACATTCTCTTTCTCATAGACAGCGCCGATCAGAAGCAGATTGTTGCTCAAAAAAAGGCTGCCTACGAGAGCTCTGCGGCACAATTCGAAAATTTGATATCCTCGCAGCTGCCCGGCGCCCGCCAGGACATGCTTCAGGCAGAAAAGGAAAAAAATGCAGCTAAAGACGCCTTTTCCGACGCTATCACATTATATGAAGCCGGAGCCCTTTCACAGAAGAGCCTTGACGATGTAAAACTGGCATATGAGGCTTCATCGGTCGATTACGATGCGGCAGTCCGTCAATACCAGTCGCTTGCCGCAGACGGTTCCGTCCGCAAACAGCAGCAGGCGGCGCTGCAGTCAGCAAAGGCTGAATTGGACAACGCGGTGAATCAGGACTCCAAATACACAGTCACCTCCCCGCAGGATGGCGTTCTTCTCAGTAAAAACGCCGAAACGGGCTCATTTGTCCAAGCCGGCCAGTCTCTGGCACACGTTGCAAACTTAAGCGACATGTACATATCGGCCGATCTTGACGAGCAGTATTTTTCCTATGTCTCGACCGGCATGAAAGCCCATGCGTTTATTGAAGAAGGCATGAAATTCGATGCGATAGTCTCCTCGGTGTCGCCACTGATCGACGCAGAAACAGGCTCCTTTTCGGTCAAGCTGTCACTGGACGCGTCCTTCCCATACAAAGCCTCCGATTTAACCATCAACATCGAGATCCTCCCTGATGCAGGCAAGTCTTACTACACCATCCCTCAATCATATATATTCGAAGAGGATGACACCCGTTATGTCTGGAAATACGAAGCCGGCATACTGTCGAAAACAAAAGTCCTGCCCGGGCCGTCCCATCCCGGAAGGGCAACAGTCGAATCCGGCCTCAGCGCCGGCGATATACTGGTCGATCCCAAGCCGGAGTTCAAGGATGGCGATAAAATCTCGCTGAATCTGTAAAGGAGCTGATTTTCCATGTCATATGAATTGAAAATCGCTCTTCGGTTTTTGATAAAAAGCAGGACCCAGACCATCTTTATTCTTTTCGGCATCGCGCTTGGCGTCGCTGTCCAGATTTTTCTCGGCAATCTGATCACAAGCCTCCAAGACAGCCTGGTCGAGAATACGATCGGCAACAGCCCCCACATCGTCATTGCCAGCGAGGAGGACACAATCACAAAACTCATTGATGCTTCGTCCGGATCGCTATTGCGCGGCAACTATCCTTCTCTTGTCAAGAATCTGGAAAACTGGAGGCAGATCGACGAGGACCTTTCGAAAGACAGCAGAGTCACGGCGATATCCCCAACCCAGGACGGGACTGCAATCATACGCAGCAGCGGCAAATCTCTTCCGATAGCTGTCAAAGGCATCGACCTTGCCAGGGGCGACGCGATATATGACATCAATTCAAGAATAACCTCAGGAAATGCCTCCCTCGAAGGCAGCGGGATCCTGATCGGCCTCTCCCTGGCCGAACAGCTTGGAAAAGCGACAGGCGACAGCATCAGCCTGGTCCTTCCCGGAGGCTCTCAGGTCCAGCTATACATATCCGGCATCCTGGATCTGGAAAACGAAAGCGCCAACTCCTCTCTCGTCTTCATGGATCTATCCAGGGCTCAGAAGCTTTTCGGAAGCGCCAGCAGCGTCTCCTCGCTCGAAATTCAGATTGCCGATCCATTCGAAGCCGACAGTGTCAGCGCTGAGTGGACGTCGATCTATCAGAGTGTGGACATAGACAACTGGAAGGCTCGAAACAGCCAGCTGCTCAGCGCACTTACCAGCCAAAGCAGTTCATCATATACGATCCAGTTTTTTGTGATTATAGCCGTTACGTTCGGCATCGCCAGCGTATTAGCGGTTTCAGCTGTGCAGAAGGCCCGGCAGATCGGCATCCTGAAAGCCATGGGCGCTACGAGCAGAAGCATCGCGCGTATCTTTATCTACGAAGGATTCCTTCTGGGCCTGGCGGGATCGATACTCGGCAGCCTGTTCGGCATCATGATGCTTACAGTTTTCGGCAAAACAGCCTTGTCCTTTGAACTCAGGGCCGATCCTGCCGGCATATTGCTCATCATGTTCCTTGCGGTGGCTGCAGGGACCATATCCTCATTGATACCGGCCCGCAACTCCGCATTATTGAATCCAATGGAGGCGATCAGAAATGGATGACATGCTTATCGATGGAAAAGGCCTTATAAAGGACTATGGCAAAGCACAGAAGACCAGGGCGCTGCACGGCGTCGACATCAAACTTGTCCGCGGTGAATTCGCAAGCCTGATCGGACCATCCGGCTGCGGCAAGAGCACGCTTCTCAGCATCCTCGGCGCCCTCGACCGTCCGACCGAAGGCACCATGATGATCGCGGGACATGATCTTTCAGGCATGAACGACCTGCAGCTGGCGCTGTTTCGAAACAAGCGCATCGGCTTTGTCTTCCAGGCTCACCACCTTCTGCCCGAGTTCACCGCCCTCGAAAACGTCCTGATCCCTTCCTGGATCGAAAGCGGCACCGCGGATTCAAAAAGAAGAGAACGGGCAGTCGACCTGCTCGAACGGGTCGGCCTGCGGGAGAGACTCAACAATCTGGCTAACAATCTGTCCGGCGGGCAGCAGCAGAGAGTATCCATCGCACGGGCACTGATAAACGAACCGGATATCATACTGGCCGACGAGCCTGACGGCAATCTTGATTCCGAAGCTACGGAGCACATCTACGAGCTGCTTCGCGATATCAACAGAACGATGGGCACCACGTTCCTGATCGTTACCCACGACAGGCATATCGCGGAAAAATCGAATCGCGTCATTGAGATGCTGGACGGAAGGATCCTTGACGACTACAAGACGTCGGACGTGAGCAGGGACGATTTATGGAAGCGCCTTGCGCCATGTAACTGCAAATGCCCGGACACCTGTACCGACGACAGCCATGGTCAAAGTGCGCGATAATTAAAAAAGGTATGCATCTGCAATCAGAAGCATACCTTGTCATTTATATGATTTTGTATCGAAAAAACAACCCAACAATGATTATTGGATAAATGCGCTGAGGATTTATTTATTCAGCCGGATATTTATCTTCTTCGACCACATCAACCTTTTCGCCGAGAACTCGCTCATATTCCGCAAAAATAGCGTCCTTGATTTTATTTCTTGTTTCAGAAACAAGCGGATGGGCAATATCTCTAAAATCCCCTTCACCCATTTTTCTGCTAGGCATGGCAATGAAAAGTCCATTCTGACCTTCTATGATCTTGATGTCATGAACGACAAATTCATCATCAAATGTCACAGATACTACTGCTTTCATTTTGCCTTCATCGTTAACTTTTCTTACTCTTACGTCAGTGATTTTCATATTGTCTGCACCACCCTTTCGCGGTTAAATCAAAACTTGTTGTATACAATGTACAACCGCTATTGTAAGCATTATACAATAATTTTTTTCTCTTAACAAGATTTTTTTCAAAATGCCGATTTGTTTGGAAAAACTTCGATCTTTTTTCTTATTTCGTCTACTTTTCCTAAATATACGAGCGCATAGTAGTCATCGACCTTCTTCTTCTCCGGTTCACGCGATGCGATCACGACACCGGTCCCGACGATTTCGACGTCAAATTCACGCATCATGTCACTGATCCCTTTCGCGCTGCCGCCGGCCCGCATGAAGTCATCGATGATGATCGCCCTTGTCCCCGGGGAAACTGCCCTTTTAGCAATGGACATTTTCTGGACCCTGTCGCTTGAGCCGGAAAAATAGTTGATGCTCAATGTCGACCCCTCGGAAATCTTGCTTTCACGACGAATCACGACCAGCGGCAGATTGAGCATGTCCGCGGTCATCAGTGCCACCGGGATCCCTTTTGTTTCAACCGTAACAACATAATTTGCCTTCTTGTCCCGGAACTTTCGGGCGAATACTTCTCCCGTCCTTTTAGCCAGACTGCTGTCAAACATGATATCGGACGTGTATAGGAAGCCGCCTGCAAGGATCCGCCCCGGATCCTCCAGCTTTGAACACAGCTCGGAAAGCAGCGCATCGACATCCCCGTCGGATATGTGCGGCATGTATTTGACTCCGCCGGTTGCACCGGCCGTCGTTTCGATCACGCCAAGCTCCATAGCAGCCATCATCTTTCGTGCCGCGGCGATATCCTCGCTGATACTCGATTTTGCGGCGCCGAATTTTTCGGCGAAATAGCCGAGGGAAAACACTCTGCTGGGATTTTGCGTCAGGATTTTTATTATGGCTCCTACGCGGTCCGTTCGTTTCATACCAGTCACCTCGTTTGACAAACACGAATAATACGGCGAATTTGTATACATTTTATTCGGTTTTAGCGTTTTTGTCAAATTCGAATGCCCCGCTGTCTCATTTATGTTATAATCTATCAATAACGCTTACCCTCAGGAGGTTAGAATGACTGATTTGACAAATCACAAGCACATCCATTGCATCGGCATCGGCGGAATCGGCCTGTCCGCCATTGCGGAGATTTTTCTCGCAAGAGGCTGCCGGGTCTCAGGATCCGATATGAAGGCCTCCGATGTCACTGAACGTCTCCAGCGCGATGGCGCTATCATATATACAGAGCATAGGGCGGAAAACATAGACGGATGTGATCTCGTCATCTACTCCGCGGCAGTCTCCGCCGACAATCCGGAGCTGAAGGAGGCGGCTGTCCGCAAAATAAAAACGATGTCGAGAGCCGAGGTTCTCGGCTGCCTGATGGACGGATACAAGACGAGTATCGCCGTATCCGGAACCCATGGCAAGACAACGACGACATCGATGATCTCGCTGATCCTGAAAAACGCCGACCTGGATCCCACGATACTGGTCGGCGGCAATCTGTCCGAAATCGGCGGCAATGTAAAGGTAGGCGACAGTGATTACTTCGTAACGGAAGCCTGTGAATATATGGATAGTTTTCTGAGCCTCCGCCCTAAAATCGAGATCATCCTGAACATCGATTCGGATCATCTTGACTATTTCAAGGATATAGACCACATCGCAAATTCCTTTGACCGGTTTTCAAAGCTGGTTCCCGAGGACGGTCATGTTGTAGCCTACTCGTCCAATCCCTTTGTCAGCAGCCTGCTGGGCGAATTGAAATGCAATGTCGTTACCTTTGGTTTCGATGAGCAATGTGATTATTATGCAGCCGATATAGATTTCAGCTCTGCCGGAATGCCGTCATTTGATATCTATCATCTCGGCGCCAGGCAGTGCTCCATCCAATTGGCTATACCGGGCGAACACAACATCGCCAATGCACTGGCTGCATTTGCATGCTGCAGGACGCTGGGCATCGATGCGGATTCCATCGCATCGACACTGAAGCGATTTACCGGAACCCAGCGCCGGTTCGACGTCATTGGCATCACGAGCAATAATGTCAAGATCGTAGACGATTATGCCCACCATCCCACCGAGATCAAGGCAACGCTCAAAGCAGCCCGTAACATTCCTTTCAGCCGGCTATGGTGTATTTTCCAGCCTCATACCTACACCCGCACTCTGGCTCTTTTTGATGATTTTGCCGGAGCCTTTTCCGATGCGGACGTGATCGTGATGGCAGAGATCTATGCAGCCAGAGAAAAGAACATTCATAAGATCAGCTCCAGGGAACTCGTTGAAAAAATCCGGACAGAGTTTCCGGAAAAAGAGATACTCTTCATTCAGGATTTTGATGAAATTGCTGACTTCCTGTTGGAAAAAGCAGCACCCAACGATCTTGTCATCACGATGGGCGCAGGAGACATATATAAGGTTGCCGAAAAAATTATTGACAAAGATGCGGCAGCAGCCCAATGACAGCATAAAAAGCCCCCATCCCGCTCAAACGGGATGGGGCCGCAATTACGACCGCAGTTTTGTTCAGTCCTCAATACGCCTGATATTCGCACCGAGCCCCTTCAATTTTTTGACCAAATCCGCATAACCGCGCTCAATATGGTAGATTTCCGATATTTCCGTGATCCCTTCGGACATGAGACCGGCAAGCACAAGAGCGGCGCCGGCACGGAGATCCGTTGATATCACCTGGGCACCGTGAAGCTTTTGGCCACCCTCCACAACAGCGCTTCTTCCTTCGATTCTGATGTTTGCTCCCATCCGGTTCAATTCAGTGATATGCATATAACGATTTTCAAACACTGTTTCTATGACAACGCTGGAACCCTTCACAGTCGTCAGCAGCGCCATGAACTGCGACTGCATATCCGTTGGAAAACCAGGGTAAGGCAGCGTTTTGATATCCGTCGATATCAGCTCCTTCTCACTGGCCCTGACGCGCATGCCATCATCGCCGTCGACAACCTCTACGCCGCATTCTATCAACTTTGCGATTACCGGCTTCACATGATCTGATACGACATTCTTGAGCAGGATATCTCCTCTGGTGATCGCGGCCGCTACCATGAAAGTCCCTGTTTCGATACGGTCCGGGATGACAGCGTGCCTGGCCCCGTGCAGGGATCTCACACCTTCGATCCTGATGGTATCTGTGCCGGCTCCTTTGATCTTCGCACCCATCTTATTCAGGAAATTTGCAAGATCAACTATTTCAGGCTCTTCCGCCACATTTTCAATGATCGTAATCCCTTCAGCGAGCGAAGCCGCCATCATGATATTTTCCGTGGCACCGACGCTCGGAAAGTCCAGATAGACCTTCCCGCCGACAAGTCTGTCGGCTCTGGCTTCGACATGGGTCTCACCTATCACGATCTCGGCGCCGAGTGCGTGAAAGCCTTTGAGATGAAGATCAATGGGCCTGGCGCCGATCGCGCAGCCGCCGGGCAGCGCGATCCGGATTCGTCCGGTCTTTGCCAGCAGTGGGCCCATCAGCAGATTGGACGCCCTCATTTTCTTGACCAGCTCATAAGGCGGCTCGATTGTCAGGATTCTGCTTGTCTCCATCTCCATCCTGTTGCGGCCGTAATCAGCGCGTACGTCGGAGCCGATGCTGCACAGCAGCTGACGCATGACTTCGACATCCCTGAGCTCCGGGACTTCAAGGATCTCACACTTTCCTTCCGCTAATATCGACGCCGCCATGATCGGCAAAACGGCGTTTTTTGAACCGCTTATCTCAACTTCCCCTTTTAAAGGGCCATTCTTCTCTATAAAATATTTAGCCACTACCGTCCTCCAAAATCTATCTAAACCAAACGGATCCTTCCGGGTGATTAGCCTCATTATTATAATAAATTTTTGCCATTTTGTCAAAACAAGTTGTAATGCGGCATATTTTGGGCAATAATGAATCAAGGGGCGAATAATTACTGAAAATCCGCCTTGTTTCAAGGTTATATGTTAAAGGAGGTTTCCTCGATGGATACAACGATTACGCTCGGCGAAGCCGGTATGCTGCTTATAGGTCTTGCATTGCTGGTTCTGATAGTTTATTGCATCATTTTAGTTAAAAATCTGATCCCTTCAGTCAAGTCGATCAGCAAAATATTGAAGGATACCGAAACAATCTCCGGTGTAGCGGCTGAAAGCACGCTTGAAGCCCAAAAAATCGTATCCGGCCTTTCCTCTTCCCTTGGAAGCGTTTCCGATATCATGAAGGGCAACCAGAGCCTGATTGCAGCAATGACCTCTATCATCAATGCGGTTGGATCGCTTAAAAATCTGTTTAAAAAATAATTCGAGCGCTCAATAGGTTGACTTATTCATACAAAAATGGTAATATTTTGCATATAGTTTGCGATAGTAAAGGGGTGACCGCAATGAAAGCCACTGGTATGGTCAGAAAAGTTGACAATCTTGGCAGAATAGTGCTTCCGATCGAACTGAGAAGAACACTCGATATAGATCTAAAGGATCCGCTGGAAATTTACGTGGACGGAGACAGCATCATTTTGAAGAAATATGAACCCGCCTGCATTTTTTGCGGAAACGCCAAGGATGTAAAAGACATTCACGGCAAGATCGTCTGCCAGGATTGCATAAATGAACTCAAGAAGATTTAGCCGCCGTTAAACGTCAGGAGCAATATCCATTTCTCCGTCAGTTTTTCCGGCTGATGATCGCGGCCTTCGATTATCCTGCGATCCGTATTTCTATGCTTCACCGAAAAAAAGAGAGGATCTCATTGGCTCAGGCCTGATGATTTTCTCTTGTTTTTTTCCTTAGCTTCCGGCAGCTTTTTCCTTTTATGCTTTCAGATTAGGGTGTCGCTATATCTTTCCGTAGATCCTCAGCAGTTCCGCTGTATATCCTCCGCCAATTTTATGGATGTATAGCGGCTTATCGAACTTCAATTCGGGATTCCCGTTTTTCGTGCAATGTAAAAGCATGATATTTGGCACCGCGTTTCTTGAAGGATGGACCAGCCGGATTCTTTTAGGCTCAAGCCGGTATTTTCTGGACAAAACCAATATATCCACAAGTCTTGATGGGCGATGAACCAAAAATAAACTGCCCTTGAACCTCAGCAGCTCGCTTGCGGCACGTATAAACGCCTCCAGATCTGCTGTCGTTTCATGCCTTGATATCATCCTGGCTTCAGACAGATTCTTAACGCCGGCCTGGCCGGCCATATATGGCGGATTCGATACGACTGCGTCAAAGGAACCCTTGTCAAATCTTCCGGATATTTCGGATACATCGGAGTTGATGATCTCGATCCTTCCCTGAAGTCCATTGAGTTCGACATTTCTGGCGGCAAGCACGGCAGCCTCCGGCTGCAACTCAATCCCGACGATCCTTCGGGCGCTTGTTTTGTGGGAAATGATCAGCGGAACGATTCCCGTTCCGGTTCCCAGATCGATCACGTCGCTGTTCGGCCTGACCTTTGCGTAATCCGCAAGTAGGACCGCATCGACCCCGTAGCAAAACCCGCCGGGGTCCTGGATCAGCTTTAGTCCTCCAAATCCAATATCGTCAATCCGTTCGCACATTTTATCATTCATCCAGCAGATTTTTTATTTCCTTCAACAGGTCTTTGTCGATGTCTTCAAGGATATCCTTATCCTTTGCGGATATCCGGACGATCTCCTCTTTATTGTATATATGGAGTTCATCGCTGAGCTTCTCGGGCTTATCCTGTGTTTTTTCGTCAAGCACCAGTCTTACACGAACCTTGCTTTCCAGAAGATTCGTATCAAATACGACACCGATGCCTTCCGGCGTCCTGACATGCTCGCCCTGCTCCGGAAGCCCTCTGCGCAGTTCGTTATAGACCTCGTTTTCAAATTTAAGGCAACACATCAACCTTCCGCATATGCCGGAAATTTTGGTCGGATTGAGCGACAGATTCTGTATTTTGGCCATCTTGATCGATACCGGCTCAAATTCAGGCAGCCATGTATGGCAGCACAGTCCCTTGCCGCAGGTGCCAATGCCGCCGACCATCTTTGCCTCATCCCTGACACCGATCTGTCTGAGTTCGATACGCATTTTAAAGACCCCGGCAAGATCCTTTACCAGCTCTCTGAAATCTACCCGCCCTTCAGCGGTGAAATAAAATATGATCTTGCTGTTGTCGAAGGTATATTCCACATCGATGAGCTTCATGACCAGATGATGCTTGTCGACTTTTTCCTGGCAGAGCGATATGGCTTTCGCCTTTCGCCTCATATTTTCCTCGTGCTGGAACGTATCCTTCTCATCTGCGATCCGGATCACCTTTTTCAATGGTGACACGACTTCCTTATCAGGGACTTCCTTGGGGGCTATGGTCACTTCGCCGTATTCCATTCCTCTTGATGTCTCGACGATCACATGATCGCCTTTTGTTATCTCAAAGCTGTCAGGATCGAAATAATAGATTTTCCCAGCCTTTTTAAACCTGATGCCTACAACTTTTATCATCCTTTTCCTCCTGGATCCCAAGCAGCATGCTTTTTAGCGCATAGCCTGCGTTAATATTCATATTCAAATCTTTTTTTGCCTTCTCAATATTTTTGATAATGATCATCAGATCGGCAGGCCTGTGCAATCGGGCCTCGCGTGCAAGCGCATCTCCCTGATCAGCATTGGCGATGCCAACCTGGCTGCCGCAGCAAACCAGCAGCATATCACGAAACCAGATCTCAAGGATATCCAGTATCAACAGCGCCTCTTCCCTGTTCTTTCCGATTTCAGCAAGCCTTGGCGCCAACTCGTACAATGGCCTTCCCGAAACAATTCCGCTTGCTGTTTCCATCAGGCTGTATTTCACTGCCTGTTCGTCTGTCATGAGATTTTTCGCTTCGCCCCTGATCCGGTGAAGGATACATCTCGATCTTATGGTAGATGTCAGGTTTCCCGCATTTTCAGACAAAAGCATGATGACATTACCTCCGCAAGGCTCTTCCAGCGTTTTAAGCAGCCTGTTCTGAGCCCGCAGCGTCATGGTGTCGGCTTTATCGATTATTGCGATATTGCGGTTTCCTTCCAAGGGTTTTTTCTTAAGCCTGCCCTGCATCCATTCCACAACTTCATCTTTGATGCTCGCTCCCTCTGCGGTGATATAAATGATATCCTCGTGGTTGCCGTGATCCGCCTTTCTGCATGAGGGGCAGTCGTCACAGGCGTCTCCGTCCTTTGATCCGCAAAGGATCGCCTTGGCGAAATTCCAGGCGATCTTTCTTTTGACATCATCTCCTGCCCCCTCGAATATATAGGCGTGAAAGACGCTGCCATCGGCTGCCGACTCCCTTAATCTATCTGTAGTAGGCTTATTTCCTGCAATATCTTTAAATGCCACGCCGGCTCACCTTTTCCCGCCATCTATCAGACGATCAATGCTGTTGCAGATATCCCTGCTTATTGCTTCGATCCCCCTTGAGGCGTCTATGCCTGTGATTCTGCCCGGATACTGCTCTTCCAGTGCCAGATAACCATTGTAGACTGCCTGATGATATTCCAATTTTTCCAAATCCAGGCGGTCCATCTCCGCTTCAGGTCTACGGCTCATCAATAATGCCGGATCGACTTTAAGCAGGAATGTCGCGTCCGGCATACATCCTCTAATTGCGATGTCGTTGATGATCCTGACAGATTCACCCAATTTTCTTCCATATCCCTGATATACGATACTGGAATCGACAAACCGGTCACAAATGACGGTTTTTCCTTTTTCAAGATTCGGCAGGATCAGCTCCGCCACATGCTGAGCCCTGGACGCAGCATATAAAAGGGCTTCCGCCACCGGATCCATTTCCGTATGCGCCCGGTCCAATATAATGGACCGTATTTTCTCGCTGATGACTGTTCCTCCGGGCTCCCGGGTCAATATAGCCTCATAGCCTCTCGTTTCAAGATGCTGCTTCAGCAATTGTATCTGTGTTGTTTTGCCGGAGCCGTCCGGGCCCTCAAAGGTTATGAACAAACCTCTCATTGCGATCTCCTGCGCGCCGGCGCTTTAGGGGATTTTTCCTCATACTCTGTCACGAGCTTCCCGAACAATATCCTGAAAATATAAGCAGCCGGAACACAGAGCAGTGCCAGAAAGATTATTTTGACCGCCAACATCATCCCTCTTTTCCTTAACCGTCGGACTGCCTCCGACCCATTACATTGTAACAGTAAAACCATGTCATGGCAAGAGTATTGAGCGATTGCCGCCATACGTGAAGCTGTGTTATAATAGTTTATTAAAAGTCTTTCAATATCCTTCAAAGGAGGTCCGATATATGCAGATCATTGTGGTCGGCTGCGGAAAAGTCGGTTCCAAATTTGCTCAAGTCATGTCGGACGAAGGCCACGACATCGTGGTCATCGATAACGACAGCAGCAGCTTCGAGCGCCTTGGAGCAAGCTTCAACGGCATCACGGTCCTCGGCGTTCCTATTGATGAAGATGTCCTCAAGCATGCCGGGATCGAAACAGCGGACGGCCTCGCTGCCGTCACGCCTGACGATAACATCAACATGATGGCTTGCCAGGTCGCAAAGGAGATATTTAAAGTACCGCGCGTTTTTGCAAGGATCCAGGATCCGATCCGTGAGCAGGTCTTCTATCAATTTGGTGTCGAGACGATTTGCCCAACCGATATCGCTGTCGACGAGATACGCTTCATGATGCTTGGCGAGCAGAGTATTACAAATCATACGATTGGCAACACCGTAGTCGATTTTATCTATGAAAACGCGACAAGAGAGCAGATCGGCACAAGGCTGGATACCATAAAGGCCGCAAAGGACTCCATGATTTTCGGTCTGCTCAGAAATGGCCGGCTTCATTTTACTGCGCCGACCTTAAGAATCGAGCACGATGATGTTATTGTAATCGCGAAGATCGCATAGGAGGATTCGAGATGTACATCGTTATAGTCGGAGGAGGGAAGGTCGGATATTACCTTTCCAAGACCCTGTTATCATATGGCCATACCTTGGCGATCATAGAGCTCTCTAAGGCAATCTGCGAAAAGGTCGCCGATGAATTGAGCCTTCCAGTATTGCACGGCGACGCTACCAGGATCGATGTGCTTGAAGCAGCCAATACGGACAAGGCCGGCATTTTCATCGCCGTGACCGGACAGGATGAAGAGAACCTCATCGCCTGCCAGTTGGCAAAGAAAAATTTCGGTGTCGAAAGAACAATCGCCCGCGTGAACAATCCTAAAAACATCAAAGTTTTCGAAGCCCTTGGCGTTGACACGGCTGTCAGCAGCACATCCCTGATCGCCGATCTGATCGAGCAGGAGGTAGACTACTCCGGAATGAAAACCCTGACAAATATCAAAAAACATAATATCGTTGTCAGCGAAATCGAAATACTGAGAAGTTCTCCGGTCCATGACAAGAAGCTTCGGGATCTGAGCATCCCGGAAGGCTGTATTATCATATCCATCATCAAGCGTAATGAGGCGCTTGTTCCAAATGACAATACGCTGATCCGCGAAGGCGATTCGGTCATTGCGGTCTCCACTCCCGAGGGCAAATCAATATTGCATGATTTCTTCGTCGGAAAATGATCATTTATCAGGTTTATTGCTTAATGCTCAAGAATGGGTGTCTATTTCTGTCTGCCTGATATTTTCAATCTGATCTGTACTTTTTTATCCCACCACGATCTTACCTTCTTTATCCCACCACGATCTTGCCTTCAGGGTAAACCGTTCGCCTGTTTTCCCGCTGCGCTTTCATCGCAAGCGCGATAGCAAACGTCACCGGCCCGACTCTTCCAAGAAACATGGTGAATATCAGCAGGATTTTACTGATCGGATGAAGTCCGGCTGTGATTCCGGTCGATAATCCGACGGTTCCGAACGCGGATGTCACTTCGAAAAGCACACTTACAAAATCCGTCTTCTCAATTCCTATTATTATCGTTGTAATTATGAAAATCAGCGCCAGACTCAGGCCTGCGATCGACAGCGCTTTATTGACGACGGAATGGGAGACTTTTCTCTGCAAAATGATCGTATCTTCTGAGCCTCTGATATTGGAAATAATAGCCATTAAAATCACACCTGCCGTCGTGACCTTGATTCCTCCCGCCGTCGAACCCGGGGCAGCACCGATGAACATCAGCACCACTGTCGCTATTTGGGAAACCTCATTCATATCCCCGGTGGATATCGTATTGAATCCTGCTGTACGGCAAGTTACAGACTGAAATACCGCTGCATTGATTTTTTCGATAAAATCCAACCCGCCGAGCGTCAGCGGATTATTGTATTCAGACAGCATAAAATATAAAGCACCGGCCGTGATCAGGCTTCCTGTCATAATGAGGACTACTTTTGTGTGCAGATACAATCCCTGCAATCGAGGATGCTCATAGATGTCCCGCCATACCATGAAACCGAGACCGCCAATAATAACCAGCAGCGCCGTCGTGTAAATCACAACAGGATCGTCGGTATATCCCGTAAGACTTGTGAAGTTTCCTGTCAGGTCGAATCCCGCGTTGCAGAATGATGAAACAGCGTGGAATATTCCCATATAGACGCCCTTTGATCCGTATTCAGGAACAAAACGTGTCATAAAAAACAGACTGCCAATGAATTCAATGTAGAAAGTGATCAGCACAACGTTTTTTATCAGTGTCAGAACACCGTCATAGGTATAATCATTCAGCGACTCCTGCGCTAGCCTCCGACCTTTCATACTCACCTTTCTCCCCAGCATTACTGAAAAAAACGTCGCAAAGGTTATGATCCCAAGACCACCGAGCTGGATCGCAAAAAGTATCACAAGCTGTCCAAATAATGTCCAGTGCGTCAGTGTATCGACAACAACAAGACCGGTGACGCAAACGGCCGAAGTCGCCGTAAAAAGAGCGTCGATGAAACCGATGCTTTTCCCGTCAGCCGAAGCAGCAGGAAGATTCAGCAGCGTCGCGCTGAACAGGATCAATGTCAAAAAACTAAGAACGATCATTCTGGTCGGCGAAATGCTTGTTATTTTTTTATTTCTTTTTCTGAATGAGATCCCAGTCATCGGTACACTTCCTTAAGATATGATAATTATGAATATATTTTATTATATATGATTTATAAATGAAAGAGACTCTGCATATATAAAAAAGACTTCCCCAAATCGGGGAAGTCTTTCCAAACCGGCGACGTCCTACTTTCCCA
>DIEM01000075.1:26878-27200 GCA_002418625.1 Firmicutes bacterium UBA5774
TCGAGATGGGAACAGGTGTAGCCTCCCTGCTATAGTCACCGGATTTCTTGCTAGCTGAATTTGCACTTGACTTTGTCGCTGTCTCGTTCGCACTCGTTTGCGTACAATCGTACGCGCGCTTCGCGCTCACTCGCCGCTTCGCGTCCTGCGCAAATTCATCTGCGCAATCTGCTTTTCTGTCTGTGCCAGCGTTCTTTCTTGATGGTCTCAAGATCGAACCCTATTTCAGTTCGCTTTGCTTTGAGGATTTATGTACCCTCAAAACCGAACAATGCAAAAGGATTTTTAGGTCAAGCACTCGACCTATTAGTATCGGTCAGCT
>DIEM01000022.1 GCA_002418625.1 Firmicutes bacterium UBA5774
TCGTCATCGTCGGCGGCGGCAACGTCGGGACCAACGCGGCCAAAATCGCCGTCGGCATGGGCGCCCGCGTCACGATCCTCGACATCAACTCTGCAAGGCTTGCCTACCTCGACGATATTTTCGGCGGCAGAGTCACGACGCTCGCCTATAATGAGCATAACTGCGAGGACGCGGTCAAGAAAGCGGACCTTCTGATCGGCGCAGTCCTTGTCGTCGGCCAGTCCGCACCGAAGACCGTCAGTGAAAACATGGTCAAGGGCATGAAAAAGGGCTCCGTCATCGTCGACGTCGCCATCGACCAGGGCGGTTCCATCGAAACCATCGACAGGATCACGACCCATGATAATCCGAGCTACGAGAAGCACGGCGTCGTCCACTATTCCGTCGCAAATATGCCTGGCGCAGTTCCGAGAACATCGACCTTCGCCCTCGAAGCGGCAACGCTGCAGTACGCTATCATGATCGCCGACAAGGGCCCCGAAAAGGCGCTTCTCGAAAATGAATCCCTCATGAAGGGCCTCAACACCTATCAGGGACATGTCACCTGCAAGGCGGTGGCGGACAGTTTGAACCTGCCGTTCGTCGATCCGTACGCTCTGATCAAATAATCAGTAGCTGCCCCGACCAAATACCAACTGCCGATCCCATCGGTCATACAAAACCGTGCATCCTCGCCGCCGGCAGCCCGCCGGCGGTTTTTTATGGCACAATCATCGTTCAAAAGCGTTCTGACATAAAAAATATTAGAAAAATACTGAAAAAGCGAAAATATCGACAGATTTCACGGCATATTTCGATAAAATCATAATGCTTATGCGTTTCTTGCCGATAATACAATAAGGTCAAATCTACTTAATGATCATTTACCGGTCTATTTCCCCGAGGGAAGAGGAGAATCGTCATGCTGCTGAAAGCATTGGCCGAAAGCGTCGCCATTTTTTCAATGCTTATCGTTTTGACACATATATTCATAATTAATTATGCAAATACCGAATCTTATGACAGCATGAAGCGAAGGCTCATTGCAGGAGCGAGTCTGGGTGCTGTCGCATGTGTCGGCATAGTAATGAACGCGCTGCTGTTCAACGGCTTAGCCGACGGAAAGATCTTTATCATCGCAGCCGCCGGTGTATTCTACGGCTGGATTCCCGCAACAGTTGCGGCAATCATCTCTTTCCTGTTCCTGCTGATCTGCGATCCCGATTATACCGATCTTCTGATTTACGCTTTAAAACTCATTATAATCGTCCCTTTTTCTTGTATTTTCAGTCGGTTTTTCGTCCGCCTCAGCAAAAAAGCCGCCCTGCTGGCGCTCCTCCCTTTTTCCATTTCGGTTTCAATCACCTCCGTCATCATTTCCATGCTCCATGACGGCAGAAATAAAGCTTTGGAGGATCTGGGCCATGGTGTGCCGCTGCTGGCGCTGCTTCTGGCAATCTTCATGTACGGTATCGGCTGGCTGTTCCTTTTCGAAAAGGGGAACCGTGAAAAAGAGGCACAGCTGCGGCGCAACAACGACGAACTAGCATGCCTCAACGAACAGTTGTGCGCCGCCGAGGAGCAGCTGCGCGCACAATTCGAGGATCTGCTGACAAGCCGGGATATCATCGAACGCAGCGAGCTTAAATACAAAATGCTTTTTGAAACAGGCAATGAAGGCCTTTGGACCTTCGATCCTGCTTCGAAGGAAGCATATTACTCCGACAGGATGTGCGAGATCTGCGGTTTCGACAAATCTCAAAAACAACGCTTCCTTTTGGATCCGTCCGAATATGTCCATGAGGATCACAAGGAAAGAATCCGCAAGGCTTTCAATCTGATTCAAACAGGTACGATAGACAAGCTTTCCGTCGATTATCCCTCACGGTTCAGCGATGGAACCTACAGGTGGCTGCGTCTGAAAGCCGCATCAGCGAAGAATGCCGCCGGTAAAGTATTCTGGTTTGTCGGTTCAGTCGCGGATATACATAAAAAGCACATGCATGACGAGGATCTCTACCGGGACGCCTATTACGACACCTTGACCGGGCTTCCAAACAGGAAATATCTGTTCGAGGACCTGGAAGAATTGATTCTCAAGTGCGGCGCAGAATCAAAAATAGCCGTCATACAAATCGATCTCGATAATTTCAAGTTGATCAATGATACCTTCGGACATGGATTCGGCGACAGGATTCTGGGAATCGTCGGAAAACGGCTGGAAGCGCTTGGATCAGACAAGGTTCTGGTCGCCAGGTCATCAGGCGATGAATTTATTGCGCGGCTCAAGGATATAAGCATGGACGACCTTGAACATATCGAAAAGACGCTGCGCGGCTTTCTGGATCAATCGATATCTCTGGATGACAATCAGCTTCACATGACCAGCAGCGCCGGCATCGCCATCTATCCCGACGATGGTAAAACAGCCGAGATTCTGCTCAAAAATGTTGATGCGGCGATGTACCACGCAAAAAGATCGGGCAAAAACCAATGTGCTTATTACAATTACGAAATCACGCAGCAAAACCAGGAGCGCATGAATATCGAACAGGGTCTTCGCACCGCTCTTCGCAGCAATGAATTCATACTGTACTACCAGCCCCAGTTTCGCGCCGCCGATCTGCACATCTTCGGCTATGAGGCCCTGATCCGCTGGAAAAGTGAAAATTTCGGCATCGTCTCCCCCGACAGGTTTATTCCCGTCGCTGAAGAAACCGGCATGATCATCGCGATCGGCGATTGGACGTTCCGGGAAGCCTGTCTGTTTTCAATGAAGATCAATACCGCTCCCGAGCGCCCGCTGGTCGTTTCAGTCAACATTTCGATCGTCCAGCTGCTTCAGGATGATTTTGTCAAAAAAATTCGAAAAACAATCGAAGAAACCCATGCGAACGTCGGGCATCTTGCTATCGAAATCACCGAGTCCCAGGTCATGGAATCCCTGGAAAGCAATCTGGGCAAGATCGAAGAGATCAGGGCCATGGGCCTGCAGGTTTTCCTGGATGACTTCGGAACCGGATATTCCTCCCTGAGCTATCTCCTGGAGATTCCGGCCAGCAAGCTCAAAATCGACAAATCTTTCATCGCCGATATAGAAACGAAGGGCGCACGCCGGAGCATCACCCGCTCCATCATTCAAATGGCAGACGATCTGGGCATGGCGTCCATCGCCGAAGGCGTAGAGACAGAAGGACAGCTGAAGCTGCTGCAGGAAATGAACTGCGCCTATATTCAGGGCTATCTGCTGGGCAGGCCCGTCCCGGAAGAAGAAGCGATGCGATTCCTGAGCTGATCGCAGACAACCAAATTATAAATAAAACAGCCCGGGCAGTCTCACGCGATCCGCCCGGGCATTATTTTAATCATCGATTCCTATGATGACTATTTTTTCTTGTTCTTTCCCGATCCTTTTATTTCAGAGCCCTTGCGGACCTTCATATTGCTTCCGCCGCTCTTTTTTACAGCCTTCTCGCGTTCCTTCGCCGTTTTTTCCACAGCCTTCTCAACGCTTACGCCCTTTTCCTTCGCCACTTTATAAGGGTTGACCTTCTCGCCCTTGGCCATGGCTTCCTTCTGGACCTTGCGCTTGGTGTCCCACATCTGGTACATGATCATTCCGCCTACCATCACAAACATCATGACGGTGCTTACCAGCGTGTCCTTTTTGACGTCCCTGGTGTAGAACTTGATGGCCTGTTCCGCCGGCAGCAGTTCGCCGTCGCCGCTTGCAAGCGTATTTTTGATCGTCACGGTATATTCGGTATCGGATGCAAGGTCGCCATCCATTAGAAGCATGATCTTGTTTGGCTCATCTTCGGAAAACAGCACCTTGAATTTGACTTTGTTGCCTTCGCCGTCCACCATATTGAAGGCTTTTTCGTTAGTGGCCTGCACGAGCTCATCGCCGACATTGCCGCTGAATTCCAGCTTGACCATCATGTTGATCGGTTCGAAGCCTTTGGCGCCGTCTTCAGGATAGCTTTCCACGAGCGCAAGTCCGCTCGCAAACGAAAGCATGCCCGCCGTCATCACGATCACGACCGCCATGCTTAATATCTTGCCAATTCTTTTCATATGTTTTTCCTCCCGGCCTTTTTTCTGAGTTTTTTAAAGAATTCTTTCATGATCTGCTGGCATTCCGGCTGCAGAAGCCCGCTCTCTATCTCGACAAAATGGTTCAGTCTCTGATCCTGCAGTATATTCATCAGGGAACCGGCCGCTCCGGCCTTCGGATCCATAGTCCCGATCCAGACCTTGGAGATCCGCGCCAGGACGATAGCCCCCGCGCACATTGGACAAGGCTCCGTCGTGACATACATTTCACAGCCCGTCAGCCGCCAGCCGCCCAGCGCTTCCGCAGCAGACCTGATGGCCTCCATCTCCGCGTGACCGGTCGGATCCTTCGATGATTCCGTAATATTATATCCGCGGCCGATGACCACGCCGTCCTTCGCAATGACAGCGCCGACTGGCACTTCACCCTGCGAAGCGGCTTTTCCGGCTTCAGCCAGCGCTTCCTTCATCAATTCTGTCGGATCCATGATTCCCTCTTTATCGAATTCTACAATATATTATCATATCCGGCCTTGACAAGCCACATTTTTTTAACGAAATCAGCTGCAGCGTCTATCCCCGTCCCAGGGCGCTCCTGATGTTATCGTCGATATAGCTGTGGCTCACCGTCTTGACGTTGAACCTGCAGACCTTGAAAATGAATTGCATGATATAGCCCTGCCCCACGGAGGTAATGACCGTCCCGGGCCCGACCGAGCCGCCGAGTATGAATCCGATCACGAGCGCCGTGATTTCAATGGAATTCCTGACAAACCGGACGGATTTTCCCGTCTTGTGCTGCAGCGCGACCATCAGCCCGTCCCTGGGACCGGCACCTAGCCCGGCGCCGATATATAAATAACTGGCGATCGCGATGACGATCATGCCGCCGATCAGCATCGAAACTCTGGCCAAAAGGCTGTCCGGCTGCGGCAGTATATCGTTCAGCATCAGAAAATCCAGGAATATTCCGATGAACAGCATATTCAGGATCGTCCCGACGCCGACCTTTTCTTTAAATATGAAATTGAAGAACACGATGCCAAGGCCGACGAGTATCCCCGCCTGTCCCATCGTCAGCACAGTCTGCCTGGAGATCCCCTGATGCAGCACATCCCAGGGCGACAGCCCCATATTCGCATTGATCAGCATCACGATACCAACGGAATAGGCGAACAGTCCCAGCATGAGCCTTATTACTTTTATAATGAATTTCATTCGATATCGCTCCTGTTTTCTGATCAACATGGTTATATCGCTATAATTACCGCAGCCGGTCCATCGCCAAACAGCGAATGTAATTATATCATCAATCCGTTCTATTTAACAGAAGCATTTCAAGAGCCGGCAGCCTTTCTCTAATGTCTTGAAATCCTGCCCGCCAAGCCTTATACTGTATTTATTGATTGCTTAACGAAAACAGGAGGATCCCAATAATGACTGAACGAGAAAAAGCCTGGGCTTTATTGAATGAATATGTCAAATCCGAACGTCTGCTCAAGCACTGCCTTGCTGTCGAAGCCGGCATGATCACTTATGCTGAGAAGTATGGCGAGGATCGGGACCGCTGGTCCGCCATCGGCCTTCTTCACGATGTCGATTACGAGCTCTATCCGGAGGATCATCCAAAGAGTTCCGTCGAAATACTTAAAAAGGCCGGTTACGATGACCAGTTCATCGAATCGATCCAGGGCCATGCCGATGCAGCCGACCGTGTGACGCTGGAGGCAAAAGTCCTCTATGCCGCCGACGAGATGTGCGGCTTCATGGTCGCCTGCGCGCTCGTGCGTGATCCTAAGGGATTTGATGACATGAAGGTCAGCTCTGTCCGAAAGAAATTCAAGGACAAGGCTTTCGCCCGTGCGATCAGCCGCGAAAACGCCGGACAGGCCGCCGAGGATCTGGGTATCACTCTCGACGAGCATATTGAAAATCTGATCGCCGGCATGGGGAAAAGGGAAAAGGAGCTCAACGCGGAAGGCGGCAGCCTGCTGTAAAAACCGCCGCTAGGAATGTTCCGCACAATTCGGAGCATTATTCGTTATTGCCGGCCATGAGGTGTTTTTATGTGGATGGACATCGTCTTAGTCATCATCTTCGTCCTGTCCCTGGTCGACGGCCTTCGCCGCGGCTTTGTCAAGACAGCCATCGACGCTTTCGGCTGGATCATCGCGCTGGTCCTGGCGTTTGTCTGGTATCCCAGCGCCGCCTTCTACCTCAAGGAGCACACCGGATTCTACGATTGGATTTTTGAGTCGATATCCCTGAAACTCAGCATGTCGGCAGAATCGGCGCTGCAGGATGTCGTTTCAACCCTCCCATCGGTAATAGGCGATGTGATCAGCCGTGCCGCCGCGGACCTGGCAAGCAACCTGGCCGCGTCCTTCGCCAATACGATCTACAACATCCTCTGCTTTGTGCTCGTGATTTTCGCTATCCGTATCGTACTGGTGCTGCTCGCCTCCCTGATCACCAGAGGCGGCCGGGACAACGTCGTCGGCGCCCTGGACAGACTGGCAGGATTCTTCGCCGGCGCTATCAAGGGCATCATCGTCATCTACTTCTTTCTGGCCATCGCCACAGCTTTTATCGGCATGTCCAAGGGTGACTTCCTGACCTCCAGCATGGAGAAGGCCCCGCTCACAAAATATATGTACGAACATAACTTAATCTTTCTTGTCGTACAGGACATCTTGTAGTATAATATCGATTGGCGGCACCTCCAACCAGCCCGGACCGGCATCATGCTCAAGCGCAAAACAACCCCGGAACTGTTGGAAACAGCCATCAAAAACCAATCATCCCATATCCCATGTCTGCGTAGCTCAGGGGATAGAGCGTCGGTTTCCTAAACCGTGCGTCGGAGGTTCGAATCCTCTCGCGGACACCAAAAAAACAAGGATAGAGATTCATCTCTGTCCTTGTTTTTTTCTGTTTCTATATTAAGAGAGGATTCGAACCTGAAAAGGCGCGAGCCGTCAAGAAAACAGCCTGGCAGGCTGTTTTCAGGCGAGCGGTCCGAGATGCCTGAAAGGGGCAACGAAGGACGGCAGGCGCGGAACGCGCATGCGAAATCCTCTCGCGGACACCATGAGTATCGCTTAAATACCGTGGCTTGTACAAATGCACTCTCATATTATCATTTGCAAAGAACGCGATACCAGCCATTATTTCTTCTCATGGAGATTTATAAACTTATATGAATCTGGATCCTTCATTCTTTCATGTACTTCTTCTTCCGGAAGACGGATTATTCCGGTTTTCATTTTCATCAGTATTTGCTTTAAACAACATTTATACTCCTCTTCATTTATTATCGTATATCCCAAAAGATTATCCAAGATGCATAGAGTTCCAATTACAGGAATGTTTCTCTTTTGAGCAGTGTTTCTAAGCAATTTATCGCCCGATAGAAGCACCCATCCTCTCTCTTCTGCTAATATTAAAGCCGCGCAGTCTTGCGTGCTAAGACCTTCAATTGATCTGGTCAATTCAATCACTTTATTTAATTCATCATCCAACAAATCTACAATCATCAAATTTTCAATTTCATCGGCAATGTCCACAAATTCCGTATCGAAGGTCAATCGGGATATGTAAAACTTGAAAGGCAATGCCATTGAATGCCTTAAACAATTTATTTCCCTGAGATCAATCCATACATTTGTATCGCTGCTGATGAGTATTTCCATTAATTCGATACTCCTTCCAGCATCTTGCGAAAACTCACATTCCCTATGTCTAATAGTTCAGAGGCTTTGCTCATGCTTATTATCTCCTCAGCAAAAAGGGATAGTACAATCTGTACAAGCATGGAGGGATTATTATTAGTCTCAACATACTGGCCTTCCAGCCGCTCCCTATGCTGATTTATACTAATATACAGCTCTTTCGCTGCGGATTCTGAAATTATATCCAACTGCTTCGCACGGAATACGATGCTTTTAGCGGAAATTCCATATTCCTTAACGATCGACAGCAGCTCGCCCACAGTTATCTTTTTTCTCTTCTTTCCCAGCTCCTCATACACATTTGCTTTGGGAAACAAAAAGCAGCCGGCAAAGTAACTCATTGCACGCTCCTCGTCGATATCTTCCGGCACCGATAAAAAGACATGTCCCATTTCATGGGTTATGGTGTGGCGAGTCCGTTCAATATTATTAGTATCCGCATAGGCCATATAATGGTGATCATCTATTATGCCAAACTCCGCATCAAAGCCCTTAGGTGCATCTTTAACCGATACAACCAAAATCCCCGCGTTTTCGAACAAGGCTACCAATGATATCACTGGTCCCAATGGCGATAAGTTTAAACGTTGACGAACAGTATCCGCAGCAGCTTCGATATCCTCCAGCGATTCAACATGAATCGGATCGAAATTGATGTTATTTTTCATTCTGGTTTCACAATCCAACTTCAACGCTTCAAGATATTTATTTAACGACCTTCTTATTTCCAATTCTATATATTCTCGATCCTTCTTGGCGAGATTACTCTTGCACCTATGATATAGAGGCCTCTGAATTTTTTCATTTGGATACTCTTCCAACAATTTACTTGGCTCAATATTGAATGCATTAGCAAGCTTGATCAAATTATCATAGCTTGGGGACATTTGATTCAGCTCATATTTTTTTATCGCGTTCTTAGACACGCCAATAGTTTCTGCCAATTTATCCATTGACATATCGTTTTTCCGTCTTAATCGCCTAACATTTTCTCCTATCATCAGACTCCCCTCCTTGGTTTACATTATATGCTTAATATTATTATTTGTAAACCTTGTCACAAAATTTCATAGACAAATCCAATATCTTTGGACTCTTCGCGATAAGGATGTGCGGAAGCGACGGAGGGCGTTCGAATCCATTCGCAGACACCAAGAAAGCCTTGGAACCAATGGGTTCCAAGGCTTTCTTTTTGGCAAAGCATTAATTGAACCGTTATGTTTTTTTCGGCATCGCAAATAGGTTTGCATATGCATACAAAATCAAGCATTCTCGTCCGCAGCCGCAAAACAAGGACGGCAGGCGCGGAACGCGCATGCGAAATCCTCTCGCGGACACCAAATTACATTCTCATCATTTAATACTGAAAACTGCTTAAGCAGATAGAAACTGACATCAACCTTCCAAAACAGCTCTATGATAATTGAAAGCCCATTCCAAGAATCAATGCCCCCATCAATCGGCCATTGTTCTGGGTTCAATCGGTTAATGCAATACTGTTAATAAAATAATCAATGCCGGCTTGATAATATTCAATATACCGCTTATCCCTGCGCCCATTAAATAATAATTGTGTAAACATGCCGTCAAGAATAGATGTATAGACCCATACTAAAACATCAATATCAGATTTTTTGATTTCTTCCTTTTCAATGGCTTCAGAAAACAAATCATACAGTATATCATCGTCAATTTTATATAACGCGTATAATCGATCATGATAGTGTTCAGCCAAAGCGCCAAGATAGGATTCAGGCAGGACCGCTAAAAAAGGAATATCTACCGTGCTGCAATACAGCTGCCCATATTTGCGCAGCTTATTTATTGGGCCGTCTTCTTGAGCAAGTGCGGTTCTCACTCTCTGAAGCCACATTTCTTCATACCATTCTTCCATCATTGACACATATATTTCGTCTTTACTTTGGAAATGCCAATAGACTCCGCCTTTGCTAACACCAGCCCGCTTCATAATATCATTTATAGATGTGTTCCCATATCCCTTTTCATTGAAACACTCCAGTGCAGCTTCAAGGATTTGTCTCCTTTTATTTCCCGGTTTATTTTGATTATCCATATAATCAATCCCCTTCAACAATTGTTATGATAGTAATTTAATCATGTCTGAATCTTGATGTCAATTATTGAGATCGTCTTAAAGTTTATGCATTATTTAGAATTCTCTTGCATTTACTATGAATAGATATTATTATAGTAACAAACCGACGGTCGGTTTCTTGTCTCGCTATCAATTAATTTGGAGGTGAATCATGAAAGGAGTAATTAAAATTGGCATGACTCAACATTCATGCCAGGAAAGCAGAGAGTCCAATCTATTGAAGGTTGAAAATCTTATCCGCGAAGCCGCGTTTAGAGGCGCGAAAATTATCTGCACACAAGAATTATTTGGAGGCCAGTATTTCTGCCAGACAATCGATTATGAAAAATATGACCTGGCCGAAACGATGAACGGTCCAACCAACACAAAAATTCAATCGCTCGCCAAAGAACTGGATGTCGTCATTGTCAGCTGTTTCTATGAATATGCCATGGATGGTGTTTACTATAATAGCGCAGTTGTATTTGATGCGGACGGGACAAATCTTGGAGTATATCGAAAGCATCACATTCCCGAAGGACCTCAATATATTGAAAAGTATTACTTTACGCCTGGCGATTCCGGATACAAGGTTTTTAAATCCAAATACGGCACCTTCGGGGTACTTATTTGCTGGGACGAATGGTTTCCAGAGCCTTCCAGAATTCTAGCCCTTAAGGGAGCAGACTTCATCTTCTATCCATCCGCGATCGGATCAGAACCTGATAATCCGGATCTGGACACCTCGCAGACTTGGGTCGATGCTGTTAAAGCGCATGGCATTCATAATAATTTTTATGTCGCGGCAGTAAACAGAGTGGGCAGAGAGTATGCAACCGATGGCAGCGGCTCTATGACGTTTTACGGAAGAAGCTTTGTCAGCAATCCTTGGGGAACGATGATCGCAGAAGGAAGCCGAGACAAAGATGAAGTCATTATCGCTGAGCTTGATCTGGATGAGATCAAGAGAGCCAGAGATATTCTGCAGTTTCACCGCGACCGAAGAGTGGATTCATATCAGGAGATCCTTAAGCTGTCAATCAGGGAGTAGCGAAAGTTAATCATTGCTCAAAAGAATCATTAAACCAAAGACAAATCAATATATCAACAGTAAAATAATTTGGAGGAGTGAAAATTATCATGACAAGAAGAATTAAAAACAGCACACCATTGCGCGATGGGTTTAGAATTCCGGGAGAGTTTGAACCACATATTGGATCGTATATCATATGGCCGGAAAAAGGGTTTGAATTTAGAAATGGCGGAAAAAATGCACAGAGGGTTTGTGTGAATGTAGCGGAAGCAATAGCGGAATTTGAAGAATGCACAGTGATCTGTTCCGCTGATGGATATGAAAACTGCAGAGCAAGACTAAATGATAAAGTGCGGGTTGTGGAAATGACAACAAATGCAGCATGGGCCCAGGACAAAGGGGTTTTTTATGTTGTAAACGATAAAAGTGAAATGAGGGGTGTTCATTTTGGCTTTAATGCATATGGCGGTCTTAATGAAGGATTGTATTTCCCATGGAATTACGACCAGCAATTTGGCGAGAAGTTGTTCCAGCTCGATAGATTGGATTTTTATGACGCAAGACACTTTATCCTTGAAGGCGGCGCCACCCAAGTGGATGGAGAAGGCACGATCATCATATCCGAGCAATGTAATCTGAATCCGAATCGCAATGGCAGCATGTCCAGAGACGAAGTCGAGAGAAACTGTAAAGAATATCTTGGTCTGGAAAAAGTCATTTGGGTCAAGCGAGGCATGTTATTTGATGAAACCGATGGTCACATCGATGATATCTGTTTCTTTGTCAGTCCCGGAGTGATTGCTCTTTCATGGGTTGATGACGAAAGCCATCCTCAGTATCCCGTATTCAAGGAAGCATATGATACATTAAGCCAGGCAACAGATGCAAAAGGGAGAAAATTCGAGATACATAAGATTCATATTCCAGATATTATTTACATCAGCGAGGAAGAAAATGATACATTTGATATTGTGGCGACAGCTGCTCCTCGTGAAAAAAATCAAGCATTAGCCGTAACATATATCAATGGCTATTTTGTGGAAGGCGGATATTTAGTTCCTCAATTCGGCGATCCGATGGATGAAGTGGTAATTAAAAAATATAGCGAATTAATGCCGCAAAGAAAAGTAATAGGATTGGATACTCGCGAATGGTCGCTGAGTGGTGGAAATATTCACTGCATGACACTGCAGCAGCCAAGGCCATAGCCTGTTGAATTTGAAATTTGGAGGATAATGATGAATAACATTGAAAGCTTGAATCATAATAACGATTTGAAAAAAGGCTTGAAAAAAATGCATGTGCAGATGGTTGCATTGGGTGGCGTTATTGGATCCGCTTATTTCTATGGCCTGGGTGGGTTAATGAGCATGACAGGCCCTGCCGCATTTCTTGCATTTGCTTTCGGCGGAATCCTGGTTTTTTCAACTTTGTACTGTCTTGGAGAATTGCTGGTGGCAATGCCTGTGACGGGCTCCTTTATATCTTACTCAAGAGAATTCATCTCTGACGGATTTGCCGCTGGTGTCGGCTGGACCTACTGGGTCGCGATCATCGTTTACATCCCTTCGGAGTGCATTGTAACAGGCACCATCATGAATATGTATGTCCCGCAATTGTCCGTATTAATGTGGGCCATCATCGCCGCAGTATTTCTGTCCATCATCAATTTAGGCCAGGTCAGCAACCTGGGCAAAATTGAATCTGTACTGGCTCTGACAAAAGTAATGGCGATCGTAATATTCACAATTCTGGCAATCTTAATATGCCTGGGTGTAATCGGCACGCAAGGAGCTCCCGGAACAGCGAACCTGCTTCAGGAAGGCGGATTGTTCCCGCTTGGTGTTTTGGCAGTATTCTTGAATATGTCCATTATAGTCATGAATTTTGCCGGGATTGAAATTATTGCCCTAACCGCTGGTGAAACCGAAAATCCATCAGCAGTCATGCCATCCGCAGTACGTGCTGGCGCGTTTCGAATATTTTTCTTATTCGTTATACCATCATTCTTGATTGCAACGATCTACCCTTGGACTGCTGCCAGCTACGATGAAAGTGCGTTTTCTGCAGCCCTGGCTTATAATGGATTTACCGCTTTATCCCATATCTTCAATATGATCATAATAGTTGCCGCCTTTTCTTGCGCAAACTGCAACTTGTACGCAGCTATCCGCGCCATGTATTCCCTGTCGAAAGAAGGCATGGCGCCAAAACAAATGGGATACGTTACAAATAAAGGCGTTCCCATCATGGCGGCAGGGTTCTCTCTTATACTTGTATGGATCATCATATTTGTTTACACATTCGATACAAGTGGATTATTCTATGTGTATCTTTTAGCGACATCCGGCGTAGCTACTGTATTTTGTTGGGGTTCCATCTGTATCTCCCAGTTTATATTCAGAAGACGATTGTACGCAGAAGGTCTTTCTGAGAGGAACTTGAAATTTTACACCCCATTATTTCCTTTACCCAATGTGCTAGGTCTTGCAATATTGGTATTCACGTTAATTATTACAGCATATAGCGCAGATTTGAGATTGTCACTTTATATTGGCTTGCCATGCTTTATAATCCCCTATGCAATCTTTGAAACCATCAGTAAGAGCGGAAAATTCAAAATCAAAAAGGAAATTGACTTTAAAGATGTATTGAAAGAAATAAAGTCAACCCATTATCTAATCAAATAAATAATCTCTAAATGGACGTAGAAAGGACATAGTTGCCATATTGTTTTGCAACTATGTCCTTTCCTTTAATAAAACAGCCTGGCCGACTTTTTTCCTCAGAATGCAAATCTGCCTTCATCAACAGTAAGCCTTCCATTCATGATCGTCCACAGAATATTCTCGTGTCGATATAAAACATCGGCATCCGTGGTGGGATCTTTTTTCATGATCAGCAAATCCGCCGCTTTACCTGCTTCGACCGTTCCAATTCTATGAGACATGCCGAGGGCCTCCGCAGCCGTCAGTGTAGCCGCCTTGATAGCTTCACGCACCGACATCCCGCACCGAATGAGCTCCTTGAACTCTAGAAGGCTGCTTTCTCCATATTCAGTCGCAGGCTCATAAACCGTATCGGAGCCGAGCGCGATTTTGACCCCTTTTTCTCTTGCAAGGCGAAAGCTGTCTTTTACTTGTTGGGTATATGCTTTCCCCTCCTCCGCAGTTGTCTTGTCATCAATTGTCCGATAAAGAAAGGCGTCAGGACGAATCAGTTTAACAGCATCCTCTCCAATGGGCGCTACGGCAGTATACCAGTTGACAAGCAGGGCCAGAGTCGGAACCAGTATTATTCCGCGTTCCGCCATTTTTTCAGCAAGTTCTTCGTCAAGCTCCTCACCGTGCTCGATAGTATCCGCACCTGCTTCGACCGACATTCGAATCGTCTCCCTTGTTTCTGCATGCGAGCAGACCATGGTTCCCTTGATCATATGGGCCTCATTACATATGGTTTTCATCTCATCCGGCGTATAATGCGTATCTGTTATGCGGTCTGTCGGCCAATTGCCACCGCCGCTGGCCCAGAATTTGATTTGGTCCGCACCCTCCCGCAGAATCCTTCTGACCCATTTTCTGCACTCATCATTGCCGTCCGATAAAACCGCCCAGAAATGCTGTTCCTTCACATACTCTTCTGTCAATTGATAACTGTCGCAATGACCGCCTGTTCTGGCCAGGCCCGGTCCACAGGCGACAATTCTAGGACCCGGCAGAATGCCTTCACCAAATATGCGTTTAAGGTAAAGTCCGTTCCAAGAGATATCACGTGCAGAAGTAATGCCCCTTTTTAACATTTTTTGTGATTCATAAACGGATCTCATCGCGCGAACCATCTTCGGCTCCATCATGATCTCTGTGTCGCCATAATCGCCGCTGCCGCGACCGCCAGCCAAATGGACATGTGCGTCGATCAAACCCGGCATCAGGAATAAGCCTTTCAGATCCAGCTCCTGCGCTTCAAGGTCCCGGTGATATTCTGCCATAGGCCCTTTTTCAACGATATTATTGCCTCGGATTTTAACATATTGATTGGCGTCGGGATATCCGCCATATCCGTCTACTACATTTACATTCAAGAGCGCATAGTATTCTTTCAGTTCCATCATTGCTTCTCCCTTAATCTATATAATGTCAAGCTTCATAGGTGGAAACTGCCAGCGGCGATTTTACTAAGTCAGCAAATTCCTTTTCACTGAAATCCTTGCCTTCTTTTTTTGCATCCAGCGCTTCGATCAAAGCATCATATTTTTTACGGCTGACAGGATAGCCGACCATCACGGCTACAGCAATAAAACACCCTGCAGCAGGTGCAACGGTGCATAGCAGATTGATTCCATCAAGTGCCTGTTGGCTCTGTACTGCTGCTTCGCCATTATATCCGACAATTGCCAGCAAACTTCCGGTTGCATACATGGCAACTGCCGACCCGAATTTCTGACAGAAAGAAACGATCGCGATAATCGAACCTGCTCGGAATTTCCCATTTTTATATTCATCGATCGCCGATACATCATATGCAAAAGTAATATACATCGTCCAGAACACAGTGCTTGCTAATTGATAGAACACTGTATAGACGATTACGGCGGAAAAGGACGAAATGCCTGCAAAAGCGAAATACGCCATCGCGAAAACCGCAATAATATTCCCAAGCAGAAATGCCTTTTTCTTGTCATATTTGTTGGCGATCGAACTTCCAATAGGAACAGCTGCCGTATAGATAACCGCATAGATGATCCAGTATAGCGATTGCTGAGCCTCGTCAAGCCCACAATTGTAGGTCAATAGATAGACAAGCGCCGTGCTCGCTATGATAAAACCGAAAACAATCATGACCGTCATCAGGCATAGCCTTCTATAGGATGGAATCTGGAAAATCTCCTTTAAAACTACACTGATGCTTTCCCTGTTTCTTTCTGGGACTTGGCTCAAAGACTCATTTTCTTTACCCTTGGTCGCTATAAGGCAAATCATGGCACACACTAAAGTGATGACACCAAAAACAGCCCCTGAAATGCCCCATGAGAACCGCTCGCTGTAACCCATCGAAAGAAACCGGTCAAGAACATACATCGGCCCGGAGGTGCAAAGAAGCATAAAGATTCCGCCTCCGATCATATTATACATGCGGATATTGTTTCTTCCGTTATAATCCGTTGTCATTTCACCGCCAAGCGACATGTATGGTATCACATATATGTTATAGAATATCCAAAACATGGCTGCCATAATCAAATAATAAAAATTCGCAATCACTCCACTGATGGGCAGCGGTGCAAAAATCAGGAAAATAGTCAAAGAGAGCGGCAGGATCCCGATAGCCATCATCGGCCGCCTTCTGCCATGCTTCGTTCTTAGATTATCCGATAAATATCCGCAAACCGGCGCTGTCACAGCATCGAGACAGACTGCTCCAAGAGCGATCATCCCTGCCATTGCAGGACCTATTCCCGCTACATCGGTTAGAAAATAAAGGAAGAATGTGTAAAACATGCAATACGGAATCGTATCGCCTGCTTGTCCGATCCCATAACTCAACTGTGTTTTCATTGATAATTTCATAATTGTTCATCTCCTTATAAATTCAATCAGAATGCCAATCTACCGTCTTCAACGGCCAGTCTTCCACCGGAAAATATCATCGAAATGTTTTGTGGATCGTATAGAACATCAACGCTCGAAACCGGATTCCTCTTCACAACAAGAAGATCGGCAGCTTTGCCTCTTTCAATGGTTCCGATCCGATGGGACATGCCCAAAGCTTCAGACGATGTCAGTGTTGCCGCCTTGATCGCTTCGGGAATTGTCATTCCGCATCGAACCAGCTGCTTGAATTCCAAAGCGCTGTATTCGCCATAAGTTGTAAGCGGCTCGTACACCGTATCCGACCCCAATGCGATCTTGACTCCCTTATCCCGGGCCAGGGTAAAATTGTCCATTGTGCTTTTGATTATCCTTGCTTGTTCTTCTTCATTCGTTTTGTCATCAACCGTCCTATGCAGAAAAACATCAGGCCTTATGATCTCAGCTCCTTCCGCCCCGGAAGGCATGATTTCGGTGTACCAGTTGACAAGCAGATTCATGGTCGGCACCAATATGATGCCTTTATCGGCCATTTTTTCAGCTATCTCTTCATCGAGCTCCTCACCATGTTCTATGGTATCAACTCCGGCATCGACAGACATTCTGATCGATTCGTTATTTTCCGCATGCGCACTCACCATGGTTCCTTTAATCATATGCGCTTCATGAACGCAGGTTTTGATCTCATCAAAAGTGTAATGAACATCTTCGTTGCGGTCATGAGCCCAATTCCCGCCTCCGCTTGACCAGATTTTGATCTGGTCTGCTCCTTCGCGCAAAAGACGCCGGACCCATTTTTTGATTTCGTCGTTCCCATCTGCCAAGACACCCCAAAAGTGATTTTCCTTTACATACTCTTCTGTATATTGGTATAGATCCGCGTGTCCCCCGGTTCTTGTAAGGCCCGGGCCGCAAGCAATGATTCGAGGGCCCGGCATAATGCCTTCCCCAAAAATGCGCTTCAGGTACAGCCCGTTCCAGGAGATATCGCGTACGGAAGTGAACCCGCGTTTTAAAATCTTTTGTGCTTCATAAACCGATCTGATCGTCCTGACCATTTTCGGTTCTGCCAAGACTTCTGTCTCTCCATATAGATAATCACCTCGTCCGCCTGCCAGATGAACATGGGCGTCGATCAAACCCGGCATCACATAATAGCCGTCGAGCAATATCTCCTGCACGCCATCTTCTTTTTTATATCGATCCATGCATATGATCCGATCAATAATGCCATCTTTCACAAGGACAGCCATATGGGCTTCCGGCCAGCCGCCATATCCGTCTATCACCGATACATTCAGCAGCGCAAATTTAGCCATGACAATCAAATTCTGATCCTCCACTTTCTTCGGCCGCAGATAATCATCCCCGCTCAATTTACGATGATAACAATATGGCTGCCGACAAATATGATTTTTTAATAATGAACTCTGAAATGTGTTTTTCCCGGATCCGTATTTATATCATAAAGAATTCTAAGAGGGGTATCAAATGACAAAGAGGATTATATTTATAGTCGTTTTCGCTTAAATATAAAATGCCAAAGAGAGTTATCGCAATCCATATATGGGTTTGATCTTTACTTTCATCAAGGAATCAATTTCTTCAATAAGCGCGTTTACATCATCCAGAAGATCCATATCAGTAAATAAAATACCAAATTTACAGTTTGCTATTTTGTCGAGGCCATTAGTTTCTATGCAATGTTCCAATATCAGTTTCCATTCTTCAATTGACCTGTCTTTATAACGAATACTGATCATGAGATTTTCGTCCGATCCCATCAGGCAATCGGCTTCATCTATCAAATGGTTGCAACTGAAAGTCTCAATATCATATTCGATTTCTTCATCGGGAATTGGCAATTTTGAATACCGTTCCACGATCTCGATTACCGTTCTCAGTTCAACTTCATGCAGCCGATTGCCTGCTTCAATATCTTTTTTAAGCCTTTTTCTGTAATCGAGCGGTGTACAGTGATAGTATTTTTTAAAATTCTTATAGTAATATTTTGGATCCGAAAATCCGATTTTATAGGATATTTCATTCACGCTCATATCGGAATTCAATAATAGCTCCTCTGATTTCCATATCCTTGTGAAGCTCAGCATATCCTGAAAGCTCCATGCGCTTACATCCTTGAAAATATGCGACAAGTAGGACTTGCATAAATACTCGTTATTGGAGATATCCTCCAGCAGTCTTTGTTCACTGTACTTTTCATTTATATATTGCATGATGAGATAATATTTATCCAGCTTGTAATTGCTTACATTGCAACTCCTGTTGTAAAAATTGACTCTTGAGAAATTGTTGACCAGCATAGTGATCAGCTTGATCACAAGATTATCCATTGTTTCACTATAGCTTGAATTTTTTATTCCTGATTCGATAACGATCTTCGCCAGCAGTTTCCGGATAATATTTTTATTGTTCTCATATGAACTGTCGAAATCGCTGTCGCTCATGGAGTCGCAGATGAATATCGTATTTTCGATATGTTTAAAGTAGCGTTTGTAATAATCAAGGTCGAAATAGAAGGAAACCACAGCATTCTCTTCCCGTTCTTTTATAGAATGATAGTCACCGAAATTGACCACAAGAAAATCGCCTTCGCCCATTAAAAAGTCTTCAAAGCTCATCTTGACGTCGATTTTCCCTTTAAGAACAAACAATATTTCAAGAAATTTCTGATGGCTGTGCATTAGATGACTCTCAATATTGTATATCCTGGTATCTATTGGTCGAACTTCTTCTTTGATATAGCCCACTGTCGTACATCCTTTCATAATCACCAAATGCAATAGTATCACTGATACGGACTCGCTTCCACATAATTACGCCCGGATCTTTTATCATTTTATCATCTGTATTTATAGTTTGAACACTTTTTTTTAATCCGGTCATAATAGCTCGTCAAATGAACAAAGGCTCTGCCGATACCATTATTCGATCAGCAAAGCCAATGTGTCGAGTCATTCTATCAAGCAAGCTTTAAAGCCATTTTTTTAATTCGAGCCGCATCCGCAAAAATTTGCGCCATTATATTTTTATCATTGATTGTCTTATATTGCGAATCCATTTCCACTATTCCGTATTCAAATCCAGCCTCATCCATGATTTCCAGATACGGAATCGGATCGAAGTACTCCGGAGAAAACACTCCAGCACCCTTCCAGATTCCTCTTCCAATCAATTCGAGCCCTACTGCGGCACCAAATCCGGTCTGGGCCACTACTGCCTGCATCTCCCAATTGCGCATGGATATCTGGTTGTCAAAAGGCTGATATATAAACACTTCTCTCGTTTTACCATCCTTTATGCCTTTGCAGTGTACGCCGACGCACATTTTCCCAAGCATCTCTTCTCCGAGATCCTTTGGCTGCGGGGCGGCTGCCGCTACCACGTCTCTCGGGACAACCTCCACCCCTCCAATATTTATTGGATGAAGACTTCTCAAGCCGAGTGAGTTTATTACCTTAAGAGCCTTTACAAGATTGTCGTCAAGCGCTATTTTAAATGTACATTTTTTTAAGCCATATTGTTCTAAATATCGAGGCATGGTAACAGTCTCTTCATGCTCGACTTTGACAAGCGTATTCGTACCGACCCCGGCAGGCATCTCAAAGCTTTCTTCACCCGAAAAAGGACCTTCCACAATAAAGCCGCCTTTATCCTTATCCCACTCAACATTTGGATTCATGACTTCGTCGAGAACTGTCCAAACATTAAACCCGAACACTATTCCATCTTCTCCGGCGCTGGGAACAGTCAGATTCCCTCCGTCCTTCACATGGACCTCATGAAGCTCATCAAATAAATACAATGCTGCAAACTTCGCAAATACATTCACAACACCGGGATCGATCCCCAAGCAGATGCAGGACATGATCCCCTTTTTTTCCCAAGCCTTATGTCTGTCAAAATTGTACTTTGTCATAGGTTCAACATAACTATTTTCAATTCCGGGTCCAAACTTCGGATTATCCATCGGAACAGACCACGTCCCCATGTTGCCATAATGCGCCCCGCCTTCATAGGCTGCGTCAAATATGTTATTGCTTACAAACGGAGCCGCGGCATCCATTACAAAATCACATTTGTATTTATGGATCAGATCTACGATACTCTGTTTATCTCTTGCATCGACCGCTTCTGCAATAAACCTGGGGTCTCCATGCATATGTGTCAATACTTCATTAGCCCTTTCAAGGTCATAATCTGAAATCACGACCTTTTTTAGCCATTTTCCTTCCGGGTCCCTTGCCTGCATGATCCTCAATATGGATTCCCCGACAGCACCCGCTCCAACTAATAATAGTTTCATTTTCTTTCCTCCTTGCTCTGTTAAGCAGGCTCCTTTTGGCCCGCTCCTATCCAATTTTGCAGGTATGGAAGTTAAATATCGCTATAAGCATTGCAATTGGTAGATTTCTTGTTAATCAAAGCATTTATTGCATTAAAAAAAGAAATACATGCCAATGAAATGGCTTATATTTCCTCTGTCCGTTTGCCAGTTGGTTATATCCACGTAGGCGCCACATAGAGTGATCTCTCCAAAGTTAAGTACAATAACCTTCCTTTTGCCTGTCAGTTTTGTCGGAAAACCTGCCTCTTTTCCCGATTTGCTTCTTCGGCCTGCCAATTGGATAGCACGTCTAGGGTTATCTTCATCCTTAATATTTAACTAAGTACTATTTTATATCATTTTAATCGCCCTAATCTTCCGAGTCTATTGACAATTCCGCTTTCTTCCTTCGATTTTTACGTTCTATCTCATTTAATGATACGTTCTGCTGATAAAACCCACCCGCAGGACGCCATTGAAACATGGCCAAAGAGAGACTATACTCTAAGTATAGAAATATGTATCGGCGGATATGCCGGTGCTTCCATAGAACTGGTCAGCGATGGCGGACAGGAGAATAAAAAGGAGCTTACTATGAACTTTCAATTGAATGATGAAGAAATCAGATTCCAGCAATCCATGCGTGAATTTGCTTTGACAGAATTGCTTCCGGGAGCAATGCAGCGTGACCTTGACGAAAATTACGAAGAGACCTATGACATTTTAATGAAGAAAGCGGCGCCAAAGGGACTGCTTGGCTTGACATTTCCGGCCGAATATGGCGGACTTGGTAAAAGCTATATTTATTTCGTTCTGGCCATGATCGAATTTTGCCGGATCGAAGTTTCTTTCGGCGCAGCCTGGTCTGTCTGCATGTCGCTCGGAACCGTCCCGATCTGGAAATTCGGTTCGGAGGAACAAAAACAAAAATATCTGGTCCCGCTGGCGAAAGGCGAAAAAATCAGCGCGTTCGCTTTGACTGAACCAAACGCGGGAAGCGATTCCGCAATGCAGGAGTCGACGGCAGTGGCAGACGGCGATGCTTACATATTAAACGGTCGAAAAATATATATAACAAACGCCGGCTTCGCCGACACTTATATCGTATTTGCCATGACCGATAAAACGAAGGGAACCCGTGGCATCAGCGCTTTCATCGTTGAAAAAGGCACTCCCGGATTCAGTTTCGGAAAAGTTTATAAAAAAATGGGGATTCACGCTACTGTCCAAAGAGAGCTTATCTTTGAAAATGCCAGGATTCCCAGAGAAAATCTGATCGGCAAGGAAGGGGAAGGCTTTAAAATCGCAATGACCGCGCTTGACGTAGGCCGGCTTGGAGTAGCGGCCCAGGGAACGGGCGCCGCGATGGGCGCTTATGACATCGCGTTGAAATCGGCCAAGGAACGCGTTCAATTCGGGCAACCCGTCTCAGCCAATCAAGGCGTTTCCTTTATGCTGGCCGATATGGCCACTCAGATAGAACTCGCCCAATTGATCGTTCTGAAAGCTGCATGGATGTATTCCGAAGGACTTCCTTTCAGCAAGGAGGTCGCAATGGCAAAAACTGTTGCAACCGACACGGCAATGGAGACAGCAGTCAATGCCGTCCAGATTCTCGGCGGCAAAGGCTTTTTACAGGAAAATGCTGTCGAGCGTTTTATGCGTGACGCTAAAATTCTCCAGATATACGAAGGCACCAATCAAATTCAAAGGGTCGTGATCGCAAGCCATATATTGAAATGACACCAGGCGCTGCAATCACCGCTTCGGGTCAGACTGTCCCCTCATCGCCGTTTCTGAAACAGCAAGGCGATCCTTTATGATGAAAGGATCGCCAAATATTCTGATGATATCAAAATGCTGAAGTTCTTATATCAAATGCGATTTATTTTCTTCAGCTGGAGCGGCCAACTCAGCCTTTACCTGGATCAATTCCGCAGCGACGCTGATGGCGATTTCTTTCGGCGTCTCTGCGCCGATCGGCAAACCAATGGGCGCGTGCACCTTCTCAAGTTCGCTGTTTGAAAAACCGTCACGACGCAGCAATTCATATATCGCAGCAATTTTCTTTCGGCTGCCGATCATGCCGATGTAGCAACTTTCCCGTTCCAGTGCTTGCTTCAAGACATCATAGTCAGCGGTATGCCCCCGTGTCACGATGATCACATAACTGTCGGGTCCCGTTTCTATTTCCTTAAACGCTGTCAGAAAATCTTTAAGAACAACGATCCGGTCCGCGTCAGGGAATCTCTCGCGATTGGCGAATTCCGGCCGGTCATCTAAAACGACCGTCGCGAATCCCACGTATTTCGTGACCGCCGCGATCTCCTTCCCTACATGGCCTGCCCCAAATATAAAGGCTGTCGCCTCCTCCTGCGCATCATCTTCGAAGCCGGTTGGCAATAGATGGTCGATATATTCGATGCTGACCCGGGCCTCTCCGCCGCACCGCATGTCAATGCCCCGCTGCTGCTCCTCCGTAAGGTTGAATGCATGTATCCCCGGCTTCTTCGATAAAAATGTCTCTCTGCAGATCCTTTCAACCTCGGCTTCAAGCACGCCGCCTCCAACTGTTCCGTAAGTCGTGCCGTCTCTGGTCATCAGCATCCATGCTCCTTTTTTGCGGGGCGCCGAACCTACGGTTTGAATGACCTTGGCGATTACAAAATCTTCGTTCTTATCAATCAGTTCTTTTCCAATCTTTATGATATCCTTCATTTCTTACCCCCCATTATATCCCTGTGCAATATGTTATAGGCACAGAACGGGATCAGCTTTCCGTCGCCGGCCGCAATGTGGACACGGCATTTCCGCAACCGCTCGAGATCCAGATTCCATGCGTCCTGGAACGCCATGGCCGTTATACTGAAACTGCTGCTTTCGATTCTGTCCAGCATCTCATCCCAGGAAGCATAATCATATGCTCCTTGTCCTTCAAAAAGCTTTCTCCCTTTTGTGATCGTCCATTTATTTGCGATATAATCCCGGGCCTTTTCAATGGATGCTTCCCGGTTGCCACAGCCGCATTTTTTTACGGTACTTGAAAGCGGCTTCAGGCTGCCATCCGGCAGTACCGCAAAATTGCCATGAAACGAACATCTAGGGTGCCCCGTTTGAAGAGGGACAAACATGCCCGGATCCAGCTTCCCCTCCGACTGTTCGAAAAGCCTTGTGATAACATCCGGAATCGTTATGCGATCCAAATCCGAAGGCTCTTTGGGAAATCTCCCGAAATAACTAACCGGCTGAAGATGTATGCCCCGGACATATGGATGACGTTGGACCGCATAACGCAAAATGCTCCCAAGATCATGATCATTGACACCAGGCACGATCGTGACAACTAAAACCGTGCCGAGGCCTGCTGCCGCACAATTTCTGATAGCTTCTTCCTTGACTGAAAGAAGCGACTGTCCGCGAATATTCCTGTAGATACCGTCTTTGGTACCGTCGAACTGCAGAAATACAGACGAAAGTCCGGCGTTGCGAAGCATTATGGCATAGGAAGGGTCTCCGGCGATTCTCCGGCCATTCGTATTGAGCTGGATATAGGGAAATCCCATTGCCCTTCCCATCCGAATGATGTCCGGCAGGTCGCCTCGCATTGTTGGTTCGCCTCCGGAAAGCTGTATGTTGAATGGTCTTTCAGTATTCCGGGCTATCAAGGATCCATAAAGACTTTGTATCTCCTCGATTGTGGGGTCGTCTGCGCTCCCTTTTCCCGAATGCGCCGCCGCAAAGCAGTATGCGCAATTCTGGTCGCAGTTCTGCGTCAATTCTACCAGAACACAGCAAGCCTGCTGCTGATGGTCCGGACAAAGCCCGCAATCATGGGGACAGCCGCGGCTGCCCTGCACGTCGATGACTGATGGGGGCGTATTCACCGATTCGGTCGTCCAGTTTTCCCAAGCCAGCACCTGGCTTCCCAAAGCGGACTTATTCCATAATAATGCCTTGAACGCTCCATGTTCAGGACAGACTTTGGTCAGATAGATCCGGCCATCCTGCCGGATCCGCTCCGCCGTTATGGTTTTATGGCAGACCGGACAGATGCTCCGGGTTTTTTCATCCATTGCGAACCTCCCGCTCCTTGTATCCCAATTTGAATTTATATGCCCTTCGTAGTCGAATTCAAGCTTTTTCAGCGACAAGAAGGAAATAACCCAGCTTTACCTTTGCCATATCCTCCATATGCTTCGATGCATCCTGCCCCTCGGGCAAAACGCTTTCCCAGAACTTTTCCATCGATCCGTAATTCATAATGATTTCTGCAGTAAACTCTCCGAGTTCTCTGGTCTTATCCATCCATGAGACAACATTATAGCCTGTTTCTTCAACGATTTTCAGAAGGTCTTCCTTGAGGAAAGCGCCATTGATGCAGGAGCCAATTGGGACGATGCCGTCGCTGCAGCCGCAGGAACCATTTTCGTGCCCATGATCGTGGTCATGGTCATGATCATGGTCGTGACTGCCGCAGTCATTGTCGTGGTTGTGATCGTGGACATTCTCATCCGCAGGATCGATGATCTGTTCCCGGGCCTTGCTCCTGATTTCGGCGAGCTTGTCCTCAAGCACCTCCACTCTCCTTTTCTTCTCCTGAAGGATGAGCGAGTCGTCCGGGTCTCTTAGGTAAAAATCGCTTACAATAAGCTTGCCGCCATGCTTCAGTACGCAATATGCTTCATGGAGCGCCTCCGGCTGGTTGCGAAAGAGCGATAAAGTGCATTCCATCAAAACCCCATCGAAACTTAGGGACTGAAATTCAAGTTCTTCCCCTGCACCTTCCCTCAAATCGAGTTCCGGATGCAAATTTCGACCCCTCACAAGAATGGCTTTTGAAACGTCGATGCCGATGCCCCTGATATCGAAGACCTTCTCAAGATGGGCGAGTGTTGATCCCAAGCCACAGCCCACATCCAGGATCATCGCATTTTCGCTGATCCCGGCAAGCCGCATCCCTTCCTCCGTGATTCTGTAACCGCCCGGCCTCAGAACGCCGCCGGCCATCTCCTGAAAATCAGGATTTTCATATAATCTGCACGATGTTGTCATTGTCGGTCCTCCTGTTTATCTCCATTAAATTACGTTTTCTTATCGCTTTGATGTCCGGTGCCTTGCAGCCCTGCCGCCCTATGTTGATTTTCAGGCTGCCGGCTGAAATCGTATCTTTCAGTATTGAATTTTCCAATTTCGAAAGAATCACTGGCTTGAGCCATTCCGGTTCGCCTGACGTATTGACGAGGATGTCAAGCTGCCCGGCTGCTTTGTCGATGTTAGCATCAAAGTCGGTGATTTCATCTATGGTGAATAGAATATCCTCGAGCATCGGCATTGTCAAAACCAAGCCGTCTTCAAGCACAACTGCCGCTGTGATCCGATGCCGCACGCGTTCCATCGTCTTCAGTATCGTGCCGCAGGAACATGCCTTGGAAAGAAACCTGCTCCAGTCGCCGGTCCTGTAACGGATCAGCGGCATTGCAGTCCGGGTCAGCGTAGTGAAAACAACCTCTCCAAAGGTTCCGTCAGGAACATTCGACCCTGTTAGAGGATCGATGATTTCAAACAGCATGTCTGCCTCCCGCAAATGATATCCGGTGAAAGCTTTGCAGAAAACGCCGCCCCCAAGTCCCATCTCCGTCATACCGTAATGTTCATAAACACTGCAGCCCCAAGCTCTACCGATTCTTTCGCTGATTGCGGGCGAGACATAATCGGTGCTGAGAAGAACGCTTCTTAATTTTCCAATGTCTTTGACCAATGAAGAACGTTCGGATTGCGCCAGAGCGGCGAGCTGCTGCGGAATGCCGACGATTCCAGTGATGTTCCGTTCAAGAATGATATCCATGACTGCTTCACAGTCATCCACAATGCCGTAAACGATGGCTTCAACACCCTTCCTGCCTAGCCCGGTCCTCAGAAGATCACCAATGCTTCCGGGCATTCTGCCGGGCAGAAGTACCAGCACCCTGTCACCTGCCTCTGTGAAGGTAGCCATGCCATGATGAAAAAAGTCGATCGTCAGTTCCTGATCCCCATCGGTATAATGGATCCTCTTAGGATTTCCTGTTGTTCCGGATGTATCCAGAGTCACGATCCTCCGGATCTCATTCTGGGAGACACAAATTAAGCGGTTTCCCTGCTCGACGATATCAGAAGCCTTCATAAATGGAATTCTGCCGACATCCGAAAGGCAGTCGAAATCTTCAGGCTCCATACCTGACAAATGCTCTTTGTAGAAGGGGCTCCGTTCCTTCACGAACGCCAGCGTCTCCTTCAACGCGCCGAGTTGCCAGGCTTCGATCTCACTTCTTGCGAGCTGGCCGCCCTCTTTGCCGATCCTAAGCCTGATCCACTCCTCTAGGGGAGTTGTTTCAATACTTCGCATATTTCACCCCAAACTCCGTCATGCTCCGGCCCGGCAACTTGCCTTTGCGCTTTTGAACGATCACAAATCCGCCTGCCCATCCAGAAAAATACCATGGTCAAGCAGGATTTCAACAACCTTCTCATAGGTCCTTTCGATGATCAGTGGACATGTATCAACTCGCGCCAGCGGATCGCCTTCAAGGATTCTGGCACATTCAAGACATCCGAAAGTTTCCTCGAACCAATCTGCCAGTTCCTGATTCATGGATTGTGCTGCTTTTTCAGGATCCAGCATAAAGAATAGGCAGGTTGCCGCAGATAATGTCCCGCAAATGCTGCCGAGCTGCAGTCCGTTGCAAAGCCCCTTCATCGCGCTGATCAGGCCCGGATTATCCAGGTTCATTTCTGTCAGCGCCAAGTCCATAATGATCTGGCTGCAACAATGCCCTTTCATTTTCGATTCAAAAATAGCCATCTGCAGGTCCATTCGGCTCCCTCCCCTACTTTTCCTCCAGCGACGATTCAACTTGCTTGATCCTGCTGTCGACAAGCTCCTCAGGCAGATACACCTGTCCGCACACGGGGCATCTCAGTACCTTGTGACGGAAATTATGATCCAGATAGCTGAAATGCAACTCCGCCATGACCAATTCGACTTGGCATTTATCACAGATCAATGTCAGTTTTTCTTCCATTCCAGACCGCCTCCAATTCTATCTGCATTCTGTGGCAATAGGCGTTCACGACTTCGATACCGCCGTCATCTGCCAATCTGTATTCGACCCAGTAGGTCATCCGGCCCACCTGGCGATATCCGCTGAATGTGCCTTTTTCTTTCACAGCAATTTTTCGACCGGTCTTTTCGCAGAAATCCACCACATTGATAATATCTTCCTCCAAAATCCGCTCTCTATTCAATTTCGACTTGATATCCGGACCAAAACAGATACTTTTATCATATACGGGCTTTTTATCATCCATGTCGCACTCCCAAAATTCCTTGAGAAGCTGCTTTTTCAGCTTCATGCGGTTTTCGCGCCGTTCCGTGGCGGTAGGCAGTATACCGCCGCTCTCTATACCGTTCCCGAAACCTCGTCCTGATTCGACGCCATCGGGAACGCTGCCGCCGAAGATCACATCCAGCAAATGTATTGTCTCCTTGCCGGCTCTCAGGAATGCATCGCGGCAATTGATACAATATGTGATGTAGGGCGCTGCGCTTTCGTTGATCCTTCGGCCAATCACAAATTTTGCAAAATCTGCATTTGCCGTCTCCACATGCCCGCCAAAACTGCAGCATGCCGAATTGAGCTCCTGCTCAGAAAGCGGAACAAGATGGACACCTGCCGCGCCTGCGATGCTCCGGACTGCGGCACGCAGCCCGTTCTTTCCTTTGCTGGCGCATGGATCGAATATTGCCCAGCCTCGTCCTCCGCCCTGCATGGCAGGTTGTATATCATCCTTTCCGAGCATGAATTCATACAGCGATACCGTCTTTATTTCCGGGATAAACTCAGACAATTCCTTGAGGCAGGTCGGGCATGCCGCAATGAGTATCGGCTTGCCGAGTTTATCCCAGTTGACTCGAAGCTTCGAAATCGCCTCAAGATGTGCCTCTTTATCCCCAGCCCATTTTACCGGTATGCCGCAGCATTGGAGAAGCATCGCTGTATCGGGTTGCCTTTCGATGATCCATTTGTAGGTTTCAAGCACATGCCGCGGATCCGACGCACCCAGCTGACAACCCGGAAAAAAAGCGTATGCCGGCTTGTCGCAACCGATCGGTTTGCGCACGATGCTGGATTGTTCGCCGTTGGCGTGTTCCATGTCCCTCAGCCAGAAATCATGGAACGCCCAAGGCATACGTTCAAGCTTATGCATAATGCTTCTGGCTTCTAAAAACATATGATCCATGTCGATATGCGCGGGGCATGCGTCCAAGCAAACTCCGCATTGAGTGCAGGTATTGATCCGCCTCTTGGCAGGCTTGGGCTTCAAATCCGCCGATCCGGGCTGAAGTGTCGCCTGTATTTCATCTTTGATCCGAAGCGGCCATTTACCGGCATATGCAACAAGATCACAATGGATCTTGCAGGAATCGCACTGGCATCTCAGGCAGCGGCCGGCCTCCTCACTCGCATCCTCCGGAGCATAGCCCCCATCGGCACCTGCAGGGCGGCCGGCGCGATGATCCAGCTTTGACGGGTCTATCCGGACCTTTGTTTTCCGTTGGTCCGCAGGGTGTGCCATGTTGCCCGTTTTAAAATATGTTTCGATGGCAGAAGCTATATTAAGGCCGTCGGCAAGCGCTTCGATCGTGTCCTTACCCAGGATCGACCCACCGGCAAAACAGGCCGTATCACCAATCATGCAACAGTTGGCGCCGGAGACCCCGGACTCCTCCATAGCATTGTATGCTTCGCCGTCTGGAACTGCTCCTGCAGCACTCCTTGTCAGTCCAAAATCATCTCCGCCCTTTCCTGTAGCGATGTATATGGCGTCGAAACTATTGGCAACCAATGTTTCCAACTTTGTGATCCTTGTATTTAAATGCAGTGCATATTTTTCATGTTTCAGTTGCAGCTCTATATCATCCATAAAGTCAGCCGGAGTCAATCCGCCTGCCGAAGCGCTACCATCCGCCAGCTCCCACAGATGACCGCCGATCCGGTCCGTTGCTTCAAAAATCTCAACGTCGTATTTTCTTGCAGCCAGCCTGAGCATGCAGCCCAGCCCGCTTATTCCGGCGCCTATGACTGCGGCTCTTCCCTTCTTCACAGGGACGTTGTAGTCCTGAGGCTCCCTATTGACGGCATGTTTCACGACAGTCCGCTCGAGAGCCCTTATTTCAATAGCGCCGCCTCCAGCAGCCTCATCGGCGCGGGGGCAGTCCCTTTTGCACGGCTCTTTGCATAGTGCCGATACAATTGCCGGGAAAACCACAGCGTTCCTGTAGGTTTTATACGCCGCGTCAAATACGCCGCGCTCGACTTTTTCCATAAAATCTGCCATATCAATGTGCAATGGGCAGGCAGCCTGGCAAAAGGGCACTTCCCTTTGTATGCAGCCTTTGAATTGCTCGTAGTATTGCTCCATATCGTTCTCCGTTAAAATTGCCGGTCTGCGGCCCACAAGCCACAGACCGGCAATTTCAGCCATTCAGATGCTTCTTCGATCCTATCTGATGTGATATGACAAATCGTCATATCGCATCAGACACATGTTATTCCGAGATTGGATTCGCCTTTATCTGTTCAATTTCTTCCTGCAAATCAGAGCCCATGAAATACTTCTTAGGCGGTTCAATCTTTCCGCCGGCTGCGAGCGTTTCAAGTCCAGCCTTTATTTTGGCTGCGGTTGCAGGCAGTTCATAGATCCTCACGCCGCAGGCATCGTTGATGGCATTGATGATCGCCATGTGGCCCGATGACTGATACGCTTCCGAAGCGCCTGATGATCCGAACGGATTCTTTTTACGCGGCGAGCAGTGGTGGATAATGTCGAACTTATCCGGAACATCCTTGATCTGCGGGATTCCGGCACCGGCGATATTGTTGTGCTTCTTGACATCATCATAATTTTCCGAAAGCGCAAAGCCGATGCAATGCGATAGTCCGCCGTAAGCCTGCCCGTCAACGGATGCGATATCTCCGATCACGCCGACATCGTCCACGCAGGTGTAGCCGATGACTGTCGGCTTACCCGTGGCTGTGTCTACTTCGACCTCTGCAAGGAACAAGGCGTAGGTAAAGTCAGGAGTCGGATTGCCGACGCCGGTATTCGGGTCCAGATTGCAAAGGTCCGGATCTGTCGGATTTTCGTACTGGGCTTCATATTTTGTTGGAATACCTTCCGCAACCATTTCCGCATAGGTCCTGAACGTGCCGTCAGGCTTTTTCATGGCATTGATCAACAACTGGGCGGCCATGTTGGATGCTTTACTGTTCATATAATGGGAACGAGAGGATGCGGTCGAGCCCGAATCCGGGCAGAATTTGCTGTCGTTCTGGATGAGAACGATGTCATCAAGTTTCACGCCCAATGGTTTCAGCGCTTCCAGCGTTACATGGAGCGAACCGACGTCTCCGCCCTGACCCTGATCCTGCCATGTGTCATATTTGATAAATTTGCCTTCTTCGCTGAGTTCGATGGCAACGGTACATTGGTCGGCCGTGCCTTCCGTAACATTATAGCCACCCCACGCAATACCGACGCCGCGGCGCTTCTGCGGTGTATCGGCTGCCTTCGCATCCGCGACAGCTTTATCATAGATCGGCTTCATGATTTTCATCATTTCTTCCATCGGGTATTCGACAAACGGGTACTGATTGATGTTCAGGTCTCCCGGACGGGCAATGTTTCTCCATCTGAATTCAAACGGATCCATGCCAATCTTTTCCGCCATCATATCCATGAGCGCTTCCGAGGTCGTATACGCCTGAGGTGAACCATACCCCCTGTAAGCCGTCCCATATGAGTGGTTCGTTGAGGCTACTCTAGCGATCCCCTGGCAGTTTGGCACGTTATACGGGAAGAACATGAAACGGGCGATACGGGAAATGATATCGTCACCAAGTTCGTTGTACGCGCCATGATCCAGGCCACAGTCCCATTCTGCGGCAACGATCTTGCCGTCTTTGTCGCAGGCAAGTCTGCCGTTGGCGTAGGAAGGGCACCTTTTTCCCGAGTATGCCATAAATTCAGCATAGGTCATCGAGAAGGCTACCGGTCTGTCATCGCAGCAAAGGCACGCGATAGCAGCCAGAGAGTACGTCGCGCCCGCGATCCCCCATCCGAATGTCGCTCCTGTAGGATTTTGGATCACGCGGATCTTTTCGGCAGGAACGCCGGTAGCGGTTGATATATCGGCTATATTGGCGTAGATGCACATTGCTTTGCATTGTATCGTCAGCAAACCATCATCGCCCCAGTATGCCTGTACGGTGTCACCTTCGATCGGCATATGCGGTTCCCTTGTCGAATAGAAGCTCCCTTCGACAACGTGCGGCGCTTTTTTCATAAGCGGCGCCACATCTTCGCCCTTGATCGTCGGCTGCATCGACCAGACATTCGGATGGTCTTCATGGATACGCAAAGCATCAGGCATCGCAGCGTCAAGATAATTCAAATATTCCGGAAGCTGCTCGATGTCAACCGTGACTTTGGCGGCTGCAGCTCTCGCGTTTTCTTTCGTATCCGCCGCAACAAGAGCAACGATTTCGCCGTAAGTGAAAATCTTGTCTTCGGCGAGCAGGATGTGGGTGGCTTCGGTTGCCAGGGTCCTCGGTGTAAAGGTGAACCAGGCCAGCCTGTTGCTTCCCTTGACATCCTTGGCCGTGATGATTTTGTAGACGCCGGGCATCTTCTCCGCTTCTTCTTTATTGATTTTCAAAAGCTTCGCATGATGCGTAACCTTCGGCTGGACCATAACGACATGCAGTGTGCTTGACGGCATCTTCAGCTCGATATCATCCCCGTAGTCACATACGCCGCAGACCTTAGCAAGCGCCGCAGGCCTTACCAGCGGTCTTGTATAGTACTCTTTGTCATTTGCGTCCGGAACAGAAATCTCTATGTCTTTGATTGAGCATTCGCCTCTCATCACTTTTGCGGCAGCCATTACCGCATCGACAAGCTGCTTGTAACCGGTGCAGCGGCAGATATTCCTATGTGCCTGGAACCAATCACGGACTTCCTCCCTGGTCGGATTCAGGTTCTGCTGCAGAAGACCATAAGCCGATACGATAAAGCCCGGCGTACAGAATCCGCACTGGACACCGCCGTAATTCATCCATGCCACCTGCAGCGGATGAAGGTTGTTCGGCGTGCCGATTCCTTCAATCGTCGTCACGACGCTATACTCCTCAACGGTACTGATCTTCTTCATGCATGAACGGATGACTTTCCCATCCAGAATGACGGAGCAGGCGCCGCAAACGCCTGTACCGCATCCGATTTTCGTACCGGTCAAGCCGAGTCTCCTGACAACCGTGGCCAATGTGTCGGCAGCGGGATCGCATATAAAAGAGCGATCTGCTCCATTGATGTTCAGGGTCATTTTTTTCAGTTTCATAAATTCCTCCTACACATTATTGAATTAAATAACTTTAGGCTTTTCATTTCATTGAATGATTATGGAAATGGATCTATATCAAGCTTGCGCACTGATGTCACTTGATCCGTTGCCTTCACTACTTTCCGAAGCTGCATTCGGGGAATCTGCATTCACTGCATTTCAGGCAAAATCCGCCGTGGGACAATTCGGCGAGATCACGCTTGCTGACCTTTTCCCCCGCCATGATCCTCGGGACCACAAGATCGAAGATACTGGCCCGGTGATACATCACGCAGCCCGGAAGCCCGATGACCGGGGCATCGCCTACATATGCCAGCATGAACATCGAACCAGGAAGTACAGGCGCCCCATAAACAACCGTCCGTCCGCCGGCCGCACGGATGGACGAAGGCGTCAAATCGTCAGGGTCGACGGACATGCCGCCTGTCAGGATAACCATATCCGCACCGTCATCAATCATAGTTCGAATCGTTTGAGACGTGATTTCGACGGAATCCGGTACGTTTGCTTTATAAAGGATCACGTTATTCAACTCATCCATCTTCTTCCGGATCACCGGCTCGAATTTGTCCTCGATCCTGCCGTAAAAAACTTCGCTGCCGGTCACGATGAGCCCGATCTTCCACTTCTTGAAAGGCACAATCTCAACGACCGGCTTTCTGCAAACCGCTTCAAACCTTGAAATCACCTCTTCTTCTATCACCAGCGGGATGATCCTGGTCCCCGCCAGCGTCTTTCCTCTTTTAACGGCTTGATTCTCGTGGATCGTTGCTATCGAGATATCGTCGATCATATTGAGCTCCANNAGAAGGTCGCGATCGATTTTCAAAAGTCCGTCCACGTCCGCCTTCAATTCGACCTTGCCTTCGACAGGATCCGCAAATGATATGCCACTTCCGGTTATAGCTTTCGCGATCCTGAGCGCAGCGTCATTCTCATGGACAAATCCTTTTTTGAGATTCCAGACGTAGACATGGTCCTTGCCCAGATCCATCAAGGCCGGCACATCCTCCTGGCTTATGATATGGCCTCTCTTGAATGCCCGCCCCTTGAATTCGTTAGGGATGATCCTTGTGATGTCGTGGCACAAAGCCATACCGACCGCTTCCCTGACATGTACTACTTCCACTTTTTTCCCCACTTTCCGATCATAAAAAAGCCTGCCCCGAAAAGGGGCAGGCTTCATTTCAACTCATGAAATGCAACTCCAATCAATACATCAAACCCTTCCGGCAATGCAGCCGGAGCGTCAAGATGCGAGCATCAGCGCCTTCTCCTTTCCAAACACGGGAGACCTGTCCGTTTCCAGACAAACCCACGACTCCCTGCCATAGCGATACAGCCACAGGCACAAGAGCTTCAGAGAATTATTCAGTTTTCCAAACTATACCTTTTTAGAGTTTATCAGCAGTTCCGCGTCCGTGTCAATCAAAAAGTCACGTTGCCGCATAATTATTACGTTCATGATAAACCTTATAATTAATATAATGTCAAGCCCTCTTTTAAAAAATGACAGAGGTTTTTCAATGGCAGATTGAAAATCAAGAAATCCGTCAGATTGGAGAATATGCTGTTTGAGAAAATGAAGCATTGATCGATTGAATCTATGTTGTCGGTATAGCATTATTTATTAAATCACTATATAATTTATTTAACGAATTTAATCAAAGAAGGTGGTTCAATGAATAAGGATGTCCTTTATACTCCCGAGGAGATCGCACAAAGACTCAAAATCACAAAAAACACCGTGTATGAAATGATCAAGCGCGGTGATCTAGACGCCCATCGCATCGGTAAGCATCTTCGCATATCGGAAGCCCAGTTCGAGTTGTACCTGCTGCGGTCCAAAGGCTCGGAAAACACCTATGTGGCGACTTTGTCCGCGGAGCATGGCGAAACATTGGCTCATATAGGCCCGGTCGCGATCTGTGTGAATACGGACTTATCCGGGGAAGTGAAAGTGTCGATAAGGCCCGAGGATATCATCCTGAGCAAGGATATGATTGTCAGCAGCGCGAGAAATATCCACAAAGGAGTCGTAACCGATATCGTAGATGTCGGAAGCAGCGCAAAAGTGATTCTCGACATCGGAATTTCGATGGCGGCGCATATCACCAAAAATTCTTTGAATGAAATGGATATTCAGAAGGGAATGGCGCTCTACGCCATTTTTAAGACGATGTCTGTGAATGTTTTTAAATGATATATTTCTTCGGCCGGCAGCCGCAAGAAATGCCGCCGAAAGATGGATGCTGCCGCCCTAGGCATGGACACCATGCCTGGCGGCAGTCACCCGATCAATACGCTTCCAGTGTCAAACCCTTATCGAAATCTTTTCGCCATACCTGATCATTTGCTTCATCCCGGCGCACTGGCTAATGCCTTCAAAGATAGCGTCTCTATTCGATGGCAGCCATCTTGTCCCCGCAAGGACCGACACTTTCGTCTCTCTAAAGGCCTGCGGATATAAAGGCGTGCTCGAGCCTACCATAACCACATCCCTGGCATTGGCGCAATGGTTCAGCAGATTTTCCAGGGTTCCGTTGATCATTGTTGCACTTGTTACAAAAACAAGCTGGCATTCAGGCAGAAGCTCATTCTGTAGGCTTTCCGGATATTCTCCGTCAGACAGCGTTTCACCCCGTTCGAATACCATTATTTTTTTGACCTTGCCCCTCAGCCTTGATATGACAGGGCCGATGTGTCCTATAACGCCGACAGTATCCTCAGGGAGGACATTGACGGAAAAAACGGCATCCGAATCGTCGGCCTGTTCATCCTGCGTAAGCTGATCAAAGTCAGCCACAGCATTTAACACAGCTAATCCCAAAGCGGAAGCAATAACGCTTCTGCCCTGCAAGGCCCACTTCGCCGCTTCTTCAGCAGGCATCCCCGCAATTTTTCCGGCATTCGGGAGCGCCGTACACGCGTCCTTCACCTCATTCCGCAATACATAAGTCACACCGATCGACCCGTTGTCAAGCTCTACAGCCATCAATGACAATCCGATCCTTGCCTCTTTTATTTTCTTGCCTGCCAATGCTGGCAGCGCCAGTTCATAAACTCTTTCAATAATCATAGAACCCTCCCATGCAATTATTCCTTCCCCGCCTCAAGCCGGCGATCCGGGCTGCAGTTAAGCTTCCGGACCCGCGTTTTCCATGACGGTTCCGATATCCACCGGTTTGCCATAGTAGACCGAGGATGTCACAATGGCATCGATGCCGGTCTTGGCATATGCTTCAACATTGCTTATATTAATGCCTCCGGCAGCCAATACCAGTATGTTTTCCCGAATCTCCTTCAGCAATATTACTGCTTCATGCAGTTTCTCGGATTTGATCTTATCGAATTGTACGCCATCGGCACCGGCTTTGCAAGCCTTGATTGCATCTTCCATGTTTTCGACTTCAACAACGACTTTATTCTCGCAGGCCTTGATCTTTATCTCTCTCATATTTTCGAGCATCCGGTCCATACCGCCAATGAAGGTCAAATGCTGGGGAAATATCAGGGCTGATTCCGAAAGTCCCAGCCTGTGGGGAAATCCGCCGCCGGAAACAACAGCCTTGATCGACAGCTCCTTCGTGCCCGGGAACCCTTTTCTGGTCGTCACGACCTGTATGTCAGGATTTGCAGCCCTGGCATGTTCCAAAAACCTGCTTGTTCTGGTCGCGATTCCGGAAGCGTATTCCAGTATATTCAGTGATACCTTCCATGCCATATGCAGTTGTTCCGCAGCGCCCTCGCCTTCGATCAGCACCGTATTCGGCTTGACCTTCGTTCCCGAGCGCAGCCAGTTCACAGGAGCCACACCGAGCTTGCCAAAAATTCTGATCACCTCTTCCGTCCCGCAAATCACCGCCTCTTCTCTGCAGAAAAATCTGATTTTTCCTTTTTGCCCGGCAATGTCCAGTATGCAGCTTGTCAAATCTATATACGGAATATCCTCTTTGATAAACTTCTCCAATGTTTCATCCGATATGTACATGATAAAATCCACCCCCGCTAATATTCAAACCCATTTTATCGCGATAGCGGACACAGCCGCTCCAAATGATTGATATGCGCAAGCGCAGCGCATGTCGTCCCAAAAAAATATAATTTTTTTCCCTTGATTGCATCAAGGATGGCCCGGCTGGTTCCGTTGGCCAAAATCGTTCCCGTTACAAGCAGCACATCCGCAAAATCAATGAGTTTTTCAGTATCGGCCAATCCATCCAAAACCTTCACCCCATAGCGGACTGTTCCGACGATATCTGAACTCAAATCAGTTATGCCCACCCGGCTTGCCCCGAAAACCCGAACACAGTTTTCCAAGATAGCAGGCTGATAACCGATGATCCCGATATTGCACAGACCATGTTTTTCGAAAACAGCACGGCTGATTTTGTCGGCGCACTCCTCCGGCTCGTTGTTCATGCAATGTATCGTCTGTTTGACATAGCCCAATTTATGTGTCAGAGCGTTCAGGGTCGCGACCATCAGCGCATGATTGCCCGGCCGGTCATCGGCAAGATCCAGTAAATTTATGACTTTGCCCTGATAAACAATAGGATCGCCTGTAAAGGCCTGCCCCATGCTGCCATCTATTTCAGCCTGCAGCAGGACTTCCTTCCCCCTTAGCAGCGGAAAATCCTCCCGGTCCGGATGACCTATCGCTTCCTCATTCTTCAATGCTTTGCTGCTGATCCTGACATCCAGCAGATCCATACCGTCATTTTGATCAAGAAGCGATTTCAAAGCCTCTCTAGCGCCTACGAATTCCATACTATTCTCCCTTCAATGCGGTCAATTTCGGCCGTCTTAAAATACATGAACTGCAGTTGTCTTGAAAACCGCCCATACGTTCGACCCTATTCCAAGATCCATCTCTTCCGAAGCTCTTCTTGTAATCAAAGCCGTCATGACTATGCCTGCATCAAGAATCACTTTCACATAATGCCCCCTGGGGATCATCTTAACGATACGGGCGTTCAAAGTGTTTTGGGCACTGCTTGAAAAACGCTCGTTTGCAATTATTATATCTTCCGGGCGGATCCCAATCCTGACCTTGCCCTTCAGCTCTGAAACGACTCTGATCTTTGCAAGCCCTATTTGGACATATTGTCCGATTGCCTCATTCACAATCTCGCCGTTATATATGTTCCCCATGCCGACAAATTCAGCCACAAACTGTGACTTCGGCCTTCGAAATACATCTTCAGGCAGACCTGACTGCACGATTTCGCCATTGCGCATCACCCCCATGCGGTCGGCCAATACCAGTGCTTCATTGAAATCATGGGTTATATGGACAGTCGTTGTTTTGGTCTTCTGATGGATGCTTTTCAGTTCCTGCTGAAACAGTTCCTTGCTGCGCGGATCGAGCGCGCTCATTGGCTCGTCCAGAAGAAGCACCTTCGGTTCGGCGATCAGCGCTCTTGCAATGGCTGCCCTTTGCTGTTCTCCGCCGCTCAACGTTGAAGGATAACGCTTAAGTATATCTCCAATATTCAAAAGGCTGGTCATATGCTCAAGCTTGTCCTTGATTTCCTTCGGCGGTATTTTTTTCAGTTTTAAAGCAAAGATGATATTATTCTCAACATCCAAATGCGGAAACAACATATAATCCTGATACACAAAGCCGATTCGTCGTTTCTCCGGATATTCGAATGTCACATTGCGTCCGTCGATCCAGATCTCGCCCTCATCGGGCTTATACATCCCTGAGATGATTTCTAGAATCACCGTTTTACCGGTTCCGGTCGGGCCGAGTATCACAAAGTACTCATTATCATATATTGTTAAGCTGATATTCTTTAATTTAAAATCCCCAAGCTGCTTGGAAACATTGCGCAAGTCGATCATGGCACACTCCTTGTATTATTTGATTCGCGACATCGTGTCCTGCTTCATTCCGATCATCTCAAAGGCAAAAAGCGAAAAAAGTGAAACGACAATCAAACATGTAGCTGACGCCATCGCCATTTCCAAATTTCCGACCGACATGTTTAGATACAGCGCAACCGGCAACGTCTCTGTAACCATCCTGGTCGCGCCCGCAACCATGAGCGCGCAGCCGAATTCTCCGATAGCCCTGGACCAACTGATCACGAGGCCCGCAACGATACCGTTTTTGGCAAGTGGCAGCGTTACCTTGTAAAACGCCTGCCATTGCGAGCATCCTAATGTTCGGGCCACGAATTCCAGGCGCGGATTTATATCAGCGAAGGTGGACTTCAAAACCCGCACCATATAAGGTGTGATAATGAAAAATTGAGCAAGTATGATTCCATTAACGGAAAAAATAAAATTAATGCCATGCTCAGCCAATGCCGCGCCAAACCGTGTTGTACCGAAAAGCAGCAGCAGAGCTACTCCGGAAACCAGCGGCGGCAGGGACAACGGTATATTTAGAATGACATTAATGAATTTAGCACCCGGAATTTTAAAGCGCGCAAGGCCGTAAGCCGCCGGCAGCGCCATGAACAGGCAGATCACTGTTGAAGTGAAGGACGTAAAAAGGCTAAGGCGAATAGCAAATTGAATTTCACGACTTGAAACGCTTTGCGCAAATCCAGCAAGGCCTTTCCATACGACATGCGATAGGGCAATGAGAAAAAAGCCGAACAATAGCAAGACCATTATAAGTATAATGCCCTGGAATACCTTGTTATTGATTGGCCTGACGCAAACATTAACAGATGGATTATTGAATGCTTCAAGATCATGATTCGTTTCCATTATGAATCTCCCCTTTAAGACACCCTCATTCTATTTCCTTGAAGCCGTGTTCAACAAATATGGCTACGCCTGTCTCCGAGTGCATATACTCAACAAAGGATCGCGCGAGTGCTTCATTTTCCGTAAAGCCCAGAACACATGCGGAAGCTTTGTCAATCACATTTTGCTCTTCAGGAATCGCGATGACTTCAATGTCTTCGGATCCTGATCCAATATCTTCCCAGATCAAGCCCGCGTCTCCCTGTTTCATCGCCAGATGCATCACGATTTCATTGACCGTAGCATCTCTTGTCACCACATTGGAAGCGACGCTTTCTGTCAATCCATTCTTTTCGAATATTTTGGCTCCCTTTTTACCTATTGCATTCGTTTTTTCGTCTCCTAAAATCAGTTTGACACCCGGTTTTCCAAAATCGCCGAGACATGTGATCCCTGCTGGGTTGCCTGCGGGAACCGCTATGGCAGGTATATGATAAACGAGCTCCAAATAGTCGCAAGCAAAGCCCTTTTCCATTGCGATCTCCATGTCGTTATCCGACGCTCCGACAAATACGTCCCCTTGTTTGTTGATTTCCATCTGACTCAGCAGCTGAGCACAACCGGCATAATTTAAATTGACTGTCGCTCCATATTCATTTTCGAATGCCTGGCCTATTTCGTCCATGGCACCGCTCAATCCGGCGCCGCTATGCACAAGCAGGATCTCCCCTTTATATTTCAGTTCTTGCGTCGCTCCATTATCTCCGGATGTGGCGGAACTCTCATCGGCTCCGCAGCCTGAAAGCGCGAAGACAGTTACTATTAAAAAAACCATCAGCACTAAATTTTTTTTCATTTTCCCTTGCTCCTTTTTCCGATGCTTCACGACATGAAGCTAGCTAATCAATAATTCAAACATAACAAAAGAGAATAATAATGAATTATATCGCACTATAACAAACTAAAATCAAATTTAATTAAAACCAACTATCACCGCTTTGTCAATACGTTTTTAATTTTATGGCTCAATAAAAAAACAGTCTGACAGACTGCTTTTATAAACCATATAGCCGCAAGGAAGGAATGGTATGCAGGGAACGCGAACGCGCCGCTCAACTTGTCTCCCTGTTATCACCTGAGTATGCCAGGCAAAAATGTCGCGATGCCGGGAAAAATCATAATGATGGCTATACAAACGATGATCGCAAATAAGAATGGCCAGATACCCTTGAAAATCGTTTCCAGCGGCACATCCGGCACCACGCCCTTGAGGATATAGACATTCATCCCCACCGGCGGCGTTATGACGCCCATAGCCACGACCAGAACGATAATCACCCCGAACCAGATGGGGTCATATCCCAGAGTATCCACCGCAATGGGATAGAATATGGGAATCGTCAACAATATCATTGCCAAAGCGTCAATGACACAACCCAGGATCAAGTGAATGAATAAAATGATGGCCATGACCGCCCATGCCGGCAAATCAAGAGAGCCCGCCCATTCAGCCAATATGAAAGGTATCCTGCTCACTGATATCAAACGGCCGAATATGACCGATCCGGTGATCAGGAGCATGATCATGGCTGTCGTCCTGGTCGTGTCAAACAAGGATTTTTTGAAACCATCCCAGCTGATCGTCCGGCCGATCAAAGCGACACCCAGGACTCCGGCGGCTCCGACAGCCCCCGCTTCGGTCGCTGTGAACCAGCCGGCAAAGAGCCCTCCCATGGATAAAAGAAATATTGCCAGGACCTCTCCCAATCCTCCGTGCAGGCTTTCGATCCTTTCCTTCCAGCCGGCTTTCGGACCCGGAGGGCCCAGAAGCGGATTCCGTTTGGTTTGAATGTAGATCGTAAGCATGTATAGAAGCATCAAAAGAATTCCCGGCAGGATCCCGGCCATGAACAATTCGCCGATCGATTGCTCGGTTGCCATTCCATAGACAATGAATATCACGCTGGGCGGTATCAGTACGCCCAACACCCCCCCGGCGGCAACGCTAGCCGTAGCCAGAGAGGTATCATACTTGTATTTCTGCATTTCCGGAAGGGCTATGGCGCCCATGGTAGCCGCAGTGGCCGTGTTCGATCCGCAGATCGCCCCAAAAATAGCACAGGCGCCCTGTGTGGCGATCGCCAGGCCTCCGGGCCAGTGCCCGATCATCTTATACGCAAAAACGTACAGGCGCTGGCCGATCCCGGAATAATAAGCCAGAAATCCCATCCAGCAAAACATCGCGATCACACTGAGGCTGAAGGACGAAAAAGTGCTGTAAATCTCACGCGCCACCATGCTCATTGCAGTCGATACCGAAGTGATCAGACTGAAGCCCAGAAATCCGACCAGGGCCATCGCGAAGGCTATAGGCATACGAAGCATGATCAGGATGAAAAACAATAATATACCGATAAACCCGATGGCCATTTCACTCATACGATCAATTTCCTAACTGTATCCAATACTTTGTGCAGCAAAACTGCCGACAGCGCAAATATGCCCGCCGCCACCACGACCAGAACCGGTGCGAACGGAATCTGGGTCGTTGGAAACAAAGTACCTGTCGCCGCCATGCTGCGGGCATACTCAAGCATGAATATGGCAGCAAGGGTCCAGAATAAAAATGATGATGTGTTTGTCATGATATCGATCAGATGCCGCAGCTTCCGCGGAACCCTTTCAATGATCAAATCCACTGCGATATGGCCGTTTTGAACGGCGCAGGCAGCCAATGCCAAAGAAATGGTCACTGCGGTCAGGATCATGACATAATCCATGATCCCTGTCAGCGGCTTGCCAAAAACGCTTCGCAGAATAATGTTGAGGACAATGATGCACATGGTCATCACGACCGCAAGCGCGGCCAGATTATTCATGTGTCCGCTTATTTTATCGACCCAACTCTTGATACGGACCATTTAAACCACTCCAATCGATCATTACTCGTACATTGCATTATATTTGTCTGCCAGCGCCTTGACCTCGTCAATGATTTCCTGGCCATCCAGGTTTTGCGCGGCCATCGCGTCGATGAAATCCTGCTGGACCGGCGTCACCAGATCGATCCACTGCGCCGCTTCCGCATCGTCAAGGGTGATGACCTCCATGCCTTGCTCGTCGACTGCATATGCCAAGGCCTCTGAATTCTGCGCATCCCACAGTCCGCTTGCCGTTTCAGCAAAATGCTTTGCGTTGACCTCTTCAATAGCCGCCTGCACCTCAGGGCTCAGGGAATTCCATGTATCTGCATTCATAGTTACGAAAAACAGCGTATTGTAGAGAAACGGCGTTCTCGTGATGTATTTGGTGACCTCGGCTTGCTTCCAGCCTTTTAGTACCTCGACCGGCCCAAGATTGCCCTTCACCACGCCTTTGGACAAGGATTCATATGCTTCGGATTGAGCCATCGCAACCGGGCTGGCGCCAAGTGCGGCCAATGTCTTTGCACTCAGGCCCGTTGCCCTGATCTGCATGCCTTCGATATCCGCAAGGGTTTTTACCGGTGTCTGTGTAAACAGGTCCCCGGGGCCGGTCGTAATGACCATCATGAGCTTGGTATCCTGAACTTCCGGCGGATTCAGCGTTTGTATTCCTTCCCATGCCACATTGCTGGCAACGGTCGAATTATTGTAAATTATGCCGGGCAGTTCGAAAACCTCCAGAACCGGAAAACGTCCCCTTGTATATGCAAAGCAGGATATGCCGACATCGCTGATGCCGTTCACAACTCCGTCATAGATGTCAGCGGCCTTGACAAGCGTTTCACCCGGGTAACTGACGATCTTCACCTTGCCATCCGTCGCAAGCTCGATATCCTTGGCCCATAGCTGTACCAGCTGCGTCTCGATCGGATGGGAGGCAGGCCAGAAATGTGCTAATTTCAGCTCTACGACCTCTGTTTCTTCAGCGTCCTGACCGGCCGCCTGATCACCGGCGCACCCGGTCGTTCCAATCGCCAGCATGCTTATCAATAATGCCGCGATGATTTTGGCCGGCAGTCCCCGCCTGTTCTGTATGCTGTTTGTTCGTCTCTGCATTTTGTTATTGTCCTCCCTTATAATAATTCTGCTCAATAAAAAAACTCCCGCAGGAGTTAAAATGGCATAAAAAGACACATTAAAGGGCAACTGCCGTCGCCTGTGCCAAAACTATATACCTACCAAGCTCCCGATCCTACATTTTCCGGTTTTCTTATTTTCTACGTTTCTACTTTTGCTACTTAACTACAAAATAACAGTCTATCTACTGAACTACATATCTATTCGTTAACAATCATATCAAATAATTTATAAAAAATAAACAATTAATTTACAACTTGAATAAAATACAGTAGAAATTTTCCCCGAGCGAAGCCTTTTTAATGGTTTTGAAGCCATGGCCGCGGCAAATGCCTTCCACAAGCTCCTCCGCGATCCTATGGCTTTCAGGCGGACCCGCCGGTGTTTGCCTTTTATGAAATTCTATGATCAGCAGCTTGCCCTTTTCTTTTAAAATACGCTTGATTTCGACGAGAATAGCGGTTTTATCCTCCACCTCATGCAGCACGGTCGACATGAGGACCATATCGCAGATGCTATCCGCTAAAGGGAGTTGATCGGAATCAACTTTTTTGACAATGACGTTTGACATTTTCTGATCGGCTTTTTTTTGGTTAAGCGTTTCGATCATCGCGTCTGATTTTTCCAGGGCGTAAATGGCGTTTCCACTGATTCGCGCCGCTTGAAAAGCAAATATTCCCGTGCCTGCCCCAATGTCGCAAAGCGTCATATCTCGATCAAAGCCGGCAGCCCGGAGTGTATTTTCCGGATCGAGCTCAGCCAGCCTGCTCGGATTTTCAAATTTATGTTTCCCCGCAACCGTATGGACTAATTTCCTGTTGGAGATTATACTCTTCATATAACCAATACTCCTTTTGATTCATTGGGGTTTTTATACCCCTCTCAGAAAGGTTCCAACCAAACCTCAGGAGGTTCCATATGAATGCATTTATCGATCCGCCGAAAAAGATACCTTTATTCATCAAGATCGGGATCCTGATAGCGAAAAAGGTCACCGGAAAGGATCTGATGCCGCCCAGGCTGCTGGCCTGGTTCCCGAAAGCGGCGCTGGGGTCGGGATTGCTTGAGTCCTTGATCGCGAAAGAAAACAAGGATCTGGATGGCCGCCTGCTAAAGCTGGTCAGGATGCAGGTCTCTTTTATAGTCTCATGCGCCTTCTGCAGTGATTTGAATTCATTTGATTACAAAAAAGAGGGGGTTACAGACGAAGAAGCCTCCGCACTTCAACGCGGCACGGACCCAAATACCGTCAGCTCATTCTCGACAAGAGATAAGCTTGCCTTGCGTTATGCGTTTCTGATCTCACAGACCACTGCCAACTTTTCTCCGGATTTCATAGAACAACTAAAATCAGCATTCAGCGAGCGCGAAATAGTCATATTGGCCGTGACAGCCGCTCAAGTGAATTACTGGGCGAGACTGATCCATGCCCTAGGGGTTCCGCCGGCCGGATTTAATGATTCCTGCCCAGTGCCGATCATGAAGGACTGATGCCACGAGTTGCCGGGGGGCGGCATCTTAGTGCTGAATTGAATTAAATTGCCGTGATATGCGAGGTGCGTTATGAAAAAATATATTTTTATCATATGCATTATGGTAATGCTTACGGGCACCGGACCGGCTTGCGCGGAAACAAACACGCCAATCGCCGAATCGGATGCTTACAACATGGGCGATATCTTCGCGAATCACGGATCTGTCATGCTGATCATCAAATCGGATACCGGAGAAATCCTGGACGCGAATAAAGCGGCCGCGGCTTTTTACGGCTACTCGATCGAGGAGCTGAGAAGCATGAATATCAGCCGGTTCAATGTTTTGTCCGAGGCGGAGATCAAGGCGGAGATGCAGGCCGCTGTCGAACAAAGCAGGAACTATTTCATATTCCAGCATATGACGAGGGATGATGATATCCGCGACGTTGAAGTATACTCTTACCCATCTGTGAGCATCACAGGAGAGCACATTCTTTTCTCCATCGTGCATGACATCACACCGAGACTGGCGGCGGAGCGAAGGGTCGAGCAGGATCGATTGATGATCATCGGCCTTCTGGCAGCGATTTCGATCATCCTGTGGATCGCGTTCATCCTCATGAACCGCTCCAAATCAAAGGAGAAAAAACTGAAACAGCTATATCAGAGCCTTTTTGACAATATGCGGGAAGGCTTCGCCCTTCATGAAATCATCTGCGATACAAGCGGCAAGCCCGTAGATTATAGATTTCTGGAAGTCAATAAAGCCTTCGAGGAAATCACCGGTCTCGACGCGGATACGGTCAGGAACCATACCATCAGGCAGGTCATGCCGGAAACCGAGGATCACTGGATCCATAAATACGGGGATATCGCACTCAAATCGGGATCCGAAACCTTTACGAGTTTTTCAAAAGAACTTCAGAAATATTTCAATGTCAGTGTCTATTCTCCGAAACCAATGCAATTCGCCGTCGTCTTCACGGATATCACCGAGCAGGTCCTGATGAACGAAAGGATCGAGCTCGAAAGGCATATGCTGGAAACCATACTCGAGGATACCCTTTCCGGATACTGGGATTGGAATCTAGTCGAAGGGACGGCCTATTACAGCCCGTCCCTGAAGCTCATGCTCGGGTATGGATCCGACGAACTGGAAAACAGCCCGGAAACCTGGAAACGCCTTATATTCAGGGAGGATCTGCCCAAGGTCCTTGATAGGCTGGAGCAGCATATCAGCAGCCGCGGGAAGATCCCCTTCTACAATGAAGTCCGCTATCATCACAAGGATGGTTCAAGGATATGGGTCATATTCTCCGGCCGCGCCGTTGAATGGAACAAGGACGATTCGCCCAGGCGCATGGCGGGATGCCATATCAACATAACTGAAATCAAGGAGCTGGAAAAGCAGCTTCGAAACGAACGCGCCCGTTTCCTGACGACGCTCCAGTCCCTGAGCGACGGCGTTATCTCAACGGATAAGAATGGCCGCATCGACCTGATGAATGCCGCCGCGGAGAAATTGACCGGCTGGACAACGAAAGAAGCCGAAGGTCTGGCTTTCAATGAGGTATACCGGACCATCGACATGCTGACCCGCGCAAGATGCCAGACGCCGGTCGCTAAGGTATTCGACTCCGAAACCGTCTATGTGCCAGCCGATAGCAATATCCTGCTTCGAAAAGATTTAAGCGAGCTTCCGATCGAGGAAAGCGCCGCGCCGATCAAGGACGGTCAGGGCAGGATCAGCGGCGCTGTCGTCGTATTCAGGGACTTTACTGAAAAAAAGGAGAAACAGGATAAAATCATGTACCTGAGCTATCACGACCAATTGACAGGCTTATATAACAGGCGTTTCTTCGAGGAAGAGTCAAAAAGGCTCGATACCGAACGCAATCTTCCGTTCACGACTGCCATGATCGATGTCAACGGATTGAAACTCACAAACGATGCCTTCGGCCATCAGATGGGTGATGAATTATTGAAGCGCATCGCCGGCATCCTGAGGCGCGAATGCCGCTCCGACGACATTGTAGCCAGAGTCGGCGGCGATGAATTCGTCATACTGCTGCCGCAAACTTCAAACGAAGAAGCCGGAAAGCTTGTCCGGCGTATTTACAGAAGTGTCGGGAACGAGCAGTTTGAATCAATCGTCCTGTCGGTGTCGATCGGCTACGAAACAAAGACTTCTCAGGAGCAAAGCATTAGCGATATCTTTGCCAAGGCAGAAGAATATATGTACCGGAACAAACTGACCGAAAGTCAAAGCATGCGCAACCAGACGATACAGGCGATACTTCGGACCCTGCACGAGAAGAATGAAAGAGAGCGGATCCATTCGGAAAAGGTCAGCAAATTGAGCAGGTCGATCGCCGAGGCGATGAACATGGATTACGAGCACGTCAAGGAGATCGAAACCGCCGGATTGGTCCATGACATCGGAAAGATCGCTCTTGATGAAACCGTCCTGAATAAGCCCGGAGATCTGACGGACGCAGAGTATGAAGAAATCAGAAGACACCCCGAAAGCGGATATCATATTCTAAAATCGGTGGACTCCTATAATAAACTGGCGGACTATATCCTGTCCCATCATGAGCGGTGGGACGGCAAAGGCTATCCCCGCGGCCTCTCCGGCGAAGAAATCCCGTTATTCGCTAGGATCATCGCCGTTGCGGACTCCTATGAGGCGATGACTTCAGACAGGCCTTACCGTCGGAGCATTTCCAGCGAAGCGGCCATGGAGGAATTGAACGCATGCGCGGGAACCCAATTCGATCCGGATATCGTCAGGATCTTTACGGAACTCTGCCCGCAATAGCAAGGACGGATTTCAAGCGCTCATCAGAATGCGCTGTCAATTTGCTCCCGCTTGTGATATAATGAATCAAGTTAACGAAAGTGCGTCACAGGCATTTTCCATCAACAGCACCGGCAGCGAGTGCCGATTAATATTTTCATGCAGCATAAACATGAAACGTAGTCATCAAAAAGGGGTGTTTTTCATGTTATGGACAATTGCTGCAGTTCTGGTTGTTTTATGGCTTCTGGGCATTGTTACATCTTATACTCTGGGCGGGTTTATCCACGTTCTTCTCGTTATCGCCGTAATTGTGATTTTATTGAACATTATCCAAGGTAAAAAGGTGTTCTAGCGGACATCTTTTCCGAAACCGGTAATATTGCGATATATCACATTTTGATGAAAACAAGGAGAAACCATGGATATTTTCAGACTAGTATTTTACGGAGGAATCACTCTGATTTTTCTGCTGATGTTTATTGCCTATATCAACGGACAGAAAGCGCAGAAAAAAATAGCCGAACAAATCAAATTCAATCAAGATCATTAGCAAAATGGCTTTAAGCCAATACTCAATAGAACCCAAGGAGGACCAGGAATATGAAAGAAGAAGGAATTATAAGGGCCGAAGGCAGATTGCATGCTGGAAGCGGAGCAAACAACAGATTGCGTAAAGCCGGATATCTGCCCGGGAATGTTTACGGCAAGGGAATCGAATCTATCCCGATCAGCGTCAAAAAGGACGAGCTTGGAAAAAGCATTAGCCGTTTCGGCCGGAATGCTGTTTTTAAGCTTGATGTGGCTGGAGAAAATTCCTATACGGTCGTTATTCGGGATATTCAGAATCTGGCCGCAAAAGGCGGCGATCTGCATGTTGATTTTCAGAAGATAAAGCTTTCCGAGGAAATGAAAACCGATGTGCTTATCAAAATCGCCGGCAGGGAATCCATCAATGCCAATAAATTGATCGTTCAGCAGCAGATGGACAGCCTTCCGTTAAAGGGGCTTCCGCGAAGCATGCCGGATGCGGTCGAAATCGATGTGTCGGCCTTAAAGGCGGGCGACAGTCTAACGGCCGGAAGCATCGAATTGCCGAAGGGGATCATTTGCGAGCTTGAACCGGAGAGCGTCATTCTTGTCGTCAAGGAGTCGCATCTTTATGAAGCAGCGGCAGAAACCGCTGAAGCCGCAGACAAGGAATAATCCTCTGGCTTTTTATGAAGAACTATCATGCAAAAGGCAGGATCCGCGGATCCTGCCTTGTTCTTTGGTTTTTTGAAACGAGTATGATAAAATTTGTCGATCGGATTCTATTTGAAGCTTTCATAGGTGCGTTTCAGAAGGACGATGGCCTGTTCCCTGCTCGTATTGCTAAGCGGCATGATCATGTTGCCTCCGGTCCCCTTCATGATCCCATTTTTGCTGGCGAATTTGACCGAATCCATCGCCCAGTTTGCAATATTGGCCTGATCCGCGAATGCCGCGACGCCGGTCGTATTCGTACTCAGCGCCGGGTCATTGGCCTTCAGGGCCCGCGTGATCATCACGCATATTTCCTGACGGGTGATGGCGGCTTCCGGTGAAAAGGTCGTATCGGAGGTGCCCTTGATTATACCGAGTTCAAATGCCTTCAGCACTTCCTGGTCGGCCGTATCCATAAACGGATTATTGATGGCGACCAGCGCAGTTTCGCCGCTGAGCGCCTCATATAGCTTGACGGCGATGGCGCTGAACTCCCTTCTGGTGATATTCTTGCCGAAATTGTTCAGAATGCCGTCGGTAGTCAGTCCGGCGGCATACGCCTCAAGAATCTCAGCCTCCGCCCAGTCGCTGGCCGCGCTGACATCGATGCTGCCGTTCGCAGGCTCTTCCGGGACCTCGGGCACAGCTGCCGCTTCGGGCACCACGACGCCCTGCGGCTGTGACGTGGAGCCTCCGAAGTAGCCGATCACTTCGATCCTATAAAAATATGTATTGCCCGGGATCACCGTCGAATCTATATAATGACTGTCATCGGTCGAGTCAATATTCGCATAGGTGCCCCCTTCTATTTTCCGATGGATCACGAAATAATCCGTCAACTCCGGCGAGCTGCTGTTCCACACCAGATTGACGGCGTTGTTGCTGCCATAGACGGCGGAGACGCCTGTCGGCGCGCCGGGCTGTATCAGGTCGACTCTTGCTTCATTGCTGTAAGCGGAATTGCCGGCGCCATTTATTGCGCGGACCTGATAGAAGACCGGTGTGAACATGCCGTAATTTAAAGTGAGCTGGTCCGTGTAGGAAGTCGTGCCTGCAGGCAGTGTGACCAGGTCATTCGCATAAGTGGTCCCGTTGACTCTCCGTTGAATGACGAAGCCCGTCTCATTGCTGCTGTTGTCCTCCCAAGTCAACTTTACAGTGATGTTGGAGGAGAGCTCAGCTTCCATATCCGAAGGTGCTGACGGAATAAAGTCAATCTTCGGAATGTCGATCACCGGCTCGTAGATCGCGATCCCCCATGCCGGCTGCAGCGATAAGCCGACCAGCAGCAGGGCCATTAAAATTGCCGTCAGGATAGCAGGTGCCTTTTTTCTTTTCATAATGGTTCCTCACTTTCAGAAATTTTTCGTTTCCTGATTTTTTCTTGTCCGGCCAATCCATTCCTCGTGTATGACACGAGTCAATCCATATTACTATTATGATGCAGATAATTATAGATATTATCATCAACCGGGCATTTCATGATAAAATTTATATTAACGATTGGCAATTCATCACCTTTATCGTTTTTTATTGTCATCTCATTGAAATCAACAGGCTCAATGTCCCCCATATAATAAAATTCAGAGCTTTCCGCGTCAGACTTTTTGATGAACAGTAAAATGCGCAAGCCCTTATTCTTATGATCTTTTATGTCTTGAACTTCTGATGATTCCATTCTTATGCGGTTTCGAGTCATCCAATGAAATTTACGACTGTTTATAAAATAATCTTCATAATTCGTACTTTTACTGATATCCGCGTCCTTTGAATATGTAACAAAAATCGGGCATGAATCATGCTTGATCCTGTAGCCATAAAGCACGGAGGATTCGTCCCTCGGCCAGTTCAGAATCCGGCAAACATCCTTTCTGGAATACTTCTGATATAGAACAAACCCGCGATGATACCGGCCAGCATCAAATTGTACATTGAACTTATACAGAGCGTATTCTAAAGCATCGTTTAAGTGAGCTACTAAAACGGGGGCTTCCATCAGATTTTTAAAGGCCTGCGTTCTGGTCAGGCAATCATTGTCTTGAACAATCAATTCTTGTGTATTGTATTTTCGTCTGTCGGAGTCTTTGAAAAAGGCTCCGTTTATATAATTGACCGCCGCCGCAATATTTTCTTTGAATCTCGAAAAATCAATAACCGTATAGTTGCCTGCCATGATTATATGCAAGCTGTTTATCGGAATGGAATCCGCTTCCATCAATGCCTTGATGATCAGCACCTCTTCAATTCTTTTGCCATTCAGCACTTCCTTCGAGAAAAAATTGAGCGTGTTGATTTGTAATGGATCCAACAAATCCACGGATAATTTTTCCTGCTTTGCGACATAATTGTAGAACGAACCATGGCGTATGACATACGTGAAAGGATCCCGGCTTCCATGCCCTATGAAATCCATCATTTTAGGAACATGGCCCAGTTTATATTTTAGCAGCATATAGTCCTTCTTAAGATCCGCGCTGCTATTTACATTGGCGAAATCTATGGCATCATATATTCTTTCTTGTGTTACGCGATCGAAATTTACGGTCGAAGCACCAGGTATGAAGCTGCTTCCGCTCGAGACAAGGCGGCGGATTGTGTCTTTATTATATGAATTATCGCCATATAGAGCGATTGGCACAAGATAATTATTGGAATAATTCCCAATGAAGTCAATGACTGTCAGGTATTCTTTGTGTCTGGATTTCCTAAGCCCGCGGCCGAGCTGCTGAACAAATACGATCGCCGATTGAGTAGGCCTAAGCATTATTATTTGGTTCACCGATGGGATATCAACCCCTTCATTGAATATATCGACCGTAAAAATATAATCCAAAGCTTCTTCGCCATCATTCATCTCAAGGCGGTCGATACACTGTTCTCTTTGTTCTTCGCTGCTGTCTCCCGACAGCGCAACTGTTTCCCAGCCCCGCTTGTTGAACTCATCGGATAATCTTGTTGCCTCTTCAATTCTGCTGCAGAAAACAAGGCCCTTGATTCGACCGTGATCACATCCGAAGAGTCTCGCATTGAATATTATTTTTTCAACTCTTTCGCTGCATGTCAACTTGTTAAAACCGGCATGATCATCCAGCAGAACGCCATCGACAGAAATATCGCTTATCCCATAGTAGTGAAACGGCACCAGCATATCTTCTTTCAATGCATTATGCAAACGGATCTCAAATGCGATATTATAATCGAACGCATTAAAAATATCATACCCGTCGGTTCTTTCAGGCGTTGCAGACATACCTAGAATAAACTCCGGTGTAAAATAATTTATGATTTTTTGATATGTTTCGGCTCCCGACCGATGGACTTCATCAATCACGATATAATCAAAATGGTCTCGGGGAAAAGAACTTAGAATTTCATTTTTTGATAATGTTTGAATTGTCGAGAAAAGATAATCACCGCTAAGGTTCTTTGAACGTCCGCACAGCAAACCCATGGATTTCTCTTTGCCAAACACCATTTCGAATGTACGCTTCGCAGCTCTGGCAATATTCTCCCGGTGAACGACGAAAAGAAATCGCTTGGGGTCATACTTTTTTACGTCAAATGCCGATAAATACGTTTTGCCTGTGCCTGTCGCAGAAATTATCAACGCTTTATTTTTCGAATCGCAACGCAATCCTTCAAGCGCTTTCAGCGCCTCAACCTGCATTTTATTGGGAGAAACCCTGTGAATAGTGTCTAAATGCGATGCCAAATTTTGCTTTTGGCTCGATTTATTTTCAGCTTGCTGCGCATCATAAATTTTTTTATATTGAATTACCCACTCGGCGTCCACCATGGTCGAGCATGAATATAAATTATCAAAATCCTCCATCGTCTTTTGGATCAAGGAGCCTTCCTTCGTGGAAATTACTTTGACATTCCATTCTTTATTGATGCAAAGCGCAGTTCCCGTCAAATTGCTGCTGCCGACAATCAAAGAATACGTATCGCCTTTACGGAAGACATATCCCTTTGCATGGAAATTTCCTTCCGTAATAATACGAACGTCAATGTTTCCTAATTCAATAAGCCGATCAAGCGCTCTGGGTTCAGTGAAATTCTGATATTGCGAAGCTATGATTTTGCCTCGGACACCTTTGGACTGCAGCTCAATCAATGTATTCACGAGTGTGGAGACACCGCTGTTGGTTACAAATGCAACCGAAAAGAAAAATTCATCGCACTTCTTCAGCTCGCTGATTATACTCGTCAGCACCTTGGTCCCTGAATCGGTATTATTGACAAGAAGTTTTGGCTGAAACGTCTCTAAGGATACGGAGGTCCCGTCGATCAAGCCAGTGTATATTCCCTTTACAAGCTCTTCCTTAGAATCAATTTCGTTCAAGCCAATACACTTCCTTCCAATTTCTTTACGATAGGAATGTCCGCGGAAGCCCAGTCCAATGTATGCAGTTCAGATTTATCAAGCCATTGATGTGCAGCATGTTCTTTTCTTGTAAAACAATTATTGCTCACACGGCAGAGATAAGAATGCATTGTGATCGAGAAATCCGGATAATCATGATGGACTGTGAGAAAATAGTCCTTATCGCTGATCTCGACTTCTATATCCATTTCCTCGCGTAGTTCCCGAGTCAAGGCTTCGATGTTGCTTTCGCCCGGTTCAATTTTGCCGCCCGGAAATTCATATTTGTATGAGACATAATGATACTTTCCTGCATTTCTCTGCATGCACAAGATCTTGCCATTCCAAAGGATTATTGCCGCAACAACTTCTATATGCTTCATCTCATTCTCCACGCAAATTAATTTTTTCTGAATTTCTATTAGAATCAATTAGAATTATTATACAACATTATGACCGAAAAAATAAGTGGTATGGCAAATCATGATTTATCGTTCGATTATGCAGGATGTAAATATGAATGCTTGCGATAGATTGGCCGATAATTGCGATCGTGTAACTTATTATTGCCAAATATCGATATTTGTTATCATTTATTATAAATATACTTTACATATATATTGACTATGTTTGATATTTGCCTTATAATGTTTACAAGAGGTGGTTAAAATGTCTATTACAACAAAAGATGGGATCCTGAAGGTTCTTACAGCTTTCAATCCGTGGTGGAAAACCGGTGCCGTTCATTCCAGTTTTGCAAAAAGATATAAGCGCTTTGCGTATTATGAAGCCACGAGGCGACTGGACCAGTCAGATTTAAAAAGAACAGTTGTATTGACAGGTGCCCGTCGAGTCGGTAAAACAACAATTCAGTACCAGATAATCGATGCATTGTTGAAGAAAGGGATCCCACCGCAGAAGATCGTGTTCATTTCCCTGGATCATCCGATGCTGAAGTTAAGTGGATTCAATGATATCCTTGAATGCTACCATGAGAATGTTTATGCCTACAAGGACGTTTATTATTTTTTTGATGAGATCCAATACGCCTCCGACTGGGACAAATGGCTGAAAACGATCTACGATCTGCAGCCCGACACGCATATGGTCGCCACCGGCTCAGCAAGTCCCGCGCTTGTTAAGGGCGGGGCGGAAAGCGGCGCCGGACGTTGGAGCATTATTCAGGTCCCAACGCTTTCTTTCTACGAGTATTGCGCGTTGATAGGCGTAGACGACGTCGAACTTGATGACGCTGTCCGGCCTACTTCGTTTGCCGCGCTTACTCAGCAGCAGCGCGCACAGGTCATGCTCAAGCTGGCAGCCGTTCAAAATCATTTTATTCGCTATCTTCAAGTCGGGGGTTTTCCTGAACTTGCGCTTTCCGATAATGATTTGATGGCGCAGCAGATCATGCGGGAGGATGTTGTTGATAAAGTGCTGAAAAAGGATTTGCCGTCATTGTACAATATCCGAAATTCGACAGAATTGGAGCGTATTTTCCTTTATTTATGCTATGTGTCCTCGGAAATCGTATCGATCGATGCCATATCCAAAGAACTCAACGGGGTTTCCCGCCCGACAGTCGAAAATTACATACGCTATTTGGAAAGTGCCAATCTGATATATTTAAGTTATCCCGTCGAGCTTGGCGGTAAAAAAGTATTGAAATCCAGCCCCAAAATATATATTGCTGACGCGGCAATCAGAAATGCCGTATTGATGGACGATGATATCCTTGCAAATCCGGAGGAAATGGGTAAAGTTGTTGAAACCTCAGTCTATAAGCATGTCGCTGCATTCTACTATCAGCGCGCGACCCGCATCGGATATTATCGGGGCGGGCGAAGGAATAAAGAAATCGACATCGTTGTCGATTACCCCAATATCAAAAACATCCTTATCGAAGTCAAGTACCGCGAACATGCTGCGATTCCTGACGACGACGCGATTTGTGAGCTCAGTGGCAACGCTGTGGCGTCGATCATCGTTACAAAGAGAGCCGATGATTTTGGACTGCAGGACACGCCGGGCGGAAAGAAGCTCATCCGTATGCCAGCCTTTGCATTTCTTTATCTGCTCGGCCATGCCGAAAAGCATGGCTATAGGGGATCGGATTGACTTCTGCCGAGCGCTGCAATGATCGACTTCACAGATAGACTTACGGAATTGTCGGTCGCTTTTCCTGTGTAAAAGGCAATATGCGGCGTCGCGATGACATTGTCGAGCTTCGCCATGCGAAGGTCGGCTGGAGGCTCCTGCTCGTAGACATCGATCGCGGCTCCTGCGATCCTGCCGGCCGCCAGTGCTTCATAGAGCGCATCGTTGTCGATAAGCTCGGCCCGCGCCGTATTGATAAGAAACGCGCCGCTTTTCATCAAATCGATAAGCCTCCTGTCGATGATGCCAGCCGTCCCTTCATTGACCTTGAGGTGAAGGGAAATGATGTCGCTTCGCCTGAACAGCTCGTCGAGCGACACATATTGAACATTGTGTTTTCCCGACAGTTCTTCCGCTCGTGTCCTTCCGTAGACCAGCACGTCGGCGCCCAGCGCTGCCGCCTTCTTTGCGACGATCGATCCGATGTTGCCGGCACCCACAACGCCGATCGTCGATCCGTCGATCTCGATGCCCTTCATGCCGGTGATCGTCCACGCGCCGCTTTTCATGCTCGCATCGCCCTTTGGGATCTGCCTGGCGGCAGAAAACATCAGCGCAATAGCGAATTCGGCAACTGCCATGTTGCCGTAGCCCTCGATGTTAAGGACCCCGACCCCTTTTTCCGCGGCGCGGACAACATCCACGAACGTATTGACGCCGGTTCCGCTGAACTGAAGCAGCTTAAGCTTCGGAAGCCTGTCAAGCACATAATTCGAAATCTGCATGATGCCGAAAATGATGACATCTGCATCCCTGCCTCTCCGGATCGCTTCTTCATCCGAATCTGGCACTCCCTGGTACAATTCGACCTCTCCATACTGCCTGAGCGGTTCGATCAGCTCCGTATTGACATATTCCTTTCCATCGATAAAAACAAACTTCATGACAGGCTCCTTCCATGGTTTCCCGATCTTGCTCAAAACTTTGATTTATACTATTATACAGCAATTATCAAATCTAATAAACGATGGATAACTTGCTTCGAATATGCTACCCTGATGATGATGGATCTCAGCGGAAAAACCGGCGGCGCCGGGAGAAAGGATCCCATGAACACGAAGGAAGTATGCCGAAAATTATCCGTTACACCGAAAATGCTTCGTGTCTACGAGACGCAGAAGCTGATTTCGCCTGTACGATGCGAAAACAACTACAGGGACTATTCGATTGAAGACATCCTTAAGATACAGATCATCATGGTGTTGCGGGATCTGGGCTTCTCCCTCAGGGAGATCAGCTCCGTCCTTGACTTCAACAAATCGGAGAACGATTATCTCCACAGCTTCTATATCCAGTCCAAGGCCATCGAAAGCAAGATCAACGAACTCAACAACGCGAAGGACCGGCTCAACGGAGCGATCAATGAACTTCTGCGCACGGAAGGCAAAGAAGTCAAGATCACCGAAGCCATATTCCCTTCCGGGAAAGACAATGAGAAGACGATTTATCAGGAAATGGTCGACCGCTGGAATTTTGACCTTATGGCTGTGGATTACGTGAATCGCTATTTAAAGGAAGATATCGCCTATCTCAATTCCATCCGCGCAGCGCAAAGCCTCATCCGAAAATTCCCGCCCGACACACGCATGCTTGATATCGGCGGCGGCACCTGCAATCTCTGGAGCGGCTTTGGCCCCGCTACGCTCCTGACTGTCCTTGACAAAAGCCTCCCGATGATATTAGCGGCAAAGGAAAGTGCCCCTTGGGCCCGCTACATCATGGATGATATCTTGAAATTGGATACCAGGAAATATGATTGTTTCGACCTTGTACTGTCAACTTTTACGCTCCATCACATACAAAGCGACATGCAGCAAATCGCAATCCAGAACATGATCGGCCTTTCCTGCCCCAAGGGCAGCGTTTTGATCATAGACAGGAGCTTCCGGGACAGACGCGAACGGGATGCCAGGGAAAAAATGCTGATCGAAAAAGGAGATCAGGAAGCACTTGATATTTTTCATTCCGAATTCTACCCGATAGTCGAGGATGTCGTTCGGCTCGTACGCGGGCTTGGCCGCCAGATCGAAGCCTTCCCGGTCGAAGAGAATATCTGGGGCTACCGTATATATTGATTTTATCACTGCTCTTCAACGCTTCAAATGCAATCTATGCCTCCTGCCGGAAATTTTCTGAAAATCTTGTTGTTTTTTTTGAAATTCTATTGACACCGCCCTTAGGGCAGGGTTTACGATGGAGAAAAATCCGAATAATAGCAAGGGGGTTCTGAAATGAGTAAAATAGTAAACAATCCTGTCATTGACGATCCGCAGATCACTGCCATCCGCAACGCCATCGAGCATCGCGCGACATGGTTCTACCTTCTTTTCGATGAAATCCGAAAAAGCGGCGGCGACGCAGAGGCGGTCGGCAGGGCCGCGGTGTATCGATGCGGCGCCTTCCACGGACTTGAAAAGATGTTTAAAAATTGCGCGGATACAAAAGACCTGCGCGAATTTGTGAAGGTGTTTGCCGACGAAACCGGCCTGAAGCTCTTTGAGATGGAGGTCCTCGAGAACAGCCGCGACAAGCTGAGCCTTGATTTCCACTATTGTCCGCTCGTAACTGCCTGGAAAAAGCTGGGTGCCAGCGACGAGGAAATCGCTCTGCTCTGCGACATCGCCATGGAAGGCGACCGCGGCATCATATCCCAATTCGATGGATATAAATTCGAGCTGGGGCAGACGATCGCCGCAGGTGATCCGGTCTGCGAAATCCGCATCAGCAAATAAAACGGTTGGAGAGACTAATGATGGCACAGATGACACAGCAATATTTCAATGAAGATATCGATTTGTTCACAGAGATCCTGGAGCGGGAAATGACACCAGCCTTAGGCTGTACCGATCCAGCGGGCATCGCCTTTGCGGCGGCGTATGCGCGGCAGCATATCAAAGGCCGGCTGCTGGAGGTCCGCAGCGAGATCTCCGTAAATGTCATTAAAAATGCGGCGGCGGTCTGCATTCCAAGGACAGGCGGCAGACATGGCGTACGCCTTGCGCTTGCCCTCGGCGCCATCGCCGGAAACGCGGAAAACGGCCTGGAGGTCTTTCGGGACCTGATGCCGGAGGACACGGAACAGGCACAGTCCATGATCGACCGGGAGGCTGTGTCGTTTTCGGTCGCCGCCGCACCGGAAACACTATATATTAAAGTGACAGTCACAACAACGGAAGGCAGCGCCTCGGCAGTCATCCGCGGCAGTTACACGAATGTTGCCGGACTGATCGTCAATGGTAAAAGCATTCCTTTGAAAACTGAGGCTGAATCGGCCGAGAAGCCGAAGCTCCCTTATGACAGGCTTTCGCTCGCCGCCATCCTTTCCTATGCGGAAACAGTGCCGATTGACAGGCTTGGGATCATTGAAAAAGCCATCAGCATGAATATGGCTATCGCAGAAGAAGGCTTCGTCAAGAATTACGGCATGTGTGCCGGCAGAAATATCAAAAAATATGTGGAAAACGGCAGAATGGGCAGAGGTCTTGCGAGCACGGCCATGATGTGTGTAGCCTCCGCAACGGACGCGCGTATGGCAGGCTGCGACATGCCCGTCATCAGCAACACCGGCAGCGGCAATCAGGGACTGGCGTCAACGGTTCCGGTCGTCAGCATCGCCCGTATGCTCGACGCGCCCCACGAAGCCATGGTGCGCGCCGTTGCTGTCAGCAGCCTGGTCACGATCTATATCAAAAGAAAACTCGGCGCGCTGTCCGCGGTTTGCGGCGCAGTAATCGCGGGAGCCGGAACAGGCTGCGGCGCCGTCTATCTTCTCGGCGGCGACCGGGAGCAAATGCTGGCGGCGCTGAACAGCACACTGGGAGATGTCGCAGGCATGATCTGCGACGGCGCCAAGGCCGGCTGCTCCATGAAGGTCGCGACCTGTACGAACACAGGCATCGTCTCAGCCCTGATGGCCATGGACCAGAAGGGCATCGAAGGCTCCGACGGCATCGTGGACTCCGATGAAACCATTACCATCGACAACTTTATAAAAATCGCTACAGAAGGCATGGGCAATATGGATCATGTCATATTGGATATCATTCTTAAAAAGGAAGGTGCAGCGTCATGAAAAAGATCATGAACACAGCGGAGCATTTCGTAGACGAAAGCCTCGAAGGCATCGTCTCAGCCTTCGGCGGCGCGCTTCGCTTCGCGGGATCCGACCGGCGGGCTATTGTCAGGGCCGATGTAAAATCAAAGAATAAAGTCGCGATAATAACAGGCGGCGGGTATGGCCATCTTCCGACATTTCTCGGATATGTGGGCTTCGGCTTCTGCGATGGTGTCGCGGTAGGGAACGTCTTCACCTCTCCGAGTGCTGAAACAATTGCAAACGCAGCAATGGAAGCGGAAACCGGCCAAGGGGTTCTGTTTCTGTTCGGCAATTATGTCGGAGACTGCCTGAATTTTAAAATGGCTAAGGATATCCTCGAAATGGAAGGCTTGGAAGTCGGTTATGTCAAAGCCTCCGATGATGCCGCCTCCGCCGACAAGGAGCATTGGATGAACCGCAGAGGAATCGCCGGCATCTACTTTGCCTATAAGACAGCCGGAGCCGCCGCTGAAAGAGGCTGGAGCCTGGCCGAAGTCTCGGCAATAGCGGAAAAGGCATGCACACGCATTTCCACGATCGGATTCGCCTTTTCACCATGCCAGATACCCGGGCGGACTTCTCCTGTTTTTCACCTCGAAGACGATGAAATGGAACTCGGCATGGGTATTCACGGCGAGCCCGGCATCGCGCGGACAAAGATCCAGACTTCCGGCGAGGTCGCCCGGAGCATCACGGACAGGCTGATCAAGGATCAGTCCTTGAAAGGCGGAGAAGAAGTCGCCGTTCTGGTCAATGGCCTTGGCGGCACATCAAAGGAAGAACTTTTCATATTGTTCAGGGACGTCAAGGCGATCCTGAATGAAAAAAACATTCGAGTGTATAAAACACTGGTTGGGGAATATGCGACTTCAATGGAAATGCTCGGCGCGTCCGTATCGCTTTTTGTTCTTGACGAGGAATTGAAAGGTCTGCTGGACGAGCCTGCCAATACGCCATTTATTTCAGCATAACGCTCACGGAGGGATCATCATGAATGAAATTACAGCCGGCTATTGCAGCGATGATGTATGCCGCATGCTTGCGAAGATATCGGAGAAAATTAAGGAGAACGTGGATCTGCTGGCGCATCTGGATGGCCTTTCCGGCGACGGCGACCTCGGAGAAACGATGGGAAAATCGGCGGATGCGATGATCGAAGCTGCTGCGGCCTGCGATAAAGATGCGGATATCGGACTCCTTCTAATGAAGGTTGCCATGGCTATGAACAAGGCGGCCCCTTCAACCCTCGGAACGCTGCTGTCTTGCGCGGTCATGGCAGTGGCGAAGAAAACGAAGGGCAGGACAATGCTTTACCCTGCGGATGTCATCGCCATCCCGGGCATCATGGCTTCCGAAATACAGGAACGGGGAGGCGCAAGCCTTGGAGATAAAACGATCCTGGATGCGCTGATCCCGATGAGCGAGGCTGTGCTGGCCGAATTTGACAAATGGAGCTACGAAGAGGACGAGCGGCTCAAATCCGCTTACCACAGCGGCGCGCTAGCGGCAAGGCAGGGCGCGGACAATACAGCTTCCATGATTCCAAAGGCCGGAAGGGCCCAGTGGATCGGCGAACGCGTCAGGGATAATCTGGACGGAGGCGCTGTGCTCTGTGCCATTGTGTCCGAATTGTTCCTGCTGCGCCATTGAGCGAATCGTATATTTTTTAGGGAGGTGCCTGTAAATGACTGAAAAAAAAGAACCTGGCCGGAATCCTTCGTTTATTGAAGAAACCTATGATTATGTCATCAAAAACGGCATGATCGTCGATCCGAAGACTGAGCTGCGGACGGTTGCGAATATCGGTGTCAAAAATGGCAGGATCGCCGTGGTGACGAGAGCGGAGCTCAAGGGGAAGAAAGAAGCGGATGCCACAGGCAAGATCGTCTGTCCAGGCTTTGTCGACCCCCACAGCCATGCCGACGGCCAGTTGTTCAGCGCGCAGGTCATGGCCTCGATGGGCGTGACCACGATCATCATCGGCTCCTGCGGCGTCGGCCCTTATCCGACACAACAATTTATTAAGGAACTTTATAAGACCGGCTATCCTCTGAATTGCGGTGCGCTGACGCCGGAATCCTGGATCCTGCGTGACAAGGCCGGCATTCCTGGGCCTTATGACGCAGCGACCGACAAGCAGATCGCCATGATCGCCGACTGGGTGGAGCAGGATCTTTGCGAAGGTGCCATGGGTGTTTCCTTCGGTCTCGAATATGCACCCAAAACCACTTGGGCAGAGTTGACCGCTGTCGCCAGCGTCGCAGCGAAATATGACAAGCCTGTGCCGATACACTCCAGAGCCGGCGGTTGGAACAGCCTGGCTGCGACCAACGAGCTCATCAGGCTTCAGGAAACGACAGGCGCCCGTGTGCTGATCTCGCATCACGTGTACCAATGCGGTCAGGGCATGCTTGCCGAATCCCTCCAGACAATCGGGAAGGCGATCCGCCAAGGCTACAGGATCGCCGTCGACAGCGGCGCCTACTGTGATTTTGCCTGTCCCATCGGCTCGGAGGTTTTCTGCGAAGGCTGGCAGGAAATCTACGACTGCGATCACCACGCCATTCTCGCGGGAACCGGTCCCTATGCGGGTCAGCGGCTCACAGAACAGACCTTCAATGAGATCCGGAAAAACGATCCCGACGCCAGCGTAACCGCTTTTGTGGGCAAGCCCTACGAAGTGGCGTTGGCATTAAAGCAGCCTTACGTCATGATTTCCACAGACGGAGGATTTCCGAATCTCGCTCATGGCATCGGCCATCCGCAGACAGCGGGAACCTATCCGAAGATCCTGACCGAACTCGTCAGGGATCAGGACGTTTTGTCCCTCATGGAATTTGTGAAAAAAGCCTCACTGATGCCCGCCCAATTCTTTGGCCTCACACAAAAGGGCTGGATCGGTGAAGGCGCCGATGCCGACCTTGTGGTATTTGACTTGAAGCGACTGAAAGTAAATGCTGATTTCCCGGGCCTCGGCGATCCGATGGCTTCTCCTGAGGGAATCGACTATGTGTTTGTCAACGGAATACCGGTCATAAAGGAGGGTTGTCTCATGCAGGACGCGCGACCGGGAAAAGCAGTCTCATCGAAAGCAGAGGTATGGAAATTATAGATGCTGATGCTCCGCTATTTTTAATTATTGATTGGAGGTGTAATCCCATATGGAATTAGGAATTCTATCATTATTGCCTATTGCCGTGCTATTCACACTCATTTTCACAACGAAAAGAATGCTCTTATCCCTTACAGTTGCCTCATTGACAGGTGCGCTGCTTCTGGGCGGCGCCAATTTCGCCGGAGTCTGGCTTGAAAAGGTCCAGGCCGCGTTTATGGCCGGCACAGTCGGATATCTGCTTCTTCTGCTGGCTCTGTTCGGGATCCTCATCGCATTTCTCGATACGACAGGGGCCGTGACCGAATTTGCCACATGGCTCAGCAAATATGCAAACACCCGAAAAAAAGCCCTGCTGATCACCTATCTGCTCGGATGGCTGATATTCGTCGATGACTACCTGAACAATCTGGCGATTGCGACTGCCATGAAGCGCGTCTGCGACAGCCACAAGATCCCGCGAACCTTTCTCGGCTATGTCATCAACTCCACCGCGGCTCCTGTCTGCATCCTGATCCCCGTTTCGACATGGGCAGTATTCTATGGCGGATTGTTTGAAGAATTCGGGGTGACTGTCAACGGAAGCGGAACAGAAGCCTATCTGGCTGCGATTCCATACCTCTTCTTCGCATGGGTCACGCTGATCATTATGATCCTGGTTATTCTGGGCGTCATCCCGATGATCGGCATTACGAAAAAACACAACCAGCAGGCTCTCGAAACAGGGATCGTCTGTACTGCTGAAGTGAATCTGGATGGCGTCGAGGTCACAGCTCCTGATTTCGCATCGCTGATAGCTGAAGATAAAGGCGCGAAGCCTTGGAATTTCCTCGTGCCCCTTGTGGTCCTGGTCGCCGTGACGGTTTTGGCCGGCATCAATGTCATGATCGGCTGCATGGCCGGTATAGCCACAACAGCGATCCTGATGCTCGCACAGAAGAAAACCAAGCTGACGCAGCTTTTCGACAGTGCCTATCAAGGCGTCCTGAGCATGGTCATGATCTGCGCGATCATCGTTGTCGCTCTGACGCTCGTTGAAATCAATACCTCAACCGGACTTTCGAATTTCGTGGTTTCCACTTTGAGTCCATACCTGCATGGCGCACTGCTTCCGGCGATCGTATTCGGATTCTGTGCCGTCTACTCGTATTTCGGCGGAGGCTTCTGGGATATGTCGATGGTATTCATGCCGATCGTCGTTCCTCTTGCTCTCGCTCTCGATGTCAACCCGCTGCTGCCGTGCGCGGCTCTTGTCTGTGCTGCGGCTGCAGGGAGCACGACCTATGTTTGCGGCGACGCGATCATGATCACTTCCCGTGCCATTGACATAAAGCCGTACTACCAGATGCTCGGAACACTGCCTTACGCGATAATCAGCTATGTCCTGACGGTCATCTGCTTTGTTGTTGCAGGCTTTGCTCTTTAATCAAATCCACGCTTTTGCGCCCGCTCTGTGATCGAATTCAACGCACGCTTTGATCAGCCTTGCATCGCAGGGCGGGCCTGCAAATCATGAGGTGCCTATGAACACGCTGTTATCAGATATCCTGGATTCTTACCGTGACGAGATGATCGGGACGCTCAGAAAGCTCCTTCAAATACCGACTGTCCTTTCGGACGGCCAGGAAGGAGCTCCTTTTGGCGAGCCCATCCGGCAAAGCCTCGAATTCATCATGGCGCTCGGCCGTGACAAAGGATTTGAGTGCGTAAATTTTGACAACTACGCCGGTGAGATCAACATACCTCTCCCGAAAAAGCAGGCCATCGGGCCTGCTTCAAATACAACCGGACCATCCTCCGATACCGCCGGGCTCGGAAAGACTTTCCCGCGTACCGACAGTACGGCCGTCGGCGTCGTTTCCCATCTGGACGTCGTTCCGCCCGGAAGCGGCTGGACCTATGATCCATTTGGCGGAACGCTTGTGGATAACAAAATCTGGGGGCGCGGCGCAGTGGACGACAAGGGACCTCTTGTTGCAGCATTCTACGCATGCTGCGCCATCAAGGACAGCGGCCTGCCCTTGTCAAAGGTGATCAAGCATATCATCGGCACCAACGAAGAAAGCGGTTCCTTTCCGTGTATTGAATATTATAAATCCCACGCAGCCGTCCCGGCCTGCGGAATCGTCCCGGACGCTTGGTTCCCGGCCGTATTTGCCGAAAAGGGATTCCTGAATTTTGAATTTTATAAAAAGATCGATCCGGGCAGCCCGGCCTGCAGCGCCATGCTTCCGGCAAGGCTGATTTCCCTAAGCGGAGGCGACGCGCTGAACATGGTTCCCGCTTCCGCTTCGGCAGAGCTTTCCGTCAAAGACGAATGCGGCGCGGGCAAGCAGAATACCGAAGCTGAACACTTTGCAAAAATGATGTCGAAAATTCTTGAAGCTGATGGCCACAAAAAAAATATTGCGATCGAATGGAACGGCAACAATATTACAATCAGCTCCAAAGGGACAGCGGCTCATGCTTCTGCGCCGGAGCTGGGCATCAACGCGATATCGATCCTGCTGAATTATATAGCGGCACTTCCTTCTTTGCCCGGCGAGCCCTGGACGACTCTTAGAGGTCTTTCAGCTGTTCTGGGACAGGACACGGACGGAAAGGGCCTGGACATCGGGTACACAGACCATACAGGCGATACGACCGTCAACATCGGACGGATTTCATATGACAACGCGTTTTTGTCGGTCAAGCTCAATATCAGGTTCCCCGTGACCTTTGCGGTTGAAGCTCTGGAAAAGAAACTCGGGGAAAAAGCCGCCGCGCTTGGCATGCATTACCGTCGGATCAATTATAATCCCCATTTTTATATCGCTCCCGATCATCCGCTCATCACTCTTCTGAGTGACGTATATCGCGATATGACCGGCGACCTGATATCAAAGCCCAAGGCTCATGGCGGCGGCTCCTACGCCAGAATACTCAATGGTTTTGTGCCGTTCGGCCCTTCAATGCAAAACGAGGAGCTTTGCTTCCATAAGCAGGATGAATTTATTTCTTGCGAGCGATTGCTGCTATTGAGCAAAATATATGCCGAAGCGCTTTACCGGCTTGCGGGACAAGGAGGAGACCATGAATACGAATGACCATGCGGATCTGATTTTGAAGGGTGCGTCCTTTTTCAGGGGCATACACCTGGATAATGAAGTCGATTTTATAGCAATCAGGAATAATAAGATCCTGGCGACAGGCAGAGAAAACGAGCTCGACCGATATCTAGGGCCGGACACTGCCATCAGAAAGTACGGCAAAGACCAGTTGATCATGCCGGGGTTTTACGATAGCCATACCCATATCATATCAGCAGGAATGGCAGATAAATACCCGGATTTCGGCAGCTGCAAAACCGAAGAGGAAACCGCCAGAGCCGCCAAGGCCTACGCCGACACGATTCCGGACGAAGAATGGATCTTTGGCTTCAACTGGTATCATGTTTATTGGGGCCAGGAGGAATTGCCGACAGTCAAAAGCCTCGACAAATACATCCCGGATCGGCCGGTGATGCTGACCAATGCCGAGGGACACGGTGTCTGGGTCAACTCCAGGGCTCTCGAGATCTGCGGCATCACGAAGGATACGCCTGATCCTCCCTTTGGCGAAATCGGCCGATTTGAAAATGGAGAGCCAAGCGGGTATCTCTATGAGATGGCGATCGGCCTCATTGCGAAAAAAGCCTATACGCTGGATGATGAGATTGAAAAGGGCTTTATACGCGATTATATGAAACGCGCAGCGACCATCGGCATCGTCGCTGCCAACGACATGCTTCCCTATTATGGGAACGACATGGGAAAATACAGGTGCTTCTCGGATCTTGATAAAAGTGGCGAGTTCACGCTGCGTATCCACTGCGCCCCTAATCTATTCGGAAATCTTGACGAAGTCAAAAGGGCGGCGGCGATCTATGATTCGGAGAAATTCAAAGTCTGCCTGCTCAAGGCCTTCATCGACGGCGTGCCGACGACCTATACCTCTCTGATGCTTGAGCCGTTTATAGATAACCCGTCCACCAAGGGATGCACCTTGTCTGATCCGAACCTTCTTAAGAAAAAGGTGGAGGAGGCTCATTCAAAGGGCATGTCCGTGAGACTCCACTGCTGCGGAGACGGCGCCGCACAATATGCGCTCGACTGCTATGAGGGAGCCTGGGACAAATATGGCGACACCGGATCGCGGCATGCCGTCGAGCACTTTGAGACAACGATCCAGGCCGACATCGACAGATTCGCCCGCATGAATGTGATCGCGTCGATGCAGCCCGAGCATCTTGCCATGACAAATGTGTTTGAGGAGAATCCTTATCTTGTAAGATACAATGATCGGCAGAAAAAATTCTCCTGGCCCATCAAATCGCTGATGGATGCAGGCGCAGTCGTCGCATTTGGAAGCGACTGTCCGGTCGTCACAAACAATCCGTTTGTCGGCATTTACCGGGCTGTTACGCGTGTCCATAACGACGGAAAGCCGGAGGGCGGCTGGAATCCCGAACAGAAAATATCAATGCCCGAAGCCCTGCACGCCTATACATACAATGGCTATTACGGCGTTCACCGTGAGCATGAGCTTGGAACACTCGAAGCGGGCAAGCTTGCCGACCTGGTCGTCCTCGACCAAAACCTGCTTGACATCCCGCCCGGGAAGATCCGTGACACGAATGTCATTTTAACTGTAGTTGACGGCAGGATCGTTTTTGAGCGATAAACGCTCCTGCCAAACTGCAGTAATTGATCCCTTATTTATGTGCTGCCAGATACTTCTCCGCCATGATCCCGGCAACGGCTCCATCCGCCGCTGCCGTCACGATCTGGCGGATTTGCTTCGTCCGGATATCGCCGGCGGCAAAGACGCCCTCGACGCTTGTCTTCGTATCCTCTCCAGCCTTGATATAGCCGGCCGGGTCCGTGTCCAGCCACTCTTTGAACAAACCGCTTGCCGGGTCGTAGCCGATATAGACAAATGCTCCTTCCACCGGGAATTCGAACGAATCTCCCGTTTTCACATCCTCAAGCACCAGGCTCTTAAGCCCATAGCCCGCGTTATTGACCTGCAGCACTATTTTATTGAGCAGGAAGTCGATTTTAGGATTCGCCTTCGCTTCCTCGACTTCGCTGGCGGCGGCCCTGAAGCCTTCACGCCGGTGAATGATCGTGACACGAGAAGCAAACCTTGTCAAAAATACGGCCTCTTCGATGGCGGAGCTGCCGCCGCCGATCACGGCGACATGCTTGTCCTGGTACATGGCGCCGTCACAGGTTGCGCAGTAATGAATGCCGCGCCCTCTCGATTCGCTTGCTCCCGCGGACTCAAGCTCTCTCGGGCTCGCTCCTGATGCGACGATCACGGTTCGGGCCTGATACTCGCAATCGTCGGTGATGATCGATTTGATATCACTCTTAAGATCGACGTTGGTGATTGTTTTAAATTCATCGATCCGGGCGCCGAAGGAAGCCGCCTGATCTCTCATATTGTCCGTGATGGACTGCCCGCTGACGGCCCCGCTCGTTCCGGGATAGTTTGCGACATGATAGGTCGATGCGGCCTGGCCGCCGCAAATGCCCTGCTCCAGCAAAACGGTGTCAAGTCTGGCCCTCGACGCATAGATCGCGGCCGAGAGCCCTGCCGGCCCGCCACCGAGGATCAGCGTATCGCATTCGACCTTCCTGATCCCGGACGTCGAAAGCGCCTCGCGGTTTATGTTTTCGTTGTTGCTATTGATATTATTGTTGCTCATCTTGATCTTCCTTTCGTTCATTGTTACTTTCATAAGAGTTTTATAATCAGCGGATCACAGGCTCCGTTTTTACTTTTCGCTTTTGCAGATTTCCTTCCTGAGCATTGCCCTGATCGTCATGACCGCAAGCATGGCAATCAGTAAGGCTAGAAGGATCATAAGCCCCGTGAATATTATCATATAAATGGCAGCCCCTGCTTCCATGTAAAATAAAGCGGACGCGATCGCGACGGCGGCGATTGGGAAGGAGTAAGCCCACCACGAAAGATAGAATTTAATTTTATAGAATTTCCCGGCCTGTGCCACAAGCAGAATGAAAAGAAACACCGCGAAATAATACAAAATCTTGGCAAACGTATCGATGCTGCCGGTCAGCTTGACATAGGAAAGAAAGCCCACAGCCGGAGGCGCGATCAGAATGAACATCGTCGGTATCAGCTTTTCCGGCAGCGGATGATGGAAAAAAATCCTGTATAGGAAAATAGTCAGGAATGGGATCCAGAATACGATACCCACGCTAAAGAAAAACCATAGGATTTCAGGCGGACCATATTGGAGGCCTGCGATCGGAACGATCATATTGCCGACAATGGGAATGAACCATGACGGATTGAAATGGTGTATTTCAAATTTCGTCTGCCTTATCCACATCGACATTATGACGATCGTCGCAATGAAATGCAGCACCGTCCCTGCGATCCAAAGATAGAAGGCAATCGGATGGCTGACTTCATGAAAAGCGACGCTCAGAAGCAGCATGCCGATCGTAATTGTCGGAAAAAAGTTGATGCTGATAGGATTGTTGAAATCGCCCAGCACCGCGGGCAGGAAAAATATCGATTTCGCGATGTATAACATGGCAATCGACACAAATAAAGCAGCCACGGCATAAAGGATCACTGTGCTGACCCCATGCCCGTAAGACATCATGGTCTCTGCGCGCTGCACCACGATCGTGAGGCCCGCAAGCCCCATAATGATCGAAAAGAATGAAATTGGAAAATACTGAAGTCGTGATTCCCGGTTCATGGCATTACCTCCTGAGGGTTGAATTATTCAATGAATTCATTATACCCCCCGAAGGTATTATTAACCACCTTTTTTTGTTTCACTGCGTTTCCGCCACATGAATTCAGTTGTTCTACCCAGCAAATCCAACCGGCACCTTGCCTTCGATTTTACCAATAATGGTCCTTGCCGCCTGCTCGTCGAAATCGCTGCTGAGCTCTATAAAATCAACGCCTTCGGCAACAAACGCCGCCGCCGCCGCGCCTGCTTCCTCGATGCTGCCCGTCGCCGCTACATAAGTCGTGAACTCGTCCGACTCCATCACAAGCCTTGCCGGCTGATTCTTGAAGCTCTTGTTCATGATGATGATACCATAATGGATCATGCTCTCCAGCGCTTCCAATTTCTTCAGCTCTTCAGGCAGATATTTCATATGGCACACGCGCGTCTGCTCTCCGACCGCCTCCTGAACGATGCCGGCCGCTGCTTCATCGTAATCGCCGCAAAGATCTATGACAGAAACGCCCTCCGCTGCAAGGCCGGCTGCCGTTTCCGCCGCCATCTCAAGCGAGTGGACGGCATAAAAGCAAGCCTCCGCCTCTGCCGACAAAAGCATGCCGTTATATACAGCAGGCGTCAAGGCTTCAGAGTTCATGATAAACGCGTATTTTGAAGTTGCCATGGGTATACCTCCATTCATTGCTGTGCTAAATATCTCCGTTAAGATTGATTGTAGCATACTTTGCTTGTTTTTTTCAGGATTTTGTCGTATAATAACGCGGGTGGATGTCGAGCGCACAAGCTGGTGCGCTTTTTTGATTATATCGGCCCCGGCTTAAGCAAGACCGCGGACCGCAAACGATTTGGAGGAAATATACATCATGTTGTCAGTCAATAATCTCAGTCTGGGATTTTCAGACAAAAAACTGTTCAAGGACGTCAATGTCAAATTCACGCCGGGCAATTGCTATGGCGTCATCGGCGCCAACGGCGCCGGTAAATCCACACTGCTCAGGATCCTGGCAGGCGAGATCGATCCTACGACCGGCGAAGTCTCAATAACACCGGGCGAGCGTCTCGCCACGCTGCGTCAGGACCATTTCGCCTTTGACGGGTTCAATGCGCGGGACACAGTCATAATGGGCCATAAACGGCTCTATGATATCATGCTTCAAAAGGACGCGCTATACAGCAAAGCTGATTTTACCGACGAAGACGGGATTCTGGCTTCCGAGCTTGAGCACGAATTTGCCGAGATGAATGGCTGGGACGCGGAAACCAACGCCGAAAAGCTGCTGATGGGTCTCGGAATCGAAAAGGATCTGCATGACAAACTGATGCAGGACTTGTCTGGCGGCGAAAAGGTCAAGGTGCTGCTGGCCCAGGCCCTCTTCAACAGCCCCGATATCCTGCTTCTCGACGAGCCGACCAACCATCTCGATTTCAAAGCCATCGGATGGCTGGAGGATTTCCTGATGGATTATCCCAATACTGTGATCGTTGTTTCCCATGACCGTCATTTTCTCAATAAAGTCTGTACGCACATGCTGGACATCGATTTTGGAAAGGTCAATGTCTATCTCGGAAATTACGACTTTTGGTATGAATCCAGCCAGCTGACACAGCGTCTTCTCAAAGACCAGAACCGCAAGAAAGAGGACAAGATCAAGGACTTGCAGGCATTCATCGCCCGATTCAGCTCCAACGCCTCCAAGGCGAAGCAGGCGACTTCCCGCAAAAAACTGCTGGACAAGATCACAATAGACGACATTCCAATGTCGTCCCGCCGCTATCCCTTCGTAGGCTTCACCCCGGATCGGGAAGCCGGGAAGGACATCCTTTTCGTGGACGGCATATCAAAGACGATCAATGGCGAGAAAGTTCTGGATAATATATCCTTCACAGTGAACAAAGGCGACAAAATCGTTTTCCTCGGCCGCAATGAGGTTTCAAGAACGACGCTGTTCAAAATACTGACTGGCGAGCTGGAACCTGACGAGGGCTCATTCAAATGGGGCGTCACGACCTCCACGGCTTACCTGCCAAAGGACAATTCCTCCTTCTTCGACGGCCTGGATGTCAATCTCGTGGAATGGCTCCGCGAATACTCCATCGAAAAATCCGAAACCTTCCTTCGCGGTTTCCTTGGAAAGATGCTGTTTTCAGGCGAAGACGCGCTGAAAAGCTGCAGCGTCCTTTCCGGTGGCGAGCGTGTCCGCTGCATGTTCTCCAAGCTCATGCTATCCGGCGCCAATGTGCTGATCCTGGACGAGCCGACCAACCATCTGGACCTTGAATCCATCACCGCCGTCAACAACGGCCTGATCGCCTTCACCGGATCCATGCTGTTCGCTTCCCACGATCACAGCTTCATCAGCACCATCGCCAACCGCGTGATCGAAATAACACCAACCGGCATTTTCGACAAGGAAATCCCCTTTGATGATTTTCTTGAGGATGACTCCATTCAGCAGACTATCCGCGGCATGTACGCCATCTGAATACCTCAAAGTCTGAATATCACATAAAAGAAGGGCGGATCGGGCATCAATGTCCGGATCCGTCCTTTTCGCTTTTGGCAAGCTCAGGCCGTCGGCTGGCGGCTGGTGGCTGGCGGCTGGCGGCTTGTGATATCTTGTTGTGAAAGCTCCAGCCAGCGGCTGGCGACTGGCGGCTTATGATATCTTGTTGTGAAAGCCTGTAAAATCTCGGCAATTTCAGTAAACGCACATGGTCGAAACGTACTGTTTTTCTAAACAAATACCTCTTTTGTTTAGTGTTTTGGCAGCAATTTTATATGCTCAGCCACACCATCCAGCACGACCTCCGCATCAACACTGCCGTTTTCAAAATCGAAATTCGTCCATTCATCGCTGCTGCTGACACTCTTATGTATGAAAGTTCCTTCCGAAGGCGGCGATTCAAACGAGATCTCCTCCGAGCCGCCCGTCTGGCCGTTCGTGAAGGAATACGCGAGGTGTTTGGTGTTTTCCAGCAAAGATATATCCTTATTATACGTCAGTACAAACTCGGCAGTCTCTTTTGTATCATACTTGTTTTTCCCGTTCTCTGTTGTGATCAACGTGACGACATCGATCCGATATACGGCTTTCCAACTCGCGCTTTCACCTTCAAATTCATAACTTGACTCTTGCTTCTCCGTACAGCCTGCCGCGACTATCGATAGGACTAAGAGCATTGCAGCGGCCGCTGCCAGTTTCTTCACTGTAATCATTCAATACACTCCTGCGTTACTTCTTAAATTTACCAATCACCGAAGGCGGTGCCTTTAACGAAATCGACATAGCCTTTCCCTGTAAACGAGGAATTTAGCCGTTTCACATAGATGGTCGTTCTGGTTTGAATTCCGCTGAAATAATCTTCAATACAATAATAATATGCTTGTGATGGGCCCGAAGTCGTGTATGTCGTTCCGATTACCGGATATGTCTTCGAATATTTCGCCATGTTCTTCAATGTGCCCATATAACTGCCCCCGGTCCCGTTGATCCAATATTCGCCGTGCTCCACAAATCCCAGGGTCAGCTTGGTAACTGAAATCTGCGAGTCGGACTTTGAGATGACTCCTCCCTTAATGGATGTTATGCGATAACAGTAATCAATGAACGGATCCGGAGATGCTTTTCTATCATAGATCATCGTTGTAAAAAATGTCACATCACAATATATATCCTGGTCTCCTCCCGACAATGCTGTCAACTGAAATGAATCACTCGGCAATGCTCCTGAAAGAGATGCTATCGGGTTTATATTTCCATCACCTTCTAATTTTACTTTTTTTGTCTGGACAATAAAAGCCTCAAACGTTTCTGAATCGCAATTTTCGGATTTTTTTCTTACGTCAATTATGGTCTTTCCGCAAATATCATTGTCTTCCAAAGCAAAAAATTGGTTCGCCAAATACGTTTAATGTGCGTCTCGCGTACATAATAACACAAACTATTCACGATGTCCATAGCATGGATACCTAAAAGGATCGTCTCTGCCGCAACGGCGGCCGCGCACTGGCTGCTAGACGATCGGCTCAAGCCTCGATGTAAAATGCCGGAGGACCTGAGGCTGCCATGTGATCCGGTAGCCCGGTATCCTCGGCGCCCTCTTCTTGATGTCGTATAGGACATCCGCGATATAGTCCATATGGGATTGCGTGTAGACCCGTCTTGGAATAGCCAGGCGGCAGAATTCAAATTCGGATCTGAGCTGAAGGCCGGTGTCGGGATCGGTGCCGAGCATGTAAGAGCCGATATCGCAGGCCCGGATACCGCCTTCCAGGTAAAGTTCCAGCGTCAGGGCCTGGCCCGGGAACCGGTCGTAGGGGATATGCGGCAGAAGGGCCGAGGCGTCGAGAAATACGGCATGGCCGCCTGTCGGGTATTGGAACGGAATGCCTTTCTCGCGCAGCCGGCTTCCGAGATACTCGACCTGCCCTATCCTGTACTTCAGGTAATCGCCGTCGAGCCCTTCGTACAGGCCAATGGCCAGCGCCTCCAGATCCCTGCCCGCGAGTCCGCCGTAAGTCAGAAAGCCTTCATACGGAACTGTAAGCTTTCGAACCTTGGATGCCAGGTCTTCATTATCACGAACGCCTATGAGCCCGCCTATATTGACAATGGCATCCTTCTTTGCGCTCATCGTGAAAGCATCCGCATTGCTGAACATTTCAGCCACAATCTGCTTCAGCGTCCACTCCTTGAATTCCTCTTCCCGTTCTTTTATGAAGTATGCATTCTCAGCATAGCGCGCCGCATCAATGATCATAGGGATGCCGTATCTGTCGGCAAGGGCGCGTGTCCCACGTATATTTTGGATAGAAACCGGCTGGCCGCCGGCGCTGTTGTTGGTGACCGTCATGATGATCAGGGAAACAGCCTCAGCGCCTTTCTTCTGTATGAAAGCGTCAAGTGCGTCAATATCCATATTGCCTTTGAATGGCGCGAATGTGACCGTATCGGCGGCTTCAGGCACCGGAAAATCCACAGCCCTGCCGCCGGCAAGACCTACATGAGCCCGCGTCGTATCAAAATGCGTATTTGAAGCGACGTAGGAATCCTGCCGCACCAAAGCCGGAAACAAGACCTTCTCAGCCGCTCTTCCCTGATGCACTGGCTGGGCGAACGAATATCCGAAAATATCCCTGACAGCGTCCTGAACCTTATAATATCCTCTGGCGCCGGCATAGGATTCATCTCCCATCATCATTCCCGCCCACTGGCGATCGCTCATGGCGCCGGTGCCGCTATCCGTCAGAAGATCGATATAAACGTCGTCGGAGCGCAAATTGAAAACATTATAATAAGCTTCCGTCAGGCGCGATTTGCGCTCTTCAGCCCCCAGCAGCCTGATCGGCTCAACCATTTTTATTTTGAACGGTTCCGGCATATATCTCATTGTTGTTTCCTCCACTTGCTTTTTGATTTTATACTACCATTAAAGTATTTGACTTAATATAGTCTTTTTATTGTCTTTATTTCGCTTCCCATATTATACAACCCTGGTATAATATGAAAGAAAACAGTTCAACAAGGAGGAAACGGAGATGAAACTCGGCATCATCGGACACCCAAGGACTATCGGAATCATCCGCGATATAATACGACAGATCGACAAGGATATCGTTGCGATTCCATGTGTCATGGACAGCATGGATCTTGACAGGGCCATTTCATTCATAAAGACCGGCGAAGAGCATCTGGACGGCATCCTTTTCACAGGCAGAATACCTTATGATCTCGTCAATACCGCCATTTTTTCACACAAGCCCTGGACCTGTGCATACGTCGACAAGGCGCAGCTTTTACAAACGCTAATACAGGCATTCGCGGCCCGAAAGCTTGATATACGCCGGATCAGCCTTGATTCCTGTGACGAAGATATGGTTTTCAGCGCCTGCGCTTCTTTTGGATACCGTGAAGAGGAGCTCGACCTGCGATTCTATCGCGGCGATATCTATTCAGCCGGTTTTCTTGACGATCTCGCTGATTTCCATGAAAATAACATCCGCGTCAACGGTTCCGACTTCTGCATGACCGGCGTCTCCTCCGTAAACGAAAAACTGGAGGAGCGCGGCATCCCCTGCTTTATGCTGGATCCGACACCGGACAGCGTTCGATCGGCGCTTTCACTTTTGTCTGGAAAGCAGCGGTCGCGCCTGCGGGAAGACAGCCGGATGGTGGTCCTGTCCATCGAGCAGGACCTCCCCAACGAATATGCGCTTGTACGGGAAAATGAATACCTGCTGGCGCTTGAAACCATGAAGATCACCGAGGAGGTCTATTTGTTCGCCCAGCGCATACAGGCGGCGGTGGTGGAACGCGAATTCGGGAAATTCCTTCTTTTCACGACCCGCAATCTCCTTGAGTTCGAAACCGGCAACCTGCAGCAGCTGAGTCTGCTGAAGCCTCAAAGCGGCCTGCGGTTCGGTACGCTGAGTGTCGGCATCGGCTATGGGGAAACCGCCCGGGAGGCCAAGTACAATGCCGGCTTGGGCCTGCTTCGGGCAAAAAAAAATGGCGGCAGCCAAGCCTTCAAGGTTGAGAACAATGCCTATTTCGGGCCCATACAGCCCGAAGCCCCCTCCGGCACGGATCAGCAGAAGGCCCTTCAAATAGACGGACAATTCCAGAAAATTGCCGATACCGCAGGTATCAGCCTGAACAGTGTGCTGAAGCTGCAGTGGATCATCGATCGGGAAAAGACCGATTCCTTCACAGCCCGGGAACTGGCCGGTCATTTTGGCGTGTCGCAGCGCAGCATGCACCGGCTTGTTGAAAAGCTGGAGCACGCAGGCTTTCTTCGCATTGTCGGCCGTAACGTTCGAACGGCAAAAGGAAGGCCGAGCCGCATCGTGCAGCTCGACCTGAAATCCAAAGCAATGAATGGCAGGGTCTGATCCGGCCGGCGATGCCTGATTTGTTTCTCAAGCCCTGATCCGGCCGGCGGCAGCAGATCTGGCCCATCGGATACGGTCCATCAGATCCGGTCAGGCCTGTACTCCTTCGCCGTTCTTTTTCCGGTAGAAAAAGCCCGCGAAGATGACGATCAGGCAGATGACGACAAAGATGAAGAACAATGGATTCTGCAAGCCACCATATAGTACAAACAGAGAGCCCAATGTCGCCAGCGCCGGGAACAGGACCCCCTTTGCCATGCTCTTGATCTCACCCTTGCGCCAGAGGCGGAACACCTGATAATACAGCGCGATGTAAAGCACGTAACTCATGACGATGGATATCTCGGAGATGTCCGAATTGGCCAGGATGTTGAACTTCATCGTAATGTAATGGAGCAGCCACCAGACCAGCGCGATGACGAACGCAAACAATGACGAATTCATCGGCATCTGATAGCGTTCACTGAATTTCGACAATGTTCCTGACATGGGGATCATGCCGCGCAGGCTCAAAGAATAGGGAAGCCTGAGCGATCCAAGTATCACACCGTTTGCGGTGCCCATGACCGATATGATGACAAAAGCGATGAGGGCTTTGGCCGCCCACGGTCCGAAGAATGCTTCCGCAGCCACATTGACGCTGGAATCCCCGAGTTCAAGGACCTGCTGCGGACCGACGAAACCGCTGATCCCAATGAAATACATCAGGTAGGCGATCAAAATGAATATCGGCGTCATGATCAGCGCTTTCGGCAGATTGCGTTTCGAATTCCTGATTTCATGGGAAATAGAGGTCGACAGGACCCAACCGTCGAAAGCAAAGGCGATCGGGCCGATGGCTGTGATCCATCCAAGCGTCTTGACGGCTTCCACCGCCTGCGGCGTGGGATCCGTGATGGCTGCCGCCGGATCTCCGAGCAGGAGGCCGGCAATTGCGATCAAAAAGAGTGGAATAAGCTTTATGACCATCGCGAAGCGCTGAAAGAAACCGCCGAAGCTTGGCGAAAATGTATTAAAAAGGAAGCTGGTCAAATACCATATCATTCCGATGCCGATCTGCTGTTCCAGCGAAAGATCCCAGCCAAAAAGAATACCTGTATAGATACCAACGACCCAGGAGACCACGACAGTCAGCGTCGGACAATAAATGAATACCTGAAACCAGCCTATTGCGCAGGAAAAGCGATGTCCGACAAACTCGTCGGCATAGGTGATGACCCCGCCGGGCCTGTCGGTGCGCGACGCGAGCTCGCTGATGGTCAGACAGCCGAATATGATCGCTAAAGCCGCGATGCAGAAGATCACGATGCCCAGGAACACATTGCCGCCGGTGGCGACAAGTATATTGTCCGTCTTAAAGAAAATCCCCGAGCCGATGACGATCCCGACAATCATGGCGACCGCTGTGAACAGTCCGTATTTAGGCCGATATTCGATATTGTCCATTTCAATTTCTCCTTTGCATATTTAATGAAGTAAAAATCCGGCACTCTTAATTTACATCCGGCGGCCTGCTTTGTAAAGGGATTCTATTCATTGTGCATAAGCTCATCAAAAAAGGCAGCCATGCGCTACCTTTTTCTCCATAACAGCTGTTCGAGCGTGATTTCTAAAGCGGCAGCCTGCTCGTTCCGATACTGCTCGCGTATTTGAAGGCATAGACCGCAAGATCATAATCCATCACTGCGGCCGAAGCTCCCAATCCGGCTTTATACCGGGTCACCTGCATGTCCTGGACATCGGCGAGCGTGCTCATGCCGACGGAATAAGAGAGCTTTGTGAGGCGGTAGCCTTCCTCCGCATAATCGAGGGTGGCCTTGGCCTTGCGCAGCGCTTCCTTCTTATCGGCCAGCGCGCTATATTGGTATCTGATGTCGATATCTATTTTTTTCGGGGCGTCCGCAGCGGTTTTCCGGGCGGACAAGTACGCCACCTGCTGATTCAGATACGTGGCGGAGCCTTCGGGATATCTCACCTTCACATTGTCCAGAAGCATTTTATAGACTTCGGCGGCGAAAACCGCTCCCTTGATTTCGTTCCTGCCTGCAAGCGCCCCGGCGACAGCGTCCTCAAGCGTTACGGAAGGCGCTTGGATTTCCGTCAGCTGATCCGTCAGGTCCACCTCTGACAAAACCGGATATCCCAGCAGAAAATTAAGCCCCATTCCGGCCTTTTCAAGCGCGGTTTCCGCCGCCTGCGCCTCGCTTTCCGCTCCTGCAAGGGCTGCTTTGGCAGCGAGGACCTCCTTGTTCGCAACCATACCCATTTTTTTCATATTTTCTGTGTCTTTCAGGATATCCTGCTTTGCCTTGACATTGTCCCGCGCGATGTCTAGATTGTCCTCGGCGAGCAGGACGCTGTAATAGACCTGCACGGTTTCGTATTCGATCTGATTCATTTCCGCCTGATAATTGTTACCGATCTGATTTTTTGCGAAATCCCTGCGCATGGCGGTGATTTTTTTATTCAGACCTGTTGCACCGGCGTTCCTGGCAGCGGCGCTTGCCGCCACGCTGGATCCGTATCCCGTATAGCTTTCAATAACGGATGAAGGGTATCCGGCGCTCTCCATTTTTGAGATCCGGTCGATGCCCGCAAGCACCTCGTCTATGCTGCGGTAGGTCTCGGAATAGCCCTCCGCAAGGGCTATATCCGCTCGTTTGTTGATTTCAGCGGTTTCTGCCCGGCTTCCTGCCGTCTGCATTAAAACGATCGCGTCCTTCAGCGACAGGCGCACGGCGGTTTGTGTTCCCTCGCCGGATCCATCGGCGGCCTCAGCCGCACAGGGCGTATCGGCCGCCGCCGGGACCGTCTCACTTGCCCCGGCAGGCAATGCGCAAAAAACCATCGCTCCCGCCAATAAAATGCTTATCCTCTTTTTCATTAGTCAACATCCTTTCCAATTGATATATATGGCGTTCTTTCAGTATTTTCCCGGAAGCTTTCCCGCCCTGCCCCCAGGCTCCGATGATACAGCCACGCGCCGGCCGGAAGCCAGAATGCGGCAAATAAACATCCTCCGGCCAGATAGCTTCCGAGCATCTCGAGGCCGGCGCCCTTCAGAATAAGGTCCCTGAGCGGTATGGCATAATAGTATAGCGGCCACACCGCCTTCATGACCGGTGCGAAAAGCGGCGGCATCATATATTCAGGCCATGCGTAGCTGCAGGCCAGCATGGTCGGTATCGCGAGAAACATATCGAATTGGACACAATGGGCTTCATCCCTGAAAAATGATGCGATCACCAGCGAAACCGCCGTCATATCCAGCAGAAATACGGCCGTCAGCGCCAATACTCCAGGAAATCCGCCGTTCAGCGGTATCTCGAACCAGCGATTGATTGCGAGCAGAGAACTAATCACGCCGATTATCGAACAGCAGGCATAAATCGCCGAAGTCTTCGTGAGATTTGCGTAGAACGCCCCGGAACGCTGCCAGATTTCAGGAAGCATCATCGAACGCTCCTTGGAATAGACCAACAGTGAAGAGAGCATGGCCAGATAGGTCTGCTGGACCAGGATCGCCAGAAGCCCGAGTATGATGAACCAAAGGTAGCTGATCTTCGGATTGTACAGCATGCGGTCATTGAACGACAGCGTCCCGCCGATCCGCTCTGCCGCGGTCGGCACGATGCCGCCTGTTTCCATCGAACAGACCCGTATGTCCGCATTCGCGGCATTGAATATATTGCTGGCATAAAGCAGCGCGTTGTTGCTGATCATGAAGTTGGTGCCATTGACCAGAAACATGGCCTCGGCGCCTCGACCGGCGCTGATGCCGCTGCCGAAACCGTCAGGAAAGACAATGGCCGCCTGGACGGCCCCCATCATCATCGCTTCTTTCATTTCTGCCAGATTGCGAGTGTGCAGCGCTGCCGAAAGACCGCCTCCCGACGCAAGCCGCTCGACAAAATCCGCCGAGCTTTGCGATCCGTCCAAGTCGCAGACGGCAATAGGAATCTCCTCCACATAAACCTCGCTGAAGCACAGGGAAAAAATCATCGAAAGCAGTATCGGGATTGCGATCAGGACAAGGATCGGCTTTACTTTTCTCTTAATGGTTTCATGCCGCTGCATTTATAATTTCCTTCTTTCTTCCTGTCGCAAGGAGCAGGATGAATAGCTCTACGGCTAATATCATAGTCAGATGTCCCATAGCCGGAAACAGATGATGGATCTCAAGCTTCATGAGCGTCAGGTTCCTGATCGCATCTCCGTACCACGAAAAGGCCATAAGCCCGGCCATAAGCCGAAAGGGCCCCGGCATGGCTATAAGCGGAAATGTATAACCGCCGAGCAGGCTGGTCGGCAGAACGAAAAAACATGAGATCTGGGAAGCAAGCACGCGGTCGCCTATGATCGTGCCTGTAAGATACCCGAATGCCGTCATGCACATCGCAAACAGCAGGCTCAGAATCAAGCCGCCGGCTACGGTCCCTTCATACGGCATCCCGAAAAATACCCGCTGGATACCGAGGCACAAGATCAGCGACAGGCCCCCCATCGTCCCATATCGTCCGATCCGGCGGACAGCGTCCGAAAACCCGCCGCCACTTTCCTGTGCGGCCTCGACGCCCACGATCGTCATGCCGACTTGCAACAGAGCCGCCAGCATGCCGGGCAGCAGAAAATTGCTCATGCTTTTTGCTGCGTTGAACATGACCTGATACGTCACATTGAGAGGCATCGTATACGCCATTGATTCCGTTGGAACGACAGACAGCTTGCCTTCGTATACTTGTTTCATATATCCTGCCTGAGCCGTCATGAGTATCTCAGACAACGCGGCCTTGGAGAACGCCATCAGATGCATCTTGGTGCCGTCATAAAGCACAAGCACCTCCGGAGATTTCCCCTGCCGGACCTGCTTGTAAAGATCTTCGGGGAAAATAATGCCGATCGCGGCATCTCCGCCCTGCAAAAGCGTTTCCATATCCTTATAGGAAGCAGCGTGTCCAATAACGTCAAAGCTGCTGTTGTCCGACACATAATCCGTCAGCATCCTGCTGAATTCGGAATGATCCTGATCAAAGACCGCGACGGGAATATTTTCAATGCGCCTGAATCCCATCTCGAAGCCCAGGATCAGGCCGACCGATACCGGAATGACAATGAAAATCAAAATCAGCATTTTCTTATTCATACACAGCCTCGCTTATCATATATCATTTCCGTCGCCGAAATCCACCATGACGGTCATGCCGGGATAGAGCGTCAGCCCTTCGCTTCCATTCAGTCTGACTTTGACTCCATATGACAGAATATCAAAATCACCGTTGTTGCCGGTGGCTCTTTTCACCGCAAAGTCAGGCTGCCTGCTTACCTCCCGGATCGTTCCCTCCATCTGGCGGTCCCGGTACGCGGCAAATGTCACTTTCACCGTCTTGCCTTCATTTATGTAACGAAGCTCGCTTTCAAGAACATTCACCTCGATCCAGGGATCCTCTTCGCTCAAAATTGTCACAAGGGGCATTCCGGTAGAAATCAGTTCTCCTTCATTGGCATTGACCGCCGTTACAACGCCGTCCATCGACGCAGTGATGATACAGTCCTCAAGATAACTGTCCACCTCTGCGACAGCGCCCTCGGCCTGAAGCACAAGGGCTTCGGCCGCCAGCACGTCCTCGGGCCGGGCGCCCTGAAGCGCCATGTCGTAGGTTTCCCGGGCTGCTATATATTGTGCGAATACCTGATCATAATCATTTTCCGAAACAGCGCCATCCTCAAAAAGTGTCTTGACTCTTAAATAAGTCTTTTCATAGAGCTCGGCGGCGGTCTTGGCTTGAATGACCTCCTGGTTCCTGGCGCCGTTCAATGCCTTCTGATATGTCGCCTCCGCTGCCGCCAAGGCTCCCTGCGCCTGCAGCTTCTTTGCTTCAATGCTTTCACCGGAAATAATCAGGAGAACATCTCCCTTTTTCACGTTGTCCCCTTCCTCCACAAGCACCTGTTCGATATTTCCGGGGACCTTGGAATTAAGATCCGTTTCTTCATATTTCAGGCTCCCCTGAGCCGAATAGCCCTGATCCTGCTCCATCGCGGCAACACCCGCGAAGACAGCCCCTAGAATGACGACAACGAATACCAGGCCGATCACGATGACTTTGAAATGTTTAAAAAATCCTGTTTCCTTGATTTCTGCGCTATTATCCATATTTATCCCTCCAAAATATTCTCGCATTCACAATATAGCGCGATTCAGCGTAACTGAGAATAAACATTTAGATTCAAATGTCTAGATTTTTGACAAAAACCGTACAATTGTCTAAACATCCATATAAACATTTGTGTTAATATAAAATTGATTATAATTTCCCTCATGCTCCAAGGAGTGCACGACATGACAAAAAGCCAGATCACATCACACATGACCAGGAGGCTCCTGGCTGATTCGCTGAAAAACCTCATGCAGACTCGGTCGCTTACAAAAATTACCGTTCGCGAAATCGTCGACGGATGCAAGCTGAACCGGCAGACCTTTTATTATCATTTCCAGGATATTTACGAGCTTGCCGAATGGATGTTCAAGCAGGATGCCTTGTCGCTGATGGATCGGCACAATGACTGGACGACCTGGCAGGAAGGCGTCAAAGCGATCCTTGACTTCATCAGGACCAATGAGAAGATATGCCTGAGCGCCTATCAGTCAGTCTCCCGTGAACTTTTACGCCAGTTCTTCTACTCGGACATACTCAATCTCTTCCGGGAGGGTATCGAGGCAGCAGCCGTCAGCCGCGACATCACGAGAGACGAAAAGGATTTCGTGGCTCATTTTTATACGGTCGCCTTTGCCGGCGTCACTGAACACTGGATCATCGACGGTATGAAAGAGTCCCCTGAAATTCTCGTCCATTATCTTTCCGCCATGGTCGAAGGTGGTATCGAAGGCGTATTCAGCCAATTCGAAAGTATGCGGCAAATAAATGAGATCCGGCCGGATCTCGGGAGGCAAGCATGAAAAGAAACAATCACAGAAGAAACACCATCCTGCTGACGGCAGTGTTCCTGATCGTTTCAATAGCGGTCTATATGCTTCAGATCTTGATATTCAAGGACCCAAAGAATACGGGATTCTACCTGCTGCAGGATTTGGCCTTTGTTCCTGTCCAGGTCATATTGGTGTCATTATTCATTAATGAGCTGCTCAATATACGGGAAAATCGGGTCAAAGAAAAGAAAATAAATGTCATGATCAGCACTTTTTTCATCGAAGCCGGAACAGGACTCATCCGAATCCTGTCCAAAGGCAACGAAAATCTTCAGGAGCTTCGAGGGCACATGGCGGAGCGCAGATCCGACAATCGTCCCGACACTGCTCTCGAACAGAAATTGAAAAAATATCAGGTAAAGATAACCTGCACGGCCGAGATCCTGACGGAAGCCAGCGCATATGTCCGCGCCAATAAGCCGCTTATCCTTGGAATGCTTGAAAATCAGCATATTTTGGAACATGATAGCTTTACGGACATGCTATGGGCAGTTTTTCACATGTCAGACGAACTGGGGTGCCGGGATGATCTGGAATGCCTCCCTGAAACCGATATGAAGCACCTGTCCGAGGATTTTTCCCGGGCATACAGGCTTCTGATCCTTGAATGGCTGGATTATATGCGCTACCTGCGTGCGGAATATCCCTACCTGCATTCGCTTGCGCTGCGCAACGATCCTTTTTCTGAGCATATGGATGTCCGTGTCCTGCAATGATTGCCTGAAAGTTCAGGAAATTGCAGCCGCTCTTTCTATATTTCTCCGGCCCGCTGCGGTTCGCCGGCCTCTTTGAGTTCCCTCGTGCCGATCAGCATGAATCCTTCGACGAAAATCAATATCCCTGTCGCGATCAGCATCCACTCGATCCTGAACCGATCTGCCAGAGGCCCGAACACCAGCATCCCAAGCGGCATCATGGAACTGGATATCATACTGACGACGCCGAATACCCTGCCCATATAATCACCTTCCACCTTCTCCTGCAATACCACGGTTGCGGGCGTATTGAAAACCGGGATCGTCACCCCGGCGATGCCCATGAACGCCAGATAAACGGCGAAATCGCCCACGATTCCCAGTGCTAAAGTACTGAGTCCGACCAGCAGCGTCGAAACGAACATCGTATATGTCCTGTTCCTGAATCCGCCCCAGGAAGCTATGAGGATCCCGCCCAGCATCATGCCTACTGAGAATACGATCTCGATCATCGTCAGCCGCCAGACATCGCTGCCAAAGCTCCTTACAACCTGAAGCGGCGTCAGGAAAGCCACAGGAGCGATCAGGAACATGAATACGGCCATGAACGCAAAAAATTTCTTCAGAAAACGATGTGTGTCAATATAGCGGAAGCCCAGCCTCAAGTCCTCGAAATAGCCGACGTCCTGTTTAACGGCAGCCTTTGCATGCACGGGAACGTGCAGGAACAGCAGCAGTGTCAGCACGGCCGAAACCGCGGTCAGGACATCTATGAAAAAGATCGGCACGATGTCAGACATGGTCAGAATGGCGCCGCTCAGGGCAGGAGACACGATCATCATTGCGGATTGGATGCTGGCGTTGATGCCGTTGACGCGAAGCAGCTTTTCCTGCGGCACGATCTGTGGAAGGAAAGCTCCGACAGCAGGCATCTGTATGGCGGAACCGACCGAACGCACCGCCGATATGACAAACAGCGGCCACAAAGCCCTGTATCCCAGCATGAACATTACCGCCAGCACCAGCGTTACGCTGGCGATGCCGGCATCCGACAGCATGATGAGTTTTTTTCGGTCATAACGGTCCGCCCAGACGCCGGCAAACGGCGACAGAAAAAAAGAGGGCACGAACCCGCAGATGATCGATATGGTCATCATGATGCCCGACTTGGTTTCAAGCGTTATATACCAAAGAATCGCATACTGCACCAGCGAAGAGCCCAGCAGCGAGAGCGTCTGGCTCGTCAGGAACAGCGCCGTATTTTTCTTCCAGCTCCCAGCCATCGGCAGCACATCCTTTCTTCAATAATATAGGTTCATTTCAAACAATTTCTCTCGTCCAATCCAGGGTCTCTGCTGTAATCGATCTGCAGCAGCAGGTCTGCGCGCCGCAAATTCATTATAACACCGCATTATTAAAAAAGCAGTGAAAAAAACAGCAAGACTTGGCCGTGGCAAAATGATAAAATATCAATTGAAGCACAGATCTGGCGGCAGCACTGTCTGGTCTGCCGCGCCCGCCCTTAAGAACGGACAATGACTCGGCCCGTACTTTGATGCAAAGTCGCAAGGAGGCTAGGAAAATGATGCACGCATACTATCATGATACGACGTTCGGACGATTTCTTATTGCTGAAAATGGCTCTGGTATCGTGGAGATCGATCTGGTTTCGACGGATCATGAGTCTCCCGATGGCTGCAAGGTCTCAGAAACGCCATTGATCCGCGAAGCAGCAAAGCAGCTCGACGACTATTTCGTTGGTACCCGGAAGGTGTTCGACCTGCCTTTGGATCCGGCCGGCACGAATTTTCAGAAAAAGGTTTGGCAGGAGCTCTGCCGGATCCCTTACGGAGAAACGCGCAGTTATAAGCAGATCGCGGAGGCAGCCGGATGCCCGAAGGGCTTCAGGGCTGTCGGCATGGCAAACAACCGCAATCCGATCATGATCGTCGTTCCCTGCCACCGGGTCATTGGCTCTAATGGCAGCCTGGTCGGCTATGCCGGCGGTCTTTGGATCAAGGAAAAGCTGCTGAAGCACGAAGGTGCACTATAAATAGTCACGGATCGACAGGAGAATCATATGCCCTTTTTTCAATACGGAGAAACAGAAAAATCCCATCTTTCGGGAAGGGATCCTGCCCTTGGAGCGGCGATTTCAGAGATAGGCCACATAGAACGGGAAGTGATTCCCGATATGTTTACAGCGCTTGTCAATTCAATTGTCGCACAGCAGATTTCCTCGAGAGCATTGGACACGATCTGGAATCGGATGCTGACCGGTTTAGGCGTAATAACGCCTGAAATCATCGCTTCAACCAGTGCTGAGGATATACAGAAATTCGGCATGACCATGAAAAAAGCCACATATATCAAGCGGCTTGCGGATATGGTGCTGTCTGAAGAGCTCGACATCAACAGACTGTTTCATATGACCGATGATGAAATATGCACAAAACTTAAAAGCCTCAGCGGCATAGGCATCTGGACGGCTGAAATGCTCATGATATTTTCGATGCAGCGCCCGGATATCCTAAGTTGGAATGACCTCGCCATCCACCGCGGCCTGCGCATGTTGTACCGCCACAGGAAAATCACTAAACAACTGTTCAATAAATACCGGCGCCGCTATTCACCCTATGCGACCGTTGCCGGGCTGTACCTCTGGGCCATTGCGGGGGGCGCCTGTGACGGATTGTCGGACCCGGCGGCCAGGACACCGGCTAAGCGTCAAAAGCGGACTGCAGCAGTTGCCAAGCAGCACTGTACCATCAAAAAAGGCGACGCCCCCGGAAATGATCTTTTAAAAATTCACGGGGAGCGTCATTAGAAGTGTTGGAGTCTTTATCAATATTTCCTTATGCACTATATCTGAAGTGTGCCTTGCACACCTAATCTTCGAAAAAAATAATCTTTGGATCTTCATTGAATAGTTTCCCGACAGTCTCCATGTCCGTTCTGGACCAGTCCGTCCTGCCATTGATCTTTCCGGACAATGTTTGGCGCCTGATTCCCATTGCGCGGGCAAGCTTCACAACGCTATCAAATCCCTTCTCCATCATCAGACTCTTGAAGCGCCTGATTTCTGTTTCCTTCATGTATTTTTCAGCCACCGTTCCGCCCCCTCTCAAACCGGTTATTGTGCGTTTCACGTACTATATTAACACCCCATCCTGGCCTTGTCAATACTCTATATGCACATTATTAATCAATACTTATAAATTTTGTTGCATTTGAGGAAACCACTCCATATAATGATGATGTGAGGTGAGATGCCATATGAGTAATAAAATCGTTGGAGAGCATATCAGAAGCAGACGGATCGCGCTAGGGCTGAGCCAGGACGATGTCGGCAGGCACGTCGGCGTCAACAGGGCGACGATACAGCGTTACGAATCCGGAGAGATCGAGGTCAAGCGAAGCGCGGCAATCAAACTAGCCGAAATTCTAAGGACGACCCCTTCCTATATAATGGGATGGGAAGAGCGCGACGAAATGGCGGACTATCTGGATCTGATGCATAAAAGACCTGAAATGCAGACACTGTTTTCAATCACGAAAAACGCAAAAAAAGAAGATGTCGAAAAGGCTATCAAAATAATTGAGATGCTGAAAGAACGCGACTGATCCGCGTATTCATCCATCATCCCGGATATTGCGCTTTTAACCCGGGTTTTTCAAGATTCAGGGATCAAGGACATTTTGCCACCGATTTCAGCGCCTGATATCAAGCATCCTTTTGAATTCGACCGCATTGGTGATCGGCGATGTGCAGGCATGCTGCCGGCATATGATCGCAACTGCTTTGTCTCCAGCGTTGTCCTCTTCATGTCTATAGACAGCAAATGGGTAGAATGCTGAGCGCACTTCTTTCAGCATCTGCCTGGTCTGCGGATCGTCCATGCCTCCTGAAACCACTATACCTGTGATTCCTGTCTGGGCACACAGATAAGCCGTTACAAAATGGATGTGGGCAGTTGGATTCCTGGAGATCCTCGCTCCGAAGGAGCGCAGCAGCTTGTGCGACTTCTCTGCGAACACCTCGTCTTCAACCAGAACAGCCAGCCTCATCAACGCCATTGCAGCCGTGGAATTCCCGCATGGGGCGGCGCCGTCGAAAATTTCTTTCGGTCTGAGTATCAGTTCCTCCCCATCTTTCCCATATAGGAAGAATCCGCCCTTTTCATTATCCCAGAAAAGCCTGATCATTTCACGGGCATAAAATCGAGCCTGTTCCAGCCAAACCTGATCCAGTGTAGACTCATAGAGTTCGATCAAACCCCCGATCATATNNTCATATATGCGTAATCATCTATATACCCAGGTATGGCAGCATCTCCATCCCTGAATCTTGCCTGCAGCCTGCCGTTTTCTCCCGTCGCCCTGCTCATGACGGAACGGGCGGCATTGGCGGCGGCTTCTATGTAATCATCGTCTCCCATGATCCTTCCGGCAAATGCCAACGCAGAAATCATCATGCCGTTCCAGGCAGTCAGTATCTTGTCGTCCCTGAAAGGACGGACGCGCTGCGATCTGTATTCCATGATCTTTTGCCGGCAGGACTCCAATTCTTTGGAAAGCGCATCGTCCGAACCGAGACTGCCCGCATAGCCTCCGATAAGGTTTGGAATGCTGGCTCCCTCAAAATTCCCCGATTCGGTTATGTTATAATGTTCATTGAACAATTCCGCTTTTTCGCCAAGCACGGCTTTGATCTCATCGGGCTTAAACAGATAGAATTTGCCCTCCTCGCCTTCTGAATCCGCGTCCTCGGCGGAGTAGAAGCCGCCTCCGGGATCGGCCATGTCTCTCAATGCATATTCCAGAACTTTCACGGCGATTTCTTTATACTGCGCTTTTCCGGTGACCGCATAGGCTTCCGTGTACGCCAATGCCAGCAGCGCATTGTCGTACAGCATCTTTTCGAAATGTGGCACGAGCCATTTCCCATCAGTGGAATATCTGCTGAAGCCGTAACCGATATGATCGAAAATTCCACCCCGGTGCATGCCGTCAAGAGTCTTTTCGGCCATCTGGAGAGCCCTGTTATTTCCGCTGGTCAAATGGTATCGAAGCAAAAAAAACAGATTGTGCGGAGCCGGGAATTTAGGCTCGCGGCCAAATCCCCCGAAAATGGGGTCAAATGATTTTTCCAGAATGCCGAATGTCCTGTCGGCGATATCAGCTGTTATGATTCCCCTGCCGGAGGCTGCTTCCGCCTTCTTTAAAGCATCGAATACGGTAGCACCGGATGCTGTGATCTCCTCCCTCTGGTCCTGCCATGCCGAGGTGATCTGCTCCAGCAGCTGCAGCAATCCCGCATATCCGTACTTCGGAAGCTTGGGTATGTAAGTTGCGGCATAGATCGGCTTCTTATCGGGTGTCAGTACGACCGTCAATGGCCAGCCTCCCCTTCCGGTCATCAGCTGGCAAAATGACATGTAAATGCTGTCGATATCCGGACGTTCTTCGCGGTCGACCTTGATAGCGATAAAATTTCCATTTAACGCTTCGGCTACCTCCATGTCCTCAAAGCTCTCTTTTTCCATAACATGGCACCAATGGCATGTTGAGTACCCAATGCTCAGAAAAACAGGTTTGTCTTCTTGCCTTGCCCTTTCAAACGCCTCATCGCCCCACGGATACCAATCGACCGGATTATGGGCGTGCTGAAGAAGGTATGGGCTTTTTTCGCGAATCAGCCTGTTGGCTTTCTCATCCTTTGTCATAAAACCGCTTCCTTTACGAATCCTTTGGATTCGTTCCCTCAAGGTACTCCAGTATTTCCTGGGCGTTTGTATCCGGCTTGGCTTTTTCGAATACCTTCTCTATGACGCCATTTTCGTCTATCACAAAAGTGGATCGCACGACACCGTAGCTCACCTTTCCGTATAGTTTCTTCTCCTGCCAGACATCAAATGCTTTGATGATGGACAGTTCCGGATCCGCCAGAAGAATAAAGGGCAATCCATGCTTCTCGGCAAAGCCCTGATGGGATTTTTCACTGTCCTTGCTGATACCTATAACTGTCACATCGCCTTTTTTAAATCCGTCATATGCGTCCCGAAAGGCGCAAGCCTGTCTCGTGCATCCCGGCGTATTGTCTTTCGGATAAAAGTACAGCACGATTTTCTTTCCGGCAAACGCGGATAATGTGACCGGATTGCCATCCTTATCATTCAACGTAAAATCCGGCGCCTTTGTTCCTGGTTTAAGCATGATCATTCTCCTTATATAGTGCAAACACCGCTCTCATTTCCGAAAGCGGTGTTTGCGCAAATGTCTGCTTTCACTGTTTGCTACCAAGCTTCTTGACTGATCGTTGCCATTGATTCGCTTATATTTGCAATCCTTATTTAACGACCAGCACAGGTTGATCGACATGATGCAGCACCTTCGTCGTAACGCTTCCGACCAGGAGCCGGTGCATGACGGCGCCCAAGCCGTGCGAGCCCATGATGATAAAGTCGATATCGTTATCCTTGACATATTCTATGATCACCGTGGCAATGTCGCCTTCTGCCGATACCGCCTCGACCTTGCCGGCCATGTCACTGAAGAATTCTTTTGCATCCTTCAGCATTTCTTCCGACTGCTTCTGCGCGTTCTCCGCGAGCTGCATCATGTTCCTGCCCCGCTCGCCCTCATAGGTGTACACAGGCAGCGGAACGTAAACGACGTTAAGTAAAACAATACTGCTGTCAAAAACTTTGGCGAGCTCCCTGCCTTTCTCCATGGCTCTTTCTGAATACTCCGAGCCATCGATAGGAATCAAGATTTTTTTCATGTGGATCTCCTCCTTCTTATTTACAACAAATGTTATTACATTATCCGATTCTTGAGTGTAATTAAAATATACTCTCACAGCAAGAACATGTCAAACGCGCTCACGTCCGTTCGGTTCGATAAGGGAATCCTATTCCACGGGCTCAACGATCATGAAGGGCTGCAATTGATAGGGCTTCGGAGCGACCGCTCTGTCCTGCCATACATAGAACCATCTTTCAAGCGGATAATAATAATATCCGTCCTGCCAGCTATCCGACGTATCATATGGATCTGCGAAAATCAGCACGTCATCTCCGACTCCAGGGGTGCCGTTGTTGTCATAGCCGATGATGGCCTGCCAATGTCCGTCCCAATCCTGCCATTCCACCATGATCGGCCGATCGGCTTTAAGATTATCCGTCAGCCACTTGACAAAATAAGAATCTTTTGCATCGGAAACCCAATTTTCTGTATTGGGATCATTATCCGAAGCGTACAGCGATACCGCGTTGAAGGTTGCAGGAAGATTGCCCTGGTCCGCGAGCGGAACGCTGGTGTCCCCCACGGCGATCAGGTCGCTTTCATCATAATCCGCAACATAGCTTGTTTGAACGATTTTAAAGCCTTTTACCGTGTTGAAGAATTTTGCGATATCATCGACTGAAGTGCCATATTCGGGAAAATTGTCGGCTGATCCGGGCTCGGATCCCGGTGTTTCAAAATCAACTCCGGCTCCCGATATGACTGCTATGTCCCATTCACTGTAATCGGATACGCCGAAATGCTCCAGGACCATGAGGACCGTAGCGCTCCCGCAGGACCACTCCGATGTCTGCTGATATGTTTTGAAGCCTTCGATCAGCGTCAGTTCATCATCCGATTTAAGGTTGTAGAAGTCCGGATTGACATAATATTTTGAATCGGCATGGTCTCCGCCGTTCGCATATGAATCCGCTCCCATATACTCATCGATATCCTTTTTGACCGGAATCACCTCAGGCATTGCTTTTTCGATATCAGCGACAGGCGTCACGACCGGCGCCGCCGGCGCAGCGGGGGCTTCGGCTGCTGCCGACTTCAGTATCTGCCCGG
>DIEM01000042.1 GCA_002418625.1 Firmicutes bacterium UBA5774
GGCACCGCCGCGGCTGAGGCCGCGAGGCTCCGGAACGCGGCCTGCGGCATTGAGCTCATATCGGAGGAGGCCGTGCCGGGCTACAATCGCCCGATGCTGACAAAAGGCATCCTGTCCGACATTGAGAAGCTCAATTTCTTCATCAAGCCTGAGAAATGGTATGATGAGAACAATATAAAAATGACCCTTGGCGTTCAAGTCACTGCTCTGGATATCAAACAAAAGAAGATCACGCTGTCGGATGGTGAAACGCGCGAGTATGACAAGCTGATTCTTGCCACCGGCGCCCGATCCTCCGTTCCGCCGATCAAGGGCAGCGCGCTTGAAAATGTATTCGTGATAAGAACGCTGGCGGATGTGAATCGGATCCAGAAGGTTTTGCCGGTCGCCAGGAAAGTCGTCGTGCTTGGCGGAGGCGTTCTCGGGTTGGAAGCTGCCTGGGAGTTCAGCAAGGCAAAAAAAGAAGTAACGGTCGTCGACAGGTCTGGCCTCATCATGAACAGACAGCTGGACAAGAATGGCTCCGACATTTTGGAGGAAGCTATCGGAGCTGCCGGTGTCCATCTTGTGCAGAACGCCTCCATTCAGGAAATCACGGGCGACAAAAAGGCGACCGGTGTCCAGCTGGCCGACGGCCAGCTCCTGGAAGCGGATATTGTCATCATCTCCATGGGCAACAAGCCGAATATCGATTTGGACGGCGATCATGGGATCAGCAACGAGACTTGCTTTGTTGTCAATGAGCGTATGGAGACGGGCGCGCCAGATGTATTCGCCTGCGGCGACTGCGCCGCATTCATGGGCGTCAACTACGGCATCTGGAGCCAGGCGATATCGATGGGCAAGGTTGCGGGAGCCAACGCCGCGGGAGATGACGCGAGCTATACGCAGGTGACGCCGATGAATTCATTTGTCGGCATGGGGACCGCGCTGTTCTCCGTCGGAGACAACGGCAAGGACCCCGGGAAGAAATATAAGACCTATGAGCTTTATGACCAGGCGAAACGCACCTATGAAAAAATGTATTTCGTCAATGACAGATTCTGTGGCGGTATCCTGATAGGGGATGTTAAGAAAGCTGTCAAATTCAGCAAGGCTTATGAAAAGCAGGAGACTGCGGAAAAGCTTCTGACCGTTTGATCCGATCAATACAACCTGATACTGTCGGGCAGTCCGTCGACGATCGAACAACGATCGGGCGGACTGCCTTTTTTGGGGAATTCAAGAGGGAATTGGGCGGACTGCCTTTTTTGGGAAATCCGCTTGCCATTCAAACAAATATTTGATATCATCTTAAAAGTACGCGGGCGTAGCTCAGTGGCAGAGCACCGGCTTCCCAAGCCGGCAATGTGGGTTCGATTCCCATCGCCCGCTCCAATTGTAAAAGCGGCAAAACACTTGAATTTTCAATGTGCAAGCCGCTTTTTTATTTGTCTTTTATTCTATTTCTAATTGAGAATTAGCACCCTTTTGCACACTTGGGCACCATTAACCGGTGACCCTTGCGGTGCCCTTTTGTGGTAAGTGGACGCTTTTCAGCTTCTTTTTCACCGGTGTTTTTGGGTTTTTCTTAGCATGGAATTTATTGATTGCATCCGTGGCGTTATCAAACGAGGCGTCTGAATAATGCGTATAGATCTTTGATGTTATCTCAATGCTGCTGTGACCCATGAGCTCTTTCGCAACGTTGATCGGTACGCCTGCGGCTTGCAGATCTGTACAGTAGGTATGCCTGAGACAGTAGGGGATCAGATCGTCAGCAACAGGGTAGGGCTTTAAGACCTGATTCCGATACACCTTGGCGCCCATAGCGATATTCATCTCCCGCTTGAAATTCTTCCAGAGATGGTACATGGATTGTTTTGTGTGCCTCTTGCCGGTTGTCTCCTGAGTGAATACATATTCAAACGGTAAGCCCTTGACTTTATTTAGATCTTCAGCCAAGATGGCCGGGACTGGTACTTTTCGAAAGCCGGCCCGGGATTTTGGCTCCCCAATCTCGTTCGTCTTCGCTTTCCTTGCGGAATCAATCTTTATAACATTCTTTTTAAGATCTACATTCTTCCACTGCAGCGTTGCCGTCTCCCCTGGGCGCATACCTGTGTATAGCATCATTTTGACCCACAGGCCGGCTTTATGGGTTTCAGCAACCTTCAGGATATACTGGCGCTCTTTGTCTGTTACAGACCTCCTCTGGCCGTCTGAAGCCTTTGGCAGCTCGAGATCCTCGGCAGGGTTATCCAGGATAAGCTTGTTTCGTTTCGCTCTTACAAACAACTGCTGGAGAAGCTGCTTTATTTTGACCAGATGGGATCGACTGTGCCCGATCCGCGCGTTAAGAAGCTTCTGCAGGTGGATTGGCCGCACATCCTTCAATTTCATGGTTCCGATCATAGGCTTGATATGTTTGTCCAGATTGGTTTTATAAAGCTCATATGTCGATTCACCGACGGAGCCTTTCTTATAAGTCACGAGCCATTCATCCGCCCATTTCGAAACTGTCGTATTACGGGTAACGACAATTGTGCCTTCCTCCAGCGCCTTCTTCTTGAGGGCTGTCTTGATGGCCAGATCTGTTGGATCTGAGGCTTTTATGAAATATCGCTTGCCTTCATATCTAAAAGAATGGCGAAGCATAAGTATCACGTCCTTTTACGTCAGTTTACTTGCTGGATTATTTGGTCAGTAGAGAATTCCATCTGTAGGGGAAGTCTAAATGTTGTAATGAGATGTAGGGCCTATATTGTTTTATCAACCGCCTCAAGGGATCCATAAACTTTTCTTCCCATTTTACGGCATCTGGATACATCATTTTTAGCATATATAGCTGCGAAAACAATCTCCTGGTCGGTTGGTGTTTTGAGTTGTCTGGCATTTTGGGTATTGCTGGAAATATCCAGTAGTACATTCTTGAATAGTGAGCGCATTTGTTGCGCAGGTCTGTAATGCAACGCATCCAGCTTTCTAAGTGCGAATAACTTGTGTCGCTGTATAGCGCGTTCACAATCCCCTTTTTATCTTTGGTTTTAAAGCTGCGGTAAAAGTGTGACAGCATACCGATCGTAAAGAATTCAATGATGACCCAAATTGGGAAGTTGCCGTCATAAAATTCGTTATGATGTTTTACCACCAATGTATTTCGGTTTTCATTGATGCAGTCAGTAACGCGTTTGATAAAGGCCTCGTGGTTATGATTGTCATTATAGGACGCCTGTATCATATAACCGCTTGCGCCATAAGTATGAGAATGATAATAGGCCAATTGCGTCCTGATATATACTTCAATATCCTCGATGATATCTATTATCAAGGAGCGCAATCGTTGATCAAATTCATAGATCATCTGTATTTTGCGAAATGTGATGTTCTCAAAACACTTTCCGTCAGGCCCCTTGAATGGCAAAAAATAAGCCGAAAGACGATAATAATTTACTCGACGCAAGAGATCCAAGCATTCATCACAATTGTCTATTATGATATTTTTTGCTCGCAACTTGTCTACCTGCTCATCAAAACTGGTTGGGTTTTTCAAGTCCATAAAAACTCCTTGATAAAAAAAGTGCTCCCTGGGACACATCGTTGAGAGGTGCGGGAGCTTCTGTTCGCTTTATTAACCTTTTGGTTAATAACTATGATATGCCCCAAGCCTCGAGATGTCAACCATTTATGTTCACAAAATGTGGATTTTTTACGCATTTTGCGACATTTTTCACCTAAAATGTAGGGAAAATACCGCGTTACTTTGATTCCAGATACCTTTGCAAAGATACTTTCAGGTTGCCTTTGTATTTGAACAAGTCATTCAAACCGCTTAATTCATAGCGCTCTTCTTTTTTGTTTTCGCCGGCGATATATAATGTTTTCTTATGATCGTGTAAAACAATTCTACATATCCATTTCCATGAATTATTATCAAGGAGAATGTTCAAATAGGAGCGAGTATCTTTATATGTAATACGCTTCGGGTCAACCGTATCCGACAAAATTGACTTGATAATATAATAAGCTTCAATTTCCTCCATCGTTGTTTCAATGTCAATTTCCTTTGCGGCCTCAACGGCTGGGGCATCAGTGTCGCCTTCCGCTTCTCTGGAATCCTCGGAATTGTTTTTTAGAGCTGCCATTATTTTTTCATTCATTGCTTCGTTCATATAGTCGTTAAGTGACTTTTTTATAATTGGTTTGAATTTTTCAATCACAGCTTGATTTTTTTGGCCCGGATATATGCCGGAAGCCAGAATTGTCCTTACAAAGTCGTCCGAAGGGGTGTTGAGTTGGCTCGCAAAATACTTTTTAATTTCCTTCGAGAATCTCAATTCTGATGCTGTACTAAAAATATTCTCTTCGTTGAAATTTTCTTTATAGAACTTTTTAACTTCGGCTATATGGTGTTCTTTCAGATCAAGAAGATCTATTTCTAAAAACGGAGTTTGATCCATCTTGTTGGTTTCGTCCAGATCAGTATAAAATTTGTATTTTACTCCGTTTGTCAAAATTCCGAATTTTGCCTTAGAGGCATTTAGATACATGGCCAATTGGGAATCATGAACGCTATCGATGTTCTCAGACATGCACTTGGCTTCAATCAGAATTGTAGGCTTCCCATCTTTCAAAATGGCATAGTCGATTCTTGCATCTTTTTTTACTCCGAATGAGCTTGTGAACTCCGGGACGAATTCTTGCGGATTGAAGACGTCATAACCCAAAACCTGGCTAAAAAACGGCATTATCAAAGATGTCTTGGTTGCTTCCTCCGTTTTTACATGTTCTTTCAATTTTCCGATTTTTTCTGAGAATTGCTTGATGTTGTTGGTGAATTCCATCTTTTTACCTCCAAAACAAAGATTGGTTTTATTCTACTATTTTATTTTAGCTTCTTTGACTTTTCCGAGGAGCTTCACTTCCCGGGCTTCGTATTCCTGTTCACGGTAAGGCGGATTTTCGAGCCGCAGGACGATTTTATCGCCGTATCGGTAGAGTCCGTCACTGTTGCGTCATCCCCGTTTATTAGAGCAATAACGATGTCTCCGTTGGTGATGTCACAATCCCGGCGGACATAGACGATATCGTCCTCGCAGATCCGCGCGCCGGTCATACTGTCGCCCTTAACTTTGAGGGCATAATCAAGGGATTCATCTTCGACGTCTTTGTAACCTTCGATGTGCTCTGAAGCCAAGACGGGCAGGCCGGCAGAGATGAGTCCGAGGATCGGGATTTTTTTCTTGTACACGACCGGTTCGATGCTGCTAGTTATCTTAAAGTCCGTAAGCGTTACAGCATCATCCCAACCCATAAGGTAGGACGGCGTTGTGTTTAAGGCTTTTGCTATTGCGACTATTTTTGATTGTGGCAAGCCTCGGCCGCTTGCTTCGATTTTATTAATTGAAGATATCGATTTATAATTTAACTTCAATGCGAGTTCTTCTTGTGTCATTCCAATCGCTCACTATCATATTGCCCCTTGATATGGTCATTGTAATACCCTCCTATGGAATCTGCGTAAACCAATTCTTCGTATTCGCCGTATGGAACACCATAATATGCATAAACAGATCCGCTGTTTAAAAATTTAACATATAGGATTTCTTCATAGTCATCATATCCGACAGAATCGAAACATGAAGAATCCACATACTCTAGTAGGTCATTATAATCCGCAACAGTATATTCGTCTTCGTATGTAACGTCGTTTTCGGTCTGCTCGGTTATATAATTGGAATCATCTGAACCTGAAGATTCAACGTCGCTGCCGTAACACCCAGAAAGAGTTAAGCTCAGAACAATTATAAAATTTAGGATAAGCCAAAATCTTTTCTTACACATCACACGTAAGCCTCCATGACCATGATTTTAGTAATATTTGCACTAAAAGTCTTCTGTTCATTTATGTTTTCTATCCATTATCGACGATAATTTCAATGTTATACCAATCGCTAACACAGTTAAAATCAAAATGGTCTCTGATATTAGCATTATTGTATTGGGTGCTTTGACAATAGTCACTTCGTGAGCTGTTTTCTCGATTTTTATATAACCGGTACTTTCGCCAACATTCCAAATGGGTATATATGATTTTCCCAGATTTTCATTGATTTGAATGGTTACTTTCTTACCAATATCCCAGTTCAGAGATTCATAATTAAATTCGCCATTAGCTTTTACAGGATTCACTATTGGCTTTTCAGCATAGACGGTTTTTATATACTCACCAGTTGCAGTGCTATTAACCGGAATGAAAATGCATGCAAAAATGATGGAGATTATTCCTATGAGAAGCAATAAATTACCAATTTTTTTCTTCATATCATTTACTCTCTGTTACTTCCAACGAGATACATGGAGCCGGAGAAAATTACTAACATTATGGCTATTTCTGCAAGGAAAATCGGCATATTCAATTCACTATGAGCTGTTCCTAAGTGGATTGACCTACCAAAGATGTTATCCTTATAGATTTCATAATCACCTAATTGATAAACAAGTACATATTTCAAGCCTTCGGCTTCTTGTAGTGCCCCTTTGTATTTTACGTTAGCAGGTAAAAAAATTATCGATAGTGAAAATAGAAGCATAAATATTACAACAATTTTTTTTCGTGCTGAGATAGATTGCAATCTTTTCGATTTAGCTGCCAACATATTGTTCGTTCGTACAATATAAATGAACAGAAGAGCAAAATAAATTGAAAGTTCAGCTAAAAAAATTGGGATTCTAATTGAGCGCAAATAATAACCATGTAGCGTGTTATCAAAGTACTTGCTCGTTGTCTCGCCTGCATGTATTCCAACTTCTATAATCGGGACGAATTTCAGTCCGTAGTTGAATGTTGTATTGCCGCTTTCAATTTGAAATATTTCATTTACGGGTACGAATAGTAATATTAAAAATAACATAATAATGAACACAACTATAGCTTTTTTGCGTGTTAATATTTTTCTTTTGTTTAATTCGGATTGACCTGCATTTTCGTCCATAATCTTACTCCTTTTTTAAAATGATGCTGCTTGATTTTCCAGAGAAACAACCTGATCCATTAAATAGAAATGTCCTTGTTTTATATGCTCTATTTCATGTCTGAAAGCCTCGACTCTTTTATCGTCGGGGATATCAGCATTTAAATAAATATTATAATCTCCATTTTCATCATTAACAGTGATACCGTCGATTTCGTACGGCATAGATACTATTCGAATAATTACTGCGTCCATGAGTCACCTACTTAGTAAAAAGAAGCTGCGATTGTTAGATGATTGATTATAATATCAATCTTCGGAAGGGCCTTTGAAAGACTCTATCATTTTCACGACTTGTTCTACTTGCTCTTTGGTTGCCTTCTTAGACAATTTAAAGAGCATTTTCATTTCCGGGCGTTTGTGAAGTTCTTCCAGGTATTCAGTGAGCTCTGGGTCATCAATTACATGTCCTTCTGGAGGCAGCTCAAGAATTTGATTTTCAAGAAGATAGTCTACTGTTACTCCATAAAATCTCGCAATTCTTTTCAAGGTATCGGATCCAACATCGCGGGTCCCGGTCTCATAGTTGTTATAGGTTGTATATGGCATACCGAGTTTCTCAGCAATTTCCTTTTTGTTCAAACCGGAAGTTTCTCTTAATTCTTTTAGAATTTCTCCAATACTCACTCAAATCACCTCTGTATATCGAATCATATCATAATGAATATTCAAGTCAATAAAATATTTCTCAAAACGGGAAAATAATTAACAAAAACGTGTTGACTCGTTACTCGTATTGAGTTATATTAAAGAAAATTACTCAAAACGAGTAACCCGAAAGGAGAAATAGTGGTTTGAAGAAGATTATACTACGAAATATTGAGGCAGAGAGAGTAAGACATGGATTGAGCAAAGAAGCGTTAGCGGAACAGTTGGGAGTAACCTCGAAGACTTATTTGTCCTGGATCCGAGGCATTACAGAAATCCCGTCGACTAAGTTGCTCGAATTTAGCCGAAGATGGAATGTAACTATCGAATATTTGCTTACGCAAGAAGGCGAAAATCCTACAAGAGAGAGAAACGCCGGTTGAAGAGGTGGTTTAGATGTCAATCGAACAGATGATGCTCCTTTATGTCAAACAGGTAGCGAAAAGGATGGAAGAAGAACAGGAGGAAAGAGATGGATAAACGAACAATCACCCAGGACATAAAGAACGCATTCGGAGGGGAGGTACTGCTGAATACAAAGGAAGTCGCAAAATGCCTGGGAATATCACGAAATACCGTACCAAAGCTCCTATCTGGTCTGGACTACATTCAGCTCGGCAAATATAAAAAATATCTTGCTTCGGATGTAGCCGCCAGATTGATGGAGAAAAGAACGATGGGGGATAGCCTATGAAAAGATATCGTGTGAACGAACGGTTCTATTGGATCGTCACAATCCTGATCCTCGCAATCACGATGACCTGGCTGATCACCGACTACAACAGCTACCAGGCGAGCCATAAAGAACCAATTCCAGATCGATCCGTGACGACTGTCGAGGAATTTCAGGATAAGGCAGAACAAAACGTTCCACCAGGTCCGCAGCCGATCAGCCTCGGAACATTTACGATCACGCACTACACCAATTCACTTGAGTGCTGCGGGAAGACGGACGGGATAACATCAACTGGGGTAAAGGCGCAGCCAAACAGAACAATAGCGGTTGATCCAGGGGTCATCCCCTACGGAACCGAGGTTATTATCGACGGAAAAATTTATGTAGCAGAAGACAAAGGAGGAGCAATAGACGGAAAAAGGCTGGATATCTATGTCGGGTCTATGAATGAAGCGATAACGAGAGGAGTGATAGAACGCGAAGTCTTTCTTATAAAGTGAAAATCGACTGATGCAAACAGCCGATTTTCTGAAAAGTTGAATTGAAGGAATTACCCTTATCTGTAATATAGCAGATTCGGGCGGAATGTCAAGGAGGATACATGATAACAGATTTTCTGAAAACAGGAAGGGACAACGCCCTGACCAGAGCACAGCTCGTCAATAGGACCGGACTTTGCGACCGTACCGTCCGGGAGCACATCGAAATCGCAAGATCTAAAGGAGCACCAATCATTTCATCCGCTCATGGAAAAGGATATTATCTCGCCGAATCTGACGAGGACATCGCACTTGTTCAAAGAGAATATATCTCGAGAGGCAAAAAGATGCTGAAAACGGCTACGGCAATCGGCGACGGCTGGCATTGCAGACATCAGATCGAGATCCAAGCAGAGATTCCCAAAAAGAAAAGACTTCTCGGGAGGCTATTTAGATGAGCGAGCTGCTTTTGTGCAAGGACTGCGGACAGCTCGTCCGTCCCAAAACTGTTGAGGAGTATGTGGGCGAGCGCGGACGCGGCGGTTGGCAGTGCTGGGACGAATGTCCAGCCTGCGGCGGTGATGATTTGGCGGAGTGGAAAGAATGTTCCCGATGCCGCAAGCCAATGCAGACTAACGGCGAAGAAATTTGCCAGAAATGCATGGATGAAATTGAACAGGCGGAGCGGGACAGGGTCGCAGAGTCTGATGATAACGACAAGTGGATCCTGGACGCGTGGCAAAGAATTTTGGAGGGATAATGGAAATATATAATGCGATCATAGGGGTGATGGGCGATATTAACACCATCGCCAAGGGAAAGAAGAACCAGCAACAAGGATTCATGTATCGCGGTGTCGACGATGTAATGAACGTATTGAAACCGCTCTTCGTCAAGCATAAGATTTTCGCCGTCCCAAACATTATCAGAAGAGAACGCGAGGAAAGGCTGAGCCAAAAGGGCGGGTTGCTCATCTATTCAATCTGCGATATCGAATATACGTTTTATGCATCTGACGGATCCTTCGTTAAGGCGGTAGTCACTGGAGAAGGTATGGACAGCGGGGATAAGGCAACGAACAAGTCAATGGCAATCGCTTTCAAGTACGCTTGTTTTCAGGTGTTTTGCATCCCAACAGAAGAAATTAAGGATCCCGACGCAGATGATCTAAAGCCGGCACCTAAAACCGACGAGGAAGCCGAACGGCAGAAAATTCTCAATCGCAAGATAAACTCAATCGAAATCGAGGCATTTCAGGAATCACTCAAAGAAACCGACTCAAAGATGGATCTGCTTTTCAAGGCGATCCGGTACAACGGAAAACTTGAGGATATGACTTTCGGAATCTGGAAGCACGCGATGGATAAACTCGAAGAAAAAGCGAAAAAAGTTAAAGTTGATTTAGGTTTATAAGGAGAAGTAATGGAAGATATCAGAATTACAAATGAAGTAATGCCGGTCATTGAAATCAATTTTGAGGAGGTGAAAAGCGCCCTCCAGGGCACGCTTGACAAATATAAGGGCATTGTGGTTACAGAAGAGACTTTAAGCGGATGCAAGGCCACCCAGAAGGATCTCGCCGGAATGCGGATCCAGATAGATAACTACCGCAAGGACAAGAAAAAGATCATGGAGCAGCCCATCAAAGCGTTCGAGGAGCAGTGCAAAGAACTGATCTCCCTAGTCGAAATGGCAGAAGCGCCAATCAAGGAAGGCATCAAGGTATTCGACGATCTCAAACGGACCGAAAAGTACGCCGTCGCCGAGAGGCTAATTGCGGAAGTGGCTGAAAACATGGAACTCCGGCCAAAGTACGCTGCAAGGCTTACTGTATCTGAAAAATACTGCAATTTGACGGCGAAAGAAAGCGATGTCAGAAGTGATCTCGATCTGCGGTCGATGGTTCTTCGCGAAGAGCAAAACAAAGAGGACGAGCTACTGGACATCATCAAGGACACCATTGAGATTGAGAATAGGTCCATAAAGAGCAAACTCAAAATCGAGGACTTTCAGCGCATGATCTCAAATGGCGTACCCACTAGGGACATTTTAGCCGAGGTCAAACAAAGGGCCATGAAGATCTTCGAAGCTGAAAACTCGCTTCCTGTGAATCCAGATCCGGTTCCGGTGCCAGATCCAGTTGTTCAGAAGACGATTGTGCCTGATAAAGCATATTTTGCCGTTTACAGGATGTCCGGGAGCATCGATCAGCTGCGTGGCGTGTCTCAATATCTGAAGACAAACGAGATCGCGTATAACGTAACGGAACAAGGTGAGATCTGATGAAATCCATATTACAGCATGAAAAATACTGTGTCTTCTGTGGGGAGCAAACAGGACTCCATAAGCACCATTGCTTTTACGGAACCGCCAACCGCAGGATATCGGAAGATAACGGCTTCTGGGTCTGGCTCTGTCTTGAATGTCATATGGAAGCGCACGCCAATCCAAATTCAGGCAAAGATCTGGAACTGAAAATTGAGTGCCAGGAGAAATTCGAGCTTGATCATAAGCGAGATGATTTCATGAGGCTCATCGGGAGGAATTACATTGATATTTGACGTCACGAAAATCCGCCTTCAGACTAACGAAACCGACGAAGTTGAACTCGTCATCACTCTTGCGAAATCATTTCAGTACGTGGCCAGAAAATGGCTTGCCGAGGCAAAAAAACTGGTCGAGGATGGGAAACTGCTGACAGTCGACATCGGGCTAAAAAAGAAAAAACGAAGCCTCGATGCGAACGCATACTGTTGGGTGCTGCTGAAGAAGATATCAGAGGTGCTGCGTACAAGTGACAAGGAAGTGTATCGGGAGATCATCAAGCGGGTTGGCCAATATCAGATCGTTCCAATTGCAAATGAAGTTGTCGGCGCCTGGGTGCAGAAATGGGAATCAAACGGAATTGGATGGCAGACTGAAAACATAGGGGAATGTCGAAACACAAAAGGCTACTCGAATATCAAGTGCTATTTCGGCTCCAGCTCATATGATTCAAAAGAGATGGCCGTACTGATCGACGAAATCGTGACCGAAGCAAAAGAACTCGATATTGAAACAATGACGCCAGGTGAGATTGAGCGTCTGAAAGTGAGCTGGAAATGACGATACAAGGAAAAGAATATGTCCTGATGCTATATGACGCTAGAGAGCTTCCAATCGGATGCTTTGAGAATTATAAAGAGGCTTCGGCTTGTCTGGGATCCAGCCCAGAGACGATAATGTGTGCACTCCTGAGGCGCGGAGGAAGAATGCGCGGCGGTTTGACGATAGTTAAGGTCAATGTGACGGATGAGGTGATGTGATGGCAAGAAAAAGAATGATAGATCCGGACTTTTGGATAGACGAGAAGCTTGGCCAATGTACCAGGGATGAAAGACTGCTTTTCATGGGCCTGATCAGCAACGCAGATGATGAAGGAAAGGGCCGCGCAAACCCAAAACTTATAAAATCAGCAGTGTTCCCTTACGATGATGATATAAGCGCCGAATCTGTCGGAAAAATGATGGGAGAACTCGCTGAAAAAGGCATTGCGATGATTTATGAAGCTGATGGACAGGAATTTTATTGGCTCCCAAACTTCTTAAAACATCAGAAAATCAACCGTCCAGCGCCTTCGAAAATTCCTGACTGCGAAAATTCATCAAAATTCAATGAGGACTCATCAAAAAGTAATGAGGACTCACAAAAAATTGATGAGGACTCACTGAGGACTCACGCCCAAGGGAAAGGAAAGGAAAGGAAAGGAAAAGAAGAGAGAGGAAAGGAATATCCGCGCACTTGTGGTGAATTTTTGAATCTTATTTTTTCTGACGAGGAATCGGAGAAAATACACTCCACTTATGAGCAACCTAAAAAGCTCATCGATAAGATATCCAGGATTGTGAAAAACGCCAGTAAGGATTATAACAGCCATTATGCCTTATTGATCAAGGTTGCCGATGAAGACAACTGGCCAAAGAAGCGCAGACCGCCAGACGAGCAACCGATGGATCCGATTAAAGTCGTACCAATGCCAGATGAAGTCCGAGCAATGATGGGAAGCATCTTAAAGGGGGTCACATGAATAGCAGAGATAAAGGGGCCCGGGGTGAGCGCGAGCTCGCTGCAAAGCTCAAAGAATACGGCTATGACTGTCGAAGGGGACAGCAGTATTGTGGAGCAAATGGAGATGCCGATGTAGTCGGATTGCCAGGGGTGCATATCGAATGCAAGCGTGTGCAACGCCTTAATATGAGCGAGGCTATTGCGCAAGCAGTAAGTGACGCAAAACGCGGGGATATCCCGGCAGTGATGCATCGGAAAGACCGGGAAGATTGGTTGGTAACAATTCGCCTGGAAGATTTTATAGCACTTTATAACGACGGATACAATCCGTTTTGAGGGGAAAATATGACAGATTATTTCGAAAAACAAATCAAGTCAGAAAAAGAGATCAATGACGCGATCATAAAAGTGATCGGTTATGAGCTTGACCGAGCGAACGCGAAGTTTCCGCTTTTCAATTCGCCGCACGAAGCTTACGGCGTGATCAAGGAAGAGACGGAAGAGGCGGTTGCTGATATCAGCGACATTGCGGGATGTTTCAAACAATTTTGGGACGGCGTTAAGATTGACATGTGTGATGACCAGGATGATGCGATAAGACGCATGAAAGGATTCGTTGTCAGGAGCATTACAGAGCTTGTGCAAGTGGCTGCGATGTGCGACAAGTACGAGCAGAGCAAAGCGAGGTGGAGGAAATGAATTCGGTAGTATTGACGGGAAGATTGACCAGGGATCCGGAGCTTCGGTATATCTCCGAGAGTCAAAAGGCTGTATGTTCATTTTCAATTGCAGTCGACAGACCGTTTACGAAGGATAAGACCGATTTTCTGAATATCGTAGTTTTCGGAAAACCGGCGGAAAACTGTGCGAACTATCTGGTAAAAGGCAGACTGTGCGGTGTGCAGGGACGGATCCAGACAGACAATTACACGGCGCAGGATGGAACGAAAAAATATAAGACAGAGATCATAGCTGACCGTGTCGAGTTTCTGGAATGGGGTGAGAAGAAAGCTGAAGGCGAAAAGCCAGCACAGATCCCAGAAGGATTTCAAACGCTGGATGACGATGATGAAATACCGTTTTGAGCAGGGCGCGAAAGGAGTAACAACATGGAAAGAATCAGATTTTATTTTGCTTGCATGAAGTGGCTCTGGAAAAATAGAGAGACCTCAAACAACCGGGCAAAGTACCGGCGCATGATGCGGGAGGTAAAGATATGAGGGCGCTCGAAATGGCAGGACTCGTGGCAGCTACAATCGTTTGGTCATACGTAATCTATCAGATCTGCTGCATACAGATATAGGAGGATGAGAATGAGAGTAATTTTAAGCGAGAAGGAGTACGACCGACTCAAAAGCAATGCGGAATACTTCGAGAAAAGCCGCGATCGGCTTCTTGATCAAATCAAAGCATGTGAAGTGAAATTCGGCGGCGACAGCTTCATCGACGAGAAGAAGGCGCTCGCAGTCGTAAGAGAAATTATCACAGATTCGTATTGCTGATCGGAGGCGCAATGAAAGCACAGCTTAACTTTATGGACGAGATGATCATTGATAACTTCGCCGGGGGAGGCGGGGCCAGCACCGGAATTGAGCTGGCGCTTGGGCAGCCTGTTGATATCGCAATCAATCACGACCCTGACGCGATCCTGATGCATAAGACTAACCATCCACACACGAAACACCTATGCGAAAGCGTATGGGATGTGAACCCGGCCGAATTATGCGCTGGCAGAAACGTGGCGTTGGCTTGGTTCTCGCCAGACTGCAAGCACTTCTCGAAAGCAAAGGGCGGAAAACCGGTCGAGAAGAATATAAGGGGCCTTGCGTGGGTGGCGGTCAGATGGGCAGCAACAGTGAAACCAAGGGTGATCATCCTGGAAAATGTTGAAGAATTCAAGACATGGGGACCAATCAAAGACGGCTACCCCGACATCAACCAGAAGGGCAGAACGTTCAACAGTTTTGTAAACGCCCTAAAGAAGCTCGGATACAACGTAGAATGGCGGGAGTTGAAAGCATGCGACTACGGAGCGCCGACTATACGAAAAAGATTCTTCCTGATCGCAAGGTGCGACGGAAACCCCGTCGCATGGCCAGAGCCGACGCACGGTCCGGGATTGAAAGCGTACCGGACAGCGGCAGAGATAATAGACTGGTCAATCCCGTGCCCAAGCATATTCGAAAGGGATAAACCGCTCGCCGAAAACACCATGCGCAGGATTGCCAGAGGAATTCAGAAATTCGTTGTTGATAATCCGAATCCGTTTATTATGCAAGCATATGGCGGCGGATATGCAGGAGCTGGCAAATCAATCACAGCTCCGCTACCAACAATCACCCAGAAAGACCACAACTATCTAGTAACGCCGTTCCTGACGCAGTACCACAGCTACGAAACGGACGGAGCCCGCGGCCAGACGCTGCACGACCCGATCCTGACAATCGACACATCAAACAGATACGCGCTCGTGTCAGCGTTCATATTGAAATTTTATAAAACGGGCACCGGGCAGGATCCGCGAGAACCATTGCACACCATAACAACATCGCCGGGACACTTTGCGGAGGTGAGGGCGTTTCTGATCAAGTATTACGGCCAGGGCATCGGGCAAGAGGTCAATCAACCGCTCGACACAATAGTCAGCAAAGACCGATTCGGGCTTGTGACCATTAAGGGCGAGGATTACCAGATAGTTGACATCGGAATGAGGATGCTCCAGCCACACGAACTATACAAAGCCCAAGGATTCCCAGACGACTATATCATCGATCGGGACTATACCGGAAAAGAGTACCCGAAATCAAAACAGGTGGCAAGGTGTGGGAATAGCGTGCCACCGCCGTTCGCAGAAATACTGGTCAGAGCTAACCTGCCAGAGCTGGCTTGCGACCGGAAACTCGCAACAATGGAGCAACTCGAAAATGAAATCGCAGTTTAGTGAGAGGAGCCATTAAATGAAATCACAGATCACGGACGAACAAATCTACACCCTAATCGATCAGGGCATGAAAAACTCCGAGATAGCCAGAAAACTTGGAGTCAGCCAGCCGGCAATCAATAAACGGATCAACATACTTCGGAGCACGGTTCCGCCGAGACCAGAGAAGCCGGTCTTCGATCTGGTGGTTGATCAACGGATCAAGCACAACGGCAAGATCCTTGTCGTAATCAGCGTCGAGGAAGACGGATTCGCATACCGGCGCATGGACGGAACGACCGGAACGATCTCAAACAGTTTTTATTTCAAGCATAGAGGCGAATTCCAGGAATTCCATCCGGATGGCGATCCTGCCGGCCCGGTGATCAGCTACAAGATTTCCCCGGATAAACCGGCCAAAGTCATAGAGGAAAACGAGAAGATCCTTGACGAACTGTTCCCAAAGGAGCTGACCGAACGAATCGTTCCGACAGATGATATTGATCCGGCTTATGCGTTTGACCATCCAGAACCGCCAATTTTCCGCCCGGACAATTATGAGCTGGATCCTCCGGCAAAGACTATCTCCATCGAGGAGCGTATCATGCTGCAGGCAAAGCGCCGGCTTGAGGAGTTCGCGGAAATAAAGGCCAGGCTGCGGCAAACTTTGGAAGCGGGCGAGGCGTTCGACCCGACGCTGATCAACCAGTTCAACAGCTACGCCGAGCAGTACGGAGGGTATGGAGCATGAAGAATCCCTGCTATAATTGCGAAAAACGAACTCCAGGCTGTCAATCCTCCTGTATGGAAGGTATAGCCTACTCAAAGCACCGCAAAGAGCAGCGGGAAAGAATCAAGGCCGAGAAGAGCAAGGAACAAATGTATCTAAATTTCAAGATAAGCCAGGTCGTTAGCACGAAGAACAAAGCGGGAGTGAGGTGACGCGATTGACGAGAGTAGAACTGGAACAGCTGCGGAAGCTGCCGAATGAGATCCGGATCCTGGAAAAAGAACTTGAAGCCATTAAACCCCAGATTGTTACAGACAGTGTCGTCGGATCATCACCGCATTTTCCATACACCAAACATGTCATGAAAATCATCGGCATCGACATGGAAAAGATCGAGCGAATGAGAGGCCGAATCGAGCGGAAGATCGAGAAGCTGACCCGGGAGGTTGATCGACTAAACGATTACATCGAGGCCATTGAAGACAGCGAAATCAGGCAGATTATGATACTGAGATATAGAATGGATTGCCATTGGTATACAGTGGCCAAGGAAATGGGACGAGCCGGGGACGGAAGCACAGAGCGAAAAAAACATGACAGGTATATTAACTTTCCTGCAATTCCCGAATGACCTGTTGTAATATGATATTAAGTTAAGCTGTCATTTGAAACAGATCCTCCGCTGAGGGGCCCCTGTCTGAGGGGCCTTTTAGTTTGCAATAGAGATCCTCTGGGTGTATGATGGAATCAAAAACAGGAGGATTTTAAAGTGGATCTTAGCAAAAAGGAACGATTATTTCTTTACAACCAGCTCGAAATCTTGAAATGCCTCAAAGCGGAAGACGAAATAGAGGTACGAGATATCGAAAAAAGTCAAAAGATTTTAACCAATGGATACAAGGAAGAATACGATTCATTCATAACATGGTTTTCCGATGACATCCCGTATGCAATTTCGAAGTTTGTCGTTGATGTTCTGAATTTGCATCGCACGCTATATTTTTCATACGAGAAATTAAACGACGAAGATAAGGCGAAGCTTGAATTCAGTAAGATTAAATATCGAGGATTTGATGGAAACGAAGAGTCAGAATATATGTCATACGCATCTTATATTTTGGAAGATCTCAAAAGCTATAAAGAGATATACGAGGACGGTAAATGTGAATTAAATTCCCACATGCCTGTTGCTGAATACAGATATGCTGGGATGCTTGAGAGATTTTCAGAATTAGGGGTTTCGCCATATACTACGGACCTAACACTTGACCAGATACTTCGAGTAGTTGAATCATAGAGAAACCAGATAACAAATACACGAAACAAAGAACTCTCATCTTGAGGGTTCTTTTCTTATGCGCAAAACAAACACGGACGGGAGGGGTGGTGATGCCGAAGTCGAGGAACCCGGATGCAGAAAAAGCGGAAGCCCTTTTTCGAAAAGGGATGAAGCTTATAGATATTTCGAGAGAGCTCAATCTGCCGGAAGGAACGATCCGCAGGTGGAAGTGCTCGTATAAATGGGATAGCGAACGCTCGAATAAAAAAGCGAACGTTCGGAAAAAGGGCGGCCAGCCGAAGAACAAGAACGCCAAGGGCAATTCTGGAGGCGCAGCGCCGGCTGAAAACAAGAACGCCGAGAAGCATGGCTTCTTCACGAAGTACCTTCCGAAGCATACGCAGGATATCGTGGCCGGAATCACGTCGCTCAATCCTATTGATGTTCTCTGGCAGAATATAACGATTCAGTATGCGGCGATCCTGCGGGCCCAGCAGATCATGTTCGTCAAGGACAAGAGTGATTTGACCAAGGAGCTCAAGCGCGAGAAACACATGAGCGGCAATGTCGAAGGGTGGGAGAAGGAATATGAACTGCAGTTCGCCTGGGACAAGCAGGCTTCCTTCCTGCAGGCACAGAGCCGCGCCATGACGACTCTGAACGGTATGCTGAAGCAGTATGATGAGATGGTGCACACCGACTGGTCCCTGGCGACAGAGGAACAGAAAGAGCGGATCAGGAAGCTGCGGGCAGAGATCGAACGGATCACCGGCGAGAACAATGAGACCGAGGATCTGACGGAAACGGACGCTGAGATCTATGGCTAACAAGAAGCGTAAGACAATCAAGTATAATTTCGGTGATAAACATAAAGCATATATCCGCTGCTGTGTAGACAACACCTTCAATATCGCCGAGGGAGCCGTCAGGGCCGGCAAGACGATTGATAACGTCTATGCCTTCGCTCATGAGCTCAAGACAACGCCGGACAAGATCCATCTGGCGACCGGATCGACGATCGCGAACGCAAAACTGAACATCGGCGATGCGAACGGATACGGCCTTGAATATATCTTCCGCGGGCAATGCCGCTGGGGGAAGTACAAGGACAACGAGTGCCTTTACATCAAGGGCCCGGATACAGATGGCAAATCCAAGATCGTGATCTTCGCTGGTGCCGCCAAGGCAAACAGTTATGCGAAGATCCGAGGGAATTCATACGGGATGTGGATCGCAACTGAAATCAACCTGCATCATGACAGTTCGATCAAGGAGGCATTCAACCGTCAGCTTGCAGCGCAGCGCAGGAAGATCTTCTGGGATCTGAATCCGGATAACCCGAATGCGCCTATCTATACCGAATACATCGACAAGTACAAAATGCTTGCTGAAGAAGGGACATTGCTCGGAGGTTATAACTACGAGCATTTTTCTATTTTCGACAACATCAATATCCCGGAATCCAGGCGTCTGGAGATTATCAGTCAGTATGATCCGAACAGCATCTGGTACCACAGGGACATAGAGGGCCAGCGCTGCATATCCGAAGGCCTTATATACCGTCAGTTCGCAGACAACCCGGACAAATACAGTCTTCGTTTCGAATCAACTGATCAGAAGGAGCAATTCTGCAGGGACATCGAATTTATAAGCCTTGGTGTCGACTTCGGAGGCAACAGATCTTTAACGACCTTCGTGGCCACGGCATTTCACCGTAGATTCACTAAGATCACGGCTCTGAAGGACCACAATATCCCTGGCCGTAAGGGTGAGATAGATTCAGACAAAGTCAACGGTGAGTTCATCGGATTCGTTCAGAGACTCATGCTTGAGTATCCTGGCATTCCGATCAAATACTGCTTTGCTGACAGTGAGGCCCAGTATCTGATCAACGGTCTTCATAAAGCATCCAGGAAGGCCGGCCTTGTGATCCAGTTCGGCGACAGCGCCAAGAACGCGATCACGCAGAGGATCTATTGCGGCAATACGCTGCTGAATACAGGAAGGCTGCAAATCCATGAGGATTGCAGGATCCTCCGGGGCGGCCTGATATACGCAACATGGGATCCAGTGGCAGCCGCTGACGGGCGGGATGAACGACTCGATAATTTCAGCAGCGACATTGATATCCTGGATGCTTGGGAGTACAGCTGGGAGCGGTTCATGAAGCAGCTGCTGCCTAAATGGGAGGTGACAAATTGAACATTAAAGCGGTCATTGAATATCTGAACAAGAATATGGGCTATGATATTAGCGGGAGCTATTATGAATACATCTCTATCTGGAGAGACTGGTGGAAAGGATTCTATAGCCCATTCCACGAATTTTCAGAGAAGACGTATGACAATAAGATCGTCAAGCGAAAGCTCTACACCCTCAAGATGGCAAAGAAGGTCTGTGAGGACTGGGCCAGCATCCTTCTGAACGAGAAGACCGAGATAGTGATCGATGACCCGGGCAGTTCGAAGTTCATTCATGGCGACGATAACAACACCGGCATCCTGGAAGACAACGACTTCTGGAAGAAGGCAAACGAGCTTATTGAAAAGGCGTTCTATTCCGGGACCGGCGCGTTTGTGCTCCGGCTCGAGAATATGAAGGTCACTGCCGGCGGCAGCATCGTTGCGGATCCAGAAACTTCGATTAGGATCGAATATCTGACGGCGCTGCATATCGTCCCCCTGACAATTCAGCACGGCCAGATCATTGACGTGGCTTTTGTGTCTGAGATCCTGATGAAGGGCAAGAAATTCATCTATATCGAGACGCATGTTTTGGAAGCCGGTGAATATACCATTACGAACAGATACTTTCAGGAAGAGGAAGGCAGTCTGAAGACTGTGGCGCTGCCGGAAGGAATCCTTGAATCGTTCAAGACGGGATCAGACATCCCGCTCTTCGCGATCATCCGGCCGAATATCGCGAACAACATCGACGAAAGCACAGGTCTTGGAATCTCCGTCTATGCGAATGCGATAGACAACCTAGAAGGCGTGGATCTGACTTATAACAATTTCTGCCGTGACTTCAAGCTCGGAGGGAAAAAGGTATTCCTGCATGAGCAGTTGACAGGCACGGATGAAAATGGCTTGACGCTGACTCCTGATGATGTTGCCCAGCAGTTGTTTGTCGGGGTAGGTGACAGTCTCCTTGGATCTGACGGGACAAACAAGCTGATCCAGGAATTTAATCCGAGCCTTCGCGTCCAGGACAACAAAGACGGCATCCAGGCGCAACTTGATTATCTCAGCTTCAAATGCGGTCTAGGAACGAAGCACTATCAGTTTAACGTTGGCAGCGTCGTCACAGCGACGCAGTACATGGGCGACAAGCAGGAGCTGGTCCAGAATGCCAGCAAGCATTATATCGTTGTCGAAAAGGCCCTCAAGACTCTCATCCAATCGATCCTCTGGATAGGAAGGACGGTGGCGAAAGCGGCTGTCAAGGAGGATACGCAGATCACGATCACCTTTGATGATGGCTACGTTATCGATAAAGAGGCTGAACGTCTCCGTGACTTGCAGGAGATCCGAGACGGGATCCAGCAGAAATGGGAATATAGAGCCAAGTGGTATGGTGAGGACGAAGAGACCGCCAAAGGCATGATCAGCAGTCCGACAGATGACGATCTTCTTGGATTCCAATCGGGGGGGGCTCCAAAGAAATAGCGCTGGGCGCAGCAGCTCCCGTAGCAGAAGTTCAAGGAAAGCAGCTAAACGGCGCCCAAACACAGAGCCTTATCGCTATAATGTCACAGTTCTCAGCAGAACAGATCACGGAGGGCCAAGCGGTCAACCTGATCAGCACGGCGATCGGTATCAGCAAAGAGGAGGCTGCGAAGCTGCTTAGAGGGGAAGTTTAAGATATGCTCACACCAGATCAGATCGATAAACTGCCAGATAGTATGGTCGAGCTTTACGCTCAAGCGGAGAGCGATATCCTGGCTGATATGGCCAGACGGATATCGACGTACGATTATTTCATCCCTGCAGCGGAATATCAATTTCGGAAGCTACAGGAAATGGGAATGCTACATGATGAAATCCTAAAGAGGCTTACGGCTTTAACAGGATTATCGCATGATCAGCTCAGGAAGCTCATGGAGGAAGCCGGGGCAGCTGCTCTCAAGGCGGATGATTCGATATATCGCGATGCCGGGCTTGATCCGACACCGCTTGCTGCGGATCCGGCACTGAAGTCTATAATGGCTGCCGGATTGGCCAATACGAGTGGCCTGTTTGAGAACTTGACCAGGACGACAGCCCGGACGGCCAGCAAGCAATTTGAAGATGCTCTCGACAGAGCATATATGGAAGTGATTACTGGCGGGTTTGACCTGAATTCAGCTGTCAGATCCGCTGTGAAGAGTCTTGCTTCGAAAGGTGTCGCATCGATCCGGTATCCAACCGGGCATACCGATTACATGGAAGTTGCGGTACGAAGAGCCACCATGACAGGCGTCGCCCAGACGGCCGGAAAACTATCGGAGGCACGTGCTGACGAAATGGGCTGCGACCTGATGGAAATAACAGCTCATGACGGCGCCAGGCCTTCCCATGCCGAATGGCAGGGCAAAATCGTTAGCCGCAGTGGTCGGCCAGGGTATCTTTCGTTGGCGGATATCGGGTATGGCACTGGAGACGGATTTAAAGGGTGGAACTGCCGGCATGACTGGTACCCATTCTATGAAGGCATCAGTGAATCATCTCATACGAAGCAGGAACTGCGTGAGATGGAAGCGCAGTCGTACGAATTCAATGGCGAGAAGATGACCGAATATGAGGCTGTATCAAAACAGCGAGGTATTGAGCGTCAGATCCGGCGTTGGAAACGCGAGTACGTCGCTATGAATGCCGCAGGCCTGCCGACTGAAGAAGCGGCCGCTAAAATATCATATTGGCGCAGGATACATGAACACTATTTGGAAAAGACCGGCCTGAAGCGGCAAATCGACAGGGAGCAGATCCCAGGATTCGAAAAATCATCAGCCAGGAAATCATCCGCTGCCGCGAAGCGCCAAGAAGATATAAAATCCGGCAAGTTCGTTAATTCGGCGATCAAGCAGAAAACTGTCGGCGAAGCTGAAAACTGGGCCAAGAAGACGCTTGGTGTGCCACGAGTCAATTACAGTGGCCAATCCGTCGATGTTGCGAACGAAATCAATAAATCGCTCAGTAAAATTTTCAAGGAATACCCGATACTCAACAGCTTTGTTGACGATATCAAATTCGGTAGTATCCCCGCCGTGGCGCAGGCATCATTGAGGCATCGCAATGGACGGATCACAGCAGGGTTAACCTTTAACCCGAATCATATATCCGATATCGCCGGAATTGATCAAATGATCAAGAACAACGTTTCGATCCAGAACTGGAGCCCTAAAAACGGACTTTATGGCATAACAAAGCATGAGGCAGCGCATCTGGCCGAATATGCCTTAACCCTGAAGCGATATGGCGTCACGAAGACCGGATCACCGACATATGATCTGCAACCTGCATGGAACGCTTTACAGCGGTCAGAGGTATCGACAGAAGTAAAAACAGAAGCGCTGATCGCTTGTAATCTTCAGGATGATTATGATATAATTAAAAATAATCTATCGGAATATGCGAACTATAATGACCGTGAATTTTTAGCGGAAGCAGTCTCGGAGCATAACCCGAGAAAGCTTGCCAAGGCAGCGGTCGCGATATTCAAAAAGAAGTTGGGAGGTCCTTGAAATGTTGATTCCATTACCGGCGATCCTGACAGGTATGATCAGGTATGAAAAGCAGAAGGTAGTTCTCAAAGAGGGCGCTACACCTGAACAGCAGAAAGCCTTTGAAGAATACGCCAAAATCTTGGAACATGAGCAGAAGGAAATACTGAAGTTCGAATGAGCCACCTGAGGAATCGGGTGGTTTTTTCATGCAAGTAATTTACGAAAGGAGGTTCATCTGTGAGAAGACGGATTTGTTTTAGCAGGAGGTGATCCTTCCTATCTCGTCATGGAGCGCTGACGTAAAACAGGCTTGTTTTTTTATGTTCAAATTCCTCGAGCTTGCCGAGGCTTAAACGCAAGCGTGCCTGGTGCGCAGAGTGGCTGCGCGTTTATAAATCAAATCTGGGGCAGGAAAGGAACGATATGGAATTCTTGAAAGCGTTGTTCGGGGAGAAATCCCTGACCTATGACGAGCTTGCGACAGCCTTGCAAAACAGCAAGGAGATCAAGCTCGCCAACCTGGCCGAAGGCGGCTACGTCGCCAAGGAAAAGTTCGATCAGAAAGAGACCGAGCTGAAAAACACAGCATCGCAGCTGACTGAAGCCAACAAACAGATCGAGGCCTTCAAGGGCATGGATGTGGAAGGCATCAAGGCGGCAGCGAGTGAGTGGAAAACTAAATACGAAGAGGCGCAGACGAAGGCTGAGAACGAGCTCAAGACATTGAAACTCGGGAATGCAGTTGACAAAGCGCTTATGGCAGCGAAGGTCAAGAATCCCAAGATCGCCATTGGTGCTCTTGACATGTCCGAGATCAAGCTCGACGGGGATGATCTGCTGGGACTGAAAGAGCAGCTTGAAAAGCTCAAAGAAACAGACGCTTATCTTTTCGACGCCGGCGATGGTGGTTCAGGCGGATCCGGCGACCAATCCGGATTCAGAGCCAACAGTGGCGGAAGCCACGGATCCGGCGGGAATCCTGATTATGACAAAATGTCAGATCAGGAATATTACGCTACAGTCATGAAGAAGAAGGAATAGCTAATAATAGTTTGGAGGTATTAAACTATGAGCAACACATTTATTTCCGTCAAAGAGATCGCGAGGAATCTCCTCCCGAGACTCATTGAAAATCTCGTTTTCCCTAACCTGATCTATAAGGACTACTCTGAAGAATTCGTCAATGGCAAAGGCGCCACGATCCAGGTGAAAAAACCTGTCATCCTGACCGCTTCTGATTTTGACGAAGGCACCGGCGTCTCTGCTCAGGCTGTCACTGAAGAATCCGTTGAGGTCACTCTCGACAAGCTGGCGACAGTGGATGTCGAATTTGGATCTATCCAGAGAGCGACGAACGTTGATGATCTCAACAGGCTCTTCCTTGAACCTGCTGCAATCGCCCTGGCTCAGAAAATCAACTCTGATGGTCTCCTTGTCTACAAGGATATTCCGTATACCAGCGGTGTTGCCGGAACAACTCCGGACGCCCTGACGGATCTGTCTGATGTAAGGCTGGCTCTGAACAACAAAAATGTTCCTGTCCCTGGGCGTGTCGCGATCTGGGATCCTGCCGCTGATGCAAAGTTTACCTGCATCGATGCGATCGTCAATGCTGAAAAGGCTGGCAGCGTCCAGGCCCTCAGAGAAGGCTCGATCGGCAGGATTTTTGGTTTGGACAACTATATGTCCCAGGCCATCAAGGCTCATGCCACCGGCATCACAGCTGCCACTGCCGTGAAGGTCAATGGAGCTGTTACAGCTGGCGCAACCAAGCTGTCCATCGACGGCACCACACTGACCGGCAAGCTGGTCAAGGGCGATGTCATGACGATCGGCGGCAACAACTATGTTGTCACTGCTGACTCTGCTACTGCATCAACGAATGCGATCGCAGATGTCGAAGTCTATCCGGCTCTTCCGGCTATCGATAACGACACTGCCGTGACGCTGGTCGCCTCGCACACTGCGAATCTTGCGTTCAATCCGAGCGCCTTCGCCTTCGTTACAAGACCGCTTGCAGCTCCGGCCGGTGTTGAGTCCTATGTGACCTCCTACAACGGCGTGACCCTCAGAGTCGTTCGCGGCTATGATATGAAGTACAAGAAGGAAATGCTGTCTATGGACGTCCTCTACGGATACAAGACCATGTATCCTGAACTGGCTGTTAGAGCCCTGGGATAAGGAGGTAGGGTATGGCTTACGCTGATTATTCCTATTACACGGGAACCTATAAAGGTAACTCCATACCCGAAGCCGATTTCGACAGGCTGATCACTCGTGCGAGCAGCTATCTTGACAAGGTCGCTGAGGATCTTGATTCTTCCTCGACAAGCGTCATGATGGCTGCCTGCGCGGTAGCTGAAGCTTGGCAGAAGAACGAACAGGGTGGAGAACTCGCAAGCCAGTCGGTGGGCCCCTGGTCCAGATCGTATCAGACGAAAGAAGTAAAGTCCGACAGTGATCGGCTCTTTGAAGCAGCACAGCTGTATCTCGGAAGTCTGGTCGGAAGGGTTCGGTGGTGCTGATGTTTCCGCATACCGTGACGATCTATAACAAATATAAGGACGGTTCGACCGAGAAATGGCAGCGGACCGTCCTTGAAGGCGTCTTCTGGGACAGCTCGAAAGGCGCGATCATGAGAAAAGCCGGTGTTACAGCTGCGGACGGACTGCAGTTGATCATACCTCTTTCTGTTGATTCCGGAATAGCAACATACATGAAGCCTAAAGCCTGGGCCGCTCTTGAAGTTAAATCTGAAAACTGGACCATCCAGAGCGGCGATGTCGTGGTCCTCGGTGACATAGCCTATGAGGTCGTAACCAGCTCAAAGGAGCTGCAGGCCTACGATGACGTGATGATCGTCTCAAATGTCGACACCCGGGATTATGGCGGAGAAATGGCCCATTATGAGGTGACAGGAAAATGAAAATCGTAACGCCAAGAGGAACAGTATATCACAAGACTGGCAAAAACGGGGCGGTCAATACTGTGTTGAAATGGGATCCAGACTTCGATGACAAATGGGCAGATCATTATGATAAAGCCCAGGTGTTCATTGATAACGAGGTCCTTCGGCTCAGCGATCCTTATATCCCGATGCAGACTGGCATGTTGAAAAGGCTCGGCATTCTTGGCACGATCCCAGGCCGTGGAGAGGTTATCTGGAAAGGACCTTATGCCAGGTACCTTTATTACGGCAAGCTGATGGTGGGCAGAGCCCCGAAGAGGCTGACAAATACAGATCTCACTTTCCACGGGGCTCCCAAGCGCGGAGCCCTTTGGTTTGAGAGAATGAAAAAGGACAAGCTCGGCGTGATCCGGGCTGGTGTAGGTAAGATAATCGGAGGTGGAACGAAATGAGTTTAGTGAAATCCCTGCAGACGTTTCTTGAAACCTATGACGGGATGGAGATCAAGCCGATCTCTGGAATAAAGACTGACGCCACTAGCGAAAGCTTCTCCGATTATGCGCTGGCGCCCGCCGGGAACGGCAAGACCTTCACAGATATCGTCGGTAATCGCCGGTATGAAAATAATTATGTGTTCTATGCCAAGGAAGCAGTTGCGGATGAGGTCAATCGAGCAGACAATTATGATTTTCTCGAGAATTTCTCGGAATGGCTCGAAGAGCAAGGTGAAGCCAGCACATATCCAACGCTTCCTGACGGTTATGAAGTCTTAGATCTTGAGGTTTCGAATGCAATGCTGTTCGAGATCGAGGAGAGCGGCGCCGGTCTCTACCAGGTGCAGCTGAAACTTATTTTTATGAAAAGGAGATAGAGATGTCGAAGATTAAAAGAAAACAGTTTGCGACATACATCCAGGCGCAGACATCGACGCCCTCGTATGTGCTGCTCGGTACGGATCTCGAGGAGCTGAGCATCGAAATGAACGCCAATGTGGTCAAAACGGCCAACATCCTCGGCGAAACGTCGGTCAGCATCGACAAGTATGAGAAGCAATCATCTGTCGAGCCGTTCAAGGCAGACAGCGGAGATGATCTTTTCACTTGGCTGAAGGAGATCATTGACGGTGATCAGACACTCAGCGATCTGGAGACGAACGTCGTCCACGTGGATCTTTACGCAACGCCGACGGTCGATGCATATCCAGCATATAAGGAGAATGTCGTCGTTGAAGTCGTATCATACGGCGGCAATACCGAAGCCTTCCAGATCCCGTTCAATATCCATTACACGGGTGTCAGAGTCGCGGGGACATTCAATCCGACAACGAAAACATTTACTGCGGCTTAAGAATGGAGTGATGACTCATGCAGAGTTTAAATTTTGATACCGGTTTGATCGTGCTCAGTATCAATAATGATGAGAGCAAGACAATATCCTTCAATCCCAAGGACGTGAACTTCGCCAACAGATTTTATGAATTGATTCAGGATTTCAAATCGAAGGAAGGCGAGATGCTTGAACGTGCGAAGGCGCTTGACAGCCAGACTGATTTGGACAATGACGGGATTCCCGTGAACCTTCCGGATGTTTTTTCTTTCACGGAAGAACTCGATAGTTATTTCAAAGGCCAGATCGATCATATCTTTGGCGCTGGGACAAGCGAAACTTGTTTTGGATCTATTAACGTCATGAGCGCTGATCACAAAGGCCGGATGATCTTTGAAAACTTCCTGAACGCCCTCTCGCCATATATCATGGCCGAACGGCAGAAGAAAGTCGGCAAGTACACGGAGAAATATCTGAAGAGGAAGTAAGGATGCAGAACGATTATATCGGAACCCTGCAGACGTCGATCAATGTCGCAGGCAGGGAATATAAAATCAGACATGATTTCAGGCCCTGCCTCGACATTATGATCATGTTCGAAGATCTGGATCTGACCGACAATGAAAAGATGGTCGGTATGCTCCGAATTATCTATGAAGACGAAAACGTGCCGCTATGCGATGAATCTGTGGAAAAGGCGGTGAGGTTCCTGAATATGGGGAACGGACCTTCCCGGGGCAGATCCGCGAACTATGGGACGCTTTATACCTGGTCCCAGGACAGCATTTATATATTTGCGGCCATCGACCGCGTTCTCGGGTATTCAAGCCGTCGCTGCGAATATTTGCACTGGTGGGAATTCATGGGCGCCTTTCTGGAGATCGGGGAGTGCACATTCTCCAATATCGTGCATCTTCGAAAACAAAAGAAAAAGGGTAAGCTCACGAAGGAAGAGAAAGAATACTGGAACGAGAACATCGATACTCTTGAGCTGCAGGAGCGGCTCACCTATGACGAACAGTTACAGCTTGAAAGATTTCTGCAGCTGGCGAAAGGAGGCGGAAGCTAATGGCCGGAAGATATGACGGATCAATCATATTCGACACAAAAGTCGATTCATCAGGGTTCAATGCGGGGACGAAGGGCCTCTCCAAAGGGCTGTCCGGTGTTTCCGGATCGCTTCAGAATGTCGCTCTCGGAATCGGATCTGCTTTTTCTGTCGGTGCTGTCGTTGGCTTCACCAAGGGTGTCATTGAATCGACTGCTGAGTTGGAGGCCATGAGATCCCAATTTGGGCAGGTATTCAAGGGATCTGAGGGCGAGGACGCTTTGGCAGCGCTCAATGATCAAGCAGAGGATCTCGGGATTCACACGGACAGGCTGATGGGTGTCTATAATAAATTCGGTGGCCAGGTTAAAGGTGCCGGAATGGAAGCCTCTCAGGCACTTGAAGCCACGACGAAGGCGACTTCACTTGCGGCAGATGCCGCGGCATTCTATGACACTTCTATGGAAGATGCCAGCGCAAATCTGGCCAGCTTCATGAAGGGGAATTTTGAAGCCGGCGACTCGATCGGCGTGTTCACCAGCGCAAAGCAAATGGATGTCCGAGCAAATGAACAGTATGGGAAGTCTTGGGCTGATTTGAATGAGTCTGAACGGCAGTATTTGCTCCTGGATACAGTATCAAAGACTTACGAGATGAACGGAGCAATGGGACAGGCCAAGAGAGAATCCGACAGCTGGGCGAACGTGACAGGAAACTTGCAGGCGACATGGAAAAACTTTCTCGAAATAGTCGGGAAACCGACGCTTTCCGTAGCCACGAAAGTAGTAAAAGGACTGACGACCAAGCTTGAAGCACTTGGTAAGATTATCAAAGCGCACCCAGTCCTCTTCAAGACGATCGCGATAATCATAGGCATCCTGGCGGCCGGGATTCTGGCACTCAACATCGCTATGGGAACCGCCGCCATCGTCATGGGTCTCGTCACGACAGCTGCGACTGTTCTAGGAGGCGTCATTGCCTTTTTGACCAGCCCGATAGGATTGATCATTCTGGCCATCGGAGCCGTGATTGCGATCGGATATCTTCTAATCAAGCACTGGGACGAGGTGAAGGCATTTTTCGCCGCGGTCTGGGAAGCCATCAAAGTTGCCTTCAGTTCAGCGATTGACAACATCGTTGCGATAGGATCCCGGATTATTGAATTCTTTTCTGGTTTGCCCAAGAAACTTTTCGACTGCGGAGTCAACCTGATCAAAGGCCTATGGGACGGTATCGCCTCAAAAGTGACCTGGATCATGGATAAGATCAAGGGCTTTGCCAGCGGGATCACCAAAAAGGTTAAGGATGTTCTCGGGATCCACTCACCCAGCAGAGTTTTTGAAGGCATCGGAAAGAACATGGCCCTCGGAATGGAAGCTGGTCTTGGAACCGTGGCGCTGCCCTCGATGGCGTTTGAACGGAATACGACGATCAGGCATACCTTTGATGATATAACCATAAGAGGAGTCAATAACAAGGGTGAATTCGTGGCGGCGCAGACTGTCGTTATGGATTCCTTTGATTTCGCTAGGGCACAGAGGAGGTAGATTATGTCGACATACTTCAAAAATGCGAGCAACGAAGAAATCGATGTCTTCCTCGTTGATGTCAAGAAGATCCCGGTGCTCCACGAATCGAACGGGACGTTGCTTAATGGAGAGTGGTTCGTCCAGACGATTGGAACTAGAGCCTATAAGCTCGCCGTTCAGCTCACCTGTTCGAAGGATGTCCTCGATGAGATCCTGGAATATGCTTACACCAAAGAGCAGCTGTCGATCTCGTTCATAGATGGCAATCAGACTGGCATGATTTTGGGAGACCCGAGTTATGAGGTATATCTGAAAGGCACTACGCCCTATTACTTTGTCGACTTCGAACTGGCGGTGATCTGATATGTATAACCTTGAATCAACACTCCAAGAACGGTTCGGCAGTAGAATCCAGACCAAAGCGAACAACAACGACCCCAGGCCGCTTGTATACATTACCAGGAACAGAACGGCGATTACCTCACAAAGATACTGGGAGAAGCAGATGATCACTGACACGGTCGGAACAAGGTCCAGTACCGCCGTCCGGCGTCCGGAAGGATCATTCCTTGGCGACATGATATTCACGGCACAAGTGGAAAACGGCACTGCAATGATCAGGTACGCAGCGCCACGGAACAATATTGCCGATATGGTCTGGACGGAGCTTGCGACGATCACAAATATATCAGAGCTTTCAATCATGTTCGACGGCATTATGAAGATCCACGAGGACAAGGTCGAGGCATATACCGTCGGAGAACTCCCAGTGATGTTCTTTGTTGACACATCCGGCAGCCTGAAGATGCGGAATATGGACGACGTTGAGTCGGTGGACATCACAATTTCAGATGATGCGGTCAATGTGGCCAGTGTCAGGGGTCTATACTCCGAAGCGGCGAACGTCAATGATGGCATCTGGTGCTTTTACACAAACAGCGAAGGCGAGCTTTGGGAAGCACGGATCGTCGACTATGAGGTTGCGGAGCTGAACCAGATCACGATGCTGCCGACTGGTGTCACAAGCTGGATCGATGTGTGGGTCGGGACGACATTCGACTATCGAATCGTGCTGCAACTGAAAGGCGACGATGGAAAAGTCTATACACTGATCAGCAAGAGCAGGCCGAGCGGATATAGCTTTCTTGAATATGTAAGATTATCTAAAATTAAAATATCCGGCGTTATTGGCCTCACGCAACCGACGCTCTTAAGCATTGATAATGTGGAGGTGTGAGCATGGGAGACTATGGAAAACGAATCAAGCTTACATTTGACCGGAGAGTCTCTCATCTGTCCGACGCAGAACTGACAAAATTCAGATTTGTGAGCACATATGGAGACTTCCTATATCCAATCGCAATCTCTTTCGGTGAGACGGAAAATATCATCAATCTTGACTTTGCCGACTTCAACAACATTGTCGAACCGGCAAGCCTTGAGTGCATTGGGTGCATTGCGATGGGGAGTCTTGACCTTCCGTTTGATCCATTCACCGTCCATGCCCCACTTCACGACTTGAGGCCCACCGGTGAATATGAATACATCCTGTTGAGTGATATCGCAGTGGCTGGTGTCATACAAGAGGCCTTTGACGGCAAAGTCTATGCGTCGGAATATGTTCTGCTTTCATCGATTGATGTGAGTGCTGACTTCAATTCAATTTCATATAGTCAGAGATATACTGACACCGCCTATGTCAAACTGAACACCATCGCGATTGCCGGTCAGTATTGTGATATCAATGGCAATCCACTATAAGAGAGGAGATCTCAAATGAAAAGAAACGACATAAAACTTGATATCGCAATCCATAATCGATTTGATTTCGTGGCAAGAGATGCCAAGACCGGTGAAATTGTCGGAGAGTACAAGGCTGAAAACATAATCCTCAATGGGTTTTGGACAAAACTGCTATCGACCGGGAATGCTGATTGCTATAAGTATATTCATTTCGGTACCGGTGTGGATACTCCCGTGGCGACTGATGTCAAACTCGGAACGTGGCTCGGATATAAGACTGCACCCGTTTTTAACGCATCGGGGACAATCTATGATTTCACGCACATGTATGACACCGGAATCATCACGATGAAAAAGAGCGTGAGGCTCCAAGATACGGAATACAATGGAAACTCAATCTCAGAGGTTGGATATTCTTCTACAACAAGCAGCACGACTGGACTTTTGACAAAGGCGCTCATCAAAGACCAGAACGGTAACGTGGTTGCTATCGAGAAAACATCTGCCATCGTGCTTGATATTTATGCCACCGTCTTTTTTAGCATCGGAACTTCCGGATTCAATTCTGGAAAGATAATTCCACTGCTCCAAGACCCAAATCTCAATTTCAGCCTATTGGCCTGCCTGACCGGGTGTAACTCGTGGCCAACACTGTCCTCCGGATACTGGGGGAACTCCCGGCACTCTAAATATGCAAAGAACACCAATTTTTCAATAGACATGGACGGGGTTTCAACAATAGCGAACGGAACTGTTTCGTATAATACCACAAATAAGACAGTAACCTTTACGCTGTCAAATGTCGTTGCCGCAAGTGGGAACCAATCCGGTGGGTTGAGAGCACTATATTGCAACGGGTTGCTTGTGCATCTCCCGTGCAGCGGATTCGCACAGCCGGTTCTGACGAAAGAGGTCATCGGAACAGGGGACGGAAATACAAAGGATTTCAAAGCAGCGTTTGGGTATATTCTCAACAACGGAACTGCAAAGGTTTATGTAAATGATGTGGAACAATCATCCGGAGTGACGATTGATTACGGACGCCCATATCCAAGGTATGATATTTCCGGAGACATGAACGTACTTTCCACTTGGGGATCTGGATTCACTAAAACAGGAACCGGCCCATACGGAATAGTCCCATCAGAGGGCGTGTGCCTTGAGAGTGGGTCATTGGGCAGTGAACATTACGGGTCTGCCGGTATGGTTCTAATCACATTTGAGAATCCGTTCTATGAGACAATACCGATCACCCATGTCACTGTTGGCAGAACAAAAGTTTACGCATCGAACGATTTGACGAATTGGTACGAATGCGCCTCCAATACCAGCACGGCACTTGAGGTTGCGGTCAATGCGACATACCAAGGGTATAGGTATTTCCAATACCGAACATCCGGGACATCGCAACCGGCGATGGGTGCCGTATCGTCTACCGTAAACTTAGCAGCAAAAAATGTCCACTTCGACTCGGCCCCGGCAAATGGTGCGACCATCGCACTCACATATCAGCCGGATTGCATAGCAAAGGATGCAAATCATGTGCTGAACAACATCAGTATCACAATGACATTCGCAGAGTACACGCCTTGATAGCGGAGAGGGGGGAAACCCAATGTCTTTAGAATGGGAAGGCTTCATTGATGACGCTCGATCCGGGAACGTGGGCGGTACATTCGAATATTTCGACACGGAAGCACAGCCGATTATCATAAGGAACACGGATGATGCGCTGATCAGCACCTACGATTCAGTGGATCTCGGCCAATGGTTTGACTCTGTATGGGAAAATAACCTAAGGGTGGGAAATTTCGGCCTGTCGCAGTTCGTGCCACGCCACCTATATAACGGCGAGATCTGGGCGGTAGGGATCACGCCGACACTTGTTCCGGCAGAAACTGGCCAGTTCCCGACGCCTGAAGTGCCGGCCGGATTTTACATCTACCGGTACAGCTACTGGAAGGATTTGACGGAGCTGCTGGTCAAGCTCGACACAAATGAGCAGTCAGATAATCTAATCAAGGACGCCGGAGTTGAGATTTGGAACCAGGATGAGGGCCTGATCAACAAGACGAGCTCGATATTCTCTGGCGGAAGCAAGGTTGTTGCCAGACTAGGGATGGGCGACAGTTCAAAAATGTACGTCAGCACGGTCTATGTCGATGAGGTGAGCTGGAGCAAATCAGACGAGACAATGAAACTGGCCGGCCGGAACGCGATCGGATACTATCTGTCCGAACAGACCTTTGATGATCAGCGTACATTCACAGGTGACAGGAAATCTGTGCTTGAAGATATCCTGGAATATTCTGGAGTTAATCTGACGAAACTCTTTATTGATCCATCTGGAATAGGAGTTCCTTCGGCGCCGGTATTCGATTCACAAGAAACACTCCTGGCCGGGATTGTAAAGATCCTCGATGTTTGGGGCTGGCGCATGATGGAAATGCCGAACGGATGGGTTGTGATCGGAACGCCGACATATCTGCAAGGATTCTGTAGTCCGGCAATCTTTGAATTTGTCAAAGACCAGGTATTCGCTCGTGACATCAGCGTTAATATGGACGGCGTCTATTCAAGACTTGCACTGCAGTCGCAGATCAGCGCCACGGATACAGCGCCGGCGTTCACGCGGACCGTCTACAAGGCTCTTTCATATTATGACGGCTGGAACGTTGGGAACCGAAAGACCCTCTATATACAGACACTGGATGACCAGAGCGAAGCGGACATGAACACGCTTATCGACGAGTACGCGAAGGCATATCAGTATATCGGGGCGACGTTCACGCTGGACATCCCAATCAGGACGGAAATGCAAGCCGGAGATGTGATCCAGATCACAGACGCGGAAACTGACGACTACCTGCAGCAGGGCATAGTGACAGGGGTCAGCCATACGGTCGATGCAAAGGGCGGATCAGCCAGGACGACTGTCAGCATTAACACCGGTGGCACGATCCTCGACGAGTCAGGTGTGATCACAACATACACGGCAGCTGACGTCACCGGCGACACTAGGCGTCGGGAGCTGATCGACGTGATCAGAAAAGCGATCAAGAAAGAAGCGGCCAAGAAGAAGACGGTTTCAGCAGGCGGCTCGACGGTCATTGATGGAGGTGAGCTCTGATGGCATACACGATAAAGGTTACAAGAGCGACAGCCGCCAGGTGGCTTGAGCTTGATCCAGTGCTGGCGGCCGGAGAGCCCGGTTTCGAAAAGGATACGAATAAACTTAAGATAGGGGATGGGACCACAGCATGGTCCCTTCTTGCTTATGTGGCCGGAGGAAGTTCAGGAGGCGGGACAATCTGGCTTGAAGGATCCGGAGTCCCCGATAACGGGACGGGTACCGAAGGATCTTATTACATCAATACACTGAACGGGGATGTATACATCAAGGGCCCGTCGGTTTGGTCGTTCCTGCTGAATATCAAGGGAGCTGATGGAGCGGATGGTTCGGACGGGGTCGATGGAATCAATTGGTATTCCGGGACAGTGGATCCCACGACACAGGGCATCGATGGTGAGCTTTATCTGAACACGACGAGCTGTGACGTATTCAAGAAGATTTCGGGAACCTGGGCGCTGCAGGTCAACATTAAGGGAGTCACGGGGGACCCGGGTACGGATGGGACAAATGGAGCCACTTGGCTCTCTGGAACTGGCGCTCCGAGCAGTGGTTTAGGTGCCGATAATGATTTTTATCTAGACACTACAACCAAGAATGTTTATAAAAAGACATCTGGAGCGTGGGCGGTTATCTGTAACTTATTGGTTACCGCACAAACGGCTCGCGCTAGTCTTGGGAGTTCGAACTTTGATGTTGGCACTTCTACATGGACCACTATAGACTGGGTAAATGAAGTAATAGACGACGTTGGAGCGATTGATATTACAAACTATCCGAAACGTATAACGGTGCCAGCCGGTTATACACGGATTTGTCTTAAAGCTTATGTGCCATTTGTTAATAGCACCTCGGCTTATAGATTCGCACAGGTGCGAAAAAACGGTACGGGCAATCCGATCGTTATGACAGCAAGTGGCGGCGCATATGAAACAGGTTTGATACTCGATACTGGTTGGATAAGTTGCTCCGAGGGCGATTATTATGAGGTTTTAGCGGATTCGACCGGCGGGCAGGATGTATTAGGCTCTGGAACTTGGGGTGGCCCTGCATGGTTCCAAGCAGAATTTGCTTAAGGAGGCGAGAATGGAACATTTTTTAGATTATTGCAGCAAGGCGGCCTCTGGGTCGAAACCATTCTGGGGATGCCTCTTGGGTGTCCTTAATTATATCCTGTTCCCGGACGAGGCATTTTTCACTGCAGCGGTGGCTGTGGGTGGGACGATGATACTTGACATCATCACGAAGTATGTCGCGCTCTCGGCAAAGAATGGAGGCTTCTGCAACGCATTCAAAACGCGCGCCATCAACTCAAATTCGTTTTGGTCCGGGACGGCCATCAAGTTATATTCCTACCTCGTGATTGCCATTCTCGCTGGACTTTCGTACAGAGTCGTACAGCTGGAGCAGGTAAGCGTGTTCTTCGCCTCGGTCGTATATACAATCCTGTTCCTGCGGGAGGTGCAGAGCATCTGCGAAAACCTGAGAGACGCTGGGGCGCCTGTTGAATGGCTGATATTCTGGACCAAGAAAAAACAAGACCAGATACTTGAAACAGACGATACACCGAAGGAAGGAGGCGGGAGCGATGCCGAAACCATTTGAGAAGCTAACCACAGAGCAACTGCTTGCCCGGCTGGACAAGATCATCTTCAAGCAGTTGCACATCCATCATACCTGGCGCCCGAATAAATCGAATTTCGACGGCACCAATCACTCGAAGCTCCAGGATGGGATGTACAACTATCATACAAAGACGAACGGCTGGACGGATATTGGCCAGCATGTGACGCTCTTCCCTGATGGGACATTTCTCACCGGGCGGGCCTTTGATGTGTCGCCGGCCAGTATAAAGGGCTGGAATACCGGGGCATTCGCCGTGGAGATGCTCGGAGACTTCGACACCGGCCACGAGAAGCTGGAAGGCGCCCAGAAGGAAAGCATCCTGGCATTGGCTAGATACTTCCTGAAGAAGTATGGCGAGAGCACGATCAAGTTCCACAGGGAAGGTCCTGACGTGACCAAGACCTGTCCGGGATCTGGAATCGACAAGACCGCATTCATGAAGGAGGCAAAGCTTATGGGAACAATATTCAAGGATGTGCCGGACACCAGATGGTCCGCGAAATACATCAAGGCAGCGAAGGATCTTGACATCATCCGGGGCGATTCTGATGGCAATTTCAGGCCGGAAGGATACATCACCCGAGAGGAAGCAGCCGTCCTGATCATCAGGACCTACGAGAAAATAACAGGAAAGAAGGTAACGGAATGAACGAACTTTATATCCAACTCGCATTGCTGATCATTTCACTGATCGGCATACTGATCACCTACGTCTTGGTGCCCTTCCTGAAGGCTAGGACGACTGAGACCCAGCAGAAACAAGCTGAGTTCTGGGTCAAGGTCGCGGTCGAGGCCGCTGAGCAGATCATCAACAAAGCCGGCGCCGGACTGGACAAGAAGGCATACGTGTTGTCAGTGCTGAACGAAAAGGGGATCAAGGTTACTGCTGAACAGCTAGATACTCTTATTGAAGCGGCCGTGTATCAGCTGAACAAGGCGAAGGCTGCCGCTACGACATAATTTGACTTTAGCGCAAAAACGAGCGAAAGGCTCCAACTTCTGTGGGGGCCTTTTTTAATCGCAACAAAAAAACATAAAAAAAACAACGGTGTGGCACACATATTGCTTGAAAACGCATTGCGCAATACTATATAATGTTTATAGTAAAAGAGAACCGTCAATGGTTCTCTTTCGAAATGCTTTGTAAATTGTGATAACATCTGCTATCTGATAATGTTAGTTCGCAACTAAACTTTATCAGATGTTATCGCATTTTGCAATATATTCTCGAAATTTTGTAAAACAATTTTTATGCGTTTCGAGGAAATTTAAAAAATGGGAGGTGAGAGGATGTACATTTATGTAGCCTCTATCACCACCAGGGACGGGCGCAAAATCTATGCTAGATGGTATGGGAAAAAAGCGTTCCGGATCTGGGTTGACGATAAGCCAACCGACGAAGAATAACTAAAGAGAAACTCCGCCAAGATAGCTGGCGGAGTTTATTATAGAATAGGAGTAATTTATGAGTAACCAAATTTATTCCCCAAAAGAATTAGCTTCGAAAAAGAAGGAAAATTTTAAACAGGGCGAAACATTCGCGCGATGTTTTCGTGATACCCGGAAAAGCTATTTTGGAAAATTGAAAATCAAGCATTTAGATAAGATGATAGAGAATAATGAATTCGAAGACATCTTTGCGATAGAGGGCGAATTCAGCAAGACATATCAATTTATTTCAAGCAGAGAAACGAATAAAGTTCTGAGAATATGGACAATCGCTATTGGGTTAATGACATTCGCAATGTTTGTCATGACCGCTTGAATAATCTATGAATGAAGCCAGAGCAAAATAAGTAGAAGCCCTTTGGGCTGGTGGGGGCCTTTTTTATTTATACCTGCCGGTGCCAAGCCGGTGTCCTTATCAACAAGGATCACGTTATTCCAACGTGAATCAGCCTTTTTTTACTGAATTCCCAAGCCGGCAATGTGGGTTCGATTCCCATCGCCCGCTCCAATTGCAAAAGCGGCAAAACACTTGAATTTTCAATGTGTAAGCCGCTTTCTCATTTCTGTTTATTGGGCCGTATTTTTTTTGACTTGACCGTTTCCCCTCGAATTCACATACTGTTAAACCCCAAAATGCATAGTATGTTAATTATTACGAATCTTGTCAATGAATAATTTTGCAAGTTCCGGATCGAACTGTGTGCCGAGATTGTTTTTTATTTCTTCGATCGCTTCATTCTTAGACAAAGCAGGTCTGTATGCCCGGTTTTCAGTCATAGCGTCAAAAGAATCCACGATTGATATGATACGTGAAATTATTGGTATTTCATGACCCTTTAATCCCTGAGGGTATCCGTTCCCATCCCAGCGCTCGTGATGGTAGAGAATATATTCAGCTATTGGCATCAATTCGATTGTCGACTGCGCAATTCTATAGCCCACTTCAGGATGCCTCTTTATTTCCTTCCATTCCTGATCAGTCAGTTTCCCCTTCTTTGATAGGATTCGGTGGTCGATGCTCATTTTGCCAATGTCATGCAAAGAGGCTGATAGTTCAAGATAAAAGAGCTCTTTCTCCGAAAGATCAATCGACTGTCCAATTATTTTGGAATAATTGACCAGCCGTTCTGCATGCTCAGCCGTTTCATTGCTTTTCTCTATCATAGTCGCTTTTATTGAATTCATTAAATCGCTGCGAACACTGCTTCGATGGAGCAGCTTTTTCTTACTCATAAGATCTTCAGCATTATTGATAATATCCGTCAGATCCTCTTCCACGGATTCTTTAATGGCAAAGCCGGTTGAAATGCTTGGCGTTATAACATTATTGCCACACTGTATTGTTGCGTTTTCGCAAGCCTTCTGGATTCTATCGCATATCTTTTTGGCGATTTCATTCGAGGTTTGTGGGAGAAATATACAGAATTCATCTCCACCTATTCGAGATATGATATCTTCGCGCCGGCAGCATTTTCGCAGAATGTTACTCATTTCAATGAGCAGCATATCGCCTGTGTTGTAACCGAACGCGTCATTAATAAGCTTTAGGCCATCCACATCCGCGAAAATAATTGCGAGAGGCAATTGCCTTGACTGATCATACCGCAGCTTTTCTTCCTCGAAAAATCGACGGTTATAGAGTTTTGTCAACGCATCGTGATAACTTAGGTAATGAATTTCCTCTTCCCGGTGTTTGCGCTCTGTAATATCTCTGCTTATACCGATAAGCCCAATGAAATTATCGCCTGAATCATAATACGGTGTTTTTATAGTTTCAAGATAAGCGATTTTACCATCCGGATAAGTTACGAGCTCTTCGTTTCTATGCGCGCTATTTTGGCTCATCATTTTTACATCCATTGCCCTGAATAAATCAGCCATGTCTTTATCAAACAGTTCATAATCTGTCGAACCGATGATCTTGCTGCTATCAAATCCTACAAATTCTTCAAAAGCCTTATTGCAGCCGGTATAAATGAAGTCCGGACTCTTGTAGAAGATCAGATCGGGTGTTGAGTTGAGCAGTGATTCCATCAATACCTGTTTCTGTTCAATTCCGCCATTAAGCTCCCCTAATAATTCTTCATTCCGCTTTCTCTCAATCATTTCATTGTTCATATTTTCAACAGATCTAGAAATATTTCTCAGGAAAAAAGACATTAGAATATACAGCACCGCTCCGGTTGCCAATACAAATATCAACCCTTTTATGATACTTACTATTTGTATTTTGCTGCTGACTTCAAAGAATGCTCCTACCAATCCATCCGAAATGAATATCCATAAAAAGCCAAATAGAATATAGGCTAATGATATTTTTATAGCTTGCTTTTCATTCATTTATTTCTCCCCTGAAACTGTGACGATTGCTGCATAATTCCAAATTAATTGCTGGATAAGAGATTAAATATATGCGATTCGATCTTCAATCCATTGCCAGTATACCATAATAGCTTGAATTATTCAATTTTTGATGATGGAGTGACTGGACCGGCTGTAGAGATTGCTCCATATCGGCCGTATGAATCAATCCCGAGCCCGCCCCGGCCTGATGCGGGATTGTATTTTTGGGTATTAGGGCTATACTGTACATATAGAAGCATTTTTTATGAGAGGTAAGTGATGAGCCGCAAATTTTTACTGACAGTCATATTGGCTGCATTAGTCGCGTTTTCGCTTTTTTCGGCACCCGGCGATGGCATGGCCGGCGATCCGATGCAAAGCGATACGGCACGCGCTAATAGCGATACGGCGGTTGTCGCTCAGGAAGGATATTATTCGCAGCCTGAAGAGGTTGCGGCATATATCCATGAATTTGGAAGACTTCCCGGGAATTATCTCACGAAAGGCGAGGCGATGGATCTCGGCTGGGATAGCGAAGAAGGCAATCTTTGGGAAGTGACGGACGGCATGAGCATCGGCGGAGACAGATTTGGCAATTATGAAGGGCTGCTGCCCGAAGCACCCGGACGCGTATGGCATGAATGCGATGTCAACTACGATGGCGGATACCGGGGCGGCGAGAGGCTGGTGTACTCGAGCGACGGTCTTGTCTATTACACGGAAGACCATTATGAGAGTTTTGTAAAGTTTTATTGAGGAAAGGAGCGATTGAGATGATCAACATTTTTCTGGACCTGGAAAAGATGGAGACGATCGATGAGGCGAAGGGGCAAATCAAGGAAGTCTTTAAGCTGAAGGAACAATTCAGCGGCAATCTTGATGCACTGCATGATCTGCTGACTGAAATAGGAAAGCCGACTCAGATCAGTATTGTCAATACGGATGAGGCGGCTAAGGACCCGCAGATCTATACGGCGCGGCTGATCAAGGCCTTTCTGGATGCTGCTGAGCAAAACCCGAATTTAAAGATCGAGTTGCTCTGAATTCCGTATAATATAAAAAAATTAAGTTGAAAATATTCGTGATCCAATCCAGGAGTAACGAATGGAAAATCCGTAAAAATGCAATAAAATCTTGTGTTTTGCGGATTTTTCTTTACGCAAAAATGGCAGGTTTTGTTCGGTATTTTGAAAATGCGCCTGCCCCCGAAAAAGTTTAATAATCGCTGTAATTCCAACGGTTTTATCGTTAAATAATAAACGGGCTCTTTTCCTGGATTTAGTGCGGATTGCCATAGAGTATTGTATTTTGTATTCAAAAAAAATATCTCATTTTGCTGTTGTAAAATATTCAATATAATGAGATAATACATTTGCGGTAATATTCTGAAAAATCGGAAGGGAAATCATGTGCGAACACTTGATGAACTGGCTTGGATGATCAGACCGGTGGCGGTCACATCCAGTCTGCAGAAAATCAAGAGCGGATAGTGGGTCTTGGAACGGTTTTTTCTGCAGCTCACGCGAGGCATTGCGCTTCAGCGTGTTTTTATTCATTAAGTATTCAATGCAGGTCAATCAATGACGAATTGCAATTATTTTATTGATCCGATCCACAAGATCACTGCAGATGTGGCACTATTCGCATCTGTATGTTGAGATTTCTCGAAATTCAACAATAAGCTCGACATCGATGACACGTCCGCTGCGTACAGAACCTGTTGAAAAACCCATATACGGGTTATGATAACGCTCCGGAATAGTCATACACCGGGAAAAACCCTGGCAAGCACTGATCCTATTTAACCTATTCAGAAAAGGAGGCGAACAAATTTGAGTAAAGTAATAAAGAAAAAGTATACTGAAGAAGCTCATGACGGCTACAATCTCAGGACCGCCATGGAAGAAGCGTCAAGGTGCCTGCTCTGCGAGGACGCGCCTTGCAGCAAAGGCTGTCCTGCCGGAACGGATCCGGGGAAATTCATCAGGTCCATTCGTTTCAGGAACGTCAAGGGCGCTGCCGAAACGATCAGGGAGAACAACATTCTGGGCGGCGTATGCGCAAGAGTGTGCCCATATGACAGATTGTGCGAGGAAGCCTGCAGCAGAAGCGGCATCGACAAGCCGATCCACATTGGAAAGCTGCAGAGATTTGCAATCGAACAGGAAAAGGCTTTTGGCATGAAAACGCTGAAGGCACCTGCCAAGGCAAAAGCGAAGGTCGCCTGCATCGGTTCCGGACCTGCTTCTCTGGCCTGCGCGGCCAAGCTGGCGACGGAAGGCTACAAGGTCACGATATTTGAAGAATTCGACAAGGCCGGCGGCGTTTTAACGTATGGGATCGTTCCTTCCAGACTGCCGCAGAGCGTTGTGGATCACGATATCAAAATGGTCAAGAACCTCGGCGTCAAGTTCGAGTTCAATACAAAGGTCGGAAGAGACATCACGATCGATGAAATCAAGAAAATGGGCTTCAAGGCCATCTTTGTCGGCACGGGACTTTGGGATGCCAAGAAAGTCGATATCAAGGGAAATGATTTCGACGGTGTCACGACGGCAGTTGAGTTCCTGAAGGCCGCCAGAACTTCCGGCGGAAGCTTCGACCCGGGCAAGGAAGTCATCGTCATCGGCGGCGGAGACGTCGCGATGGACTGCGCGGCGACAGCCAAGCTGCTGGGCGCTGACAAAGTCACGATCGTCTACAGAAGGACAGTCGAGGAAGCTCCGGCGAGCATCAATGAGCTGAAATATGTCCAGTCCATGGGCATTACCATCGTCACCAAGTTCAGGCCTGCTGAAATCGTCGGAAAAGACGGTAAAGTCATCGGCATGATGTTTGACGGTACGGACGGCTATTCCGGACTGAAGCTGAAAGCGGATACAGTCGTATTCGCGATCGGGCAGGGCGCTGAAGACATGTCTGAAGTCGCGCCTGTCAAATTGACGGAAAAGGGCACGATTGCAGCCAATGTCGACAAGGGGAAAACCAGCGCTGCGGGCATATTCGCAGCCGGAGACATCGTCAACGGAGGCAAGACGGTCGTTGAGGCCGTTGCCCAGGGCAAGGCGGCCGCTGACAGCATAATGGACTATCTCAAAAAGAAAGAAGGTGTGAAATAAGATGGCAGTCAAGAAAGATTTATCGATCAATTATCTGGGAGTAAAATGTGAAAATCCATTCTTCCTATCATCCTCACCTGTAGGAAGCAATTATGAGATGGTCTCGAAAGCCTACGAAGCCGGTTGGGGCGGCGTGTTCTACAAAACGGTCGGGATATTCATCGCCGATGAGTGCTCGCCGAGATTCGACATTGGAACGAAGGAAACGACGCCATGGCTTGGATTCAAGAACATGGAGCAGATTTCAGACAAGCCGCTTGATGTCAACCTTGAAAATATCTTCAAGCTGAAGAGGGACTATCCAGACAAGGTCATGGTCGCCACGATCATGGGCAGCTGTGAAGAAGAGTGGGTCAAGCTTTCAAAGCTTGTTACCGATGCGGGCGCCGACCTGATCGAGTGCAATTTCTCGTGCCCGCAGATGACCTCTCATGCGATGGGATCGGACGTCGGAACCAATCCGGAGCTGGTCGAAGCATATTCGAGAGCTGTAGCCGGAGCGACGCATCTTCCGGTCATCGCCAAAATGACGCCGAATCTGGCCAGCATGGAAATCCCTGCGCTGGCTGCGATCAAGGGCGGGGCAAAAGGCGTTTCCGCAATCAACACGGTCAAATCGATCACGAACATCGATTTTGAAAATATGACCGGCATGCCGGTCGTCAACGGCAAATCGTCCATATCCGGCTACTCCGGCGCGGCTGTAAAGCCAATTGCGCTGAGATTCATCGCCCAGCTGGCCCAGCATCCTGAAATCATCAAGAATGTTGAGCTTTCGGGTGTAGGCGGGATCGAGACATGGAGAGATGTCGTTGAATTCCTGCTGCTCGGCGTCAGAAACATCCAGGTCACAACTGCAGTCATGCAGTATGGCTACAGGATCGTCGAGGACATGGCGAGCGGCCTGATGCATTGGATGAATGAGAACGGTTACAAGAACCTCGATGAATTCATCGGGCTTGCGCTGCCGAACATCATTCCTGCGGAAGAGCTAGACAGAGACTACAAGGTCATAGCCAAGATCAATGAAAAGAAATGCATTGGCTGCGGCAGATGCTACGTATCCTGCTACGACGGCGCACACCAGGCCATCGATTGGGATCAGAAGAAGAGAAAGCCTGTTGTTGATTCGGAAAAATGCGTTGGCTGCCACCTGTGCCTGAACGTATGTCCGGTTCCCGATTGCATCGTTCCGGGAGACGTGATCTTCAAGAAGGGCAGAGAGCCTCACGAAGTCAAGCTCAAGAAGTTCTACGAATAAAAGCTTCTGACGGCGCACGCGGCGCGGCGCCGTAATGGATCGAGTTGAATTGAGAGAGAACAAATGGTAAACTGGAAAGCGGGGATCGTGGTCCCCGCTTTCTGTTAGTGTTTTTTGATTTCAGATCCCTGCGGTTCCTCGCGGCGGACGGATGCGTCGGCAAAAGGACCCCGGCCGGCATGGAATGAGGAAGGATGTAAGAAATGGATATCATATTGAATGGCAAGCCCTGCAGCGTGGAGTCAGGCCTGACGGCGGCAGCGCTGCTTGTACAGAAGGGCTACAAAAGCAAGACGTCTGTATGGGTCAACGGGCGCCAGCTGCTTTTGGCGGAATATGCTTCATATATAATAGAGGAAGGCGACAAGGTCAAGCTGCTGCGCATCATCGGAGGCGGCTGATGTTGAGATTCCCTGTTCGCTGAAATTGTCTGAATTGTTTGAATAAACAAGAAATCTCATGCCTGATATCTTACTTTTAAGACTGTAGACAGGCAATCTGTATGAAATGTGAGAACAATTATCTGACAATATTAAATCAAAAAAAGGATAAAGTCGCTGCAGAGGTTGAAATATCAACAACTTTCAGAATATTTCAAACATAGGTCAACATTTTTTTAACAAAAGACTACTAGTTGGCACGGAAATTGAACTATAGATGGCATAGCAGATAAGTACACTATTTAAAAATTTTAAGGGAGGTATATACTTATGACTGCATACAAAGACGCGGCTTTAAAAGAAGCGAAGAAAGTTCTTGACTTTATCATCAAAGACGAACTGACTAAAGTTGAAAAAGACACGATCGTTAGCGAATCTATTGAAAACTTCAACAAAAACGTTAATCCAGGCTGGCTGGAATACAGAAAATCTGTATCGACAGACTCCGCATTCGTTGAATGGACTGACTCCATCGACCATTTTTGCGACCTCTACGGAACAGAATTCATCGACTGCCTCGGCGGATTCGGCATCTACACCTGCGGTCACAGAAATCCTGAGATCCTTAAGTACGTACAGGCTCAGCTGGGCAGATACGCACTCCACAGCCAGGAACTGGTTGACCCGCTCAGAGGTTATCTGGCAAAACTTCTTGCCATGATCACTCCGGGAGATCTGCAGTATGCGTTCTTCACGAACGGTGGAGCAGAAGCGGTTGAAATGGCTCTGAAGCTTGCAAGACTTGCTACAGGCGGAAGATGGTACATCTCCACTGTCGGCGCGTTCCACGGAAAATCAATGGGCGCGATCTCGATGGGCGGAAAAGGCGCATACAGGGAAGATTATATCCCGATGATCCAGCAGGTACAGCATGTTAAATACGGCGATGCCAAAGCGATGGAAGATGCGATCAAGAATCTTCACGCTGTAGGCGAAAAGGTTGCCGGCGTCATCATCGAGCCTGTACAGGGCGAAGCTGGCGTTATCATTCCTCCGGCCGGATATTTCAAAGAAGTCAGAAGGATATGCGACGAAAACGGCGTAGCTCTGATCTGTGACGAAATCCAGACCGGTATGGGAAGATGCGGAACCATGTGGAGATGTGAATATGAGGGAATCGTTCCTGATATCATGACTTACGGAAAAGCATTCGGCGGCGGCATCATGCCGATCACCGGTATCATCGCAAGACCTAGCATGTGGGTCGACAAGCTCATCGACAATCCATGGATCCTCGGCTCACCGACATTCGGCGGAAACCCGCTTGCATGCTCCGCAGCCATCGCGACGATCGCTTACATGCTCGAAAACGACATTCCTAAGCAGGCTAAAGAAAAAGGCGAATATTTCATGAAGAAGCTTGAAGTCCTTCAGAAGAAATATCCAAAAGTCCTCGTGACATTCAGAGGCGCAGGCCTGCTGATCGCTATGGAATTCCCTGCAGCTGAAGTTGGATATTCAGTAACGAAGGGACTGTTCCAGAGACACGTCATGACGGCCGGTACCCTCGTCAATGCCAAGACCGTCAGGATCGAACCACCTGCAGTCATCAGCTACGAGCACATCGACCTGGTTATGGATAAGCTTGACGAAGCGCTTGCCGACACCGCGAAGGAATTCAACCTTCAGTAACAGCATGATCCTCAATTAAACAGCTATATAAACGGCAGCCCCCGAATTTTCGGGGGCTGCCGTTATCATTGCGGCCGGTCATCAGTAATTGTAGATCATCGTGATGTTTGCCTCCACTTGGAGTTCTCCGCCGGAGATGGGGGTGGAAGCTGCAGATTGGTCCATTGATCTTTCGTAAGCAATATATGGAATGGGTGCGGCATAGCCGGCAGAACCCTCTATGATCTGGGAAGGCGTGCCGATCGTGACACCGCCGGCCTTGGCGAGAGCGGAAGCCTTGGCTTTTGCGTTCAGGACCGCTTTATTGAGCGCCTCGAGGTAATAAGCGTCCCTTTCCTCGTCTGTTATGCCGAAGGATATGGCATTGGCCTGATTGACGCCCTGCTGGACTGTCGCGTCAAGGACCTTGCTGACGGTCGAAATGCCGGTCGTGACCTGGATGGTGTTGACAACATCATATCCGGACAGTGTCGTGATATTGTCTTTGTAGTCATACCGCGGGCTGATGTAATAGGATACGGTTTTGATTTTGTCTTTGGCTATGCCCAGAGAGGAAAGCGCTTTGTAAACGGCGTCCATTTTTTTGGCGTTGTCGCTTTGGGCCGTTGCCGCGCTTTTATGGAAGGTGGCGACGCCGATATTGACATAGGCGATCGTCGGCGCGACGGTGACGCTGGATGTGCCCTGCACCGTGATGGCATTGGCCGGCTGTAAGGTTTCTGCGGCCATAGCGACCGGAGCCGATCCCATAAGTGATCCGGCGAACAGTCCGGTAACAAGCATAAATGACATGCTGACGGCAAGTAAAATCTTTTTCATGTGAATTCCCTCCTTAGTGATTGGATTGTATTAATTTAGACGCAGCGCACCGTAAAAAGTTGCATGACGGCACGGGACGAATCCTGACGGAAAGTTAAATCTTTAAATAAGGATAAAAATTGTATATAATAGACACATGTTTTGAATATTTTAGTCAGAGGGTGGTTGCGATCATGGAAATAAATCAGATCAAATGGGCGGAGATCGATCTGGATCATTTGATATATAATGTAGCGCAAATCAGGAAGAAAGTAGGGCCGGACGTGAAGATCGCGGCTGTCGTGAAGGCGAACGGCTACGGGCACGGATCCATGGAGATCTGCGAAGCCTTGCTCGAAAGCGGTGTCGACATGATAGCCGTTTCCTCGATCAACGAAGCCGTCGAGATCAGAAAAAGCTTCAAGAAGGCACAGACGCTGGTGCTGGGAAGCATTCCGCCGGACAGCATGGACGAAGCGATCCGGTACGGCGTGATACAGACTGTCGTATCGCTGACGCAGGCGATCGCCATATCAAAAGCAGCCGAGCGTTTGGGCATGGGTGTCAGTATCCATATCAAGATCGATTCCGGGATGAACAGGATCGGATTTTACCCCGATCAGGATTCTCTTGGCGAGATCCTTAAGATCTCCGCGCTTCCGAATGTTAAAATCAATGGGATCTATTCCCACTTCGCATCGGCGGATGATAAGGACAAGTCATTTACAAGGACTCAATATGAGCGTTTCGGAGAATTCGTCAAACAACTCGAGCAAGCCGGTCTTTCGATCCCGATCCGGCATATTTCCAACAGCGCGGGCATCATCGACATGCCTGACATGAACTTGTCCATGGTACGGCCGGGCATCATGCTGTACGGGGTCTATCCTTCCGCGCATGTGGACCGCGGAGCTGTGGACCTGAAGCCGGTCATGACATTGAAGGCCAGAATATCATATATCAAAACGCTCAATACTGACAGCGGGATCAGTTATGGACTGACCTATCAGGGGCGGAAGGGACAGCGCATCGCGACGCTCCCTATTGGCTATGCGGACGGTTACACCCGACTGCTGAGCAATATCGGCGAGGTCATCGTCAAAGGGCGAAAGACCGTCGTGGTCGGCACTATTTGCATGGATCAGTGCATGATCGATGTGACCGATATAGAAGACGCCGAAATAGGAGACGAGGTGATCCTTTTCGGATCAGACGGCATCAATGAAATAAAAGTGGAGGATGTTGCCGAAAAGTGCGGCAAGATCAGCTATGAGCTGCTGTGCGCCATAGGCAGGCGCGTTCCGCGCATCTATTTGAGAAACGGCCGGATCATTAAGATGACGAATTATTTGGAGTAGGAATATGGCCGGAGCAGGCGATGGAGGCCGGGAGGAGAGCATGGGAAAATATGTCATGGCCCTGGATCAGGGCACGACGAGCTCAAGGACGATCATTTTCGATAAAAAGGGCCGGATCATTTCGATGGCGCGTGAAGAATTCCGGCAGATATACCCTGCTCCGGGATGGGTGGAGCATAATGCGGTCGATATTCTCGAGAGCCAGCTGCGCACAGTTCGTGAAGCGCTCGACAGCGCCGGGATCCCGGCGTCGGACATCGATTCCATCGGGATATCCAACCAGCGCGAGACGACGGTCGTCTGGGACCGGTATTCAGGCAAGCCGGTCTATAACGCCATCGTCTGGCAATGCCGCCGGACGGCGGACATATGCCAGCGGCTGAAGGAAAGGGGATTTGAGGAGCACGTCCGCAAAAAGACGGGACTAGTGATAGACGCATATTTTTCGGCGACCAAAATCAAATGGATCCTGGACAATGTGCCCGGGGCCAGGAAACAAGCCGGAGAAGGCCGGCTGATTTTCGGAACGGTCGATACCTGGCTGATTTGGAATCTGACGAAAGGCGCCGTCCATGCCACAGACTTCAGCAATGCGTCGCGTACGATGCTTTACGATATCATAGATTTGAAATGGGACGAAAAAATGCTGGAGGAGCTTGAAATTCCTCAAACGATGCTGCCGGAGGTCCGGGATTCCTCCGGCGATTTCGGTTCGTTTGAAATAGACGGCTGTGAAATTCCGATCGGCGGCGTGGCGGGAGACCAGCAGGCGGCGCTTTTCGGACAGGCGTGCTATGAGCCGGGATCGGTCAAGAATACCTATGGAACCGGCTGCTTCATGCTTATGAATACCGGGGAAAGACCGCTCGTTTCAAAAAGCGGATTGCTGACCACGATCGCCTGGGGCATCGGCGGCAAAGTGGAATATGCGCTCGAAGGCAGCGTTTTCATAGGCGGAGCTGTCATTCAATGGCTTCGGGATGAGATGCAGCTGATTTCGACAGCGGCGGAGAGTGAAGAATGCGCGGCGAGCATCAGCGACAGCGGCGGCGTCTATTTTGTGCCGGCTTTTGTTGGGCTGGGCGCGCCGTATTGGGACATGGAATGCAGAGGGATCATTACAGGACTGTCGAGAGGCACAGGGAGGAAGCACATCATCAGGGCGGCCCTCGAATCCATCGCTTATCAGGTCCGCAGCGTGCTTGAGACCATCGAGAAGGATGAAGGCATATGGATCAGGTCCTTCAAGGCTGATGGCGGCGCCGCCGCGAACAATTTTCTGATGCAGTTCCAGTCCGATATATTGAATGTTGAGGTCGAGCGGCCAGAAATGATCGAAACGACGGCGCTCGGAGCCGCATATCTGGCAGGCCTGGCCACCGGCTTCTGGTCCGGCAGGGATGATATTTGCAGCAACCATTTGGTCGACAGGATTTTCACTCCGGGAATGCAGGAAAAGGAGCGGGCAGCCCTCTGGAACGGCTGGAGCAATGCTATCCGTAAAACCGTCAATTTCAACGGTTTGAGTCGCTAGTGGAGCGGCGATGGCAAAAAAAGGTGTACTTTTACCTGCTTTGTGGTATAATAAGGCGTTGTTTTAACAAAAACAATATAGGAAAGTGAGGAAAAGCAAGCATGGCAAAGAAGCTTTTTATTGTGTGGCTTTCATTGACAATACTACTTTTCTCTTCAATTTCTATCTGTGCAGAACAAACCGTACAAGGACAATATTTCAATAGAAATATAGTGATCAATGGAGAAAGAATCGAAAATTATCAAACAGATGACCCTTTGTTTCTCTACAAAAATTTGACTTATGTCCCTTTGACAGCAGAGATGGGCAATATATTGGGAATAAGTTGGGACATGAATTGGGAAAGCCGCACACTGACAATTACAAAGAAAGAATCCACCCAGAGGAATTTTACCGAGAGATGGGTGAAAAACAACCAGCAGCCTGTTGCCGCAGAGATCCTGACAGGGGTCAGGCTTGAACTGGCACTGCCGGTCGAGAATGGAATCGGCGAGATCCTGCAGGAAGCGCTTTCTACCGGTATCCTGGCCGCAACGGCCGGAGACGAAATGAAAGCGGTACAGCAGGCCGAAATGGATGCATCGGAAGCAGTAGATGAAGAGACTGCCAATGCCGAAGATGAAATGATCACGGAAGACGCTTCGGCCGGCGCCGGATCGAACGAGGCGGCAGATGCCGCAGCGGTGGAAGCAGGACAGCCTGCGTATGAGATCCTGGCTTCAGGCGATGTGATCTACGTACCGGTCAGCGCGATCGTTGCCGATGGAAAATTCGGATGGGATGTGTTCTATGATTCCTATTCCGGCATTTACTTGACGACGGATGGCATGACTGCTGCGAAAGCGACCTTCGATGAACCGGAATCGCGCTATAACAGGGGACTGGTCAATTATGTAAGGTCTTATAATGGCAACTATACGGTCAATCAGGCCCAGAACCTGATCTTTACGATCAAGCGGGAGGCTAAGATCTACAAGGTGGATCCGATCCTGATCATGGCGATAGCCCACAAGGAAAGCACCTTCACCGAAAAGGCAAGATCGTCGAGCGGAGCGCTTGGCATCATGCAGGTAATGCCTTCCACGGGCGCCAGATACGGACTTTCGACGTCGGATCTTCTGAATGCGCATAAGAACATCGAATTCGGAACCTTGTATATCAAGGAAAGGATCGAGGCATACGACGACAACTGGGTCAAGGCGTTATCGGCCTATAATCAGGGATCGACCGCAGTCAACAGGGGCGGATATTCGACCCGATACGCGGATCTTGTGGTCCTGAAGTTCAATAAGATCAACGAATACCTAAAAGTCAACGGATACGGCACAGGAGAATAATCAATTTCATAAAGAACCGAAGGAAACTTCGGTTCTTTTATTTAATGAATAAAGTTGCTTTTTTTTTCGGATGTAACTAATATGTATATATAAACTTGGCTGGCAACGCAGGACGCGCAGCCGGACTGAAAAGCGGAGGACCCTTTAATGATGGTGAAAAGAATTTATGTTGAAAAGAAAAAGGGATTTGATATCGAAGCGGCAGCGCTCTGTGAGGATTTGAAGGAAAGCCTTCATTTGAGGGGACTGACAGGAGTCAGGATCTTCAACCGTTATGATATGGAAGGCGTCGATGATTCGACATATAAAGCTGCGAAATTCAGCGTATTTGCGGAACCGGCCGTTGATGTCGCCTATGATGAGATGCTGGACATCTTCAAGCCTGCTGATTCAGAATCAGATAAAAATATGAGCGTGCGGTATTTCGCCGTCGAATACCTTCCGGGTCAGTTTGACCAGAGAGCGGATTCCGCCGCGCAATGCATACAGATGATCAGTATGAAAGAAAAGCCGGAGGTCAGGTTTGCCAGGGTCATATGCCTTGAGGGCGATATTAGCGACGATCAGTTTGAAGCCGTCAGGAAGTATTGCGTGAACCCGGTCGATTCTCATGAAGCTGAAATTGAAAAGCCGGCGGGACTTGCGATGGAAATGGCGTATCCTCCTGATGTCGAAACGATCAGGGGGTTTATGAACATGAACGATGATGAAGTGGCCGATTTCAGGGATAGTCAGCAATTCGCCATGAGCCTGGCTGATATCAAATATGTGCGGGACTATTTCAAGAATGAAGAGTTCAGGGATCCGACGGCTTCCGAGCTGAAGGTCATCGACACATATTGGTCCGATCACTGCCGACATACGACGTTCTTGACGGCGATCAGGGAGGTCAGGATCGGGGACGGGCGATATGAGGCCCTTTTCAGATCGGCATACGAGGAGTATTTCAGAATCAGGAAGGAATTGTATGGAACAGTCGCCAGAGATGTTACGCTGATGGATCTGGCTGTGATCGGCGCGAAATACATGAAGGCGAAAGGCAGGCTGTCCGACCTGGACGAATCCGAAGAAATCAATGCCTGCAGTATAAAAGTCAAAGCAACGGTCAAAGGGGAGGAAGAGGACTGGCTTGTGATGTTCAAAAACGAGACCCATAATCATCCGACTGAGATCGAGCCGTTCGGCGGCGCGGCGACGTGTCTCGGCGGCGCCATTCGCGATCCGCTGTCGGGCAGGGTGTATGTATACCAGGCGATGCGCGTGACGGGAAGCGGCGATCCCAGAGCCGCGATAGAGAAAACGCTGCCCGGCAAGCTGCCGCAGCGAAAGATCACAAGGGAAGCGGCGGCGGGCTACAGTTCGTACGGCAACCAGATCGGCCTGGCTACGGGACAGGTTTCGGAAATCTATCATGAGGGCTATGTGGCAAAGAGAATGGAAGTCGGGGCGGTGATCGGAGCCGCGCCGGCAGCCAATATCTATAGGGAAAAACCGGGAACGGGGGATCGAGTCGTTCTTGTAGGCGGCAGGACAGGCAGGGACGGCTGCGGCGGCGCGACGGGATCTTCAAAGGAACATACGGAGGAATCCATATTGACCTGCGGCGCGGAGGTGCAGAAAGGGAATCCGCCTGTAGAGCGCAATATTCAAAGATTATTCAGAAGATCTGAGGCGACGCTTCTGATAAAAAAATGCAATGATTTCGGGGCCGGAGGCGTTTCTGTCGCTATCGGCGAGCTTGCCGACAGTCTTGATATCGATCTGGATCTTGTGCGAAAAAAATATGAAGGACTCGACGGAACAGAGCTGGCGATTTCGGAATCCCAGGAGCGCATGGCCGTCGTCGTGGCTGAAGGGGATCTTGAGAAATTCGAGGCGTACGCAGCCGAAGAGAACCTGGAGGCGGTCGCAGTCGCAAAAGTAACGGATACCGGAAGGCTGCGGATGTTCTGGAGAGGTAAATGCATATTGGACATCAGCCGTCAATTTTTAGATACAAATGGCGTGAAGCAGGAAACAAAAGCGGTTCTGGCCGGAGATGCGCCGGATGACATTTTTGATGCGAAAAGTCCTGCGGACAAGGAAATGAGCCTCAGGGAACAATGGTTCACGATGCTGACAAGCTTGACGTGCGCCAGTCAAAAGGGCCTGGTCGAGAGGTTCGACAGCACGATCGGCGCCGGGACGATCCTGATGCCGCTTGGAGGCAAATATCAGCTGACGCCGGCCATGGGAATGGCTGCGAAGCTTCCTGCCCTTACAGGCGACACGGAAACAGCGACACTGATGGCTTATGGATTCGATCCGATCTTATCAGAAAAGAGCCCGTTCCATGGCGCTTTATATGCCGTGGTGGATTCGGTCACCAAGATCGTGGCGATGGGTGGAGATCCGTTCAAAGTGCGATTGAGCTTCCAGGAATATTTTGAGAAGCTGGGCAGCGATCCCGTCAAGTGGGGCAAGCCTTTCGCCGCGCTTTTGGGTGCGCTGAAAGCGCAAAAGGAGCTTGAGATCGCCGCCATTGGCGGCAAGGACAGTATGTCGGGCACCTTCAACGAGCTTCATGTGCCGCCGACCCTTATTTCGTTCGCGGTGGCGCCTGTTCTGGCCGACGAGGTCATTTCCCCCGAAATCAAGCGTCCGGGCAACCGTCTGGCATTGCTTCAGGCTCGGTATGACAAGGATGATGCCATCGACTTCATTCAATACAAGAAAAACATGAGCAAGGTCCGTAAAATGGCGGAAAAAGGGCTGATTTTGTCCGCGAGCACGATCGGCAGGGGAGGGATCGCCGGCGCAGTCTCTAAAATGGCTTTTGGCAACAAAATCGGTGTGGCGCTTGAAAATATTGCAAGAGAGGATCTGTTCAAGCCGATGTACGGCGCGATGATCCTGGAGCTTGACAGAGAAGCGAACCTTGATCAGCTTTTTGTCGGGATCGATTTCAAGGCCATTGGGAAAACAATAGAAGAACGGACGATCAAAGTGCTTGGCAATGAGTTCGATATGGAGCGGATGATCAGGGACTGGAAGAAGCCGCTTGAAGCGATTTTTCCGACACGGACCGCGGGAGAAACTCCGGCGGCGCCGGAGGCGTTCGGCTTCGGAAATCTTGTGACGCAGGAGCAGCTGATACCGCTTGATGAAAATGAGATACAGACCATTAATTATTTTGAGCGCAATCCGGCGCGTCCGGCAGTAAAAATCGCGGTGCCAAAGGTGACGATCCTGACGTTCCCGGGGACGAACTGCGAGGTCGACTCCAGAAGAGCATTCGAAAAAGCCGGTGCTGACGCCGAAACGATGATTTTCCGAAATCTGACGACAGCGGAGCTGGAGGAATCGATCCGGGAGATGGCGCGTATGATCAGGAGAAGCCAGATCGTTATGATACCGGGTGGCTTCAGCGGAGGCGACGAGCCGGACGGATCAGCCAAATTCATCACCGCCGTATTCAGGAATCCCATGATCCGCGAGGCGGTGGCAGATTTGCTGGAAAACAGGGATGGACTCATGCTGGGGATATGCAACGGATTCCAGGCGCTGATCAAGCTCGGACTCGTTCCATACGGCAGGATCGTCGATCAGGATGAAGACAGCCCTACACTGACCTACAACAGTATCGGGCGGCATGTATCGTGTCTTGTCAGGACGAGGGTCGCCTCGGTCAAATCTCCCTGGTTCAGCAGGATCAAGGTCGGAGACGTCCATACGATCCCGGTGTCCCATGGGGAAGGACGTTTCATAGCAAGCGGCGCACAGATATCGATGCTGGCGAGAGCCGGGCAGATAGCGGCTCAGTACGTGGATCACAGCGGCGAGCCGTCCATGGCTATAGAGGCGAATCCAAACAATTCGGTATGGGCGGTGGAAGCCCTCACGTCCCCGGACGGGCGCGTGCTTGGTAAAATGGCCCATTCCGAGAGGATCGGAAGGAATCTTTACAAGAATGTTCCGGGAGATACCGACCAGAAGCTGTTTGAAGCCGGAGTTTCGTATTTTAAATAATATTGCGGCGTCTCAGAGTCTGCGGGATCGGGGAATGCCGGGAGCGTGGAGCAGGCAGGAAAGCTGTTGCCGTCGGCGGCGGTTTCCCTGCCTGTTTTTCAAAAGAACAAAACACGAATGATATTATATTATAAAATTATAATGTTCGGAAATAAACTAAAAAGAATGGGCATAAAGAAAAAATAGGCTGGTATAATGGCAAAAACTCGAATATACTTATAAAGTAGCGTGAAACGCTGATTACAAGAAGGAGGCAAAATGCGATGAAAGCAGCCATAATTATGGGAAGTGACTCGGATTATCCGATCGTGGAAAAAGCGGAAAAGGTTCTCGCTGATTTTGGTGTTGAATGTGAAACGAGGATCATTTCAGCCCATCGCACGCCGAGAGTGGCGGAGGCATTTGCTTCGCACGCGGAGGAAAACGGCATTGAGGTCATCATTGGAGCGGCAGGTAAGGCGGCGCATCTGGCTGGGGTCATTGCTGCTTTCACACCGCTGCCTGTCATCGGGCTGCCGGTCAAGTCGTCCACGATGGATGGACTCGATTCGCTGCTGTCCATGGTCCAGATGCCTGCAGGAGTACCGGTGGCAACGGTGGCCATCAATGGAGCCGAAAACGCGGGGCTGCTTGCGGTCCAGATCCTGTCGGTGAAATATCCCGAGCTCAGGGAAGCCATAAAGGACTATAAACGAAAAATGGAAGAAGATGTGATAGCGAAAGACAAGGCATTTGCGGAAGGGCGCCAAGGCGCGGGAAAGGGAGAATGAGATGAAGAAGCTGGAAATGATATATGAAGGGAAAGCCAAGAAGGTCTTTAAGACTGATGATCCGAAAAAATACGTTGTGGAATACAAGGATGACGCGACAGCTTTCAACGGATTGAAAAAGGGCTCCATCGCCGATAAGGGCATCGTGAACAACACCATGTCCGCCATCATATTTGAAATGCTGGAAGGCAAGGGCATTCCGACGCACATGGTGGAGCTGCTCAGCGACAGGGAAACCCTGGTTAAAGCCGTCAGGATCCTGCCGCTCGAGGTCATCGTCAGGAACATAGCCGCCGGGTCCATGTCCAAGAGACTGGGCATCGAGGAAGGCAGGGTGCTCCCGCATATCGTCCTTGAATTTTCATACAAGAACGACGAATTGGGCGATCCGCTGATCAATGACGATCATGCGTACGCCATGGAGCTTGCGACGCCTGAACAGGTGGCACAGGTCAAGGAATATGCATTGAAGATCAATGAATACCTGAAGGAATTCTTTCTGGACAAGGGGCTCAAATTGGTTGATTTCAAGCTGGAATTCGGTCTGTATGACGGCGAGGTGATCCTGGCTGACGAAATCTCTCCCGACACCTGCAGGCTATGGGATGTCGTGACCAATGAGAAGATGGACAAGGATAGATTCAGGAGGGATCTTGGCAATGTGGAGGAGACTTATCAGGAAGTGCTGAAAAGGATCAGGAAATGTGCGGAATAGTCGGGATCTACGCACCAGGCAGAAAAGACATCGCCCGGGCGGTCTATTATGGTCTGCACTCGCTGCAGCACCGCGGGCAGGAAAGCGCCGGAATCGCTTCGAATAAGGATGGCAAGATCCAATATTACAAGGAGATGGGCCTTGTGCAGGAGGTTTTCAACGATGAGATCATCGGCAGGCTCCAGGGCGATATCTCCATAGGTCATGTACGGTATTCGACCACAGGCGAAAGCTATGTGGCCAATGCCATGCCGCTGGTCGTGTATCATAAGGGCGGCAGCCTTGCGCTGGCGCATAACGGCAATCTCGTGAATGCGAGGGAGCTTCGCGATAGGATGCAGGACAATGGCGTCATTTTCCAGACCTCCATCGATTCGGAGGTCATGGCGTGCCTGATAGCGAAATACAGCAGGGATAACGACATGGAGCAGGCGATCCAAAGGACGCTTGAAGAAGTCAGGGGCTCCTATGCGCTTGTTATCACCTGCGGAGAAAAATTGATCGGCGTCCGTGACCCTTATGGAATCAGGCCGCTGTGCATCGGAAAATTGCCAGACGGGTTCGTCATATCCTCGGAAAGCTGCATTTTCCCGCTGATCGGCGCTGAATTTTTAAGAGACGTCGAGCCCGGAGAAATGGTCACCGTTGAGAACGGACAGCTGCGGACGGTCAAAAATGGCGGTAAAAAAGGGCGCGCGGTCTGCTCGTTCGAATATGTCTATCTGGCGAGGCCGGACAGCGACATGGACGAAAAAAGCGTCTATATTGCCAGAAGCAATGCTGGAAGGATCCTGGCAAAGGAGCAGCCGGTCGAAGCGGACATGGTCATTGCGGTACCGGATTCGGGAACCGTCGCTGCCATAGGCTTCGCCGAGGAATCCGGCATCCCGTTCGGGGAAGGACTTATCAAGAACAGGTATGTGGGCCGGACATTCATCCAGCCTGACCAGAGAATGAGGGAACAAAGCGTCAAGATGAAGCTCAATGTGCTCAGGGACAATGTCCGGGGCAAGCGGATCGTGATGATCGACGATTCCATCGTCCGCGGCACCACGAGCGGCAAGATCGTCAAGATGCTGAAGGAGGCAGGCGCCACCGAGGTCCATGTGCGCATCAGCTCGCCGCCGGTGACCCACTCATGCCATTTCGGAATAGATACGCCCAGCAGGAAGAACCTTGTTGCGGCAAACCATTCGATCAAGGAGATCAGGCGCATGATCGGCGCCGACAGCCTTGGATATCTGAGCGTGGAAGGCCTGTGGGAAGCCATCGGCCTGGGCGGCTGCAGCATATGCGCGGCTTGCTTCAATGGAGAATATCCCATAGCGGTGCCCGAGACGGGTGACAAATTCGTGCTGGGAAAAGCCGCAGTATGATAGTATAGAATAAAACTGGATGAAAGGAGAGCATGGCGGGGGCATCCCGGGGGATGCGGTCCATGCGGGGATCGGAATGTCGGATCAATTGACTTACAAGGAGGCGGGCGTTGACACCAAGGAAGGCGAACGCGCTGTAAAGCTCATGAAAGGCCATGTGCAGAAAACCTTCAATGCCAATGTGCTGACCGGGCTTGGCAGCTTTGGAAGCCTGTTCAGGCTGGACCTTGAGGGCATCAGCGAGCCTGTGCTGGTTTCCGGGACCGATGGCGTCGGGACCAAGCTCAAGATCGCGTTCATGATGGACCGTCATGATACGGTGGGACAGGATTGTGTCGCGATGTGCGTCAACGATGTGCTGTGCCAGGGAGCGAAGCCGCTTTTTTTTCTCGATTATATTGCAACAGGGAAAGTGAAGGCGGAAAAGGTCGCCGATATCGTCAAGGGCATCGCGGACGGCTGCGTGATCGCTGGCTGTGCGCTTGTTGGCGGCGAGACGGCGGAGATGCCTGATTTCTACAGCGACGGTGAATACGATATGGCCGGCTTTGCAGTCGGTATCGTGGACAGGTCGCGGATCATAGACGGATCTGGGATCCGCGAGGGCGATGTGCTGGTCGGCATACCGTCGAGCGGGATCCACAGCAATGGCTATTCCCTGGTTCGGAAACTGTTTTTCGAACGCATGGGAATGTCGGTCGGGGATTACGTGGAGGATCTTGGCATGACCCTCGGCGAAGCGCTGATCAAGCCGACAAAAATATACGCGAAGGAATGCGAGGCCGTTCTGCCGGAGCTTCCCGTAAGCGGGATCATTCATATCACCGGGGGCGGCTTCTTTGAAAATATACCGCGCATCATCCCGGAAGGCCTTGGAGTCGAAATAAATGTCGGATCCTGGGAGGTGCCGCCGATCCTCAAATATATCCAAAAGTGCGGAAATGTCGCGCAGCAGGAGATGTTTGCCACCTTCAACATGGGGGTCGGCATGATCATGATCATCAATGAGGCGGACGCTTTTAAAGTCATCTCGAAGCTTGCCAAAATCGGCGAAAAGACAGCGGTCATAGGAAAAGTCGTTAAGGGTTCCGGAGTCGTCTTATGCCAAAAGTAAACATTTCTGTACTTGTGTCCGGAGGCGGGACAAACCTGCAGGCGCTGATCGACAACATCGAAAACGGATTCATAGACAACGGGCAGATCGTACAGGTGATTTCGAGCCGCAAGGATGCTTACGCGCTTTCACGGGCTGCGAAGCATGGCATCAAAGGCATTTATATCGGAAAGGAAAACTATCCCGACGTGGAGCAGCGTTTCAGGGCCATCATGGATGCGCTGGAGGCGGAACGGACGGGGCTCGTCGTACTGGCCGGCTATATGCATATACTGCCGCCTGAGATGATCCGGCGATACAGAAACAGGATCATCAACATTCATCCGTCCCTGATCCCGGCATTCTGCGGTGAAGGCTTCTATGGCGAAAGGGTCCATAAGGCTGTTCTTGAAAGCGGCGCCGCGGTGACTGGCGCGACGGTTCATTTTGTGGATGAGGGTGTCGATACGGGTCCCATCATCCTGCAGAAGGAAGTGCCGGTCGTCATCGGAGACACGGTCAGTTCTCTGGCAGCAAGAGTGCTTGAGACGGAGCATCTGCTGCTTCCGGAAGCGGTCAGGCAGCTGTGCCGGGAATTGCGAGAGCATGGGAATTGCGCAATGAATGCCGCTGCCGATAAGGCGGCCGGCTGCCATATATTGAAGAGTGAAGGGAGAAACAGCATTATGAGAGCATTGATCAGTGTGTCGGACAAGACCGGCGTCGTTGAATTCGCTAAAGCGCTTGCCGCCATGGGAGCGGAGATCATATCAACCGGAGGGACGGCTGCCGCGCTATCGGATAATGATATCAAGGTCACAGGGATATCGGAAGTGACAGGATTTCCCGAGTGCCTCGACGGCAGGGTCAAAACGCTGCATCCGGCGGTGCATGGCGGCATCCTTGCCATGAGAAGCAAGAAAGATCATATGGACCAGCTTCGCGAGCTCCATATCAAGACGATCGAAATCGTCGCGATCAATCTATATCCGTTCAAAGAGACGGTCCGAAAGCCCGGAACACAGCTTGAAGACGCTATAGAGAATATTGACATTGGCGGGCCCGCGATGCTCAGATCGGCCGCAAAGAACCACAGGGACGTGGTCGTCGTCTGCGATCCGTCGGACTATGATACAGTCGTTTCAGAGCTGAAGGACACCGGCGCCGTTTCATATGACACAAAATACCGGCTGGCGCTCAAGGTATTCGAGCACACAGCAGCTTATGACGCCATGATTGCGGAATATCTGAGACAGCAGATCGGGGCCGGGCTGCCGGACAACCTGACCTTGACGTTCGAGAAGGTGCAGGAGCTGCGGTACGGCGAAAATCCCCATCAAAAGGCTTCGTACTACAGGGAGATCATGCCGCCGAAGGGAGCCCTCGTCAACGCGGTCCAGCTTCACGGCAAGGAATTGTCGTTCAACAACATCAATGATGCGAACGGCGCCCTTGAAACACTCAGGGAGTTCGACGAGCCGGCCGCGGTGGCTGTCAAGCATGCCAACCCCTGCGGTGTCGGCGTCGGATATGACATTCTCGACGCCTATATGAAGGCATATAACGCGGATCCCATATCGATCTACGGAGGCATCGTGGCAGTGAACAGGGTCATCGACGAGCGCACCGCCGCGGAGATGGCGAAGATATTCATTGAGATCATCATTGCCCCGGGCTTTTCGCCTGAAGCACTGGAGATCCTGACGAAGAAAAAGAATATTCGCCTTATGACGCTGGAGCATATTGATGAAAAGGCGCCGTCCGGCGCTGTGGATATCAAGAAGGTCAGCGGCGGCATCCTGGTCCAGAGTCTGGATGATTGCCTGTTCAATGATGAAGATATAAAGATCGTAACGTCAAGGATTCCCACGGAAAGGGAAATGCAGGATATGGCCTTCGCGATGAGAGTCGTCAAGCATATCAAGTCCAATGGCATCGTGATCGCCAAGGACAGGAAGACCATCGGAATAGGGCCCGGTCAGGTCAACAGGATCTGGGCGCTTGAAAACGCGGCGCGTCAGGCGACGGATGACACTCGCGGCGCCGTGATCGCGTCCGATGCGTTTTTTCCGTTCGATGATTGCGTGACGGCGGCTGCCGCTGCGGGGATCAGCGCGATCATGCAGCCCGGAGGCTCGGTGAATGACGCGGATTCCATCAAAAAAGCCGATGAGCTCGGCATCGCGATGGTATTCACGGGAATACGGCACTTTAAGCATTAAAGGAGATTTTCACATGAAAGTACTGATAGTCGGAGGAGGGGGCAGGGAGCACGCGATCGCGTGGAAATTGTCTCAAAGCCCCCGTGTGGACAAGCTGTTCTGCGCACCGGGCAACGCGGGGATCGCGTCGCTGGCGGAATGTGTCTCCATAGGAGCCGAGGATATCGAGGGGCTGTGCGCCTTCGCGGAACGGGAGCATATCGGCCTGGCCGTCATCGGCCCCGAGGTGCCGCTTGCGCTGGGGATCGTCGATGAATTCACGGCACGGGGCATCAGGACCTTTGGGCCTGATAAATCCTGTGCGCGGCTCGAAGCCAGCAAGTCGTTCACGAAGGAATTCCTGGAAAGGCATGATATTCCGACGGCCGGTTATAGGGAATGCCTGAAATATGAGGATGCTTTGGAATCCATCGGATGCTTCGGCTGGCCCATGGTAATCAAGGCAGACGGTCTGGCTGCCGGCAAGGGTGTCGTCATATCAGCAGACAGGGCGGAAGCCGAAAGCGCCCTTGAAGACATGATGAAGGGGCGTATATTCGGAAAGGCGGGAGACAAGGTCGTGATCGAGGAGTTCCTGACAGGCGTCGAAGCCTCGGTGCTTTGCTTTGTGGACGGCAGCACGATCATTCCGATGGAATCCGCTCAGGATTACAAGAAGATATTCGACGGAGACAAAGGGCCGAACACCGGCGGCATGGGAACCTATTCTCCAAGCCTCATTTTTGACGGGGCACTGGAGCGCCTGATCAGCGAAAGGATCCTGCAGCCGGCCTTGAAGGGCTTTCAAAAGGACGGACTCGATTATAAGGGGGTACTGTTCATTGGCCTCATGATCGGCGAAGATGGGCCGAAGGTCATAGAATTCAATACGAGATTCGGAGATCCGGAAACCCAGTCTGTGCTGATGCGGCTTGATACCGACCTGTTGGACATAATGGAGGCGGTCGTTGACGGAAATCTGGCGGAGCAGCGGATCGCATGGAGCGGTGCCAGAACGATCTGCGTTGTTCTGGCGGCGGGCGGATATCCCGGCAGCTATGAAAAAGGCAAGGTCATCAGCGGACTCGATCAAACCGATCCGGATGTGATGGTTTTTCACGCAGGGACCAGATCCAGGGACGGCATCATCGAGACAGCCGGTGGCAGAGTGCTTGGCGTCGCCGCCAGCGGAGCGACTTCGCAGGAGGCGAGAGAGAAAGCGTACAGGAATGTCGCTAAAATCCATTTCGAGGGCATGCAGTATCGGAAGGATATCGGAACCATTGTGGGGCGGCCATGATCATTGGCCTTTAAACTCGGTGATCAGGCCGTATAAATAAAAATGTGGCAACATGGCGTTCTCTTTGCTATTATGATTATTGTAGCGACGGGAACGCTGCTTTTTTGCGGGTGGTCGGCCTGCACGGCTATTATGTCAGGAAGGAATGGCGAAAATGACAAAAAATATTCTGGATATAGCGCCGGTCAAATTTGAAAACGGCCGGATGCTGATATTGGACCAGACGCTGCTTCCTGGAGAAGCGGTCTATATTGTCATGGAGAATCTGGAACAGGTCTGGGACGCGATACGAAAGCTTAAGGTCAGGGGAGCGCCTGCGATCGGTATCGCCGCGGCCTATGGCGCTTATGTCGGCGTCAGGGACAGCACCGCGCCGACCTATGAGTCTTTTTGCATGGAATTCGACAAGGTGAAAAATTATCTGGCGACGGCAAGGCCCACGGCGGTCAATCTTTTCTGGGCTCTTGCAAGGATCGAGGACCGTGTTGTCAGGAACAGGCCCGGAGATGGACCGTTTGATCTTGAAGCGATAAAGAAGGCGCTGCTCGACGAAGCGGACGCCATACGCATGGAGGATGAGCAGGTTTGCCTTGCGATCGGTAAAAATGCGCTGACGCTTCTGAGGCCGGGTATGGGCATCCTGACTCATTGCAATGCAGGTACCATTGCGACGGCAAAATACGGGACTGCCCTGGCGGCCATTTATCTTGGACACGAACGGGGCTTCGGATTCCGGGTGTTTGCCGACGAAACGAGGCCGCTGCTCCAAGGAGCCAGACTTACGGCCTGGGAGCTGAAGCATGCAGGAATAGATGTGACGCTGATCTGCGACAATATGGCGTCCATCGTCATGAAAAACGGATGGATCGACGCTGTGGTCGTCGGCTGCGACCGCGTCGCCGCCAACGGGGACGCCGCGAACAAGATCGGAACCTCCGGCGTGGCGATACTCGCGAAGGAATATGGGATACCATTCTATGTTCATGCGCCGGTTTCCACCATCGACATGGCGACGCCGACGGGCAAAGATATCCATATCGAGCTTCGCGATGGCGCGGAGATCAGCGATATGTGGTATGAAAGAAGCATGGCGCCGGCAGGCGTGAAAATCTATAATCCGGCTTTCGACGTNNACGTCACCGACGCGAAATATATCACGGCGATCGTCACGGAGCGCGGGATCGCCCGGCCGCCCTATAAAGAGAGCCTGGCGGCCATCATGGGCCGTTAGGATGACGGACGGCGCAGGATGTGATATAATGACGTTTGGATTTACGGATCACCACTTTTACCGAAAGAGGACAGCCGAATGACCTATAAAGTAAAGATCGATGTCTTTGAAGGCCCCTTCGATCTGCTCGTTTTTCTGATAGAGAACGCGGAAATGAGCATATACGACATCAAGGTATCAGAGATAACGAGCCAATATGTCAAGTATCTTGAGATGATGCAGGAATATAATATCGAAATCACCGGCGAATTCATGGTTCTCGCGGCAACGCTGATCGAGCTTAAATCCAAGATGCTTCTGCCGCGACCGAAAGCCGAGGGCGACCAGTCCATGGCGGAGGACCCGAGAAACGAGCTGGTGCAGAAACTGATCGAATACAAGAAATTCCGTGCTGCAGCCGAAGGACTCGAATACCAGGAGGAGCTGGCGATGCAGATCCACACGAAGCCGCAGGAGGATCTGGCCCCGTACACGATGGAGCCGGATGAATTCATCGATTTGGATCTGTCACAGTTTGTCAGGGCGTTCAATCTTTTCATACAGAAAAAGAAAAAGATCGAGGATATACATAAGCGCTATGAGAGAGTCGAGCGCGAACGCATCAGCGTGGAAGACAGGATGAGACAGATCAAAACGATGTTCGACAGCAAGAGCAGGATCAGCTTCAGCGACCTGATCGGAGAGCATACGGACAAATATGAAATCGTGCTGACTTTTGTGTCGGTCCTGGAGATGATCAGGCAGAAGACGATCCTTGTGAAGCAGAACATGAATTTCGGGGAAATATATCTGACAAGAAAGTCGAAGAACGGCGCCGGAGGTGAAGCGGATCAATGACCAGCAGGAAAACAATGAAATCGGCTTTTGAATCCATGATGTTTGTCTGGGGAGAGCCTCTGGATGTCAAAGTGGCTGCAGAAGTCTTCAATGTGGAATGGAAGGAAGCCTACGCCTGTTTTCAGGAATTGCGGAAGGAATATGAGGAAGAGGGCCGAGGTATCGAGATCCGGGAAATAGACAAAAAATTCCAATTCTGTACGCGGCTCGAAAACAATGAATATATCGAGAGGCTCTGTACGCCATCCAGGGAAAAGCGATTGTCCCAGTCGGCGCTCGAAGTCCTTGCGATCATAGCATATAAGCAGCCTGTGACCAAGAGCGAGATCGAATCGATCCGGGGCATCAAATGCGACCGGGTGATCGAAGGCCTGACAAAAAAAGGGCTGATCGCTGAGGTTGGCCGGTCCGGCGGCATCGGACGGCCGATCCTTTACGGAACGACGAATGAATTCCTGAGCCATTTCGGCTTCAAGGATCTTGGCGACCTGCCGGATATCGAGGATATCGGGGAAGCCGTCCAGCGGGAAGAAGAAACAGAACTTCTGGATTTCCAGCAGATTGCGCTGGAATACAGCGAAGCCTGAGACGAAGGCGGTGGGAGAACAATGAGATTGAATAAATATATCGCCCAGGCGGGCATCGCTTCAAGGCGGAAAGCTGATGAGCTCATCGAGGCAGGCAGGATCCGCGTCAATGGCGCGGTCCATAAAGAGCTCGGCTACGATGTCGCGGATACGGATGTGGTGGAGGTTTCCGGACAGGTCATCAGACCGGCTCAAAAGATGGTCTACATCATGCTGAACAAGNNAAGCCGCTCGGCTATGTGACGACGGTCGCGGATGACCGGGAACGCCCGACCGTCATTGACCTGGTCCAGGATATCGGCGAAAGGCTGTTTCCGATCGGCAGGCTCGATTACAACACATCAGGCATGCTGCTTATGACGAATGACGGGGATCTGGCGTTCCGGCTGACCCACCCGAAGCATATGATTGAGAAAACCTACAGAGCCCGGGTCTCGGGCGTCCTTTCTTCCGAGAAGGCCGCCAGGCTTTCAAAGGGGATCGATATCGGCGGTTACGTGACAGCCCGTGCTTCGGTCGTGATCGAAAAGCAGCTTGAAAGATCCACCATTGTCGAGATTCGTATCCATGAGGGAAAAAACCGGCAGATCAGGAAAATGTTCGCGGCAGTCGGAAACAAGGTCCTGGAGCTGGAACGGACAGGCATAGGCGAGCTGCGGCTCGGCCACCTCAAGGTGGGACATTACAGAAAGCTCAACGTCAGGGAAATCGAGTACCTGAAAAATTCCTGATCCGTCTGGAGGGCAGGTGAAGATATGAAAGAGAACATGATCGTCAGAACGACGGAATTCGCGCTGAAAATCCTGGCTGAATACCTGCAGCCCGGCGATACGGCCTTGGATGCCACCATGGGAAACGGCCATGATACCTTAGCTTTGGCGCGTCTTGTCGGTGTGCCTGAGGGACGAGGCCGGGTCTATGCTTTCGATGTCCAGCAGAAGGCGCTTGAAAATACTTCTGACTTGCTTAACAAGAACCATTGCACCGCCTATGTCGTCCAGGACAGGAACCGCAACATCGAGCAGCTCCTGTCCGATGAGGAGGGCAGTGTCCTTTTGTTTCTGGAATCGCATGAAAACATCGCGCTGCATATCAGAAGGCCGGTTTCCGGCGCCATTTTCAACCTGGGCTATATGCCCGGAGAAGGCAGGGAGATCATAACACGGCCGCAGACGACGGTCACGGCCCTGAAGCAGGTCGAGAGCATACTCGAAATCAATGGCATCATAGTGGTCGTTATCTATTCGGGACATCCCGGCGGCATGGGCGAAAAACAAGCGGTGCTGACGCACATGGAGCAGCTGCATCCCTCCGAATTCCACGCCGGCCTGATCGCATCGGTCAACCAGCCGCAGGATGCGCCCTGCATCGCCCTTATAACGCGGAAAAAATAGAAAGAGGCTGCACTCCGTTTTAGGGGCGCAGCTTTTGTTGCATTATGCTTTTAATGTGTTGCGGTTATTTTCTTTTCTTTTCTTTTGGCGTCACGCAGATGCCTTTGGCGGTACAGACGACGATCGGCTCCTCGAGGAAGTCGGCGGCGGATTCATTGATTTCAGGCCTTGATAAAACGACCTTTCTCGCTTCGAAACTCATTTTTCTGGAGGTGTTGCCGATTTCGGTGATTTCTCCGTAGGCTTCGATATAATCTCCTGCGAAGGTCGGCGCTTTGAACTGTACGTCGCTGTAGGTCAGGAACAGGCCTTCGTCCCCGTCGCATTTGATCAGGAGTTCTGTGGCGACATCGCCGAAAAGGTTGAGCATTTTGGCTCCATCCACAAGGTTTCCGCCATAATGGGCATCGTGAAGCGACATTCTGAGTCTGATGGTTGAAGTGATTTTTTCCATTGTATCGTCTCCTTTATGTTTTTTACTGGATCAACGACGTCTTATGAATATCGGCAGGATCTGATATCATTCTACACAATACATGATGAGAGCGAAAGTCCTGCCGGCCGGAAATTCATTGCGTCATTTATATTGTTTTAATTGCAATTAGCATGCCAATGGTTTATCGTATGATTATGAAGAAAGTGAACCGTTTTAGAATCGGCACTGTCGGGAAGATGATGCCGGTTTGCGGCAGGATGCATGAAACAAGGAGAAGACTGTGTTCAGTGATTATGGAATAAACAGGGTGATGGAGCCCAGAAACGTTCTTCCGACTTCGGCCTGGAAGATCGACAACAGCAGGGATATCTATCCGAACGAGATTCGGATCGGCATCCGCAAGCTTCATATCGAAACGACCAATTTCAAGCAGATCTGCCTGGAATGCAACAATGATCCTGAGAAGATCAAGGAAAGGATCATAGATATCGTCATCAAGCGCGGCAAGCTGCACAATCCGGTCACGGATACGGGCGGCGTGGCTTTCGGCGTGGTTGAGAAGATCGGCGAAGCTTACAACAATGAGCTTGGGCTGAAGGTCGGCGATGAAATCATCTGCAATGCCTCTCTTGCGACGATACCGCTCTATATCAGCAGGATCAATCATATCGACATGGCCTATTCCCAGATCGATGCCGAAGGATATGCCATTGCGTTCAACAAGTGCCCGATCGTCAAGAAGCCTGAGGATCTGCCTGTGAATCTGCTGCTCTATGTATTCGACGAATCAGGTTCCCTTTATGCTGTAAGCAAATGCGCCGAGGGGAAAAGCAAGTTCCTGATCGTCGGCAACAACCTGCTGACGAACATGCTGTTCGGATTTGCCGTTCGCAGGGTGGCGGGCCCTTTGGCCAGGATCATCTGCCTGCTCGACAAGAATTCCGATCTGACCATCAAGGGCAAGGCTGCGGATGAGCTGCTCGGCGTTATTTTTTCCGAGATCCATTACGGCAACATCCTCCAGCCCACGGATTGCATGGAAAGGATGGGTCTTGCAGGATTCTTCGACCTGAGCGTCAATTGCGCCGATATTCCCGGAGCTGAGACGATCAATGTCCTGGCTACGCGACCGGGCGGAACTGTTTATTTCGCCAATCTGATCAATAATTACAATATTGCTTTATATATCACCGAATCAGTTTCCAGAGAGATCGAGATCAAGGGGGCGGAAGGATATATCGCCCATTATGACGATTATGACATCGAGCTTGTCCGGGAAATCACGCCGTACATAGAAAAGTCAGTGATAGCCAATGCCAGATTCGAGGACGATGTCGCCTACCCGCTTGGAAAGGCGGACAGGCAGTATACAAAGAAATACAGCGATAAAAAAGGAATGCTTGAGGATTTTGTCTATGAAAGCAGGGCAATGCAGCTCGTGCTTGACGATATATTGAGCGTCTCCAGATATGACTGTAATGTTCTGATCACGGGAGACACCGGCGTCGGGAAAGAGAAGATCGCCTCCATCATCCACAAATGCAGCAGCCGGCGCATGCAGCCTTTTATTAAAATCAATTGTGCTGCGATTTCGGATCACCTAATGGAATCCGAGTTCTTCGGTTACGAAAGGGGTTCTTTTACGGGAGCGAGCCAGACAGGCAAAAAAGGGTATTTTGAAACGGCGGATAATGGCATCATCCTGCTGGACGAGGTCGGAGAGCTGTCTCTGGATATGCAGGCGAAGCTGCTAAGGGTTATACAGGATGGCGAATTCTACAAAGTCGGAGGCACGAAGCCGATCAAGACGAATGTCAGGATCATTTCCGCGACCAACCGCAATCTGGAAGAGTTTGTCGAAAATAAGCTATTCAGGCGGGATCTGTATTACAGGCTCAATGTGTTTCCGATCCGCGTGCCGTCGCTGGCGGAGCGCAAGTCGGAGATACCGTCGCTGATCAGGTTTTTCATGGAGAAATATAATGAAAAATTCGGCATCAAGCGCAGCATCAGCGATGAAGCTGTCGATTACATGAAGGAATGCAGATGGCCTGGGAATATCAGGGAACTCGAAAATGTGTTGCAAAGGCTCATGATCACTTGCAAAGGAGAGACGATCAATTCCTATGATGTCATGCGCGAGTTGCACAGCGATCTTTTCGGCAAACTGCCGAAAGAGGATTTTGAACATATGGATGACACCGGATCGCCGCTTGCGCTTGACACGATGGTCGACAATTATGAGCGTGAGATCATCAAATACGCCCTTCAAAAGTACGGATCCTCCAGAAAAGCCGCCAAAGCCATCGGGATCAGCCAGACGCAGATCATCCGTAAAAAGTCGAAATATAACATTGACTGAATGCCGGATGATGTAAAAAAGCAAGTGATTCGAAATCGGTTCAATTACTGGCGAGCAATAACCATTATCGGTTCAATACAAAAACAGGAGAGCCCTGCCGAAAGAAATGACGGCAGGGCTTCTGCATTGATTTCAATGGATTTTCAGAGGTATCCGACAATTCTCGGTGCCGTATGCGCTTCGAAATCATTGGTTTTCAACCTTGGCACGCAAATTGCTCTATATAAGAAATGAATAAAATCAATCCAGACTGTATTTTATATATGCCCGCGAGATCCGGATCGCCGCAAGCTTTGTCCGGGCACGCAGCGCAGGCGCGGATCGCCGCAAGCTTTGTCCGCGAGGCGCAGGGCGAAGGAAAGCAGTCTCAGAAAGAGACAGGTCGAAGGCAGGACGCTATGGATATTCCGGGCGGCCGGCCAAACAAGAGGAGGATAAAACATGAAAAAAGGCAATCCATTCGGAACTCACAGAGTCATTGAACCCAAAGGCGTCCTGCCGCAGCCGGCGCTCAAGATCGACAATACCATGGAAATTTATGACAATGAAGTGCTGATCGATGTCCAGACACTGAATATCGATTCCGCCAGCTTCACGCAGATTGAAAAACAAGCCCATGGCGATATAGAAGAAATCAAGAAGATCATGATGGGCATCGTCGCTGAAAGGGGCAAGCACCAGAATCCCGTGACAGGCTCAGGCGGCATGCTGATCGGCACAGTGAGGGAAATTGGCCCTGCGCTTGCCGGAAAAACGACGCTCAAGGTTGGAGACAAGATCGCTACGCTTGTATCCCTGTCGCTGACACCACTGGTCATTAAAGAGATTCATGACGTCAGGCCGGACATCGACCAGGTCGATATCACAGGCCAGGCGATCCTTTTCGAAAGCGGCATCTACGCGGTGCTTCCTGACGATATGCCTGAAACCCTGGCATTGTCCGTGCTGGACGTAGCCGGAGCGCCGGCCCAGGCAGCAAAGCTCGTCAAGCCGGGCGATACGGTAGTCATAATCGGCGGCGGCGGAAAATCAGGCCTGCTCTGCTTATATGAAGCGAAGAAAAGAGCCGGTGTAACAGGTAAGGTCATCTGCATCGGCGGAAGCGAAAAGAGTACCGACAGGGCAAGGAAACTCGGGCTGGCAGATGAGTATTTCTCGGCTGACGCCACCGATGCCGTTGCAATCTATGATAAGATTATGGAACTGACGGACGGTCAGCTGGCCGATATCGTCATCAACTGCGTGAATATCCCGAATACGGAAATGGCCAGCATCCTTTCCTGCAAGGACAACGGAACCGTCTACTTCTTCAGCATGGCGACAAGCTTCACGAAAGCCGCTCTTGGCGCCGAGGGCGTCGGCAAGGACGTCAACATGATCGTCGGAAACGGCTACACCAAAGGGCATGCTGAGATCTCACTCCAGGTGCTCAGGGAATGCCCTGCGCTCAGGGAGCTTTTCCGGGAAATGTACGCGTAGCAAATCGGATTTGCTGTCTCACTTCGCAAATCGGGTGAATCATCAGGAGGAAAAAAGAACATGGGCAAATATTACAATGAAATAGAATTATATAAAAACGTCACCGAGGCAGAATGGAACGACTGGAAATGGCAGGTGCGGAACAGGATCACCAGCGTGGACGAGCTGAAGAAGGTCATAAACGTCACAGCACAGGAAGAAAAGGACATCAACGAGACGCTCAAGACATTCAGGATGGGCATCACACCGTATTATGCGGCACTGATGGATAAAGACGATCCAAGATGCCCGGTCAGGATGCAGGCGGTGCCGGTCATAGCCGAAACACATAGAAGCGCGGCGGACATGCTCGACCCGCTTCATGAGGATGAGGATTCGCCGGCGCCGGGGTTGACTCACAGATATCCGGACCGTGTGCTGCTGCTGGTAACGGACCAGTGCTCCATGTACTGCAGGCATTGCACGAGGAGAAGGCTGGCAGGCGAAAAAGACGCCGCCAGAAGCATGGATGACATCCGCAAGGCCATCGACTATATCAAAAAGACGCCGCAGGTCAGGGACGTGCTGCTTTCGGGCGGAGATGCGCTGCTGATTTCCGACGATTTCCTTGAGGCGATCATCAGTGAACTGAGGGCGATCCCCCATGTCGAAGTCATCAGGATCGGCACCCGCACCCCTGTCGTCATGCCGCAGAGGATCACCGACGAGCTGGTGGCGATGCTGAAGAAGTATCAGCCGATCTGGATCAATACACATTATAATCACTCCAAGGAACTGACACCGGAATCCAAGGAAGCGATCAGGAAGCTGGCTGACGGCGGATTCCCGCTGGGGAACCAGTCCGTGCTGCTCAGGGGCGTCAACGACTGCGTCCACATCATGAGGGAACTCGTGCATGGACTGGTCAGGAACAGGGTCCGGCCTTATTATATCTATCAGTGCGACCTGTCGCTCGGTATCGAGCACTTCAGGACATCGGTCTCCAAGGGCATCGAAATCATTGAAGGTCTCAGAGGACATACTTCGGGATTCGCGGTCCCGACCTTCGTCGTGGACGCGCCTGGCGGCGGCGGAAAAATTCCGGTCATGCCGGACTATCTGATTTCCCAGTCGCCTGAAAAGATCATTCTGAGAAATTACGAAGGCGTTATCACGACTTATACCGAGCCTGTCGGGCTGCCGAAGCTCGAATGCGTGTGCGACGTCTGCAAGGGTAAAAAAGAATTCCATTATGAAGGCGTCGAAGCATTGCTCCAGGGCGAGAGACTTTCACTCGAACCGCAAGATCTCAACAGACATAAAAGACATAAGTAAGATCATATAAAATGAATGGCGGACGTCCATCCCATGACGGGGGGGCGTCCAGCCTGCTTGAAGAATGCAAGGTGGGCCAATGGGACTCTTGAACAGGCTGAAGGGCCGCTACAGCACATTATCGATCATCGGCATGGCGAAAAACGCCGGCAAGACCACTGCCCTGAACTATTTGATCGAGGAAGCGATGGACGAGGGAATATGCCTTGGGCTGACGTCAACGGGCAGGGACGGCGAAAGCATGGACCTTGTAACATGTACGGAAAAACCAAGGATCTTCGCGGAATACGGCTCGATCGTCTCCGTGCCGGTCAAGCTTTATGAAATGGCGGACGCGGGACTCGAGATCCTTCGAATGACGGACTACGGCACGCCGCTTGGGCAGATCCTGATCTGCCGTGTTGTCGAAAGCGGCTATGTCCAGATCGCCGGGCCATTGAACGTCAGGGATCATAAGCTGCTCTGCGCCGAGATGATGTCGTTCGGGGCCGAGATGGTCCTCATCGACGGGGCGATAGACAGAAAATCCATAGCGGCGCCGGGGATCTCGGATGGCGTCATTATTGCCACGGGAGCCGTGATCAGCCGCAGCCTCAAAAAAATCGTTGAGGAAACGGTGCATCTTGTGAAGCTTTATGGGCTTCCGGAACTTCCTGACGGAAATATCAGGAACAGCATTGTCCAAAGCAGAGACGCAGAGAGGATCATGCTTTTCACGAGGAGCGGAGATGTCCGTTCTCTTGAATTAAAGACAGGACTCGCCGCAAGCAGATTCCTGGACGAGGTCATCGACAGCGATACCGTTTCGGTTTACATACCGGGTGCCATGACCTTAAGCGTCGTAGCCGATATCCATCCGATAAAATTCAGGCATACGGGATTCATCGTCAAGGACGCGACAAGGATTTTCATAGAATCGAATCCATGGCAGCATCTCATGAAGAAGGGCTTTCGAGTCAGCGTGCTGGATTCGGTCAAGGTGGCGGCTCTGACAGTCAACCCCCATTCACCGTCGGGCTACAGTTTCGATCATGAAGCGCTGCTGCAGGAGATGCGAAGCGCGATCCCGGACATTCCCATCATCGACGTCAAGCTTGGAGGTGACTGATATGAGGCTTGTCAATGCCAAGACTAAAAGTGAGACCGGATTCGATCATGTCATTCAGAATATCAACATCAAGACACCTTTTGGACGCAAGGCCCTGAAGGAGATAGAGCCATTCGCGCCGGGCCGGGAACGCGAGCTGCGCCATGAATTATCGAAGGTCAGGAGGCTGTCGGTTTTGGCAGGAGAGCATCCTGAGAAAATCGAGATACTTGACGAGATATTCATGGGCATCAAGGATGTTTCCCATAGCATCGGCAGAAGCGGAAAGAATGCGCTGACGGTGTTGGAGCTGTTTGAAATCAAGAATTATCTGATCCAGATGAAACGGATCGCGGAACTTCTTCAGGATGTGCGCCACAGTCTTCCGAAGGAAATGATCCTGTCAGACACGAGCCGTCTGCTGGACATATTGGATCCCAGAAGGGATCGCATTAATACATTTTATATTTATGACGAATTTTCCGAAGAACTTGCCGGACACAGAAAAGAAAAAAGGGAGCTGGAGCTCGAAATCAGAAAACACCAGAAGGATATCAGGCAGCGGATCGAAAAGGACTATGGGATCAGCCTGACGCCAAAATTCGAATTCCTCGTATCAAAATCAAATACAGCAATGCTGGATCGCGTCAAGGCTATACGGGAGCTTGAGGTCGAGACCGAGGACTATATGACAGTCACCTTTTCCCTGAAGAGCAATGAGGCGATCTACACCGTCCGACGAAAAATGGAAGCGCTCAACGCGAAAATCGAGGATGAGGAGCTCAAGGTCAGGGAAGAGCTTTCGAGAGAAGTGGCAAGAGATGCCGACATTTTGGCCGGGAACGGCAATCGGATCGGAGAGCTGGATCTGGTTCTTGCAAAAGCGAGATACGCCGCCGCCCGCAACTATGTGGAGCCGGTTATACTTGAAGAGCATGTGATCAGGATCACGGACGGCCGGCATACCGTTGTCGAAGAGATCCTGAGGGCGAAAGGCAAGAGCTTCCGTCCCGTCAGCATCACGCTGCAGGATGGCGTGACCTGTATCACGGGGGCGAATATGGGCGGCAAGACGGTATCGCTCAAAATGGCGGGACTCGTCGCGCTGCTTGCCCAATATGGCTTTTTCGTGCCGTGTGCTTCGGCGGAACTGGGACTTTCAAGCTATATCCATATTCTGATAGGAGATACGCAGTCGATGCAGAGGGGCCTTTCCAGCTTCGGCAGTGAAATGGAGGAGCTCAAGGACATCCTGGACCAGAGCAGGGATGACGCATTGATAATGATAGACGAGATTGCCAACGGAACAAACCCGGTCGAGGGGCTTGCGTTGACGAAGAGCATCGTAAGCTATTTGAACAGCAAAAAATATATTACGGTCATCACGACGCATTTTGATAATGTGGCGGTTGGCGACCAGGTCCGGAGCATGCAGGTCAGGGGCCTTGCGGGCGCCGATATCGACAAGCTGGTCAGGGAGCTGCGATACGCGAACAGAAAAGAAAGAATAGAGGTCATAGCAAAGTATATGGACTACAGGCTTTTTCCGGTCGGAAGCGGTGAAGAAATTCCGAAGGATGCCCTGAATATCGCGAAAATGCTGGGGATCTATGACGAAATAATTGAAAATGCTAAAGCCATGTTAGTTAAAGGAGGAAATTAGAGGATGAAAAGCAAATTGAACCTGAATCCTGATTTGATCGCCAGCGCCCGCAAAGCGGCGGCGAATATTGCCGAAAGCATGCAGAATTTCATCGACCGTCACACGACGGTGTCGACAGAGAGAACGATATTGAGGCTGCTGGGCGTCGATGGTGTCGACGATATCGAAAGGCCTCTTCCGAATGTCGTCGTTGATTCGGTCAATGACGGGGGCGGCCTTTCCAGAGGCATAGCGTACTGGATGGGCAATGCCATGATCCAGACGGGCCTTGATCCGCAGCAGATCGCCGAAAAGATCTCGGTCGGGGAGCTGGACCTTATGAAGCTGCCGGCAGCGGACAAGGCGGAGGCCGAAGCGAAGATCCTGCC
>DIEM01000070.1 GCA_002418625.1 Firmicutes bacterium UBA5774
TCGTCGTTCTCAAGGAACGGGATCATGGCCGTAGCGACCGATACTACCTGCTTCGGCGATACGTCCATATAATCGACTTCTTCACGAAGTGCAAGGTCTATTTCTCCGCCCTGTCTTCTGGCGGCGACGCGAAGGTTGACGAATCTTCCGTCATCATCCAGCGGTTCATTCGCCTGCGCGATGACCAGCTGTTCTTCTTCGTCGGCGGACAGATACTGGATCACTTCCGTCACTATATTGTTCTTTTTATCCACCTTGCGGTATGGCGTTTCAATAAAACCGTATTCGTTGATCTTGCCATAGGTCGTCAGGGACCCGATCAGTCCGATATTAGGGCCTTCAGGCGTTTCAATGGGGCACATCCTGCCATAGTGGGAATGATGGACGTCACGAACTTCAAAACCGGCTCTTTCTCTCGAAAGCCCTCCGGGTCCAAGCGCTGAAAGTCTTCTTTTATGCGTCAGCTCCGCCAGCGGGTTTGTCTGGTCCATAAACTGGGACAACTGGCTGCTTCCGAAAAATTCCTTGATCGCGGCCGTCACAGGCCTGATGTTCATAAGCGCCTGCGGTGTTGTCACTTCGATGTCCTGGATCGTCATTCTTTCTTTTACGACCCTCTCCATTCGGGCAAGGCCTATCCTGAACTGGTTTTGAAGCAATTCGCCGACGGATCTCAGTCTTCTGTTGCCCAAATGGTCGATATCGTCAGTAAAGCCGATGCCGTCGTTCAGGTTGAGAATATAACTGATTGAAGCAATGATGTCATCTATTATGATATGCTTCGGCGAAAGCTTTCCTTTGTTCTGTGCCAGCGCTTCTTTTATTTCGCTTTCCGTCCTGGCATTTTCAAGTATATCGCGCAACACGGGATAATGAACCTTTTCGGGTATTTTAAGCTCATCGATTTTAAAATCGATGAAATTTCCGATATTAACGAAATTATTGCCGATCACTTTGACGATTTTATCATCCTCGTCGGCATTCCTGCTATACACATATGCGTGGGAAACACCGGCGTTCTCGATCTGATACGCCAGCTCCCTGCTGATTCTCCTGTTTTCTGCGTCTTTCGCGACAAGAACCTCGCCTGTCTGCGGATCGACGATGTCTTCGGCCGCGATGCAGTCGATCAGCCTGTTTGCGAGACCCAGCTTCTTATTGTATTTATAGCGGCCGACTTTGGCCAGGTCATATCTCTTTGGGTCAAAAAACAGAGAATCAAGAAGAGATTTCGCGCTTTCAACCGTTGGCGGCTCTCCCGGTCTCAGTTTTTTGTATATTTCCTTCAACCCGTCTTCATAATTGTTTGTCGGGTCTTTTTCCAGTGTTCTCTTCAGTCTGTCATTGATAGTTCCGTTATAGCCGAAAATATCGATGATCTCCTGATTCGTCCCAAAGCCAAGGGCTCTGAGGAGTGTCGTCACCGGCTGCTTCCTTGTGCGGTCTACCCTGACGGATATGATTTCATTGGAATCCGTCTCATATTCCAGCCATGCGCCCCTGTTCGGGATGATCTGGGTGGAATACAGCTTTTTATTTGATTTGTCCACGGAAACATTGAAGTAAGGGCCGGGCGATCTGACCAGCTGTGTTACCACGACACGTTCCGCTCCATTATATATGAAAGTTCCTTTATCGGTCATTAGAGGGAAATCTCCCATAAAGACTTCCTGTTCCTTGACTTCTCCGGTTTCTTTATTGACAAGCCTGACTTTTACCTTCAGCGGCGCCGCAAAGGTGACATCACGTTCTTTACATTCTTCTTCATCGTATTTAGGGGCATCTTTCAAAGAATAGTCTATAAATTCAAGCACTAGATTTCCGGCATAATCCTTGATCGGGGAAATGTCCTCGAATACTTCCCTCAATCCTTCTTCAACGAACCATTCGTATGAATCTTTCTGGATTTGTATGAGATTTGGCATTGTCGCTACTTCATTGATTTTAGCGTAGCTCATTCTTGTCCTTTTTCCTATTTTTACAGGTTGTGGCATACTCTTCACTCCTTGCATCGAAAACGAAATACTTTGCGTGGCAATGTAATATAATATCACAAGTGTGTCAACCAGTCAACGAGAATATGTATATTTAGCATTCAAATTTTACTTGCGACGTTTTGCCGCGGGACAGGCCATTGAATTCAATGGTCTTGCCGCAAAACGGAAAAACGCAGTTGAGATCCCAAAATCAACGGCGTAGGATTCCCCTGCATCAGCTCGTCTGCAATTTGCCGCACAAACATCACGGACACGCGAATTGGACGAGCCACTAAATAGGGGATGGTCGATTCACCATCGGCAAATCCGGCCATCCCCTTCGTTACAATGTCGCCGATCCTATTTAAGTTCTACAGATGCACCGACCTCGACAAGCTTCGCTTTGATCTCCTCGGCTTCAGCCTTGGAAGCGCCTTCCTTGACGGTTCCGGGAGCTCCATCCACAAGATCCTTAGCTTCTTTGAGTCCAAGTCCGGTGATTTCCCTTACAACTTTGATGACCTTGATCTTTTCTGCGCCTGCGCCTGTCAGGATGACGTTGAATTCTGTCTGCTCTTCAACTTCAACTGCAGCGGCGCCTGCACCGACTGCTGCCACAGGAGCGGCCGCGGATACGCCGAATTCTTCTTCGCAAGCTTTGACAAGCTCGCTGACTTCCAATACTGTCATGCCTTTTATAGCTTCAATGATTTGTTCTTTTGTCATTTTCTTATCCTCCATTAATAATTTTTAAGGCCGGGGCTTGCAGCCCGCTGTCACCCATCCAGATTTTTCCTATTGTTCCGCTTTCTTTTCTGCGATAGCCTGCAGCGTTCTCGCGAACGTGGATACCGGTGAAATAATGCTTCCCATGAACTTGGCGATCAGCTCGTCTCTTGACGGCAGCTGTGCCAGCGCCTTGACACCGTCTGCATTGTACAGGTTGCCTTCAACGACGGCCGCTTTGAATTCCATCTTTTTGATGTCCTTCATGATGCCGCTCAGCACTCTTGCGGGAGCTATTGCGTCGTCGTAACCGAACGCGAATGCGCTTGGTCCGCTCAGCGAATCTTCAAGCTGAGCAAATTTCGTGTCCTGGATCGCCCTGCTGACCAGCTTGTTCTTATAGACAGTATAATCGATGTTGGCTTCACGCAGCTTTTTTCTCATCACGTCGGCTTCTTCGACTGTAATGCCCATATAGTCTATGACGACTGCGGATTGAGCCTTGTCAAGCTTTCCTTTTATTTCATCAATGACTTCCTGCTTCTTTTTCAGGTTTTCTACTGACATCTTTTTCTTGCACCTCCTTGTGAATAATCTTTTTCTGGTTTCCTTGGCTTTTAAATAAAAAGCCTTTTCCACCGAAGACAGAAAAGGCCAATAAAATTTCTTTTATATCGTACCTCGGCAGGAAATTAAGCTTTCGCACCTGCTGTCTGCGGTTAGTATTCAATTGTCCGGCCTTGTTATGCCGATAGCTTGGTCGGGTTGATTTTCACTCCCGGGCCCATCGTCGCAGCGATCGTCACGCTCTTCAGATACTGTCCCTTGGCTGCTGACGGTTTAGCCTTGATAACGGCCTCGAGCAGCGCCTTGAAGTTTTCCGTCAGCTTTTCAGGTCCGAAGGATACCTTCCCTATAGCGGTATGAATGATATTGGTCTTGTCCAGTCTGTACTCGACTTTACCGGCTTTGATTTCTTCAAGCGCTCTGGTAATGTCCATGGTGACTGTTCCGGATTTTGGGTTCGGCATCAGGCCTTTAGGTCCGAGCAATTTTCCGAGACGTCCTACGACGCCCATCATATCCGGGGTAGCGACCACGACATCAAAATCGAACCAGCTCTCGCTCTGAATCTTGGTTGCAAGATCTTCAGCGCCGACATAATCGGCTCCGGCCGCTTCAGCTTCCTTTACCTTGTCTCCCTTTGCGAAAACCAGGACTCTCTTGGTTTTTCCGGTTCCGTGAGGAAGCACGATGGCGCCCCTGACCTGCTGGTCCGCATGTCTTGAGTCTACGCCGAGCTTGATGTGGACTTCGATCGATTCGTCAAACTTCGCCTTGGCGGTGCCGAGGGCAAGCTCAAACGCTTCATTGACATCGTAAAGCACATGCTTGTCGTATGTTTTTACTGAATCCTTGTAGTTTTTACCTCTTTTAGGCATTTCTTACCTCCTTGTGGTATTCGCGGCCATGACAGCCTCCCACTCGATCAATCTTTGACTGTGATCCCCATGCTTCTTGCCGTGCCCTTGATCATATCGGCAGCGGTATCAAGATTAGCAGCATTAAGATCCGGCATTTTAGCCTGTGCGATCTCCCTGACCTGATCCATCGTTACTGTAGCGACCTTTTTCTTGTTCGGTTCGCCTGAACCGCTCTTGATATTGGCGGCTTTTTTCAGAAGAACTGCAGCCGGCGGCGTTTTTGTGATGAACGTGAACGATCTGTCCGCATATACTGTAATGACGACCGGTATGATCATTCCCGGCTGGTCTGCGGTCTTGGCGTTGAACTGCTTGCAGAAATCCATGATGTTGACGCCCTTCTGACCAAGCGCCGGCCCTACCGGTGGTGCCGGAGTGGCGTTGCCTGCCGCGATCTGAAGCTTGATATAAGCTGAAACTTTTTTTGCCATGTTTTTTTCACCTCCTTAGCTAAACCTTTTATAATTTGTCAACCTGGCCGAATTCCAATTCGACAGGGGTCTCTCTTCCGAACATGGAGATTTTGACTTTCAATATCTGTTTTTCCATGTTGACTTCCTCAACCGTGCCCATAAAGCTCTCAAACGGTCCGTTGATGACCTTGACACTGTCTCCCGGCTCAACATCCAGTTTGATGGATATCTTCTCAATGCCCATTCGCCTGACCTCTTCATTTGTAAGCGGAACAGGCTCGGATCCATGCCCGACGAATCCTGTAACGCCCTGGGTGTTTCTGACCAGGTACCAGGATTCATTTGTTATGATCATCTTAACGATGACGTAACCCGGAAACATCTTTCTTGTTTTGATTTTCTTCTGGCCGTCCTTGATTTCGACGCGGTCTTCCGTGGGCACGACAATACTGAGAACCAGATCCTGCATCCCTCGGTTCTCAACGATCTTCTCGATATTGACTTTGACTTTGTTCTCGTGACCCGAATAAGTGTGTACGACATACCATTTCGGCGTTTTGGAAGGCTCTGCGGAATCCATGCCGGCAACATCATAGCCTATCGCCGTTTCTTCCTTTGGAACGCCGGTTCCCTCCGCTGCCGATTCGGCGGAAGCGGTGTCAGCGGACTGTACTTCCTCGGCGACTGCCGCTATATTTTCTTCCAGACCTTCGAGTTCTTCGATTTTTTTGCTTTTAGCCATTCCTTTGAGCGGAAGCAGCTGGCTGCTCCCCCCTCCTTTGCATTTTAAAAACTAATATTAAGGATGTGTTTCAGTGCAGCCAGGAAGATCGAATCCACGATCCATATCCCGAGTCCGAATACAAAGCAGGTGAATAAAACGACACCGGTATAGGAAGCCAGTTCCTTACGGGTCGGCCATATGACTTTTTTAGTCTCTGTTCTGATGCCTCTGAAATATTCCTTGATGTTAATCTTTTTTTTATTGGCATTGTTGACAGTCTTTTTGTCTGCAGGTTTTTTATCCATAGCTCCCATACCCTTTACTTCGTTTCCTTGTGGAGTGTGTGTTTGTGGCAGAACTTGCAATATTTATTGAATTCCAGACGGTCAGGATCGTTTTTCTTGTTTTTTGTGGTATTGTAATTTCTCTGTTTGCACTCCTGACATGCCAATGTCACTTTTACTCTCATTCTCTACACCTCCCGGGTTGTGTTTTCAGTCTTGATTTATCTTTAAATGACATACTTAACACGATTATATCATGATCATCATTATAAAGTCGCTTAATAAAATTACCATAATTAAAATGGCCTGTCAAGAATTTTTTAATATCCGCAGGCTTCTGAGACTATATTCGGCACGATACACCTAATATTACCTTATTACATATATATAGTCTATACATTAGCCATTTTTTATGCTATTTTATTATAGAAATCAGCAATTCTTGCAGACGGCGCGGCGCACCGGAATCAGCCCGCCATCCTGCAGTCAGTGGGGTCGATAATGAAAGTCAAGAGTCTCTTCTATCTTATTCTTCTGATCATCGCGGCAATGCTTGCGGCTGGCTGCGCATCCGTTCAAAACGAAACACCCGCGCCCTCCGCGCCATCGCAGGATGCGGCCGCTCCCGACATATCCGATGCGATACATATCCAAATCGAGGTTCGGGACTACGGCACCATCCAGGCCGATCTCTACCCCCATGTCGCTCCGGTCACAGTCGACAATTTTGTGAGCCTGATAAACGAAGGTTTTTACAATGGCCTTACATTTCATCGTGTCATTGAGAGTTTTATGATCCAGGGCGGCGATCCGCTCGGCAACGGCCGCGGAGGCTCCGATGAATCCATCACAGGCGAATTTTCGAATAATGGCTTTGAAAACATGCTGTCCCATGGCCCTGGCGTCCTTTCCATGGCCAGAGCCGGCAACGACAACGACAGCGCCAGTTCGCAATTTTTTATAGTACACACGGACGCTGCCTTTCTTGACGGCGATTATGCGGCGTTCGGAATGGTTACCAAGGGTATGGATGTCATAGACGCCATCGCCGAAAACACACCGGTCGAGGACGAAAATGGAACGGTCCTTTCGGAAAATCAGCCGGTCATCGAATCCATCATCGTTATTGAGTAACTGCAGCAGCTTATCGGGAGATCGCAGTATGTTTGAAGTCTTGGGCGTAACAAAAAAATATGGGAAAATGATTGCGAACGACAATGTCTCCATTACCGTTGGCAATGGCAAAATCGCTATACTGCTTGGCCCGAACGGCGCCGGCAAATCCACGGTGATCAAATGCATCTGCGGCCTGCTCCGCTTCGAAGGAGACATCAGGATCTGCGGACATGAAAACCGCTCATTGGAAGCAAAGAAAATGCTGGGCTACGTCCCGGAGATTCCGGCGCTCTACAGCATGCTTACTGTCGAGGAACATCTCGAATTCATCGCGAGGGCGTATTCCCTGACTGATTGGGAACCTTATGCCGAAGAGCTGATGACAAGATTCGAGCTTTCCGATAAAAGAAAAAAACTGGGCAAGGAACTTTCAAAAGGCATGCAGCAAAAAGTCAGCATCTGCTGCGCGCTTCTGCCAAGGCCCCGGGTTGTCATATTCGATGAACCGCTGGTCGGTCTTGATCCCAAGGCTATCAAGGAATTGAAGCTCGTTTTCCGGGATCTGAAAGACGGCGGAGCGACGCTTCTGATCAGCACGCATATGATCGACAGCGTTGAGGATTATTGGGATGTCACTCATATCATGGCCCAGGGGAAAATCCTCGCTTCGCGCTCCAGGGACGACCTGATGCAGACCGGCGAAAGCCTGGAGGACCTTTTTTTCTCGATCACCGATTGCGATTCGAACGGCCGGGAGGAATCCCGCTCATGAGAGGCATCTTCTATCTCTGGCGCATCACGATCAAGAACCGGATTCTGCATCTGAAAGAGCATCCGGCTCAAATGGCTGCTTACATCCTTATCGCAGCCCTATTGATATTCGTTCTGGCGACATCCGGGATTTCAAGGCCTTTTCCTGCAACCGAATACCATGATCTCAGCGAATTGAAAGCTTTCATGATCGCAATGCTTCTTTTTGTGTTCTATTCCTCCGTCACCAGCGGGCTGTCTTCGGGCAGCAGTTTTTTTGGCCTTCATGATGTAAATCTGCTTTTCACGGCGCCGATCTCCCCGAGGAAGATCCTGATCTACGGACTGATCCGTCAGATGAGTGCTTCGCTGATTGCTTCCGTCTTCATCCTTTTCCAGGCTCATTTATTAAGGGAACGCTATAATATCGAATTCAAAATGCTGCTGCTCCTTTTGCTTGCTTATGCGCTTGCACTCGTTTCAGCACAAATCGTCGCAATGGTCATTTACACATTCACCAATAGCCATGATTTTCGAAAAAAAATCGTTCGGATATCCTTTTACAGCTCGCTTGCACCCTTGTTAATCGTATTCGTGATCAATGCGATAAACGGCTTCAGTCCGGCCGCCGCTGCCGCTGCATCTTTAAACGCCGGCTGGGTGGACTGGTATCCGGTCGTCGGATGGATCACAGGCTCAGTTTTTTCGCTGATGTCGGGAGATCCGGCAGCCGCGCTTCAATTTTCAATACTGACTTTCACAGGCATGCTGGCCATGATCGTCGTTATAATGAAAACCAATATCGATTATTACGAGGATGTGCTTCAGGCTACCGAGAGGATGCATCAGCGCATGGAAGCCGCAAGGGAAGGCCGGATATCGGATGCGAAATCCGCCGATAAGATCCGTTTGAAGGATCGGAAGGGTATCCGCCGCGGCAAGGGTGCCAGCGTTATTTTCTTCAAGCATATGCTTGAAAACAGGCGGGGAGGCTATCTGTTCTTTGACAACACGACATTCATCCAATGTGTTGCAATGATTGTTTTTACTCTCGTCATCCAAGACAGCGGAGGTTTGTTTTCCGTGTTCATATTTTCGGTGTTCTTTCAGCTTTTTACCCAGTCCGCTTCCCGATGGATCAAGGAGCTGGTGCTTCCATACATCTTCCTGATCCCCGTCAGTCCATTCCTGAAGCTGGTATATTCCTGCATGGAATCGATCATCAAAACACTGACAGACGGCATATTCATCTTCGTTCCCGTGGGTCTGATCCTCAATGCGCCGCCCTTTGACATCGCCGCCTGCATTCTTGCTCGTACCGGCTTCGGCATCCTGTTCACCGCAGGCAACTTATTGTCCGAAAAAGTGCTGGGCTCCCTGTCCAGCAAAGGTGTCCTTGTTTTACTCTACTTATTGATGATGGCGCTGCTCACTTTTCCCGGCATCGCCCTCGCGGTCATGCTCCCGATGGCCATGCCTTCGTCTTATGCATTCGCGCTGGCGCTCCTGGTCACTTTCTTATGGAATACTGCCATCGCATCCATCATCATCAGCCAATGTAAAAACATTCTCCATAATACGGATATTTCTTCATCCATTCAATAATCAACAACTTCAAGAATCCGGCCCGATCAGCTTCAGCAATGCTTCCTCGAAATCAACATCCTGGCTTCTGCTTCTCTTCGGCGGCCCTTTGGTCCTGCCGCCGGCGCTTCTGATTTTCCTGTTCTGATGTCTTCCCATAAGCAGTCCGTCAATATTTCCGCCGTCATACAGCATGCCGTTCTGGCTGATGGCCAAGGCTCCTTTGGCAAGAGCCATCGCAGCAACGCCGTAATCCTGCGTCACGACGACATCACCCTTTCCCGCCAGGTTTACGAGCTTGAAATCCGCTGCGTCCGCACCCCTCGATACGACGATCACCTCGCTGTAGCCATCATTATATTCATGGCTCGTATCAATGACCATCGTCACGGGTATGCCATTTTTTTTTGCGATATCGACGATAATGCCCTTGACGGGGCATGCATCAGCATCCACCAGTATCCTCATCTATTTACCCATAAGTTCATCAATATCGAACCAATCCTTCACCTCTATTCCTGAAAACGGCCGCTTCAGATGGATTGCCTTTTGCGGGCATCCATAGATGCATCGCATGCAAAAAGTACAATCGGATCCGAATTTTATTTTACCGCTATCCATGCTGATATTGCGGGTCGGACATTCGGAAACACATTTTCCGCATAAATTGCAGCGGTCTGTCACCTTCAGGTGGAATTTGCCGACAAAACGGGCGCCCGTCCATTCAGCTCTGCCGAGCACAGCCGTTATCCTGGTGTCGATTCCCGGCTTGAAAGTCTTTTTCCTTCCTTTTACGATCTCCTCCGCGACAATTTTCACAAGATCGTCCGCTCTGCCCACGATTTGCCTGACCGTGTCATCATCATATCTCACAATGAAATTGGAAGGCATCTGGATCACTTCCTCATAAACTGTCTTGTAGCCTTTCCGCGCCAGAACTTTTTTCAGCAGCAGCGACGACCCTTTATTGAACCTTGATTTTCCACCGGCCGTCTTGACGATGAACGCGCTTTTTCCGTTCCCGGAAGGCAGCAGCTTTGCGAATCTGATCACGATCTCTGGCGCATTAAAGGAATGGACTGGATAAAGGATTCCGATCCGATCGAAATCCGAGCCCCCGGCAATCGGCTCACCGCTGCCTTTATCAAGCTTTTGCAGCATTTCCGGAATATAATTCAAATGCACATCCTGGCCTTGATCCCGGAATTCAGCCGACAACCTTTCAGCGACTCTTTCTGTAAAACCGGTTCCGGTAAAATAAAACATTGATATTCTCATCCGGATCACCTCCCAATAAACTTAGAATAACACAAACGCACAAAAAAAAATACTGCCATGCTGATGCACGGCAGTATGTATTGCCTGATGGCTGCCTGTGTTCGGCTGAGCGCTCCGCGTTTGCCGGCTGTCATGGCATGGCGCTCACCGATGGCGCCGGAGCTTCGAAGGCATGCGGTCTTACTCTTTACGGATCCAAGGCCGGCCTAGATGAGACTCCTGATCCTGTCCGCCTTATATGCCTGCAGATTGAAATCGCGGAAGGATACATCATGCCCCATCCGATCCACCATACTCGGATCTTTCGCTATTGCCTCCGCAAGGCTGTTTTTCAGATCATCATCGTCAGTTTCAAGATATAGCTCATACATATATGGGACCGCGGCATCGGACAGGTCCCCCAATGCTTCAACATCCAGGCTTTCAAGCGTTCCCTGATTATATCGGTCTATATTGTAGCGCGCGATCAAACCATCGACGTTTCCAAAGCAAAGCACCATGAAAAAGATTACAAAGCCCAGCATCAGAATCCTTGCAGCATTGAAGCGCCTGAACTGCCTGACTGCAATAATTGCAAAAATGAAAAACAGCAATACCATGAACCAGGTCGTATATACTCTCAACAGGGTCAGGCCGTAATAGGCGATGTACATCCCCATCTTGCTCAAGGCGGTCGTGATCAGCATCAGCGTGAATACACATAATACGGCCGTTTCTATTTGAAGCACTTTCACTCTTTCACGCTTTGCAACGATATGGGCAAAAGCGATCACAGCCAGATCGATGCCGGCAACGGCACATAATTCAAAAAATCCCCGTCTTGCATATTCCGAATAAGTCGTGAATTCAGGCAGGCTGTTTCCAAATGCCGAGAACAAATATGTGGTCTGGGTGAGGAAAAACAACACATAGACGATATTGAGGGCAGCCAGAGCTGCATAGACAGTCATGCCCGGAACGAATCTTAAAGAGGCGGCATGCCTGTCTGCGGACTCCATTGAAACCGTACCGGTATGGCGTTCGTACCGGTCGCCGTATACCAGCCCGTACAGGTAGCAGGCCACAGGCACTCCCATGAGAAATTGGACTATATACTCTACGATGTCTTCTGACAGCGTGATTCGTATGCTGCTGACGAATCCCTCAAAAACTGCGTCAGCGCTGACGAGAAGACTGACAACAAGGAAGAGGACCGGCAGGATCATCAGCACTCCCAAGGCTCCGGCCAAAATGCCCCTGCCTTTCTGATGCCTGGCCACAAGATGCTTTATGCCGCCGAAGCAGCATGAAAAATTGCGGAACGGTACGGCTATCAACTGGTTGACAATATCTCCAAGAATATAGATCGATATCCTGTTTTCCAAGGTTCTTCCTGTTGCCAGAGATATCCAGTAGACGACCGTGACGGACAGAAAAATAAAATTGAATCCTTTGATCAACATATTGTCGAACAGCAGAAATGCCGATGCGGATAATGCAATGATTGCCAAACAAAGCAGGCTTTTTCCCGTTTGGCGAAAGCCGCCCTGTCTGAGATAAACTGCCGCAGCAATGCAAAATAACGCTGTAAAGACGGCAACACCGGCACCGAGGCTTTCCACCGAAATCAAATTCCAATACAGAAACCCACACAGCAGCATCGTGAACGCAAATACGATATCCTCAGCTGCATAGTCCGCTTTGCACAATGGGGCGCTATTCATGTCCCGCATCTCCCTTCTTATACTCCAGGATGTCTCCGGGCTGACAATCCAGCACTCTGCAGATTTCTTCCAGCGTCGAAAATCTGATTGCCTTTGCCTTATTGTTTTTCAATATCGATAGGTTCGCCGGAGTGATCCCTATTTTATCCGACAGTTCGCCGGCAGACATCTTTCTTTTTGCCATTATGACGTCCAGATTGACTATTATTGCCATGCGGATCCCTCCTTCCTATATGGTAAAATCATTTTCTCTCTTTATATGAACCGCCTGCTCTATAACATTCTTGACGACTCTCAGTATCAATCCCAAAAATGCGGCAGCCACTGCAACAATCAGGAGAAAGATGTAATAGAATCCTGACACGAATAATATGGCCGAAACTGCAAAGCAGCACCATGATATGAACCGCAGCAGCCTGACATTCGATTCAATGAACACTTCATTCTTTTCAATATTGGCCAGAAGCCTGTCAAGGCAGAACAGGGAGACAGCCCCGGGCACTATGCAGGCATAAAGCGTGACCATCAGCGGAAATGCCACTTCCGGATTTTTACCGGCATAGCCGACATAACTGTTCACCATGAACGGCATGGCGAAAGCAAAGGCAACGACCAGCGCAATCGCGATTTTCGTGCATATTGAAGATAGTTTTACGGATTTACTTGGATTCCACATTGTTTCGGTTCCTTTCTTTCAATATTTCATGCTAATTATATCCATACTCTTATTGAATGTCAATATTAATTTATTGTTTATCAATATATTCATATTGTTTAATGGTATCTCAGTAATTACTCCTGCCAGAATTGAGGCGGATCCGATCAAGACTCAAATGAAGCCCGAATTCAATTCATTTTTATTGACGATAATGTTCGCAGAGCGTATTATAGAAACGATGTCAATGAAAATCAAAATGAGATAAAAGAGGTATACCCGTCTATGGACATATCAAATATGACACTCGTGGCCTTCGATATTGAAGCAAACGGTTACGGTCCACATGCCGGCGGCAGGATCATTGAACTGGGCGCATGCAAAATCGTCAACGGAAAAATAGCCGACACATTTTCAAAGCTTGCAAATCCGGGCAGACGCGTCCGCCCGCTCGTTACGGATATCACGGGTATCACAAACGATATGCTCAAGACTGCGGATCCGATCGAAACCGTAATGATTTCATTCAGGAATTTCATTGGTGATTCTACAATCGTTGCGCATGATGCCGATCAGGATATGGAATTCCTCAACATTGCTTTTAAGAATCAGGGCATTCCGTTCGACAATACCTATATCTGCACGAAGAGGGCTTTCAATAAACTGAAAAAAGTCCGAAATTTTGAATGCACCGATTCGCTGTCCAGTATTGCAAATGCATTTGAAATAGAGCAGGATCAAGCGCATCGCGCCGGCGATGACGCCATTGTCACGGCCCGGATCCTCCTGAAAATACATGAGCTGTGTCCCGATGCCGTCGATATTGTCGACGTGAATTCTCCGGCCAATATGAAATACAAGCAGCTTTTCGATAACGGAATGCCGCTTATGGAAATATCGGATATAAGAGGCTGTAAATTGTCAACCGTCGAGAAGCAGTTTTTGAATTGGCTCAACCTGAAAAATATGCATAAATACGTCGACTTCATAGAATCAAACATGCCTGATATGCCGTTGCCTGTCATCTCGGATGAAGGCGACGCAAAGTCGAATACACGCTACAGTTTCCAGAGCAGACTTGCAAAGAAGATTTACTTTCTCAAGCATCCCGATCTGGCAGGCGGAAAGACGGCGACCCAGCGCTGATCATCGGCACTTTTTCGAGCGTCGCCCGCAGATCCTCCAGGCAATTTGCCTTTATTTCAGCGAAGCTTCCCCGTCCGCGGCCGGTTTCATATACTTCGGTCACTCCAATATCAAATATCGCGGTCATATTTTGATCCATGCTGCCAACCACAGCGATCACCGGAACGTTCCGGTGCTTGGCCCGGCCGGCGACACCGGAGACAACCTTGCCTGAAAGTGTCTGCTCATCCAAGCGGCCTTCTCCCGTAAATACGACATCGCATCCCTGCAGCAGCTCTTCAAAGCCAACTAGATCCAGGATCGTATCAATACCCTGCTTGAGCTGGCCTTTCAGGAACGCATGCACGCCTGCCCCCATAGCGCCGGCTGCACCGGCGCCTTTCAGCAGTCCAACATCCATGCCCAGACATCTGTAGATCGTCCCGGCGAATTTTTCAAGCTGCCTGTCCAGCAATTCAACCGCTTCCGGACCAGCTCCCTTTTGAGGCGCGAACACGCAGGCAGCGCCTTGCCTGCCATGCATCGGATTGTCGATGTCACAAATCCCAATGATTTCGACCCCTTTGACCAGCCTTTCGATTTCAGTGATATCTATGCTGTCGACCTCGGATAATGTGCCCCCGACCGGAAGAAAATCTCTCCCGTTCGCATCACGGAACACGGTGCCGAGCGCCGCAGCCATTCCGGCCCCCGCGTCATTTGTGCAGCTTCCTCCCAAGCCGATGATTATTTTTTTACACCCGCGGCGGATCGCATCACGGATCAGCTCTCCGACGCCATAAGTCGTTGTCCTCAATGGATCAGGCCGATCCACCACTAAAGGCAGCCCTGCGGAAGCCGCCATTTCAATAATTGCGGTCTTTCCGGCCAGTCCATAAAAACTGTCGATATCCTCCATGTACGGTCCCTTTGTCTTCAGAAAAATCTTATTCCCACCTAGAGCCTCAAGCCAGCAATCCACGGTTCCTTCTCCTCCGTCCGCGATCGGAATGGAAATCACCTCGCAATCCGGCCAGTGCTTCAGTATGACATCCTTCATTATATTGGAAATCTGGATGGAATTCATCGTTCCCTTAAACGAATCAGGGACTAAAATACATTTTTTCATAATATTATCCTTCCAAGCCAGTTTAAAAGACCGAATGTCCAAAAAAGAATCAGGACCCGCTTTTAACTAAAACGAATGACCGCCCCCGAAAGAGCGGTCATTCGCCTGGCTTTTGCATCCACTTTTGGTGGGGACAACGGGGCTCGAACCTGTGACCTCATGCTTGTGACGCATGCGCTCTAGCCTGCTGAGCTATGCCCCCATAACTGCGCTAAAACCATTTTACTGCATCCTGCATAAGAATTCCATATTTTTTTAAATAATTTCCGCAATTCTAAAAAGGGCTCGAACCGTCACTTTGACTCCGGCGAGATTTCGAGCTCCATATCGGCCTGCCTGGATTTTTTCGTCAACAGAAAACCTGATGTGATTGCTGTTAAAGGAGCAACTGCGACGAGTCCGAAGCTCCCGACCACCGTATGCATGATTTCCATCGACACATATTTAAGATTAAAAATATCGATGATCGGCGTTCCTAAAGCCATGAAATACATCAGAAGAGAAATATAACCTCCTGTATACGCAAATAACAAGGTTGTCGTCATGGTCCCCACGACAGTCCTTCCGACATTCAACCCGGATTTTATGGCCTCATACGTTGTGATATCAGGTTTTTTCTCCACAACTTCATGAACGGCAGCCGCAATATCCATGGCAAGATCCATTAGCGCCCCTGCCGAGGCTATGAAAACGACCGCAATCAGGATATTCGTAAGGTTCAGATGAGCATAGCCGGAATAGAGAAGGCTTTCGGAATACGGCAGCACTGCTCCGTGGATTTTGAAGCTGTTTCCGAATATAATCGCCAAAAACGCCGTAAGTAAAGTTCCCGAAAGCGAACCCAGCACGGCCGCGGCAGATTTTCTATTCAGGCCTCCAACCATTAATATTATAATGGTCGTGACTGTTATCACAAAATACATCGAAATGATCAAAGGGTCCCATCCCTTGAGCAGCAGCGGCACTAACAGCTTCCATATCATCAGGACGGTCATCAAAAATGACAATAATGCCTTAGCGCCTGTCCATCGGGCGAAAATCACCAGAAACACAGCGAATATCCCTATTAGGACGCCCTCCAGGCCGATTCGGTAGTGGTCGATCATCGTGATATTCGTGATGGCCTGATCAGCATGATCTACCACCACAAGGGCTTTGTCTCCTGCCGTGAAAGCTTTGTCCAGTTCGAGCCTGCCTGTGAATCTATTGCTTGCATCCGCTTCCTGACCTTTAAAGGGCCCATCCAGAATTTCGACCCGACAAACCTGTTCCCCTTCCATGACAAAGCCAAAATTGCTTAAAACATTATCGTTGTCAACATCCAAGACCCGGACCACCGATCGCATGCTGCCTGGATAATTATTTTCCTGAAATCCGGTCGGCATAAACGCGAGTATGGCGACGAACAAAATAATAACTGCATTGAATATCAGTTCCCTCAATGTCATTCCTCTTAAAATCGCCGTTTTTTCAATGGTCGATGCAAATTTTATATTTTTCGACAAATCAGTTCCCTCCATCATAATTGAAGAATAAAGTCCTGAGCGGAATTCTCCGCTCAGGACAGATGTGCATCCAGTTTTGACCTGAAACACTGATACCTTCTACCCGATCTATTTACTTATCGAGCTTCGTGATGACAGACAACTTGCCATAGACTTTGGTATTGTCATAAAATCCATCGAAAAGTTCCGAGCCCGCACCCATGGCATATACCGGCACCGGTGTTCCTGTGTGCGAGTATGAGGTGAAGCTGAGTCCGGCACTGCTGTTTACTATGTGTGAAAGTGTCACTGACAATGGGCTATAGGATCCATAAAGGACTTTTTCCTGATCATCCGAAGGCTTTTCACCGCTCATGGCCTTTTCGAACGCGTCTTCCAGCATTGACGATTGATAATCGCTCAGGTTGTTGATGTCCAGCCCATAAGCATCCTCGATCTCATCGGCCAAATCCGACAGCATTGGATCGGAAGGCATTGCCGCCTGATACTCTTTGACCAGCTTGTCAAACTCCTGATATGACATCTTTACCGGCTGAAGCTTGTCAAAATGCGTGCTGTATCCTGTCAAAGAATAACCGATGGTCATCCCTCCACATTCGTGGTCGGCTGTGACAATGATCAAGGTTTCTTTCGGGTGTGCGCGGTAGAAATCCAAAGCGACTTCCACAGATTCGTCAAAGGCTATCGTATCATGGATGGAAGCGGCAGCATCGTTGGCGTGATTGGCCCAGTCTATTTTACCGCCTTCAACCATCATGAAAAATCCTTTGCTGTTATCCAGCACTTCGATTCCCTTTGCGACGTAATCCGAAAGCGCAAGCTCGCCGTCCGCCCTGTCTATTTCATAGTCCAGAGCCGCTTCATAATCATCCGGGTCGATCGCGACGACTTTTCCGGATTTATTGTTGAGCGCCAGGATTTCTTCATTGGTATTTGCAATCGTATAGCCGGCGCCTTCAACGATTTCATAGATGTGCTGATCGGCTCCCTTAGGACCGGTTTTCTGGTCGAAATCTCCGCCGCCGAAATAGTCGAATCCGCTTGCAGCCAACTGCTTTCCGATTCCATAGGCATCATTTCTGTTTGCCACCTTTGCATAATACGCTGCCGGTGTTGCATGCGTAATCGGAACGCTGGTCACGATGCCGATCTTGTAGCCTTTTTCCTTCAGGGCTTCTGTTATCGGCGTATACGCGATCGATTTCGTCTCATCCATGTTGATGACTCCGGATAATGTCTTTTTGCCGGAAGCCAGAGAAGTTGCTGTGGAAGCGGAATCAGGAATGAATGATGTGGAATCCTGCGTCATCAGCGCACCATGGACAGGAAATTTCGTAAAGTCAAGCTGCTCAGGAGTAATCTGCCCCGGCATCGACAATTCACCAAGATACATTTCCGCGCTGCTGACCTGAGGATAGCTCATCCCGTCTCCAATAAACATAAATACATATTTCGGGGTTTTTCCGCTGTAGGTCTCATCGTCAGCCGAAGCAGCCATTCCAAGATTCGGCTGGGCCACTGCCATGGACAGTACCAATCCTACAGCAAGGGTTACAGACATGATACTTTTCAAATGCTTTTTTAAGATCATAATTTTACACCTCCATCTTCTTTCATGCCCAGTATATAATACAAACATTAAGAACAAATTATGGCAGTGTTAAATGAAAAACATCAATTTGCGACGGAAAAATCCCATAAGACGCGAAACAAGGCTCCTGGCGGAGCGCAGCGTACTTTCCGTACGCGAGCATCGGACATGGGCTTTTGTGAATCGAGTCTTTGAAATCAATTTGGGCTCGCAGTAGAAATCTGCAAATTAAATTTGTGATTTCCTTGCGTAAGTTCACCGACAGTTTGCTTCACAAACTGGGTGAGCTAATATGCGCGGGAAAACCTCGATAGAACTCGAAACAAGACCCT
>DIEM01000073.1:0-200 GCA_002418625.1 Firmicutes bacterium UBA5774
GAAGAGGGCGGAAGACATACGCCGTTCTTCAACGGATACAGACCGCAGTTCTATTTCAGGACGACGGACGTCACGGGCAGCATCGCGCTTCCTGAAGGCGTAGAGATGTGCATGCCTGGAGACAACATCCAGATGAACATCGAGCTGATCACACCGATCGCCATCGAGCAGGGACTCAGGTTCGCTATTCGTGAGGGCGG